>NZ_VANP01000002.1:0-710028 GCF_005864065.1 Microbispora triticiradicis | reverse complement strand
CGAAGGGCCTTTCCGCTCGACTTGCATGTGTTAAGCACGCCGCCAGCGTTCGTCCTGAGCCAGGATCAAACTCTCCAAACAATGTCTGAAAAGTGTCACCCCTGGCCGGCACCCCCCGGCTAAGGAAAGGCACCGTCAAAGGAATCCGCCACCAACACGGTGACGGGGTCATGCATGATTCATGCACTGGCTTTTAGCACACTGTTGAGTTCTCAAGAAACGGACGCGACCACCATCACCCGAAACCCGTGACGGGTCCCGAGATCCAGGGCGATTACTTCCGTCCGGCCGACTCTTCGGCGATCACCGTGTCACAGACCCGAAGCGAGTCATGCGATCTCGGCCGATGCTCTTGTCAGAGTGACCTTCCCCTTTCGGGGCAACCACTCCATCTTAAACCCTCGCCCGCCTCACGTCAAACCTCTCGGTTCCGCCGTGCCGCAGACGACCCCGATCCGGCGCGAGCGCCTCGTCTGGGTGGTTGTCGGAGTGGCTTGCCCGTCGGGGCCCGGCCGCCTCTCGGCGTCCCGCTCTCCCCGGGGGCGAGGAAAACATTAGGCAACGTCCGCCCGGCCGTCAAATCACGCCGAGATGGCCAAAACCCCAGGCCAGACAGCGACTTCTGGCCATCGCTGCCGCCAAGGCCACAAGATTGTTACCTGCGCCACAAGAAACCTTGACCGCGAAAGAGCCGCCCCGGACCGGTCGGCCGGGACGGCTCCAAACGATCGACGTACCGACGATCAGGCGACCTCGATGCCGCCGACCGTCTTCTTGCCGCGGCGGAGCACGAGGAACCGGCCGTGCAGCAGATCCTCCGCGGAGGGCACGTACTCCTCATCGGTGATCTTCGTGTTGTTCAGGTACGCGCCGCCCTCCTTCACGGCCCGGCGCGCCGCGGACTTGGACTCGACGAGCCCGCTCTGCGCGAGCAGGTCGACGTACGACGCCCCCAGGGCGGGGACGACCGCCTTCGGCACCTCCGCGAGAGCCGACTCCAGGGTGCGGGCGTCCAGTTCCGCGAGCGAACCCTGCCCGAACAACGCACGCGAGGCCGCGATCACCCGGGCGAGCTCGTCGGCGCCGTGTACCAGGGTGGTCAGGTCCTCGGCCAGCGCGCGCTGCGCCGCCCGGGCCGCCGGCCGTTCCGCCACCGCCTTCTCCAGCTCCTCGATCTCCTCCCTCGTACGGAAGGTGAAGACCTTGAGGAAGCGCACGACGTCCCGGTCGTCGGCGTTGAGCCAGTACTGGTAGAACGCGTAGGGCGAGGTCAGCGCGGGGTCGAGCCACACGGCGCCGCCGGCTGTCTTGCCGAACTTGGTGCCGTCGGCCTTGGTGATCAGCTTGCCGGTGAGCGCGTGGACATGGGCGCTCTCCACCCGCCGGATGAGATCGACACCGGCGGTGATGTTGCCCCACTGGTCGCTGCCGCCCAGCTGGAGCGTGCACCCATGCCGGCGGTACAGCTCCAGGTAGTCGTTGGCCTGCAGGATCTGGTAGCTGAACTCCGTGTAGCTGAGTCCTTCACCGGCCAGCCGCGCGGAGACCGACTCCCTGGCGAGCATCCGGTTGACCGGGAAGTGCTTGCCGATGTCGCGCAGGAAGTCGATCGCGCTCAGCTCGGCCGTCCAGTCGAGGTTGCTGACCAGCGTGGCCGCGGTCGGCCCTTCCTCGAAGGTGAGAAACTTCTCCACCTGCACCCTGATGCGGGACACCCATTCGGCGACGATGTCGCTGGAGTTGAGCGCCCGCTCCGTGCTGCGCCCGCTCGGATCGCCGATCAGGCCTGTCGCGCCGCCGACCAGCCCGATCGGGCGGTGTCCCGCCCGCTGGAAGCGGGTCAGGATGAGCAGGGTCGCGAGGTTGCCCACGTGCAGCGAGGGCGCGGTCGGGTCGAAGCCCGCATACACGGTGATCGGACCGTCGGCCAGCGCCTTGCGCAGCGCGTCGATGTCGGTGGTCTGCGCGATCACATCGCGCCACTCGAGTTCGTCGAGGATGTCACCCATCTCCGACGTCGGCACGATATTGCCTGAAGTTACGGTCACGGTCGTGGCTTTCGCTTATCGATGGTGGGTGTACGGGCTTCCGTACAAGCCTGCCTGATCACGGAACCCTATCGCCACTTCTTGGCGACGCGTCAGCGCGCGGCTCGGCCACGGCGCCTGGGGACGTGCGCGCGGTAGGGAGAGACGGTGGGGTCACCGTCGATCCAGAACCTCCAGGGGGTGTCGGCGCCGGCGGACACTCCGGTGCGCGGGCCCGTCCTCACCTGGCCGGACGGCACCGGCCGGCCCTCGTGCACCTGGATGGGGCCACCCGAGCAGCAGTCCGTGCCGTTGTGCTCCTTCACCAGGCCGAGGGCCACCGCGAGCCGGGCCGGTCCCCTGGCGAGATCCCGGTCGGGAACCCGGCGGGCCAGGCCCTCCATCCCGGGACCGTCGGCGTGCGGCATGCGGCGGATGCGAGCGGTGTGCACGCCCGCGACCACCTCGCCCGCCCGTAACAGGACGGCCGAGCCGGTGCCCGCGGGCATGCACACGAGGTTCGCGCAGTAGTGCATGCCGTACGTGAAGTAGACGTAGAGGTGTCCCGGCTCGCCGAACATGACGGCGTTGCGTGGCGTGCGCCCCCGGTAGGTGTGGGAAGCCGGGTCCTGCCCCGGGCCGCCGTACGCCTCGACCTCGCTCAGCCGGACCGCCACCGACCCGTGCACGACCACCCGGCCGAGGAGATCGGGGGCGACCACCTCCGAAGGGCGGTCGAAGAAGTCGCGGCCGAGCGGCTCGCCCGCGACGTCGTCGGTCAGTTCTCGTTCGCCCATGCCGCCTGGCCGTCGACGATCTCCCGGAGACTCGCGACCTGGTCACGGACCCGGTCGGGCGCCGTGCCGCCGAAGGCGCTGCGGGCGGCCAGCGCCCCGTGCACGTTCAGCACGTCGCGGACGCTCGCGCCCGTCTCGTCCACCGCGAAGTGCGGCGAGACCTTCGCCAGTTCCTCGTCGGTCAGTTCACCGAGGTCCTTGTCGTTCACCTGGCACCACACCACCAGGTGGCCGACGGCCTCGTGCGCGTCCCGGAACGGGACACCGCGGCGGACCAGCAGCTCGGCGAGGTCGGTCGCCAGCGCGAACCCGTCGGGCGCGCTGGTCTCCAGCTTGGCCTTGTTGACCCGCATCGTGGCGATCATGCCGGACACGGCCGGGAGCACCAGGAGCAGGGTGTCGACCGCGTCGAAGACTGGCTCCTTGTCCTCCTGGAGGTCGCGATTGTAGGTGAGCGGCAGGCCCTTCAGCGTCGTCAGCAGTGACATCAGCGCGCCGATCAGCCGGCCGCTCTTGCCCCTGGCCAGCTCGGCGACGTCGGGATTCTTCTTCTGCGGCATGATCGAGGATCCGGTGGAGTAGGCGTCGTCCACCTCGATCCACCGGAACTCCTGCGAGGCCCACAGCACGACCTCCTCGCCGAGCCGGGAGACGTGCACGCCGATCATGGCCGCGCAGAACAGGAACTCGGCGGCGAAGTCACGGTCGGCGACCGCGTCCATCGAGTTCGGCGCGGGGGCGTCGAACCCGAGTTCGGCGGCGACGGCGGCAGGGTCGAGCGGCAGGGAGGATCCGGCCAGCGCGCCGGAGCCCAGCGGCGAGACCGCCGCGCGCCTGTCCCAGTCCCGCAGCCGGTCCACGTCCCGGGTCAGCGGGTGGACGTGGGCGAGAAGCTGGTGGCCGAACGACACCGGCTGGGCGTGCTGCAGGTGCGTCATGCCGGGCGCCGCGACGTCGGCGTTCTCCTCGGCCTGGCTGATCAGCGCGGTCTCCAGTTCGACCAGCCTGGAGACGATCGTGCGGACGTGGTCACGCAGGTAGAGGCGCAGGTCGGTGGCCACCTGGTCGTTGCGGCTGCGGCCGGCCCGGAGCTTGCCGCCCAGCGAGCCGAGCCGCTCCAGCAGGCCGCGCTCCAGCGCCGTGTGCACGTCCTCGTCGGCGACGGTGGGACGGAACTCCCCCTTCCGGCAGGCCTGGTCGAGATCGTCGAGCGCGCCCAGCATGCGGTCGAGTTCCTCCTGCGTCAGGAGGCCGGCGCGGTGCAGCACGCGTGCGTGCGCGCGCGAAGCCAGCAGATCGTACGGCGCGAGGCGCCAGTCGAACTGCACACTCACCGACAGGCGCGTGAGGGCGTCCGCGGGTCCCCCCTCGAACCTGCCACCCCAGAGCCGCATCGGCTTGTTGTCCGCCACCGTCTTCTCCCTCCGATTTCCATATCTCCGCCGGCAAAAGGCGACCGCGTGCGTTTCCGCGAGGAGCCCTCGTACGGAGATCTCACGCCTTTCCGGTCGTCCCCTGGACGAGCGCTCGGCGCGTTTCTCCGTATGAATCCTCGTGGTGGATCCTCCTGATGGATCCTCGTGCGGGACTAATCCGCGACCTTAGCCGACGGGTGGACCGGTCCCCGCACACGGACCGGCCCCGCACAGTCACGCTTCCTCGTCTCCATGAGAGTGATCATGGACGTCGGCGGTGAGCTTGTGCCTGGTCACGTCCGGCGTCCTGCGGGTGGCCAGGCTGAGCAGGGATTCCGCCAGCGCCTGCCCTCCCGTGGGGCTCCTACTGATCACGAGGATCGTGTCGTCACCGGCCACCGTGCCGAGGATCGAGTCCCAGCCCGCGTGGTCGACGGCCGAGGCGAGGAACTGGGCCGCCCCCGGAGGCGTGCGGAGGATCACCAGGTTGGCGGACGCCTCCGCCGACACCAGGAGTTCCTCGGCGATCCTGCGCAGGCGCGCGTCGGGGTTCTCGGTGAATCCGTTGGCGGCGCCGGCCCGGTAGATCGGGATCCGGCCGCCGCCCTCACCGGGCAGCGCGTAAACCAGAGTGCCGTCGTCGGCCCGCAACTTGAGCGCGCCAAGCTCGTCGAGATCCCGGGAGAGGGTGGCCTGGGTCACCTCCACTCCCTGCTCCGCCAGCAGCCTGGCCAGCTCGGGCTGCGAGCGGACCTTGTGCCGGGTCAGCAACTCGACGATCCGGGCGTGCCGCGCCGCCTTGGTGAGCGGGATGCTCACAACCCCTCCGCGCTCCGCGTCACGAGCCAGTGCAGCAACGCCTTCTGCGCGTGCAGCCGGTTCTCCGCCTGGTCCCACACGACGCTGCGCGGTCCGTCGATGACGTCGGCGGCGATCTCCAGCCCCCGGTACGCCGGCAGGCAGTGCAGCACGATCGCGTCAGGGTCGGCCAGGGAGAGCAGAGCCGTGTTCACCTGGTAGGGCGTGAAGGCCGCCACCCGCTCGTCCTTGCCGTCCTGACCCATCGAGACCCAGGTGTCGGTGGCGATCACGTGCGCCCCGGCCGCGGCCGCCTCGGGATCGCTGAGCGCCACGACCGATCCCCCGGTGGACGCCGCGATCTCGGCGGCCCGGTCCAGCACCGCGGCATCGGGCAGGTAACCCGCGGGCGCCCCGATCCGGACGTGCATCCCGGCCATGGCGCAGCCCAGGAGGTAGGAGTGCGCCATGTTGTTGGCGCCGTCGCCAAGGTAGGCGAGTGTCAGCCCGCCGGCCGTGCCCTTGTGCTCCCGGATCGTCTGCAGGTCGGCGAGGATCTGGCAGGGGTGGAACTCGTCGGTCAGCGAGTTCACCACCGGCACCGACGAGTAGGCCGCCATCGTCTCGATGCGCTCCTGGCCTCCCGTCCGCCAGACGATCGCCGCGACCTGCCGGGACAGCACCCGCGCGGTGTCCTCGACGGGCTCGCCTCGTCCCATCTGCGAGGTGCCGCCGTCCATGATCAGCGGCAGCCCGCCCAGCTCCGCCACGCCCACGGAGAACGAGACGCGAGTCCGGGTCGACGGCTTGTCGAAGAGGAGGGCGACCGCCCGGGGGCCTTCGAACGGCCGGTAACCGAACCGGTCCTTCTTCATCGCCTCGGCGAGGTCGAGCACCTGCGCCTGCTCCTGGGGGGACAGGTCGTCGTCGCGCAGGAAGTGCCGGACCCGCGCGGCGGTGTTCACGAGGTTGTCGTCAGGCATCGGCGGCCTCCAGGATGCCGGGCAGCGCGTCGAGGAAGACCCGCGCGTCGGGTTCGGTGATCACAAGCGGCGGCGCGAGCCGGACCGCGTCGGGCTGCAGCGCGTTGACCAGGAAACCGGCCTCCTGGGCCGCGGCCTGCACCTGTGCCGACTTGGGGGCGGTCAGCACGGCGGCGAGCCACAGTCCGCGTCCCCTGACGCCCTTGAGCAGTGGGTGCCGCACGGCGGCGATGCCCTCGGAGAGGAGCGCTCCCACACGCGCGGCGTTGCCGAGCAGGCCGTCGCGCTCGATGGTGCCGAGCACCGCCAGCGCCGCGGCGCACGAGACCGGGTTGCCGCCGAAGGTCGAGCCGTGGTCTCCCTTGGTGAAGACCTCGCCGGCCTCTCCCAGGCCGAGGCAGGCTCCGATAGGCATGCCCCCGCCGAGCCCCTTGGCCAGGGTCACGATGTCCGGGACGACTCCCTCCGCCTGGTGGGCAAACCAGTGCCCGGTGCGGCCGATGGCCGACTGGATCTCGTCGGCGACCAGGAGGGCGCCGGTGGCGGAGCAGATCTCCCGGGCCGCGCGGAAGTAGCCCTCGGGCGGCGGGACGACCCCGGCCTCGCCCTGCGTGGGCTCCAGGAAGACCGCGGCGCAGTCCTCGGTCACGGCGTTCTTGAGCGCGTCCGCGTCGCCGTACGGAACGAACCGCACGTCGAGCGGGAACGGGCCGAACTGGTCGCGGATCGACTGCTTGCCGGTGAGTGACAGCGCGCCGAGCGTGCGGCCGTGGAAGCCGTTCTCCGCCGCCACCATGTAGCCGCGGCCGTGGGTCCGGCCGTACTTGATGGCGATCTTCAGCGCGGCCTCGTTGGCCTCGGTGCCGGAGTTGGCGAGGAAGACCCGGGCCGGCTCCCCGAGCAGGGTGCGCAGCCTCTCGGCGAGCAGCACCTCCTGCTCGTGCAGGAACAGGTTCGAGGTGTGGGCGAGCGTGGCGACCTGCCGCGACACCGCTTCGACCAGGGCGAGGTGGCCGTGCCCGAGCGAACTCACCGCGATGCCGCCGATGAGGTCGAGGTAGCGGCGCCCGTCTACGTCCCAGACGGCGCAGCCCTCGCCGCGTGCCAGGGCGACGGGTGGCACCCCGTAGTTGTGCATGAACGCCGACGCGAATCGTTCGCGCAGTTCGTCGTTGCCGGTCACCTGGCATCCCCTCCGCTCACGACGCCGTTCGCGACTTTCACCGGGGTCCGGCCGTCCGTCCCCGGGCCCGCGTCCGGCTCGACCATCGTGCCGATTCCCTCGTCGGTGAAGACCTCCAGCAGCAGGGCGTGCGGCACCCGCCCGTCGAGCACGTGTGCCTGCGGGACGCCGCCGCGCACGGCCGTCAGGCATGCTTCCATCTTCGGCACCATCCCGCTGGACAGCGAGGGCAGCAGCGCGGCGAGTTCCGAGGCGGTGATCCGGCTGACCACTTCCAAGCCCGAGCCCGGTTCCTCGCCTTCGCCCGGAGGCTGCCAGTCCGCGTACAGCCCCTCGACGTCGGTCAGGACGATCAGCTTCGACGCCTTGAGCGCGACGGCGAGCGCCGCGGCCGCGGTGTCGGCGTTGACGTTGTAGATCCCGCCGTCGTCGCCGCGGGCCACCGACGACACCACCGGGATGCGCCCGTCGTCCAGCAGGGCCTGCACGGCTCCCGCCTCGACGCGGACGATCTCCCCCACCTGCCCGATGTCGACTTTGACGCCGTCGACCGTCACGTGCTTGCGCTCGGCCGTGAACAGGTGGGCGTCCTCGCCGGACATGCCGACCGCGAACGGCCCGTGGCCGTTGATCAGCCCGACGACGTCGCGGTTGACCTGCCCCACGAGCACCATCCGGACGACCTGCATGGCCTCGGGGGTGGTCACCCGCAGGCCGGACACGAAGTGGCTGTCGATCCCGAGCAGGTCGAGGTGCGACTGGATCTGCGGCCCGCCGCCGTGCACGATGACCGGGCGCAGTCCCGCGTAGCGCAGGAAGACCACGTCGGCGGCGAACTTGGCCCGCAGGTGCTCCTCGGTCATCGCGTTCCCGCCGTACTTGATGACGACGGTCGCGCCGTGGAAGCGGGCGAGCCAGGGCAGGGCCTCGATCAGTGTGTGCGCCTTGTCCAGGGCGCCGTTGCGTCGGACGCTCATGACGAGTACGCCGAGTTCTCGTGCACGTAGGCCGCCGTGAGGTCGGTGGTGTGCACGGTCGCGCTGTGCGGGCCGGCGGACAGGTCGATCGTGATGGTCACGTCGCGCGGGCGCAGGTCGACCTTCGAGCGGTCGTCGCCGGCGGCGCCTCCCCGGCAGATCCAGATGCCGTTGACGGCAACGTTCACCCGCTCGGCCTCGAAGACCGCGTCGGTGGTGCCGACCGCGCTGACCACCCGGCCCCAGTTGGGGTCCTCGCCGTGGATCGCGCACTTCAGCAGGTTCGAGCGGGCCACTGCCCGGCCCACCGCCACCGCGTCGTCCTCCGACGCCGCGCCGACGACCTCGATCGCGATCGCCTTGGTGGCGCCCTCGGCGTCGACCAGAAGCTGCCGGGACAGGTCGGCGCAGACGGCGGTGACGACCTTCTCGAACTCGGCGAGGTCGGGGCGGACGCCGGACGCGCCGCTGGCGAGCAGCAGCACCGTGTCGTTGGTCGACATGCAGCCGTCGGTGTCGAGCCGGTCGAACGTCACCGCCGTCGCCTTGCGCAGCACCGTGTCGAGCTCCTCGGAACCGAGTTCGGCGTCGGTGGTCAGCACGCACAGCATGGTGGCCAGACCGGGCGCGAGCATCCCCGCGCCCTTGGCCATGCCGCCCACCATGTAACCCCCCTCGCCACGGCGGAAGGAGATCTTGCTGACGGTGTCGGTGGTCCGGATCGCGTCCGCGGCGGCCAGCCCGCCGTCCCGGCTGAGCTGGGCCGCGGCCGTTCCCACGCCGCCGAGCAGCGCGTCGAGCGGGAGCCTCTCGCCGATCAGCCCGGTCGAGCACACCGCGATCTCGGCCGCGGAGTCGCCGAGGACCTCGGCCGCCTTCTCGGCGGTGGCGTGGGTGTCCTGGAAGCCCAGGGGGCCGGTGCAGGCGTTGGCACCGCCGGAGTTGAGCACGACCGCCCTGACCCGGCCGCCGTCGAGAACCTGGGCGGACCACAGGACCGGCGCGGCCTTGAACCGGTTGCGGGTGAAGACCCCCGCCGCGGCCCGCGAGGGGCCGTCGTTCACGACCAGGGCGAGATCGCGGGCGCCGCCGCTCTTGATCCCGGCGACGACTCCGGCGGCGCGGAAGCCCAGGGGTGCGGTGACGCTCATGCACGCTCCTCGGAAGGGAAGGTCTTGCTCACGGGGCGACTCCATTGGTGGGAAGGCCGAGTTCTTCCGGAAGACCGAGCGCGAGGTTGGCGCTCTGGATCGCGCCGCCCGCGGTGCCCTTGGTGAGGTTGTCGACGGCGACGACGGCCACGATCCGCCCGGCCCGCTGGTCCAGGGCGACCTGCAAAACCGCGGTGTTCGCCCCGACCGTCATCGCCGTCGCCGGCCACACGCCCTCGGGCAGCAGGTGGAGGAACGGCTCGTCCTTGACCGCCGCCTCGTACGCCTCCCGCACGGCGGCGGGGGTCGTCCCGGAGGCGGCGGGAGCCGTACAGGTGGCGAGGATGCCGCGGCTCATGGGCGCGAGGGTCGGCGTGAACGACACGCGGACGGGCCGCCCGGCGACCGCCGACAGGTTCTGCTCCATCTCCGGCGTGTGCCGGTGGACCCCGCCGACTCCGTACGCACCGACCGAGCCCATGACCTCGCTGCCGAGCAGGTGGGCCTTGGGGGCGCGGCCTGCCCCGGAGGTGCCGCTGGCCGCGACCACCACCACGTCGGGCTCGGCGAGCCCGGCCGCGAAGGCGGGGAACAGCGCCAGGGTCGCGGCGGTCGGGTAGCAGCCGGGCACGGCGATCCGCCGGGCGCCCCGCAGGATCTCCCGCTGGCCGGGCAGTTCGGGAAGGCCGTAGGGCCAGGTGCCCGCGTGGACGCCTCCGTAGAAGGCCGTCCACTCCTCCGCGCTGGCCAGCCGGAAGTCGGCGCCGCAGTCGACGACCAGCGTGCCGTCGCCGAGTTCGGCCGCGACGGCGGCCGACTGACCGTGCGGCAGCGCGAGGAAGACCACATCGTGCCCGGCCAGCGCCTGCGGGGTAGTCTGCTCGATGACCCGGTCGGCCAGGGACGGCAGGTGGGGCTGGTGCGCGCCCAGTCTCGTGCCGGCGCTGGACGCCGCGGTGAGCGCGCCGATCTCGACGTCGGGGTGGCCCAGCAGCAGGCGGAGGAGCTCTCCCCCCGCGTATCCGCTCGCTCCGGCGATCGCCGCCCTCATCGGCCCCCCAGACTCCCCTGCATGGCTATGCAGGCAACCTCATGTTCTTGCTTGTGTAGAGAGTATGCACCGCCGGGCATGGGCATGCAAGCGGCGTTTCGCGAGGTGGACACCTGGCGGCCATACCTACCGGTCGGTATCGTGAAACCTCCGGTTAACGTATTCATCCGGGAGCACGTCCATCATGACGATCACGCACGAACAGGTCCAGGCCCAGCTCACCGCGCCCGGTCAGCTCTTCGAGATGGAAGAGGTCGAGGTCGGCGGCAGCAGGATCCGGGCGTGGAAACACGCTCCCGCGACCTTCCGCGCGCTCCTGGAGATCACCCGCTTCCACGGGGACAAGGTGTTCGTCGTCTACGAGGACGAGCGGATCACCTACGAGGAGCACTTCCGGCTGGTCGCGACCCTCGCCAACCGGCTCGTGGACGACTACGGCGTACGCGCGGGCGACCGCGTCGCCCTCGCCATGCGCAACTATCCGGAATGGATCGTCTCCTTCTCCGCCGTGCTCGCCGCCGGCGCGGTCGCCGTCCCGCTGAACGCCTGGTGGACCGAGCAGGAACTGGAGTACGGCCTCGGCGACTCGGGCGCGAAGCTGGTGATCGCCGACGGAGAGCGCGCCGCGCGGATGTCCGGCATCGGCCTGCCCATGATCGTCGCCCGCGGGGAGGGCGCCAACTGGGCCGGCGTCCTCGGCGAGGTGCGCGCCGACGTGACACTGCCCCCGGTCGACCTCCACCCCGACGACCCGGCGACCATCTTCTACACCTCCGGCACGACCGGCAGGTCCAAGGGCGCGCTCGGCAGCCACCGCAACCTCGGCCAGGCGCCGATGACCGTGGCGTACGCCATGATGCGCACCGTGGCCCTGGCGGGCAGAGACGTGTCCTCGGCGGCCGGGAAGCGCAGGATCACCCTGCTGACCGTGCCGCTCTTCCACGTCACCGGGTGCTTCGCCGTACTGATGACCACGATGTTCAGCGGCGGCGGGCTCGTGCTGATGTACAGGTGGGACCCCAAGCGGGCCCTGGAGCTCATCGAACGTGAGCGCGTCACCATACTGAGCGGCGTGCCGACCAACGCCTGGCAGCTGCTGTCCCATCCCGACCTGGGCGGCCACGACATCTCGTCGCTCGGCTCGATCTCGTACGGCGGCGCGCCCGCGCCGCCCAGGCTGCTGGAACGGATCACCGAGACGCTTCCCGAGCGCACGCCCGCGAACGGGTACGGCATGACCGAGACGACCGCGCTGGCCATCTACAACAGCGGCGGGGACTACCTCGCCAAGCCCGGCAGCATCGGCCGCCCGCTCGCGGTGGTGGACGTGAAGATCTGCGACCCGTCCGGGGCCGAACTGCCGCCCGGCGAGGTCGGTGAGCTGTGCGTGCGCGGGCCGATCGTGATCAGCGGCTACTGGAACCGTCCGGACGCGACCGCCGAGACGTTCGTGGACGGCTGGCTGCACACCGGCGACCTGGCCCGCGTCGACGAGGAGGGCTTCGTCTACATCGTCGACCGGGCCAAGGACATGGTCATCCGCGGTGGCGAGAACGTCTACTGCGCCGAGGTCGAGGCCGCCCTGTTCGAACATCCGGCGGTGGACGACGTGGCCGTGATCGGCGTACCCGACGACGAGATGGGCGAGCAGGTCGGCGCGGTGGTCCGGTTGAAGCCCGGCGCCGAGGCCACCGGTGTGGAACTGAGCGGCTTCCTGCGCGGCCGGATCGCGGCGTTCAAGGTGCCGTCGCGGTTCTGGTTCAGAGAGGCCGAACTGCCGCGCAACCCCGGCGGCAAGGTGCTCAAGACCCGTCTGCGCAAGGAGACGCTCGGTCTCTGACCGGACCCCAGGACGGTTCGAACCGGCGACCGCGTGGCGGGAGGGCAGGAGTCGTCGCCTGGGCCGCCGCACCCGGTTGGACCACGCGGGCGGAAGGTGAGCTGCCTACAGGGGCGGCCTCCGACAGCGGGCTTCCCGGGACGGCCTCCGCAGGGCCTTCTGGCGGCGTGAAAAGTTCATCGGTGTTTCAGCAGGCCAGGCCTGCTTGATCGCACATAGGACTGAAATGTTTCTGGGGGTTCTTTGACACTTTTCGGGGGCGGTTCCCAGAATGAGGCCTCGGCGAACCCCCGGGGCCGGGCGGCGCTCCCCACCAGGGCACCGCGCTACCCGGCCCGTCCCGCCTGCGCCTGAGCAGGGTTCCAACTGGAGGAGCGAAGATGGCCGACAGCGCCGTGCCCGTCGTCAGACGTCCCGGTTTACGCAAGACTCTCGCCACGGCGCTCGCGAGCGTCGCCGCCGCGGCACTGGCGACCGTGGCACTGTCCCCCACCGCGGCCAACGCCGCCGACTGCAGCGCCGGATACGTCGGCCTCACCTACGACGACGGACCCAACCCCAGCAACACCACCAACCTGCTCAACACCCTCAAAGCCAACGGCCTGCGCGCCACCATGTTCAACATCGGCCAGAACGCCCAGAACAACCCCTCCCTCGTACGGGCCCAGGTCGACGCCGGAATGTGGGTCGGCAACCACAGCTACACCCACCCCCACCTCACCCAGCAGAGCAGCTCCCAGATCCAGTCCGAACTCCAGCGAACCCAGCAGGCCATCCAGCAGGCCACCGGAACCGCACCCAAACTCTTCCGCCCCCCATACGGCGAGACCAACAACACCCTCAAGTCCGTCGAACAACAGCTCGGCCTCCGAGAGATCATCTGGGACGTCGACTCCCAGGACTGGAACGGCGCCAGCACCGCACAAATCGTCCAAGCCGCCGGACGCCTCCAAAACGGCCAGATCATCCTCATGCACGACCAGTACGCCACCACCGTCTCCGCCATCTCCCAGATCGCCGCCAACCTCCGCAGCCGCAACCTCTGCGCCGGCATGATCTCCCCCACCACCGGACGCGCCGTCGCCCCCGACGGCAGCGGCCCCGTCACCCCATCCCCATCGATCCCGCAGTCCCCCAGCGCCACCCCCACCTCCGGTGGTGGCAGCGGGGCGATCCGGGGCGTGGCCTCCGGCCGCTGCATCGACGTGCCCAACGCCAGCCAGAACGACGGCACCCAGGTGCAGCTGTACGACTGCAACGGCCAGACCAACCAGACCTGGTCGTCCACCTCAGCCGGTGAGATCCGCGTCTACGGCAGCAAGTGCCTGGACGCGGCCGGCACCGGCAACGGCGCCGTCATCCAGATCTACTCCTGCCACGGCGGCAACAACCAGAAGTGGCGGGTGAACTCCGACGGCAGCATCCAGGGCGTCCAGTCCAACCTGTGTCTCGACGCCGCCGGAGCCGGCACCGGCAACGGCACCAAGCTCCAGCTGTACTCCTGCCACGGCGGCAACAACCAGAAGTGGACCTGGACCAGATAGTCCCCCGCCCGTGGCCCGCGATGTCGGACACCCCGACGCACCGCGGGCCACGGCCCTTGGGCCGGCAGTCAGTCTCCTGTCGCGTGGGCTGACCGCCGGAACGGTGCGGCGCTCTCCGGGAGTGCCGCACCTTCTCACTGTCCGGGCATGCTCCGCGACGTGGCGCCGGCACGGAAAACCCGCGTTCCGGCAGGGGACAGCCGGGGAATCACTTCGCGTGACGCTCACGCGTTGCTACCGTGAGTGCATGACGGCTGAGGTGCGGAGCGAAGTGCCCATGAGCGATATATGCGGCGTTCCCCGTTGGGTTTTCCCTCCACCGGAAGGATTTCGGGCCACCGACCTCGATCACATGCCGCAACTTCCTGCGCACACAGAGTTGATTGACGGAAGCTTGGTCTTCGTGAGCCCCCGAGCTTCCTTCCACACACTGATGCTGTTTCTCCTTGAGCGGGAACTACGCCGTTATGTCCCCTCTCAACTGCGCGTACGTCGCGAAATGAGCATCATTCTCGGCACTCGCCAGAGGCCCGAGCCCGACATGGTGATCATTCGCGCGGAGGCGGTGCAGGGGACGGGCGAGACCGCCTATCAGGCCGGCGATGTGGTCCTGGTTGTGGAGGTCGTCTCGCCCGAGTCCGAGGAGCGGGACCGCAAGCGCAAGCCACAGCTCTACGCCGAGGCGGGGATCGCGCACTTCTGGCGGATCGAGAACCAGTCCGGGCGGCCCACGGTCTACGTGTACGAACTCGACCCCGCCACCACCGCGTACGCGCTGACCGGCATCTACCACGACCGGCTCAAGGTGTCGGTGCCCTTCGACGCCGACATCGACCTCGCCGAGATCGACGAGCTGTAGGCTCCGGAACCTCCGATCCCCACCAGCGACGGCCCTAGCCGAGCGCTCCGGCTCCGTGAGCGGCGGCGGGCCGTGCGTTGACTGCGATCGGCAGGTTCTGCCACGATCGCGGCAAAGTTGGCATTGCTCCTCTGGTTACCCCCGCGTATCGTCCAGAGTTGAGCCCCACTCACATTCACGCGCGTGACAGCACCATCCTGCCGTCCCTTCACCCCCTGACACCGCGAAGGGAAGTTCCCCCATGCACGCGCGCCTCCGACGGGCGATCACCGCTGCCGCCGCGCTGGTCCTCGTCTCCGTCGGCCTGCCGGCGGAGACGGCCACCGCCGCCCCCTATTACCCGCCCGACGACTACTGTCTGGGTCAGTGCGCGGACGTCCTGCCGCCCGGGCAGAACGGCAACGCCACGCTCGTGGACATCCTGGGCAACCAGACCCTGGGCACCTACCCGGCCCACAGCAGGGACCAGCTCGGCAGGTACGCCGACCTGATCTCCGGCTACACCGGGCTGACCGACGAGCAGATCTCCGCGTTCTTCGGCGACAGCGGCTTCGGCGTGCCGGCGAACCAGGTCGAGAGCACGGTCAGCCCGCGGTCCGACGTCACGATCGTCCGGGACAAGGCGACCGGCGTGCCGCACGTCACCGGCACCACCCGCGAGGGCACGATGTTCGGCGCCGGGTACGCCGGAGCCCAGGACCGCCTGTGGCTCATGGACCTCATGCGGCACGTCGGCCGGGGCGAGCTGACGCCGTTCGCCGGCGGCGCGGCGGGAAACCGGGAGCTGGAGCAGAGCGTCTGGCGCAACTCCCCCTACACGGAGGCCGATCTCCAGGCCCAGATCGACCGGCTGCGGGCCTCCGGCGGCCGCGGCGCCCAGCTCTACACCGACGTGCAGAACTACATCGCCGGGATCAACGCCTACGTCGACCGGTGCATGTCCGCCCGCAACTGCCCCGGCGAGTACGTCCTCACCGGCCACCTCGACGCGATCACGAACGCGGGAGGCCCGCAGTACTTCAAGATGACCGACCTGGTCGCCGTCTCCGGGGTCATCGGCGGCCTGTTCGGCGGGGGCGGCGGAGCGGAGATGCGGTCCGCCCTCGTACGGGTGGCCGCGCGGGCGAAGTACGGCGCCACCGAGGGCGACCGGGCCTGGGCGGCCTTCCGCTCGCAGAACGACCCGGAGACCGTGCTCACGCTGCACGACGGGCAGAGCTTCCCCTCCGGCGCGGCGCCGTCCGGCGCGACCGGCGTGGTGCTGCCCGACGCGGGCACGGCGGCCCCGGTCGACGTCACGGCGAACGAGACCGGCAGCGCGACCTCCCCCACGACGGCGGTCACGAGCGCGCTGACCGGGCTGACGGTGGACAACTCCCGGCCCGGCATGTCGAACGCGCTCGTGGTCTCGGCCGCCAAGGCGACCGGCGGCCACCCGATCGCCGTGTTCGGCCCGCAGACCGGCTACTTCGCGCCGCAACTGCTCATGCTGGAGGAGCTGTCCGGGCCCGGCATCCGGGCGCGGGGGGCGGCCTTCGCCGGGCTCAACCTCTACGTGCTGCTCGGCCGCGGGACCGACTACGCCTGGAGCGCCACGTCGGCCGCCGAGGACATCACCGACACGTACGCGGTGACGCTGTGCGACCCGAACGGCGGCACGCCCGCCCTGTCGTCGGACCACTACCTCTACCACGGCACCTGCACCGCCATGGAGACGCTGAAGAAGACCAACTCCTGGAAGCCGAACACGGCCGACTCCACCGCCGCCGGCTCCTACGACCTGGTCATCAAGCGGACCAAGTACGGCCTGGTCACCTGGCGGGGGATGGCCGGCGGCGTGCCGACGGCGTTCACGGCGCTGCGCTCGACCTACCAGCACGAGACGGACTCGGCGGTCGGCTTCCAGATGTTCAACGACCCGGCCGAGATGGGCTCGCCGGCGGCCTTCACGAACTCCGCTTCCAAGATCGGCTTCGCCTTCAACTGGTTCTACGTCAACTCCGCCGACACGGCGTACTTCATGTCCGGCAACGTCCCGGTGCGGTCGGCGGTGTCCGACCCGAACCTGCCGATGGCGGGCGACGCGGCGCACGAGTGGAGCGGCTTCGACCCGGCGGTCAACACGGCGGCCTACACGCCGCCCTCGGCCCACCCGCAGGCCGTCAACCAGGACTACTTCGTGAGCTGGAACAACAAGCAGGCCAAGGACTACGGCGCGGCCGACGGCAACTTCAGCTTCGGCCCGGTGCACCGCGCCGACCTGCTGGACGCGCCGCTCCGGTCTGCCCTGTCCGCGGGCACGGTCGACCGGGCCGGGGTGGTGAAGATCATGGCCGCGGCCGCCGTGACCGACCTGCGCGGATGGAAGGTGCTGCCGAACCTGCTCCGGGTGATCGGCAGCGCGTCGTCCGTGCCCGATCCCGCCCTGGCCTCCGCCGTCGCCAAGCTGTCCGCCTGGGCCGAGGCGGGCGCCCGGCGGCAGGAGACCACCAAGGGCAGCAAGACGTACGCGCACGCCGACGCCATCCGGATATTCGACGCGTGGTGGCCGAAGCTGGTGCGCGCGGAGTTCCAGCCCGGCCTCGGCGACGGGCTCTACCAGTCGCTGACCGGCGCGCTGCAGATCAACGAGTCGCCGTCCGGGCACCAGCAGGGCGACGTCTCCGCGCTGCCCGGGTCGGCCAACGAGTCACAGCCGCACAAGGGCTCGGCGTTCCAGTACGGCTGGTGGGGTTACGTCGACAAGGACATCCGGGCCGTGCTGGGTGACCCGGTGACCGCTCCCCTGCCCGCCAGGTACTGCGGCGCGACCGTGGCGGCCTGCCGCACGGTCCTGCTGGACAGCCTGTCGGCCGCGCTGGCCGAACCGGCGGCGACGACCTATCCCGGTGACGACTCCTGCTCCGCCGGGGACCAGTGGTGCGCCGACGCCGTGCGGCAGTCGCCGCTCGGCGGGATCAAGCACTCGCTGATCTCCTGGCAGAACCGGCCGACCTATCAGCAGGTGGTCTCGTTCCCGGCGCACCGGGGCGACGACGTGAGCGACCTCGCGCTGGGCGGTACGGCGAGCGCGTCCAGCACCGAGGGCTCCAACGCGCCGGGGCGGGCGGTGGACGGAGACCCGGCGACCCGGTGGGCCAGCGGATGGAGCAACAACCAGTACATCCAGGTCGATCTCGGCTCCGCGAGGACCGTGGGGCGGGTCATCCTGCGCTGGGAGTCGGCCTACGGCTCGTCGTACCGGATCCAGACGTCGCCCGACGGCACCGCGTGGACCACCGCCGCGCAGACGACGACCGGCGACGGCGGCGTGGACACCGTGACGTTCGCCCCGGTCAGCGCGCGGTACGTGCGCATGCAGGGGGTCAAACGCGCCACCCTCTTCGGCTACTCGCTGTACTCCTTAGAGGTGTACGGCAGGTGACGCGGCTCGCGGGCGGGCGCCGGCGACAGACCGGCGCCCGCCCGCGATCGTGCTCGTCAGGCGCCGCGGAGGTGGGCTCCGGTGCGCTCCGCGGCGAGGGCGACGGCGGCGTCCCGCGCCGCCGTGGTCTCCTCGGCCGTGAGCGTGCGGTCCGGCGCCCGGAACCGCAGCGTGTACGCCAGCGACTTGTTGCCCTCGCCCACCTGCGGCCCGGTGTAGACGTCGAACAGCCTGACCGACTCCAGCAGGCCGCCCGCGCCCTCCGCCAGGGCTGCCGCCACCTCCGCGACCGGGGTCGCGGCGGGGACGGTCAGCGCGACGTCCTGGGTCGCCACCGGGTAGGCGGACACGGGGGGCGTCTGCACCGGCCCGGCGGGCCGCAGCAGTGACAGCTCCAGCTCCATCGCGCACGTGCGCGGGGGCAGGCCGTACGCCTCGATCACCCGGGGATGCAGCTCACCGGCGTGGCCGGCGAGGACCTGCTCCCCGGTCTCCGGGTCCGGCACGGTCAGCGCGGCGCAGCGCCCGGGGTGCCAGGGCTCGTGCTGTTCGGCCCGTATGACGAGCTCGCCACCGGCCGCCCGCGCGGCCGTGCGGGCCGCCTCGACGGCGTCCGCCCAGGTCGCCTGCCTGCCCTCGCCCCACCAGCCGGAGCGGTGGAACTCCCCGGCGAGCACCACGGCCACCCGGAACGGCTGCCGCGGCAGCGCGATCTCGATCGCCGCCAGCTCCTCCTCCGAGGGCCGGCGGTCGACCGCGAGAATCGGGGCCGACGCGGGCGCGTCCGGTTCGGGCCGGTAGACCAGCCCCGACTCGAACAGCGCCACGTCGGCGAACCCGCGGCCCACATTGCGCACCAGCGTCTTCAGCAGCCCCGGCAGCAGCGTGGTCCGCATGTACGGCTCGTCCTCGCTGAGCGGGTTGACCAGCCGGGTCGTCCGCCTGCGCGGGTCCCCCTCGGGCAGCAGGAGATTGTCGAGGTCGCGCGGACCCATGAACGGGTAGGCGAGCACCTCGACGTATCCCGCGTGGGCCAGCGCCCGGCCGACGCGGCGGCGCAGCCGCTGCCCCTCGGTCAGGCCGCCGCCGGCGGGGGCGGGCGGCAGCACCGACGGGATGCGGTCGTAGCCTTCGAGCCGGATGACCTCCTCCGCGAGGTCGTTCGGGTCGGTGAGGTCGGGCCGCCAGCTCGGCGGGACGACCGTGATCGGGTCCTCGCCGTCGACGGACAGCTTCCCGGCGAGGTCGCCCGACGCGAGCACCCCGGTCGCGGCGACGCCCTGACCGCCGTCCGGCCGGGAGGCGGCGGCGCCCTCGGTCACCACGCAGCCGACCTGCTCCAGCCGGCGGATCACCGTCTCCCGCCCGTAGGCCACGCCCGCGACGCGGTCCGGGTGGCCGGCCGGGATCGTGATCCGCACCGGGGCGACGTCCACCTGCGCGTGCGTCACGCCGGGGTCGGCGACGGCCCCGCCCAGCTCGGCGAGGAGCCGGACGGCGCGCCACGACGCGGCCAGCGGCAGCTCCCGGTCGACGCCGCGCTCGAACCGCTTGGACGCCTCGCTCACCAGGTTGTGCCGCCGCGACTCCCGGGCGATGCCGGTGGCGGAGAAGTGGGCGGCCTCGATCACGATGTCGGTCGAGGTCCCGGAGATCTCCGTGTGCAGGCCGCCCATCGTGCCGGCCATCGAGATCGGGCCGGAGTCGTCGGTGATGAGGATGTCCTCCTCGTGGAGCGTCCGCACCACGTGGTCGAGCGTCTCCAGCGTCTCCCCCGGACGGGCCCGCCGTACGACGATCGGGCCGGACAGGCGCGACCGGTCGAAGGCGTGCAGGGGCTGGCCGAGCTCCAGCATCACGTAGTTGGTGACGTCGACGGCCAGCGAGACCGAGCGCACACCGGCGCGGGCCAGCCGCACCCGCATCCACAGCGGCGACTCCGCGGCGGGGTCGAACCCGGTCACCGAGCGCAGCACGAACCGGTCGCAGGCGGTCGGGTCGCCGATCGACGCCGGCCAGGACTCGCCGTGGCCGTCCGGCGTCTCGATCGCGGCGGGGTCGCGGAACGGCACGCCGAAGGCGGTCGCCGCCTCGCGGGCCACGCCCCGGATCGACAGGGCGTATCCGCGGTCGGTGGCGACCTCCAGTTCGAGCACGTCGTCACGCAGGCCGAGCAGCTCGACGACGTCCGCGCCGATCGGGGTGTCCGGCGGCAGCAGCAGGATGCCCGGGGACGAATCGGCGACGCCGAGCTCGGCCTCCGAGCAGATCATGCCGTCCGACAGCCGCCCGTACGTCTTGCGGGACCCGATCTCGAAACCACCGGGCAGCACCGCGCCCGGCAGCGCGACCGGGACCACCGCGCCCTCGGAGAAGTTCGTCGCGCCGCAGACGATCTCGCGCGGCGTGGCCTCGCCGACCTCGACCCGGCAGTGCCGGATGGGCTTCTTGAACCCGGTCAGCTCCTCGATCTCGAGGACCCGGCCGACCACGATGTTCTTGATCTCGTGGCCGTGCGAGTGGAGGGCCTCCAGCTTGAGGCCGGCGGCGGTGAGCCGGTCGGCCACCTCCTGTGCGGTGACCGCGGGGAGATCGACGTACTCCCGCAGCCATGAAAGCGGGACCTTCATCAGACCTCCATCCCGAACGGCAGGGTGAACCGGATGTCGCCCTCGACCATGTCACGCATGTCCGCGGCGTTGTGGCGGAACATCAGCGTCCGCTCCACGCCCATGCCGAAGGCGAACCCGGAGTAGACGGCGGGGTCGGCGCCGCAGGCGATCAGCACGCGCGGGTTGACCATCCCGCAGCCGCCCCACTCGATCCAGCCCTCCGACTTGCAGGTGCGGCAGGGCGGGTTGCCGGGCACCGCGGAGGAGCCGCGGCAGACGAAGCAGCGCAGGTCGAGCTCGGCCGACGGCTCGGTGAACGGGAAGTAGTGCGGCCGGAACCGGGTCGTGATGCCGTCACCGAACATCACCTCGGCGAACCGGTCGAGCGTGCCCTTCAGGTGGGCCATCGTCAGCCCCTTGTCGACCGCCAGGCCCTCGACCTGGTGGAAGACCGGCGTGTGCGTGGCGTCGAGCTCGTCGGTGCGGAAGGTCTTGCCCGGCGACACCACGTACACGGGCAGCGGGCGCGACAGCAGGGCCCTGATCTGCACCGGCGAGGTCTGGGTGCGCAGGACCTTCCCCGACTCGACGCTCTCCACGAAGAACGTGTCGTGGTCGGACCTCGCGGGGTGGTCGGGCGCGATGTTCAGCGCGTCGAAGTTGAACCACTCGCCTTCGAGCTCCGGCCCCTCGGCCACCTCGTAGCCCATCGCGACGAAGGCGTCGGCAATGCGCTCCTGCAGGGTGGTGAGCGGGTGGCGGGCGCCGCGCGGCGCGTGGTCCCACGGCAGCGTGACGTCGACGGTCTCCTCGACGAGGACCCGCGCGTCGCGCTCGGCCTCCAGCTCGGCCTGACGGGCGGCCAGCGCCTCGCCGATCGCCTTGCGCGCGGTGCCGATCCGCTTGCCCGCCTCTGCGCGGGCGGCGGGCGGGAGCGCGCCGATCTCACGGTTGGCCAGCGCGATCGGCGAGCGGTCGCCCGCGTGCGCCAGCCTGGCCTGCTTCAGATCGTCGAGGTCGCGCGCCGCCGCGATGGCGGCGAGGGCGTCGGCCTGTGCCCGCGCGACCTCGTCGGCGTGCAGCGGCGTCACCTCGACCGGGTCATAGGTGTTCGACAAGAGAGAGCTCCGTATCCAGGGGCCTGCGAGCGCCCTGCGCTCAGCGTGGTCAGTTTAGTCCGATCAGCCCACCGGGCCGTCCTCCGCGCGAGGGCCTGTGGAAAAGCTCAGGCGAAGTCGGGGGTGCCGGTGGGCAACGTAAATCGGAACTCGGCGCCGCCGCCGGGCGCGCGCTGCACGCTGATCGTGCCGCCGTGGGCCTCGACGAGGCCCTTGACGATGAACAGGCCGAGGCCGGTGCCCCCGCGGCGGCGGCCGTTGCCCCGCCAGAACTGACGGAAGACGCGGTCGACCAGCTCGGGCGCCACGCCCTCACCCTGGTCCCGCACCGACACCGCCACACCCCACTCGACCGGCTCCACCACTATGGTCACCGTACCGCGTCCGTGACGCACCGCGTTTTCCACCAGGTTCCCGAGAACCTGGTCGATCTTGTCCTGGTCGAGCCACGTCTCGGGCAGCTCGCCGAGGACCTCCAGCCGGAAGCGGTCCTCCGGCTCCCCTGCGGCCACCCGTCCGGCGATGATCCGGCGCGCCCGCGCCGGCACGTCCACGACCTGCCGGTGGATCTCCACCCGGCCCGACTCGATCCGCGAGACGTCGAGGAGCTCCGTGATCAGCCGCGTCACCCGGTCGGCGTCCGCGTTGACCGTCTCCAGCATGACGAGCTTCTGGGCGTCGGTGAGCCGCTCCCACTTCGCCAGCAGCGTCGCGGTGAACCCCTTGACGCTGGTCAGCGGTGAGCGCAGCTCGTGCGCGACCGTGGACACCAGGTCCGCGCGGCTGCGTTCGACCCGCGCGCGCGCCGACGCGTCGCGCAGCGTGATGACGACCCGCTCCACCTCGCCGCCGCGCGCGGGCTCCCGGACGAAGCGCGCGGCGACCAGCAGTTCCTGCCGTCCGGGCAGGTGCAGCGGCCGTTCGGGCTGGCGGCTGCGGGTACGCAGCCCGCCGTGCGGGTCGAGCCACTTCCACCAGTCGCGGCCGTCCTGGTCGCGCAGCGGCAGCACGTCGCCGATGAGCCGGCCCACGGCCGCCCGCCGGGTCACCCCGGTCAGCCGCTCCGCCGCCCGGTTGACCATCAGGATCACACCGTCGGGGTCGGTCGCGACGAGGCCGTCGGGAAGGTCGTCGGCGTCGATGCGCGCCCGCCCTCCGGCGTCCCCTTCAGGGGTGCCACCGGGGGTGTCGTCACCTCGCACGAGACCGCCTCCTGACGCTCCGGAACTGCGCGCGCCGCCCCTTCCTGCACGGCTCCTTCGCCGACAATAGCGGGTTTCCGCGGCCCGGCAGCAGCCTCAGCCGCCGGGGGTGGTGGGATCTTCCACGGTTTGTAAGGTCTGTCGCTGAACCCGCGCGGAAGAGTAGAGACACACCGCCGCGGCGGTGGCGAGGTTGAGGCTCTCGGCCCGTCCGTAGATCGGGACGCGGACGACCTCGTCGGCCAGGGCGAGGAGCTCGGGCGGCAGCCCCCACGCCTCGTTGCCGAACAGCCAGGCGGTGGGCTCGTCCAGCGCGACCTCGTCGAGCGTCCGGGTGCCCGCTCCGTCGGCCGCCAGCACGCGCAGCCCGGCCTCCCGTACGTGCCGCACGGCGTCGGCCACGGAGGTGCCCGTCACCACGGGCAGGTGGAAGAGGCTCCCCGCGCTCGCCCGCACGCACTTGCCGTTGTACGGGTCGACCGAGGCGTCGGTGAAGACCACGGAGTCGGCGCCGGCCGCGTCGGCCGTACGCAGGACGGTGCCCGCGTTGCCCGGGTCGCGGACGTGGGCGAGGATCGCCACCAGCCGGGACGTGGGCACGACGGCCTCCGCCAGCGGGACGTGCACGAACCGGCACACGGCCAGCAGCCCCTGCGGGGTGACGGTCTGGGTCAGCTCGGCCATGACCTCGCCGCTCGCGCGGTGCACGGGCACGCCGGCCGCGTGGGCGGCGGCCACGATGTCGGCGTGCCGGGCCTCGGCCTCGACCGTCGTGAACAGCTCCGCCGTGACGTCCTTGACCGCGAGCGCCTCGCGTACCGCCTGCGGCCCCTCGGCCAGGAACGCCCGGTCGCGGTCGCGGAAGGCGCGTTTGGTCAGCCTGCGGGCCGCCTTGACCCGCGGCGACCTGATGTTGGTGAGCTCCGCCATCCCTGCTCATTCCCCCTCAACGTCGATGAGGGCCCACCGCAGGCGGCGGGCCCTCGTCGGAGCAGGTCTCAGGCGACCGGCGCGTTCACGTCGGACGGGAGCGCCTTCTTGGCGGACTCGACCAGCGTGGCGAAGGTCGGGGCGTCGTTGACCGCGAGGTCCGCGAGGATCTTGCGGTCCACCTCGATGCCCGCCAGACGCAGGCCCTGGACGAACCGGTTGTAGGTCATGCCGTTGGCGCGGGCCGCCGCGTTGATCCGCTGGATCCACAGACGGCGGAACGTGCCCTTCTTGTCCTTGCGGTCCCGGTACGCATAGGTCATCGAGTGGAGCATCTGCTCCTTGGCCTTGCGGTAGAGGCGCGACCGCTGCCCCCGGTAACCGCTTGCCCGCTCGAGTACGACCCGGCGCTTCTTCTTGGCGTTGAGCGCCCGCTTCACGCGTGCCATGTTGTTCTATCTCCCCGGGTCGTTACTACTTGGCGAGCAGCTTCTTGATCTTCTTGGTGTCGGCGTCGGACATGACGACGACACCCTCGAGACGGCGCGTACGGGTGGACGGCTTGTGCTCGAACAGGTGCTGCCGGTTGGCGCGGCGGCGGACAACCTTGCCGGATCCGGTGAGCCGGAACCGCTTCTTCGCACCGCTGTGCGTCTTCATCTTCGGCATCTCAGCCGTCTCTCCCTCTTTGGTCCGTGCCGACGGCCCGGGCCGGTAACCCGAGCCGGCGGCTGCCTGACTCCGCGAGACCGTCCCGGTCTCGGATTCTCCGTGTCGTTTCGGGCGCCCTGCCCGGTGGTTCAGGCGGGCGTCACTGCGCCTGCGCGGGCTGCTGCTCCTGCGCGGACTCCTCCGCCGGGCGGTCCTCGCCACGCTGCGCCTTCGCGGCGGCCTTCTCGGCCTTCGCCTCGGCCTTCTTCTTGTGCGGCCCGATCACCATGATCATGTTTCGGCCGTCCTGCTTCGGCTGCGACTCGACGAACCCCAGATCGGTGACGTCTTCCGCGAGGCGCTGCAGGAGCCGGAAGCCCAGCTCTGGCCGGGACTGCTCACGGCCCCGGAACATGATCGTGACCTTGACCTTGTCTCCCGCCTTGAGGAAGCGCACGACGTGACCCTTCTTGGTCTCGTAGTCGTGCGGGTCGATCTTCGGCCGGAGCTTGATCTCTTTGATGATCGTGTGTGCCTGGTTGCGACGGGCCTCGCGCGCCTTCATGGCCGACTCGTACTTGAACTTGCCGTAGTCCATGAGCTTGCAGACGGGCGGGCGGGCGGTTGCCGCGACCTCCACCAGGTCGAGATCGCTCTCCTGCGCCAGCTTCAACGCGTCGCCGATGGAGACGATGCCGACCTGTTCGCCGTTCGGGCCGACGAGGCGGACCTCGGGCACACGAATACGGTCGTTGATGCGGGGCTCGGTGCTGATGGGACCTCCAAAAGACTTCCGCTTGTCTCGACCGTGCGGGAAAAACGAAAACCCCGCACGTCACGCATGCGGGGTCACTGAGCTCTCCTGCCGAAAACTCCGTTGTGATCCTGAACCCGTCCGCCTTTCGGCGAAGCAGGTGGGAGGAGGACCTCCGCTTGCGCGTCCGACTCATGCCGGACCGATCGAGTTCCTACGTTACCACAAACCCGGACGCCCCCCGGTGTATTCCGGCCGGGCCGCCCCGCCCCGGAGACCGCTCAGGAGGCCGCGCGCCGGGCGATCTCGGCCTCGCCGGCCGCGCGCATCGCCGCGACCGGCACGTCCGCCCGTCCCGTCATGAGCTCGACCTGCCGCGCCGCCTGGTGCAGCAGCATGGGGAAGCCGCCCACGACGGTGCGCCCACGCGCCCGGACGGCCCGGGCCAGCGCCGTCGGCCAGGGCGCGTAGACGACGTCGAACAGGGCCCCCTTGTCGGGCAGGCGGGCCGCGACCCGCTCGGCGAGCGCGTCGGCCGCGCCGGACGGCAGCGTGGAGACGACCAGGCCGGCCGCGGGGTCGAAGTCGTCGAAGGAGCGCACGGTCACCGCGACGCCGAGGCGCTCGGCGACGCGCAGGGTCTCCCCCGCGCGGGCCGGGTCGCGCACGACCAGGGTGGCCTCCGCCAGGCCCGTCTCCCGCAGGGCCGCGAGGGCCGAGGCCGCGGTGGCGCCGCCGCCGAGGACGACCGCCGAGGACGGCGCGGGCACGCCCGCCTCGGCGAGCGCCTCGACGATGCCGTACACGTCGGTGTTGTGCCCGTGCCGCCCGCCGTCGCGGAACACGACCGTGTTCGCGCCGCCGACCGCCAGCGCGAGGTCCGAGACGGTGTCGAGCAGCGGGAGCACGGCACGCTTGAGCGGCATCGTGAGCGACAGGCCCGCCCACTCCGGGCCCAGCCCGGTGACGAGGCCGGCGAGCCCGTCCTCGGCGCACTCGATCGCGTCGTAGCGCCAGCCGCCCAGGCCCATCTCCGCGTACGCCGCCCGGTGCAGCACCGGGGAGAGCGAGTGGGCGACGGGCGAGCCCAGGACGGCGGCCCGGCGGACGGTCCCGCTCACTGGTAGTTCCTGTTGAACTCGTCGCGCAGCTTCCAGAACTCCGACTCCTTGTCGGTGAACTTGGTGATGCCCCGCTTCGGGTCGACCGTCACGAAGTACAGCCAGTTGCCGTCCGCCGGATGCAGCGCGGCCTCGATCGCGTGGTCGCCCGGGTTGCTGATCGGGCCGGGCGGCAGGCCGGCGTACTTGTAGGTGTTGTACCGCGAGGTGCTGGTCAGGTCCGCGTGCGACGCGGCGATGCCGTACTTGTTCAGGCCGTACATGACCGTGCTGTCCATGCCCAGCTTCATCGGGGGGTTCGACAGCAGCCGGTTGTAGATGACGCGGGCCACCTTCGGCATGTCCTCGGCGCTGCCCGACTCGGCCTGGACGATGCTCGCGATGATCATTACCTGACGGGGCGAGAAGCCGACCTGCCTGGCCTGGCCCTCCAGGTCGATCTTGTCGGCGGTCTGGTTGAACCGGTCGACCATGTTGGTGAGGATCTGCTGCGGCGTGAGCTTGCTGTTGATCTCGTACGTCGCGGGGAACGCGTAGCCCTCCAGCCGGCCCTTGGCGTAGGCGGGAAGGCCGATGTCGGCGCGGGCCGCCTTCTTGAAGTCCTCGACCGGCTTGCCCGAGGCGGTGGACAGCTCCTCGAAGATCTTGCTGAGCCGCAGCCCCTCACGGATGGTGAGACGGTTGAGCACACGGTTCTTCGGGTCGAGCAGGGCCAGCGCCGAGGCGGCGGACATGCCCTTGCGCATCGCGTACTGGCCCGGCTGGAGCGAGGAGCTCTTCCCGGCCGCGCCGATGGCGTTGACGAACGCCCGCGCGCTGGCCACGACGCCCTGCTCCTCCAGCATCTGGGCGACGTCGGTGGCGCTCTCGCCCTCCTGGATCTCGACGACGACCTCACCCGTCCCCTCGCCGGTGAAGTCCTTGGGGATCATGACGCCGCGCGCCCAGGTGAAGCCCAGGTAGCCGAGACCGGCGAGAACCCCGACGATGATCACAATGGCGAAGAGCGTGGCGACCCTGCCCTTGCGCCGCTGCCGCTTGCGGCGTCTGCGGCTGCGTCGCTGCTGGGCCCGGCCGCCGGAAGGGCGACGCCGGGGAGAGCCGTCGTCGTCCTCGGCGCCGAGCAGGAAGTCCATGTCCAGTTCGTTCATAGTGCGCTGGCCAATCTCTCGGTACGAGAGGCCTCCCGTCAAGCGAGTGTGCCAGACCGAGGGGGTCCGGTGGGGGTCCGGTACGGGTCCGGTATGAGTCCGGACAGGGGGACGTTCGCCTACCGCGGGCCGTCCGGACGGCGCCCTGGACGCACCTGGGCCACCGCTAGTTCGTCCCGAGATACCTGTTCAGCTCCTCCCGATATTTCCTGAACTCCATCTCTTTGTCAGTGAATTTGGTGATTTTACGACGAGGATCGGTGGTCACGAACCAGTACCAGCCACCCTCGGCGGGGTGGAGCGTCGCCAGCAGCGCGCTCTCCCCCGGGTTGCCGATGGGTCCGGGCGGCAGCCCGGGGCGCGCGTAGGTGTTGTACGGGGAGCCGTTGCGCGTGTCCTCGGCGGTGACCTTCAGGGTGTGCCGGTTCAACGCGTAGTTGACCGTGCTGTCCATCTCCAGCTTCGCGCCCCGCGCCAAGCGGTTGTACACCACTCTGGCGATCTTGGGGTAATCGGCCGGGACGCCGCCCTCGGCCTGCACGATGCTCGCGACCGTCACCGCCTGCCGGGGCGTGAGGTTCAGGCGCGGCGCCAGATCCTCCAGGCCCACCTTCTTCGCCGCGAGGCGGAACCTGGCCACCATCTTCCTGAGCATGTCGCCGGCGGTCGCCCCCGGCTCTATCTCGTACGTGGCCGGGAACAGGAACCCCTCGGCCTCGCCCTCGGCGTACTCGGGCAGGCGCAGGCGCCGGGTCTCGCCGGCCGCCTCGGTGAAGTCCTTCAGCGGGATGCCCGTCCCGTCCGCGAGGACGCGCAGCACCTCGCGCAGGCGCAGTCCCTCGGGCACGGTGACCTTGCGCACCACCCGGCTCGCGGGCGCCAGGAGCAGGTCGAGCGCCGCGGAGGCCGACATCCGGCGCCGCAGGACGTAGCGGCCCGGGTGCAGGCCGCTCTCCTTGGACCGGCTGATCACCTGCTCCACGAACGACTGGGCGCTGGCGACCACGCCGGCCTTGGCCAGCGTCTGGCCGACCTCGCCGGCGCTCGTCCCCGGTGTGATCTCGATCGTCACCGTCCCCGAACCGCCGCCGGAGTAGTCGGGCGGGCTGCCGGGCTGGCCGACGACCGCGTGCACGCCGTACGCCACCGCAGCCGCGACCAGGGCGAACCCTCCGCCGGTGACGAGCGCCGCCCGCCTCACCGGGCGGTCCCGCCGCTCGCTTCCTCACCCGGCCCCGCGGGGGGGCCCGGTGGTCCGAGAGGCCTGCCGGGGGGATTGCCGGTGGCCCGCTCTCCGTCGAGCGCGGCCTGCAGCAGCAGGACGGCGGCCGCCTGGTCGATCACGTCACGCTGGTCGCGGGCCTTCACGCCGCTGGAGCGCAGCCGCTGCTGGGCGCCCACGGTGGTGAGCCGCTCGTCCACGAGCCGGATCGGGACCGGCGCGACCGTCCGGGCCAGCCGCGCGGCGAACGCCCGCGCGGCCTCCGCGGCGTGGCTCTCCCGGCCCGACAGCGACGTGGGCAGGCCGACGACGACCTCGATCGCCTCGTGCTCGGCCGCGATCTCGGCGATCCTCGCCAGGTCGCCCCGGCCGCGCCGTACGGTCTCCACCGGCGTGGCCAGCAGGCCCGAGGGGTCGCTGCGGGCCACGCCGACGCGGACGGAGCCGACGTCGACCCCGATCCTGACGCCATGTCTCATCGGCGGATCAGGCCACCGCGGAGGAGATGGCCTCCTCGACCGCGCGAAGCGCGTCACCGATCGCCTCGGGCCGCGTGCCACCGCCCTGCGCCACGTCGTCCTTGCCGCCACCGCCACCCCCGAGAGCCTTGGCGGCGACGCCGACGAGACGGCCCGCCTTCAGGCCACGCTCGCGTCCCGCCTCGCTGACCGCGGCGACGACGACCGGCCGGTCGGAGGGGACGCCGGAGACGACGACGACCGCGGCGCGGTCGCCAGGGAACCTGCCGCGCACATCGAGGGCGAGTTTACGCAGGTCGTCGGCGGAGGTGCCATCAGGCGCGCGGTGCGTGACCACCGAGACGCCCTGGACGTCGCGGGCCTGCGCGGCGAGCTCTCCGGCCACCGCGAGCACCTGGGCCGAGCGGACCTTCTCCAGCTCCTTCTCGGCGGCGCGCAGCCGGGTGACGATGCCCTCGATGCGCTCGGGCAGCTCCTCGCGGCGGGTCTTGAGCTGCTCACTCAGCTGCGCGACGAGCACGCTCTCCCGGGCGAGGAACCGGAACGCGTCGAGACCGACGAGCGCCTCGACCCGGCGCACGCCCGCGCCGATGGACGACTCGCCCAGCACCTTCACCAGGCCGAGCTGGCCGGAGCTGGCCACGTGGGTGCCGCCGCACAGCTCGCGGGAGTAGTCGCCGACCTCGACGACCCGGACCTCGTCGCCGTACTTCTCGCCGAACAGCGCGAGCGCGCCCATCGCGCGGGCCTGGGCCTGGCTGGTGTAGAACGCGTTGACCTTGAGGTCGCCGATCAGGACGGCGTTCACCTCGTCCTCGACGTCGCGCAGCATCGACGCCGGCACGGCGCCCGCGGCGGTGAAGTCGAAGCGGAAGCGACCCGGGGAGTTCTCCGAGCCCGCCTGGGCCGCCGACTCGCCGAGCGCGTTGCGGAACCCGCGGTGGACCAGGTGGGTCGCGGTGTGGCTGCGGGAGATCGCCCGGCGCCGCTCCAGGTCGATGTCGGCCTGCGCCTGGTCGCCGACCCGCACCTCGCCCGTGCGCACCTTGCCGCGGTGCACGATCAGGCCCGGCACCGGCGACTGGACGTCCACGATCTCGATCTCGGCGCCGCCGGTGCGGATCAGGCCCTGGTCGGCGAGCTGGCCGCCGCCCTCCGCGTAGAACGGGGTGCGGTCGAGCACGATCTCCAGGGTGGTCCCCGCACCCGCCGCCGGGACCGACGCGCCGTCGACCAGCAGGCCGATGACATCGGCCTCGGAGGTGGTGTGGTCGTAGCCGAGGAAGTCGACCTTCCCGGCCTTCTCCAGGATGGTGGTGAAGACCGAGATGTCGGCGTTGCCGGTCTTCTTCGCCGCGGCGTCGGCCTTGGCGCGGTCCCGCTGCTCCTTCATGAGCCGGCGGAAGCCCTCCTCGTCCACCTGGAGGCCCTGCTCGGCCGCCATCTCCAGGGTGAGGTCGATCGGGAAACCGTAGGTGTCGTGGAGCTGGAACGCCTGCTCGCCACCGAGCGTGCCGCCGCCCTTGCGCCTGGTCTCCTCCACCGCGACGTCGAAGATCGCCGTACCGGTGCGGAGCGTGCCGATGAACGACGCCTCCTCGGCGTCGATGACCGTGTGGATGTTGGCGGCGTCCGCCTTGAGCTCGGGGTACTGCTGGCCCATGGCCTCGATGGTGACGGCGGTGAGCGCGTGCATGTGCCGCTCCTCGCCCGCGCCGAGCAGGCGGAGGTTGCGGATCGCGCGGCGCAGCATGCGGCGCAGCACGTAGCCGCGGCCCTCGTTGGACGGCAGCACGCCGTCGCCGACGAGCATGACTCCCGCCCGCATGTGGTCGGCGATCACCCGCAGCGAGACGTCCGCCCGCTTGTCGCGCCCGTAGCGCGACCGGGTGAGCTCGGCCGCCGTGTCGAGGATCTTGTACGTGGTGTCGATCTCGTAGATGTTGTCGACGCCCTGGAGGATCGCGGCCATGCGCTCCAGGCCCATGCCGGTGTCGATGTTCTTGGCCGGCAGCTCGCCCGCCACGTCGAAGTCGACCTTGGTGCGGACCTTGCTGAGCTGGAACTGCATGAAGACGAGGTTCCAGACCTCGAGATAGCGGTTCTCGTCGGCGATCGGCCCGCCCTCGCGGCCGTACTCGGGGCCGCGGTCGTAGTAGATCTCCGAGCACGGGCCGCCGGGGCCGGGCACGCCCATGTGCCAGTAGTTGTCGGCGAGGTCGCGGCGCTGGATGCGGTCGAGCGGCAGCCCCACCTCGCGGTGCCAGATGTCCTGGGCCTCGTCGTCGTCCAGGTAGACGGTCGCCCACAGGCGGTCCTCGGGGAAACCGAAGCCGCCCTCGGACTCGGGGCGGGTCAACAGCTCCCAGGCGAACGGGATCGCCTGCGCCTTGAAGTAGTCGCCGAAGGAGAAGTTGCCGAGCATCTGGAAGAAGCTGGCGTGCCGGGTGGTCTTGCCGACCTCGTCGATGTCGAGGGTGCGCATGACCTTCTGGGCGCTGGTCGCCCGCCGGAACGGCGGCGTCTGCTGCGCCAGGAAGTAGGGCTTGAACGGGACCATCCCCGCGTTCACCAGAAGCAGCGTCGGGTCCTCGGCGACCAGGCTGGCCGAGGGCACGACTGTGTGCCCGCGCTCCTCGAAGAAGCGCAGGAAGCGGCGCGCGATCTCTGCCGACTCCATCTCAGCGGCCATCCTTTACGTCGTAGATTCTGCTGTTGCCGGTAGTGGTGTCATCAACGGTGTCCAGCCCGAGCCCGGCGCGCAACTCGGTTTCCCTGCTCGCCGACAGGTGACGCACCTCGCCGGCGAAGTCCCTGAGCTGGTCCGCGAGGGCCGCCGCGCGGCCGGCGGTGCGCCTGGCCACGTGGTCGGGCCGCAACGACTGAAGCTTACGCATGGCCCAGACCGCGAGATACGCGCCGAGGGACATGTAGAAGAGACGGCGGATCATCCGCGCCCCCTTCCGATGGCGCGCGGCTCGGCCACGCGCTCGGCGGTGTGCCGCTCCCTGATCCTGTCCCTGGTGTGGGGACCGGTGCGGGGACCGCCGCGGGCCACCCTCCGGGCCGGGGCCCTGCGGGCGGCGCGGCGGGCCAGCGCGAGGCGGAAGCCGTCGCGGAAGGCGGCGATCTTGAGCACCGGGCCGGCGAACACCGTGGACGCCACCCCGGTGATCCTGACCATGTTGCCGCTGACGTCCCGCATGTTGTCCGAGATCGCCTCGGCCGCGACCAGCCGCCGGTTCGCCTCGGTGACGGTCTGGCTCATGTCGTCCAGGAGCGGCCCGAGGCGGTCGCTCAGCTCGGCCACCGACTTGCGGGTCTCGGTCAGCAGTCTGGCCAGCCTGACCAGCACGACGACCATGAAGCAGACCAGGATCGCCCAGAAAATGGCGACCACGAGGCCCGCCAGCTCTCCCGCGGTAAGCATGTGCCGATCTCCCTGGATCACCGGAGCTGGAATGGCAAGACCCTATCGCGAACGCCCTGCCCGCCGTTCCGCAGCACACACCCGGCACACGAGCCGCACCGAAGAGAGCACGGAAGACGGCGCACAGGCCGGCGGGGTGCCGGGGCGCTCAGCCGCCGCGCAGGAAGGCCCGGATCTTCGCCCAGCGCTCGGCGAACCGCGCCTCCGCGCCGTGGGAGGTCGGTTCGTAGTAGCGGCGCTCGCGCAGTTCCTCCGGCGCGTAGTCCTGGCGGACGAGGCCGTGTTCGAAGTCGTGGGGGTACTGGTAGCCCCTGCCGTGGCCGAGCTTCTTCGCGCCGGGGTAGTGCGCGTCGCGCAGGTGGCCGGGGACGCGCCCGACCAGGCCGCGCCGCACGTCGTCGGAGGCGGCGCCGATGGCCTTGACGACCGCGTTGGACTTGGGCGCCAGCGCGCAGTGGATGACGGCCTGCGCGAGGTTGATCCTGCCCTCGGGCAGGCCGATGAAGTCCACCGCCTGGGCGGCGGCCACCGCGACCTGCAGGCACGTCGGGTCGGCCATCCCCACGTCCTCGCTCGCGAAGATCACGATCCGGCGGGCGATGAACCGCGGGTCCTCTCCCGCCTCGACCATCCGGGCCAGGTAGTGCAGGGCGGCGTCGGCGTCGGAGCCGCGCATGCTCTTGATGAACGCGCTGGTCACGTCGTAGTGCTGGTCGCCCTGCCGGTCGTAGCGCACGGCGGCCTTGTCCACTGCCCGCTCGACGACCTCGACCGTGACCTCCGGCGTGGCGTCCGGCCCGGCGCCCGGCGGGGCGTCGTCGACCAGCATCGCCGCCGCCTCCAGATAGGTCAGCGAGCGCCGCGCGTCACCGCCGGCCAGCCGTACGAGCTGGTCGAGGGCCTCGGGCCGCAGGGTGACGCGCCCGGCGAGGCCGCGCGGGTCGGTCACCGCGCGCTCCAGTACGGCGCGCACGTCGTCGTCGGCCAGCGGTTCGAGGGTGAGCAGCAGCGAGCGGGACAGCAGCGGCGAGATGACCGAGAAGAAGGGGTTCTCGGTGGTCGCGCCGATGAACGTCACCCAGCGGTTCTCCACCGCCGGCAGCAGCGCGTCCTGCTGCGCCTTGTTGAAGCGGTGGACCTCGTCCACGAACAGCACGGTCTGCCTGCCGGTCATGCCGAGGTCGCGCCGGGCCTGGTCGATGGCGGCGCGCACGTCCTTGACCCCGGCCGAGACGGCCGAGACCTCGACGAACCTCCGCTTGGTGGCGCCCGCGACGACGTAGGCCAGCGTGGTCTTGCCGGTGCCGGGCGGCCCCCACAGGAAGAGCGACATCGGGGCGTCGCTCTCCACCAGGCGGCGCAGCGGGGTGCCGGAACCGAGCAGGTGCCGCTGGCCGATCACCTCCTCCAGCGAGCGCGGCCGCATCCGCACGGCGAGCGGCTCCTGGCCGCGGTGGGCCTCCTCGGCCGCCGAATCGAACAGGCTCTCCACGCCGCCGACACTACCCTCAGGCGCCCCACACGGCGGTCGCGCCGGTGTGCCCTGTGCGTACGGCGTAGTAGCCGACGGCCACGGCGAGGATCACGGCGACGGCCGACGCGACCAGGACGGCCGCCCGGGGGCCCGTCCCCACCGAGGACCGGCGCGCCCGGGTGAGCCACACCAGCGCCAGGGAGACGACGGTCAGCAGCGCGGTCAGCGGCAGGAGGGTCTCGGCGAACCCCGAGTGGACCTCGATCGCCTCGGAGACCCGGCCCCCGAACATCCGGTGCTCCAGCCGCTCCCCGCTCTCCTTGGCCGCGAACACGGAGGCGAGCGCCGCCAGAGCCGTCGCGACCAGTACCCAGTCGAGCCGATGCCGCACGCGGGGCAGGACGGCGTACGCGATCGACAGCGCCGCGAGCAGCGGCGCGAAGATCACCGCGGCGTGGACGACGAGGGCGTGGACGGGAAGTCCGAAGATCTGGTCGAACATCGTGGTCGTCACTCCTGAGACGAGAGGGCCGGGCGCGTGGTCCGGGTTTGGTTCGTCAGGAGGTTCTCAGGCGGTTCTGAGAGCTAGATGAGCGCAAACACCGGTGATACCCATGCGACGCCTGTTTTACACGAACCCGACGGGATCGCGGATAGAGTGACCCAGCGTCATACAAAAGGGGAAATGGAAGGCATAGCGGTGACCGACACTGATCGGCAGAAGCAGCCGGCTTCGCGCGTGAGCACGACCGGGCGCACCACCAACCCCCGTCGGCGTCTGGGGGGCACCCTCGGCGCCGGACTGGGGGTTCTCGCGCTCGTGGGCGGCCTGGCGGCCTGCAGTGACGGCTCGGCCAAGGAAGCGGCCGGGGCGACCCCCTCGGCCTCCGCCTCGGCGGGCCCTTCGACGGGCCCCTCCGCGGTCCCGTCCGAGTTGCCGACGGCGACGCCGTCCGCCAAGCCCAACGACCTGCGTAAGGTCAGCTGCGAGTATCGCAAGGACGACACGGGCAGCCCGGCGAAGTTCGTGGGCTTCCCGCCCAAGAAGCTGAACAGGGCGGTCATCAAGGCGTCCAAGATGACGGTCAGGACCAACCTGGGGAACATCGTCATCGACCTGGCCACCGGCGACGCGCCGTGCACGGTGAACTCGTTCGCGTTCCTGGCGAAGAAGAACTACTTCGACAACACCGTCTGCCACCGCCTCACGACGGTCGAGACGAACGGCCTCGGCCTCCTGCAGTGCGGGGACCCGCAGGCCAAGGGGGACGGCGAGAACCCGACGGACGGCACCGGCGGGCCGGGCTACCTGTTCAACGACGAGAACCTCGGGCCGCAGTACAGCCGGGGCGTCGTCTTCATGGCCCAGCCGGGCGACGCGTCGAACTCCAACGGCAGCCAGTTCGTCATCTCCTACACCGACGAGAACGCGCAGCTGCCCCAGTCGTACACGCCGTTCGGCATCGTCAGCAAGGGCATGGAGATCGTCGACAAGATCGCCAAGGGTGGTGTCAACACGGCCAAGGACGGCGTCGACATCACCAGCGACGACGGCGGCTCCAACGCCCCCAAGATCAAGGTCCGGATCAAGGACGTCATCGTGTCCTGATCCGTCCTGATCGGAAACGGCCCGCGATCTCGTGATCGCGGGCCGTTCTCGTGCCGGCGGGGCGAAGCCGCCGGGCTCCGGTGCTACACGATCACGAGCGGGGGGCGGCGTCGGCGCCGGACCTGTCGCCCTTCGGCGCGGCGTCCACGCCGGCCTCCTTGCGCTGCTCCACCGTGATCGGGCTGGGCGCGCCGGTCAGCGGGTCGTACCCGGAGGCCGTCTTCGGAAAGGCGATCACGTCGCGGATCGACTCGCCGCCCGCCAGCAGCATGCAGACCCGGTCCCAGCCGTAGGCGATGCCGCCGTGCGGCGGCGGGCCGTACTTGAACGCCTCCAGCAGCCAGCCGAACTTGCTCTCGGCCTCCTCCTTGGAGATGCCGAGCACGTCGAAGACGCGCTGCTGCATCTCGGCCCGGTGGATACGGATCGAGCCCCCGCCGATCTCCATGCCGTTGCAGACCATGTCGTAGGCGTAGGCGAGCGCCTCCCCGGGGTGGTCCTGGAAGTTGTCGGCCCACTCCGGCCTGGGCGCGGTGAACGGGTGGTGGACCGGGGTCCAGCCCCCTTCCCCGTCCTCCTCGAACATCGGCGCGTCCACGATCCACAGGAACGACCACCGCGACTCGTCGATCAGGCCGCAGCGGCGGCCGATCTCCAGGCGGGCCGCGCCGAGCAGGTCGCGGGAGGCCGCGGGCGCGCCCGCGGCGAAGAAGACCGCGTCGCCGGGCCGGGCCCCGGTCCGTCCGGCGAGGCCGGCCAGCTCGGTCTCCGAGAGGTTCTTCGCCACCGGGCCGCCGAGGGTGCCGTCCTCCTGCACCAGCACGTACGCCAGGCCGCGCGCCCCGCGCGACTTGGCCCACTCCTGCCAGGCGTCCAGCTCCCTGCGGGTCTGCGAGGCGCCGCCGGGCATCACGACGGCTCCCACGTACGGCGCCTGGAAGACCCGGAACGCGGTGTCCGCGAAGTAGCCGGTGAGGTCGGTCAGCTCGACCCCGAAGCGCAGGTCGGGCTTGTCCGAGCCGTACCGCGCCATCGCCTCGGCATACGTCATCCGGGGCAGCGGGACGGGCAGCTCGTAGCCGAGCGTCTCCTTCCAGATGCGCCCGATCAGGGCCTCGCCCAGGGCGATCACGTCGTCCTGGTCGACGAACGACATCTCGATGTCGATCTGGGTGAACTCCGGCTGCCGGTCGGCCCGCAGGTCCTCGTCGCGGAAGCACCGGGCGAGCTGGTAGTAGCGCTCCAGGCCGGAGACCATGAGGAGCTGCTTGAACAGCTGCGGCGACTGCGGCAGGGCGTACCAGCTGCCCGGCTGGAGCCGCACGGGCACCAGGAAGTCGCGGGCGCCCTCGGGCGTGGAGCGGGTCAGGGCGGGGGTCTCGACGTAGACGAACCCGTGCTCGCGCATCACCTCGTTGGCGAGGTAGGTCGCCTGCGACCGGGTGCGCAGCGCGTGGGCGACCTGCTGGCGGCGGATGTCGAGGTAGCGGTACCTCAGCCGCGCCTCCTCCGACACGCCGGAGCCGCCCTCGATCGGGAACGGCAGCGGCGCGGACTCGCTCAGCACCTCCACCTCGGAGGCGACGACCTCGATCTCACCCGTGGGCAGGTCGGGGTTCTCGTTGCCCTCCGGCCGCGTGCGGACCTCGCCCGTGACCCTCACGCAGTACTCCGCGCGCAGGTCGTGGGCGTGGTCCTCCTCGCGGAAGACCACCTGGGCCGAGCCGGAGGCGTCGCGCAGGTCGATGAAGACCACGCCGCCGTGGTCGCGCCGGCGCGCCACCCATCCGGCCAGCGTCACCTTCTGGCCCGCCTGCCCCTTGCGGAGTGTGCCTGCCTCGTGGGTGCGGATCACGAGTCTTTCCCCTTCAAGAACTCGACGACCTCCGCGAGCGGGACCGCGGTCTGGTCGCCTGTTGCCAAATCCTTCACCTGTACGGCTCCCGCCTCGATGTCCCGGTCGCCGAGGATGAGCGCGTAGCGCGCGCCGCTGCGGTCGGCGGCCTTCATCGCGCCCTTCACGCCCCGGCCGCCGAAGGCCATGTCGACCGCGAGACCGGCCCGGCGCAGCTCGCTGACCAGCGGGAAGATCCGCCGCCTCGCCTCCTCGCCGAGCGGGACTGCGAACACGCCGAGAGCGCGCGGCCGCTCGGTAAGCAGCCCCTCCGCCTCCATCGCGAGCACCGTTCGGTCCACCCCGAGGGCCCAGCCGACGCTGGGCAGGGCGGGGCCGCCGATCTGCTCGCTCAGGCCGTCGTAGCGCCCTCCCCCGCCGACCGCCGACTGCGCGCCCAGCCCGTCGTGCAGGAACTCGAACGTCGTACGGGTGTAGTAGTCGAGGCCGCGGACCAGCCGGGGGTCGTCTTCGTAGGCTACCCCGGCGGCCGTCAGCAGTCCCCTGACCTCCTCGTGGTAGGCCTTGCAGGCCCCGCACAGGTGGTCGGTGACCAGCGGCGCGCCCGTGAGCTGTGCCCGCACCTCCGGGCGCTTGTCGTCGAGCACGCGCAGCGGGTTGATCTCCACCCGCGCGCGGGTGGCCTCGTCGAGGTCGAGCCCGCGCAGGAAGTCCTGGAGCGCGGCGCGGTAGGCGGGCCGGCACTCGCGGCAGCCCAGCGAGTTGAGCAGGAGCCGGACCCCGCGCAGGCCGAGGGAGGCGTAGCCGTCCATCGCCAGGACGATCAGCTCGGCGTCGAGCGCCGGGTCCTCGGATCCGAGCGCCTCGGCCCCCACCTGGGAGAAGTGGCGGTAGCGGCCGGCCTGGGCCCGCTCGTAGCGGAAGTAGCTGCCGGAGTACCAGAGCTTGATCGGCAGCGGGCCGCCGTACAGGCCGTGTTCGAGCACGGCGCGCACCACGCTCGCCGTGCCCTCCGGGCGCAGCGTCAGCGACTGGCCGCCCCGGCTGGTGAACGTGTACATCTCCTTCGTGACGATGTCGGTCGACTCGCCGACGCCGCGGGAGAACAGCGCGGTGTCCTCGAAGGCAGGCGTCTCGATGTAGCCGTAGCCGGCGCGGCGGGCGGGCGCGGACAGCGCGTCCCGCACGGTGAGCGCCCACTCCGAGCGCGGGGGCATCCAGTCGAAGGTGCCCTTCGGCGCCTGAAACGTCATCACAATCCCCTGGTCGGGCCGACGGGCGGCGCGGTGTCCCTGAGGAAGGGGTTGGTCGCGCGCTCGCGGCCGATTGTCGTCTGAGGTCCGTGGCCGGGCAGGACCAAGGTCTCGTCCGGCAGCGTCAGCGTCTTGGCGAGGCTGCGCAGTATGGCGGCGTGGTCGCCGCCGGGCAGGTCGGTGCGGCCGATGGAGCCGGCGAAGAGCAGGTCGCCCGCGAACAGGACCTGGATGTCCTCGGCGGGCGCCCGGAACGTCACCGACCCCCTGGTATGGCCGGGCCGGTGCTCGACCGTGAACTCGAGCCCCGCCAGGCTCAGCACGGCGCCGTCGGCCAACTCGCGCACGTCGTCGGGCTCGGAAAGTTTCAGACCGCCGAACACCCCACCGGCCTGCGGCGGAAATCCCTTCGCCGGGTCCGACAGCAGGTCGCGGTCCTCCGGATGGATCCACGCGGGCACGTCGCGGGCGCCGCACACCGGGGCCACCGACCACACGTGGTCGATGTGACCGTGGGTGAGCAGCACCGCGACCGGCTTCAGCCGGTGCTCGCCGAGCAGCGCGTCGAGGTCGCCGACAGCGTCCTGACCTGGGTCGATGACCACGCACTCCGCGCCTGCCGCGGGAGCGACGACGTAACAGTTGGTCTGGAACGAACCTGCGGGAAACCCGGCGACGAGCACGGAAGCGGCCTCTGCGTCTGTACGGATCAATCAAGGATTGCGCGAGCGAATGTAACCGAAGGGTACCGGTGCGGGTCGGCAGGCTGCGAACCGATACCCGTCAGCCGATACGATTCGCCCACCTCAATAGTCATTCTTGGAGCAGTCGAGCCGGATGCTATAGAACGGGCCACCGCCCCGGAGGACCCCTCCGGCGCGGGTGGCCGTTCGGGCGCGACCGCGCCCGGGCGTACGACCATGGGAAACACGACGAGTCGGGAGGTCGAAGTGGTCACCGGCAAGGACCGGCAGAAGCAGCTGGCCCGGGAGCACTACCAGCGGCAGATGCAGGCGCGCGTGGAGCGCGAGCAGAAGGCGCGGCGCAACGCGATCATCGGCACCACCGCGGCGGTGGTGGTCGTGATCGGCGGCGTCGTGGCGGCGACGACCCTCCTCGGCGGTGACGACAAAGCCGATCCCGCCGCCTCGGCCGCGCCGACCGCCAGCGCCCTCGCGAACGACCCCAAGCCGTACGATCCGGCCTCCGGCACCTGCGGGTACGTGGCCGACAAGAGCAGCGGCCAGGTCAAGGACGTCGGCGTGCCGCCGGAGAAGGTGAGCACGGCCCCGGCGACGATGACCATCAGGACCAACCTCGGTCCCATCGTCGCCACGCTGGACAGCGCCAAGGCGCCGTGCACGGTCAACTCGTTCAAGTACCTGGCGTCGAAGGACTACTTCGACGACACCAGGTGCCACCGGATGGGCACGGACTTCCCGATCCTGCAGTGCGGCGACCCGCTGGCCAAGGCCGACGGGAAGAACCCGACCGACGGCCAGGGCGGCCCCGGCTACCGCTTCGCCAACGAGAACCTGACGGGCGCCAAGTACACGCGCGGCGTGCTCGCGATGGCGAACAGCGGGCCGAACACCAACGGCAGCCAGTTCTTCATCGTGTTCGGGGACACCGGGCTGTCGCCCGACTACACGCCTTTCGGTACCGTGACCACAGGACTCGAAATCCTGGACAAGGTGGCCAAGAAGGGCGTGATCGCCGGTGCCACCGGCGATGGCACCGGAGCCCCGAAGCAGCCCGTAGTCATCAAAGACGTGACAATCACCAGCAAGAGCTGACGTAATACAACCAAGGGCACATCGGGCCCTGGAGGCTGATTCAAGTGCGGGAGGACACGGTGAGCACCGACCCGTGGGGCCGGGTAGACGAGGACGGCACCGTCTACGTGCGTACGGCTGAGGGAGAACGGGCCGTCGGGTCCTGGCAGGCCGGTGAGCCGGAGGAGGCGCTGGCCTATTACCGCCGCAAGTTCGACGAGCTGGCCGGCCAGGTCCAGTTGCTGGAGCAGCGGGTGCGCGGCACCGACCTCGCCCCCGCCCAGGCCGAGGCGAGCATCGCCAAGCTGCGGGAGTCGGTCGCCGAGGCGCACGCCGTCGGCGACCTGGGCTCGCTGCACGACCGGCTCGGGGCGCTGAGCGAGCTCGTCGGCAAGCGGCGCGAGGAGTTGCGGGCGGCCCGCGACCAGGCCCGCGTGCACGCCCGGGAGGTCAAGGAGCGCATCGTCGCCGAGGCCGAGCGCATCGCCGACGAGACGACCCACTGGAAGTCCGGCGGCGAGCGGCTGCGGCAGCTCGTCGAGGAGTGGAAGGCGGCCGAGCGGGTCGACCGGGCCACCGAGGCGACGCTGTGGAAGCGGCTGTCCACGGCCCGTACGGCCTTCGCCAAGCGGCGCAAGGCGTACTTCTCCTCCCTGGACGAGCAGCGGGACGCGGTGCGGGGCGCCAAGGAGCGCATCGTGAACGAGGCGGAGGCCCTCTCCGGCTCGACGGAGTGGAACGCCACCGCGGCGGCCTACCGGGAGCTGATGCGCCAGTGGAAGGCCGCGGGCCGGGCCTCCCGGGAGGCCGAGGACGAGCTGTGGACGCGCTTCAAGGCCGCCCAGGACGAGTTCTTCCACGCCCGGTCGGCGGTGTTCGCCGAGCGTGACGCCTCGTTCGCCGCCAACGCCGAGGTCAAGGAGGGGCTGCTGACCGAGGCCGAGCGGCTGCTCCCGGTCGGCGACGCGCGCGCGGCGCGGTCGGCGCTGCGGGGCATCCTGGAGCGGTGGGAGGCGGCCGGCCCGGTGCCGCGCGACCAGCGCGACCGCCTGGAGGGCGGGCTACGCAAGGTCGACGAGGCCGTCCGCAGGGCCGAGGAGAACGAGTGGAAGCGCTCGAACCCCGAGGCCAGGGCGCGTGCCCAGGACACCGTCAACCAGCTCCGCAGGTCCATCGAGCAGCTGGAGACCCGGCTGTCCAAGGCCCAGACGGCGGGCCGGGACAAGGACGTCAAGGAGACTGAGGAGGCCCTGGCCGCCCGCCGCTCCTGGCTGGAGGAGGCCGAGCGCACCCTCGCCGAGTTCTCCTGACCCTTTCGCTCCCCTCCCCGGCGCGGCCGCGGCGCCCGCCGGGGACGGCGGCGGGCGTCAGTTGGTCACGCGGTAGACGTCGTAGACGCCGGGGACGCCCCGCACCGCCTTGAGCACGTGCCCCAGGTGCTTCGGGTCGCCCATCTCGAAGGTGAACTTGCTGATGGCGACCCTGTCCCTGCTGGTCGCGACCGAGGCGGACAGGATGTTCACGTGCTGGTCCGACAGGGTCCGCGTGACGTCCGACAGCAGGCGGGGCCGGTCGAGCGCCTCCACCTGGATCGCGACGAGGAAGACCGAGTCGTCCCCGGGCGACCAGGCGACCTCCACCAGCCGGTCGGGATAGGAGCTGAGCTGCTCGACGTTCGGGCAGTTCGCCCGGTGCACCGACACGCCGTGCCCGCGGGTGACGAACCCGACGATGTCGTCCCCCGGCACCGGGGTGCAGCAGCGCGACAGGCGCACCCACACGTCGGGGTCGCCTGCCACCATCACCCCGGCGTTCGAGCCGGCCCTCGGCCTGCCCTTGAGCCGCGTCGGGACCTGGGCCTCGGCGATGTCCTCCTCGGCCCCCTCGACGCCTCCCAGGGCCTGCACGAGCTTGTCCACGACCGACTGGGCGGCGACGTGCCCCTCGCCCACCGCGGCGTACAGGGCGGACACGTCGGCGTAGCGCAGGTCGCGGGCGAGCGCCAGCAGCGCCTCTCCGGACATCAGCCGCTGCAGCGGCAGGCCCTGCTTGCGCATGGCCCGCCCGATCGCCTCCTTGCCCGCCTCGATGGCGGTCTCGCGGCGCTCCTTGGTGAACCACTGGCGGATCTTGTTGCGGGCCCGGCCGCTCTTGACGAACTTGAGCCAGTCGCGCGACGGGCCCGCGTCCGGCGACTTCGAGGTGAAGATCTCGACGGTGTCGCCGTTGCCGAGACGGGACTCCAGCGGGACCAGCCGGCCGTTCACCCGTGCGCCGATGCACCGGTGGCCGACCTCCGTGTGCACCGCGTACGCGAAGTCGACCGGGGTGGCGCCCTCGGGCAGGGCGATCACCTGGCCGCGCGGGGTGAAGACGAAGACCTCCGAGACCGACAGGTCGAAGCGCAGCGACTCCAGGAACTCGCCGGGGTCGGAGGTCTCCTTCTGCCAGTCGAGGAGCTGGCGCAGCCAGGCCATGTCGCCGACCTGCTTCACCTTCCCGGGGCCCGCCCCGATCATCTCCTCCTTGTACTTCCAGTGCGCCGCCACGCCGTACTCGGCGCGGTTGTGCATCGCCCGCGTGCGGATCTGCAGCTCGATGGCCTTGCCCTCGGGTCCCATGACCGTCGTGTGCAGCGACTGGTACATGTTGAACTTCGGCATGGCGATGTAGTCCTTGAACCGTCCCGGCACCGGCTTCCACTGGGCGTGGATCGTTCCGAGCGCGGCGTAGCAGTCGCGGACCGTGTCGACCAGCACGCGGATGCCCACCAGGTCGTAGATGTCGTCGAAGGCCACGGCCTTGGCGATCATCTTCTGGTAGATCGAGTAGTAGTGCTTGGGCCGGCCCCGGACGGTCGCCTTGATCTTCGCCTCGCGCAGGTCGGCGGAGACCTTCTCGATCACCTCGTGCAGGTACAGGTCACGGCGCGGCGCCCGCTCCGACACCATCCGGGCGATCTCGTCGTACCGCTTGGGGTAGAGCATGGCGAACGCGAGGTCCTCCAGCTCCCATTTGATGGTGTTCATGCCGAGCCGGTGGGCCAGCGGGGCGAAGATCTCCAGCGTCTCGCGCGACTTCTGCTGGCGCTTGTGCTCGGGCATGTAGCGCATGGTCCGCATGTTGTGCAGCCGGTCGGCCAGCTTGATCACCAGCACGCGGATGTCGCGCGACATCGCGACGACCATCTTGCGCACGGTCTCCGCCTGCGCCGCGTCGCCGAACTTCACCTTGTCGAGCTTGGTCACCCCGTCGACGAGCAGCGCGATGTTGTCGCCGAAGTCGGCTCGTAACTCGTCGAGGCTGTAGGCGGTGTCCTCGACGGTGTCGTGAAGCAGGGCGGCGCACAGCGTCTCGTCGTCGGTGCCCAGTTCCGCGAGGATCGTCGCCACCGCGAGCGGGTGCGTGATGTACGGATCGCCGCTCTTCCGCTTCTGGTCGCGGTGGTGGTAGGCGGCGACGTCGTACGCGCGCTCTATCAGCCGCAGGTCGGCCTTGGGATGGGTGGCACGGACCGTCTTGAAGAGCGGTTCCAACACCGGATTCATAGCACCCCACTGCCCCCCGAAACGGGAGAGCCTACGTCGCGTGGCCGGCGACGCCGGCTTGTCCTCAGGGCCCGCCGCGGGGTCGCGCGCCTCCTCGGGGGGCACGTCGGTGACGGGCTCGGGGACGTCGCGGGGGGTCTCACCGCGATCGACCCGCGCGTCGTCGGGCACGACCACATCACGGGGCACACAGACTCCTCACGTCGAGTCCAGATTCCACAGTGTATCCGTGCTGCCACAGCGCTCTCGGCCGCGTACCCCCGGTTCGCCCAGTCTGGTGCACCCAGTCCGGTTTGCCCAGCCCTGTTCCCTCGGTCTGGTTCGTTCAGACGGTGAGCAGGGTGCGCACCTCCAGCCCGGGCAGCCGGTCGCGGCCGGAGAGGAAGGACAGCTCCATCAGGAAGGAGACCGCCACCACCTGCGCGCCGGTCCGCCTGACCAGCTCCACGGCGGCCCGGGCGGTGCCGCCCGTGGCGAGGACGTCGTCCACGATCAGCACGCGGTCGCCGGGCTCGAAGGCGTCGGCGTGCACCTCGATCGTCGCGGAGCCGTACTCCAGATCATAGGACGCCTCGTACGTCTCCGAGGGCAGTTTGCCCTCTTTGCGCACCGGGACGAATCCCGCGCCGCTGCGGTAGGCCACCGGGGCGGCGAGGATGAACCCGCGTGCCTCGATGCCGACCACCTTGTCGAACGCCAGGCCGTCGCCGAGTTCGTCCACGACCTGCGTGAAGGCCGCGTGGTCCGCCAGCAGCGGGGTGATGTCCTTGAAGAGGATGCCCGGCTTGGGGTAGTCGGGGACATCCCTGATGAGTGCCGTCCAGTCAGTCACGACGTTCACCCTAGTGCCGCGGCCGCCGGGGTCCGCCGCGAAGATCCGGCCGTCGTGGACGGGATGGCCGTCAGGGGCGCCATGGGAGGGCCCGGGCGCACGTGAACGCGCCCCCGGAACCCGAGCGGGTTCCGGGGGCGCCTCCGTGGTGTGCGCGACGCGCTCAGCGCTTCTTGCGCTTGTCGTCGGGCGGGGTCGTGCCCTGCGAGCCCGCCGAGACCGGCTCCTTGACCGTACGGGCGGCCTTGGCGGTGGAGACCTCCTTGGCGTGCACCCGCCGGGCGAGCGCCTGCCACTTGGGCTCCCGCTCCTTGAGCGTGACCAGGATCGGCGTCGCCACGCACAGGGAGGAGTAGGTGCCGACGATCATGCCGACGAACAGGGCCAGCGACAGGTCCTTCAGCGTGCCCGCGCCGAGCAGCGTGGTGCCGATGAACAGGATCGCCGCCACCGGCAGGATCGCGACCAGCGAGGTGTTCAGCGACCGGATCAGCGTGTGGCTGAGCGCGTTGTTGGCGGCCTGCGTGTAGGTCATCTTCGCGCCCGTGCCGAGCTTGCCCGTCACCTCCTTGATCATGTCGAAGACGACGACCGCGTCGTACAGCGAGTAACCGAGGATGGTGAGGAAGCCGAGCATGGTCGCCGGGGTGACCTCGAAGCCGGACCAGGCGTAGACGCCCGCCGTGATCACGAGGTCGTGGACGAGGGCGACGATCGCCGCGAGGGCCATCCGCCACTCGAACGCCACGGACAGGTACAGCATGATCGCGATCATGAAGACCGCGAGGCCGATCCAGGCCTTCTGGGAGACCTCGCCACCCCAGGTCGCGCCGATGACCTGTGAGCTGACCTGGTTCTCCGGGACGCCGTACTTCTGGGAGACCGTCTGCTGGACCTTGGTCACCTCCTCGGCCTTGAGGCTCTCGGTGGTGACCCGCCAGTTCGGACCGGCCTGCTGGACGATGACCTGGTGGGGCCCGGCCTCCGCGACCGTCTCCCGGACCTGCTCGATGCTGGAGCCGGGCGTGCGGGCGAAGTCGAAGACCGAGCCGCCGCGGAACTCCACGCCCAGGTTCAGCCCCTGGTTGACGATGAGGCCCAGGATCGACAGGGCCAGCAGGAGTGCCGAAAGGCCGTACCAGGTCTTGCGCTTGCCGACGAAGTCGATGTCGATGTCGCCGCGGTAGAGGCGGCTGATCACTCCCGGCATCACGCCTCCTGCAGGGTCTGCTCGGCGCGGCCGGTGCGGCCCATGCGCTCCGCGTCGAGTCCGGACAGCTTGTGGCCCTTGGCGAAGAACCGCATCCGCGCCACGAGGGACATCAGCGGCTTGGTGAAGAGGAACACGACCACGATGTCGATGAGCGTCGTCAGGCCCATCGCGAACGCGAAGCCGGCCACGTCGCCCACCGCGAGGAAGTAGAGCACCACCGCGGCGATGAACATGACGGCGTCGGCCACCAGGATGGTGCGCCGGGCGCGCCGCCAGGCCACCTCCACCGCCGAGCGCAGCGTACGGCGGCCTTCCTTGATCTCGTCGCGGATCCGCTCGAAGTAGACGATGAACGAGTCGGCCGTGATGCCGATGGAGACCACGAGGCCGATGATGTGCGGCAGCGAGAGCCGGAAGCCCGCGTTGTGGCTCAGGACGTCGACGGTCAGGAACGTGACGACCGCCGCCACGCACAGGCTGGCCATGCCGATGAGCCCGAGGCCGCGGTAGTAGAGCAGCAGGTAGAGCATGACGATGATCAGCCCGATGGCGCCGGAGATGAGGCCGCCGTGGAGCTGGTCCTGGCCGAGCGTCGAGGAGACCGACACGACCGAGCTCTGCTTGAACTTCAGCGGCAGCGCGCCGTACTTGAGCTGGTCGGCCAGGTCGGTGGCGGTCACCTGGGTGAAGCTGCCGGAGATGCGGGCGCTGCCGCCGGGGATGGCCTCCTCGATCGTCGGTGCGACGATGACGACGCCGTCCAGCACGTTGGCGAGCTGGTTGCGCGGGGCCGGCAGGCTGGTGATGCGCCGGGTGATGTCGGCGAACTGCGTGGCGCCCTTCGACTTGAAGTTCACCTGGACGATCCACTCACCGGTGGTGGGGTCCGTGCCCGCCTGGGCGCCGCTGATCTCGGTGCCCTGTACGGCGGCCTTGTCCAGGATGTAGCGGGCCGAGCCGTCGTCGCTGCAGGCGACGATCTGCTTGTTCGGGTCGTCGAGGGCGCCCTGGCCGCGGTTCTTCGCGCTGCAGTCGATGTTGCGGAACTCGGTGAGCAGCGCCTGGTCGATGCCGCTCGTGTCCTGGCCCGCCAGCGGGTCGCTCGCGTCCTCGGGCGCGGCGCTCGACGACGGCGCGGCGGAGGCGGAGGCCGAGGGAGAGGCCTTCGCGGCACGGCCGCCGGACGTCGTGGCCCGCTTGGTCTCGCTCGGCTCCGGCGTCGGCGCGGTCAGCGCCTTCGACAGCGCCCGGCCGGCCGGCGTGGCGTTCCCGCTCGGGGCCGCGCTGGCCTTGGCCGTCGAGGCCACGCCTGGGGAGGCCGCCGGGGAGGCCGCGGCCGAGCCGCTCGGAGCCGGCGCGGCGGTGGACGGCTGGACCGGCGGCGCCTTGGCCGCGGCCACCGCGAGCACCTGCCGCATGCGCAGTTCGGCCGTGGTGGACACCAGCTTGAGCGCCTCGTCCCGGCCCGCTCCCGGGATCTGGATCACGATGTTGTCGTTCGACTTCGCGACCTGGGCGTCGGAGATGCCGGTGCCGTTGACGCGCTGCCGGATGATCGTCACGGCGCGGTCGAGGCTCTCCTGCGAGGGAGTCTTCCCGTTCGCCAACACCGGCGAGAGCGTCACGGTGGTGCCGCCCGCGAGGTCGAGGCCGAACTTGGGGACGAACGCCTTCTGGAGGGCGACCGTCGCGCCCATGACAATGATGAGCACGAGGAGCAGCAGGAGTGTGCGTCCCGGCTTGCTCTGGCTACTGGTCGGTGGGGCCACTGGAGGTCAGTTCTTTCGTCGAAAGGTTGCGATCAGCCTACTCAGGACTGCTTGGTGCTCGTATCGTCGCCGTTCCCCGTGTCGGGACCGCCGGTCACGGTCTCCTCGGTCTCCACGTCGGTCACGTCGTCCACCGGAGTGAGCACCCGGCCGATCGCCGCCTTGACCCAGCGGGTCTCGACGCCCGGCGCGAGCTCCAGCACGACGTCGTCGTCCTCAAGGGCGACCACCGTCGCGAACAGGCCTGTCGTGGTCATGACCCGGACGCCCGGGGTGAGGGAGTTCTGCATCTGGACCTGCTCCTGCTGCCGCTTGCGCTGCGGGCGGATCAACAGGAAGTAGAAAACCACTACCAGCAAGATCAGTGGCAGGAACGTCCCAAGCGGGTTGTTACCCACGGGGGCCACCCTTCCGTAACGTGATGAACCGGCCTGACGCCGGAGGTCTGGTGCGCTGCGACACGCGGGCCACCGCGGCGCTGCTCGCGCCGGCGTGAGCGGCCAGTCAAGCCACGCAGTGTATGCGAGCCCGCCGAAGCCCGGCAACGAACCCACGGCTCGGCGAGCAGGAAAGTTCCCGTTTCATGGGCTTCGCAATCGGTCTGTTACCTCTTTGCCCCGGTTTCCGCTTCCAACTGGGGGTCCGGAGGGCGCTCCACGGAGAGGGAGATCAGCCCTCGAAGAGCGTGGGCGCCGCGGGCGACCCGAAGTTGTCAGGAGGCGGTGTCAGACCGAGATGCGCCCACGCGGAGGCGGTGGCGACCCGGCCGCGCGGGGTGCGGGCCAGCAGGCCCTGCCGCACCAGGAAGGGCTCGGCCACGACCTCGACGGTCTCCGGCTCCTCCCCCACCGCGACCGCGAGCGTCGACAGGCCCACCGGGCCGCCGCCGAACTTGCGCAGCAGCGCGTCGAGCACCGCCCGGTCGAGCCGGTCGAGCCCTTCCGCGTCCACCTCGTAGAGGTTCAGCGCCGCCGCCGCGATCTCCCTGGTCACCACGCCCTCCGCGCGGACCTCGGCGAAGTCGCGCACCCGCCTGAGCAGGCGGTTGGCGATCCGGGGCGTGCCGCGCGAGCGGCGGGCGATCTCCAGGGCGCTGTCGTCGGGCAGCTCCACCGACAGCAGGCGGGCGGAGCGCCGCAGCACCCGCTCCAGCTCCCCCACCTCGTAGAAGTCCATGTGGGCGGTGAAGCCGAACCTGTCGCGCAGCGGCGCGGGCAGCAGGCCCGCCCGGGTGGTGGCCCCCACCAGCGTGAACGGGGCGATGTCGAGGGGGATCGAGGTGGCGCCGGGGCCCTTGCCGACGACGATGTCGACCCGGAAGTCCTCCATCGCGAGGTAGAGCATCTCCTCGGCGGGCCGGGACATCCGGTGGATCTCGTCGATGAACAGGACCTCGCCCTCCGTCAGGGTGGACAGGATCGCGGCGAGGTCGCCCGCGCGCTCCAGCGCGGGGCCGGAGGTCATCCGCAGCGGCGCGCCCAGCTCCGCCGCGATGATCATGGCGAGCGTGGTCTTGCCCAGCCCCGGGCCGCCGCTCATCAGCACATGGTCGGGCGGCCGGTTGCGGCGCAGCGCGCTCTCCAGGACCAGCGAGAGCTGCTCGCGCACGCGGCCCTGCCCGATGAACTCGTCGAGGCGCCTCGGACGCAGCGCGGCCTCGATCGCCCGCTCGTCGCCCTCGGGCTCGGGCGACACGAGATCCCGCTCCACACTCACTGGGCACCATCCGCTCGGCCTGCCGGGAACCATCCGCTTCCCGGTGAATCTTTCATCGAACCGCCCGGCCCTCGCGAACCACCCGGCCCGGCCGGCCCGCCCGGCGCCCTCCGAGCCCGCCTCCCGAGTCCGGCCGGCAGACCCGCTGCCGGACCCGTTGCCGCATCGGGCCCGCCTCCCCCGTGACCGCCGATGCTCACCGGACGCTCAGGGCGCGCAGGGCCGACTTCAGCAACGCGGCCACCTGCGGGGCGCGACCGGCCGCGACCTCCGCGTCGGCCTCCGGGGCCACGGCCGCGACCGCCTCGTCGGCGTCCCTGGCCGAGTAACCGAGCCCGACCAGGCCGGAATGCACCTGGTCGCGCCACGCGGGGCGGGCGCCGCCGTTCAGCGCCGCGTCGACGGCCTGCGCGGGCGCGCCGAGCCTGTCCTTCAGTTCGAGCACGATGCGCTGCGCGCCCTTCTGCCCGATCCCGGGCACCATCGTCAGGGCCTTGAGATCGGCGCTCGCCACGGCCATCCGCAACGCGTTGGGCGCGTGCACGGCGAGCATGGCGAGGGCGAGGCGCGGGCCGACCCCGCTGGCCGTCTGCAGCAGCTCGAAGACGGCGCGCTCGTCGTCGGAGGCGAAGCCGTACAACGTGAGCGAGTCCTCACGCACCACGAGCGAGGTGGACAGCCGGGCGGGCTCGCCGGCGCGCAGCCCGGCCAGGGTCCCCGGCGCGCAGTGGACGAGCACTCCGACGCCGCCCACCTCGACCACGGCGCTGTCGGCGCCGACCGCCGTCACCTGCCCCGCAACGGATGCGATCACCGCGTGCTCCCTCCCCGGACCGGACGCCCGGCCGCGACCGCACCGGGCCTCCCAGTCCTACCAGAGCCCCTGGGGGCCGCGTACGGGGTCACGCGTCCTCCCGGCGTACGGGGGCAGGTCGCGGGGCGGAGCGGGCACGGGCCAGGGCGTCGGCCAGGCGGTGCTGCACGCCGCCGCGCCAGACGTGGCAGATGGCCAGGGCGAGCGCGTCGGCCGCGTCCGCGGGCTTCGGCATGGCGTCGAGCCGCAGCAGCCGGGTGACCATGGTGCCGACCTGCTTCTTGTCGGCGTTGCCGTGGCCCGTGATCGCGGCCTTGACCTCGCTCGGCGTGTGCAGGGCGACCGGCAGCCCGCGCCGGGCCGCGCAGACGATCGCGACGGCCGACGCCTGCGCCGTCCCCATGACCGTGCGCACGTTGTGCTGGGCGAACACCCGCTCGACCGCGACCGCGTCCGGCTTCAGCTCGTCGAGCCACCGCTCGATCTCGGCCTCGATGGCGACCAGCCGGGCGCCGATGTCGTCGTCGGCCGGAGTCCGCACAACCCCGACCGACACCAGGCTCAGCGGCGCGCCGGGCCTGCCCTCCACGGCGCCGAGGCCGCATCGCGTCAGCCCCGGGTCCACCCCCATCACCCGCACGTGGGGCAATCGCACCGGCTCGCCTCTCCGCCGAACATCAGTTCGGTCGGTCACTCTACCGCGATCACCGGCGGCGCGGGGGCCCCGACGCGGCGTCAGAACGAGTCGATCATGTAGGCGGCGCAGGCGAAGGCGGCGTCCAGCGCGTCGTCGATCTCCGGGGAACCGCCGGTCAGCCGGCCCGAGCGCCGCAGCGTGGCCGTGGGCACCCCGGCGAAGAGCGCGGACGCGCCGCCGATCGTCAGCCGCGTCGCCTCGCCCGGCCCCGTGCCCGGCTCCGTGCCCGGCTCCATGCCCCGCCCGGTGCCCGGCGGCGTACGCGACGGCGTCACGGAGCCGGAGCCGCCCGCCACGCTGAGCGTCCACGCTCCCGAGTTGCCGGGACGCCGCAGGTCGGTCACCTCGACGAGGGTCTCCATCGATACCCCGGCGGGGAAGCCGCGTCCCGCGACCGCGGCGGGCAGGTCGATCAGCCGGAGCATCCACCGGCGCACCGTGACGTCGTCGTCCGACCGCTCGCGCAGCAACCAGAGCACGGGGTCGGCCGGGTCGACGCAGGCGTGCACCGACTTCGCGACGGACGAGGCGCTGCCGACCAGCGACCACAGCGCCCTGGCCGTCGCCTCCGACCCCGCCACCAGGTTGTCGACCTCGACGTCGCCGTCGCTCCAGCGGTAGACGACGAACCCGTCGCCGGCGAGGTAGCAGTAGTCGTCCTCGTCGGCGAGCCACAGCCGCCAGGTGCGCTCGTCGTAGCACAGCGGGCCGCTCGCGCGGGTGGCGGCGTGAAGCCCGCCGATCAGGGCCACCAGTTCGGCCGCGTCGCCCGGGCCCGCGCGGCGCAGCCCCGCCGCGCCGCCCTGACCACCGGAGCCATCCTGACCGCCGGTGCTGCCGTGACCACTGGTGCGGCCGAGCGTGCGCAGCGCCTCCGCGGGCAGCGTGATCCTCGTCATGCCGCCCGCGTGCTCGTAGCCCACGCTCCGGTACAGCGGGGTGGTCGCCGGGTAGAGCGCCGACACCACGTGGCCGAGCGCGGCGCAGCGGTCGACGGCCGCCTCCACGAGCGCGCGGCCCACTCCCCTGCCGCGGTCCTCGGGTGCGACGGTCACGCTGGACACGCCGCCCATCGACAGCGGCCGGCCGTGCCACCACTGGAGGTACGGGTTGATCCTGGCCGCGCCGACGAGCCTCGGCCCGTCGAACGCGCCCAGGTAACGGCCCTCCGGCAGCATGGGGGCGACCAGCTCACGCCAGGTCCGCTCGCCTTCGGCGGACAGCGGGCCGAAGGCGCGTCTCCGGTCGTCGAGCACGGCGTCCAGGTCGGCGGCGGTCAGATCGCGGATTTCCACGACGCGCCAAACTATGCCTATCCCGGTGGGGCGGGCCAGCGGTTTTCCGCCGGCCCCGGCCCGGCGGCCCGATCACGCGTACCGGCTGAGGCGGGCCGGGTCAGACGTCCAGCTTCTCCATGACGTCGTCGCTGACGTCGAAGTTCGCCCAGACGTTCTGCACGTCGTCGCTGTCCTCCAGCGCGTCGATGAGCTTGAAGACCTTGCGGGCGCCGTCCTCGTCCAGCGGGACGTTGAGGGTCGGCATGAAGCTCATCTCGGCCGACTCGTAGTCGATGCCGGCGTCCTGCAGCGCCTTGCGCACGGGGATCAGGTCGGAGGCCTCGGAGACCACCTCGAAGTTGTCACCGAGGTCGTTGACCTCCTCGGCGCCCGCGTCGAGGACGGCCATGAGCACGTCGTCCTCGCTCAGCGACCCCTTGGGGACGAGCACGACGCCCTTGCGGTTGAACATGTACGACACCGAGCCCGGGTCGGCGAGCGAGCCGCCGTTGCGGGTCAGCGCCACGCGCACCTCGGACGCCGCGCGGTTGCGGTTGTCGGTGAGGCACTCGATGAGGACCGCGACACCGCCCGGGGCGTAGCCCTCGTACATGATGGTCTGCCAGTCGGCTCCACCGGCCTCCAGGCCGCCGCCGCGCTTGCGGGCCCGCTCGATGTTGTCGATCGGGACCGAGTTCTTCCTGGCCTTGGTGATGGCGTCGTACAGCGTGGGGTTGCCGTCCGGATCGGGCCCGCCGGTCCTGGCCGCGACCTCGACGTTCTTGATGAGCTTGGCGAACAGCTTGCCGCGCTTGGAGTCCAGCGCCGCCTTCTTGTGCTTCGTCGTCGCCCATTTGGAGTGGCCGGACATCGCCTAGAACTCCCTCACCATTTCGACAAAATACGAGTGCACGCGCGCGTCGCCGGTCAGCTCCGGGTGGAAGGACGTCGCGAGCAGCGGTCCCTGTCGGACCGCGACGATCCTATCCCCAGCCGCGGTCCGGCCCAGCACCTCGACGTCCGGCCCCACCGACTCGACCCAGGGCGCGCGGATGAACACGGCCCTGATCTCCCCGCGCCCGGCGAAGTCGAGATCGGCCTCGAAGGAGTCGACCTGGCGGCCGAAGGCGTTGCGGCGGACCACCATGTCGATGCCGCCGAGGGTCTCCTGGCCCTCGACGCCGCCCTCGATCCGGTCGGCCAGCATGATCATCCCGGCGCAGGACCCGTAGGCGGGCATGCCCTCCTTGATCCGCAGCCGGATCGGGTCGAGCATCTCGAAGGTGACGGCGAGCTTCCACATAGTGGTCGACTCCCCGCCCGGGACGACCAGCGCGTCCACCGCGGCGAGCTCCCCCGGGCGGCGCACCGGGACCGCGGCCGCCCCCGACTCCTCCAGTGCGCGGACGTGCTCGCGCACGTCGCCCTGCAGGGCGAGCACGCCGATCTTCGGTGCGGACGTCACGGTTTCCCCTCCTGTGGTGACCCGTTCAGGGTATGGCCCCGGCCTCCCCCGCCCAAAACGCGGTCATGTCCGTCCCAGCTTGGCCAGGGCGGGCAGGGCGCTCTCGATGGCCGAGCGCTCCTCGGGGGTCAGCGCGCCGAGCCGGCGGGAGAGATACGCGATACGCGCCCGCCGTACGGCCCGCAGGCGGTCGCGGCCCTCGTCGGTGAGCTCGACGGTGCGGACCCGGGCGTCGGAGGCGTCGGTGCCCCGCGCCACCAGGCCGGCCTCCTCCAGGCGGTTGACCTGCACGCTCATCGTCGGGAGCTGCACTCCGTGCTCCTCGGCCAGCTCGGTCATCCGGCGGGGCGCCTCCTCCAGCGAGCCGAGCACGGAGTACTGCTGGGCCGTGACCGGCTGCCCGGCCGTCGTACGGCGCAGCAGCATCACGAGGTGACGCAGCTCACGCGACAGATGCTCGGCGAGCCGCCCGGTGTCGTCGGTCGTCATAGCCGGTCACGATAACGCCGCCGCCGGGGAACGACGCGGGCGGCGTCTCCGCGAGGACGTCTCCCCGAGGAGCCGGGGAGGACCCCCGGGAGCACGCCCGGAAGGACACCGCCGTACGGCCGCGCCGCTCAGGGGCGCTCGGTCTCCTGCCGGATCGTGTCCTCGGCCGTGACGTCCGCCGTCCGGGCCGCGATCGGCGGCGAGTACGGGCGCAGGTAGGCCTGCCGGACCCCGGGCACCCGGTCCTCGACGACGAAGGTGGCCCTGGTGCAGGCCTCCGCGCCGGGGACGCTGACCCGGGGCACCACCTTGAAGTCCGCGGTCATCGCCTCCGGCCCGACGCGGGTCAGGACGTAACCCCGCTGGTTGTTGTAGAACCTCAGGTGCGGATTGATCCGCAGGAAGGGGTGGTCGGCCGGGTCGGAGTCGGCCCCGTCGCCGGTCGTGCTGACGGAGGTCGTGACGAGCTCGGAGCCGACCGCGGGCCCGGCCGGGTCGTCGTAGTCCAGCTTCAGGTCGCTCGCCCAGTGCGCGTGCACGTCGCCGGTGAGCACGACGGGGTTGCGCACGCCGGCGTCCACCCAGCCCCGCGTGACGCGCCGGCGCGAGGCCGCGTACCCGTCCCAGGCGTCCTGGCTGGTGCGCGTGCCGGGCCCGGCGTCGCTGTCGCGCCGGGCGAAGAACACCTGCTGGCCGATGACGTCCCACCGCGCCCGCGAGCGCCGGAAGCCGTCGAGCAGCCAGGCCTCCTGCTCGGCGCCGAGGATCGACCGCGCCGGGTCGGCCGCCTCCGGGCAGTTCTTGTAGCCGTCGCCGCAGGCCTGGTCGTCGCGGTACTGCCGGGTGTCGAGCAGGTGGAAGCTCGCCATCCTGCCCCATTCGACCCTCCGGTAGAGCCGCAGGCCGGCACCGCACGGGATCGAGGTGCGGCGCAGCGGCATGTTCTCGTAGTAGGCGCGGAACGCGGCCTCCCGGCGCCGCCGGAAGGCGGGCCCCTCGTCCGGGTGCGCCGGCGTCTCCCCGGCCCAGTTGTTGTCCACCTCGTGGTCGTCGAAGACGACCAGCCACGGCGCGGCGGCGTGGGCCGCCCGCAGGTCGGCGTCGGTCTTGTACTGCGCGTGCCGCCGGCGGTAGTCCGCCAGTGTCACCGTCTCCGGCCCCTCGTGGTCGCGCACGTTGCCGCTGGGGGCGACGTAGGTGTCCCGGGCGTACTCGTACTGGTAGTCGCCCAGGTGGAGGACCAGGTCGGGGTGGTCCTCGGCGAGGCGGCGGTAGGCGGTGAAGTAGCCGTGCTCGTACTGGGCGCACGAGACGAACGCCATCGTCAGCGGCCCGCCGAACGACGCCGGGTGCGGGGCGGTCAGCGCCCGGCCGGCCGGCGAGAGGTACGGCCCCGCGCGGAAGCGGTACCAGTACTCCCTGCCGGCCGCCAGGTGGCCGACCTCGACGTGGACGCTGTGCCCCCACTCGGGGCTCGCATCGGCCACGCCCGCCCGTACGATCCGGCGGCAGCACTCGTCGTCGTAGACCTGCCACTCCACGGGGACGACGACCGGCGGCATGCCGCCGAGGCCGTCCTCGGCGAGCGGCCGCGGGGCGAGCCGGGTCCAGATCACGAAACCCGCGTGGTCGGGGTCGCCCGAGGCCACGCCGAGCGTGAACGGGTCGGAGCACAGGCCGCGCGCGGCACTCGCCCCGGGCATCGGGAACGGAGGGATCTCAGGAGATGCAGTCGCCGAGGCGGGCCTGGGAATCGCGGCGCCGAGTCCCGCGGCGAGTCCGGTGACGAGGAAGGCACGACGATCGAGGCCGGGCAACTGGGCTCCCTGGGACGATCGGCGGGGAGACGATCAGCGGGTGGGACGCCCGTGGCCTCGGCGATCGCCGGCACACAGCGAAAACGCCCGGCCGGGACGTCCCAGCCGAGCGAATCGCCTCACCGCCGGTCCCCCGCGGCCGACACGCCGCCGCCGGGACCCTCTTTTGCCTTTTCGGGAAACGCCGTGCCTGCCGGCGACGCCTACCAGCCGCGCTCGGCGAGGCGGTGCGGCACCGGGATGTCGTCGACGTTGATGCCGACCATCGCCTCGCCGAGGCCACGGGAGACCTTGGCGATCACGTCGGGGTCGTCGTAGAAGGTGGTGGCCTTGACGATGGCGGCGGCCCGCTTGGCGGGGTCGCCGGACTTGAAGATGCCCGACCCGACGAACACGCCCTCGGCGCCGAGCTGCATCATCATCGCGGCGTCGGCGGGGGTGGCGATGCCGCCCGCGGTGAACAGCACCACCGGCAGCTTGCCGGTCTTCGCGACCTCGGCCACCAGCTCGTACGGCGCCTGGAGCTCCTTGGCGGCGACGAACAGCTCGTCTTCGGGCAGCGAGGTGAGGCGCTTGATCTCGCCCCGGATCTTGCGCATGTGGGTGGTGGCGTTCGACACGTCGCCGGTCCCGGCCTCGCCCTTGGAGCGGATCATCGCGGCGCCCTCGGTGATGCGGCGCAGCGCCTCGCCCAGGTTGGTCGCCCCGCAGACGAAGGGCACGGTGAACTGCCACTTGTCGATGTGGTTGGCGAAGTCCGCGGGGGTCAGCACCTCGGACTCGTCGACGTAGTCGACGCCCAGCGCCTGGAGCACCTGGGCCTCCACGAAGTGGCCGATCCTGGCCTTGGCCATCACGGGGATGGACACGGTGTTGACGATGCCCTCGATCATGTCGGGATCGCTCATCCTGGACACCCCGCCCTGGGCGCGGATGTCGGCGGGGACGCGCTCCAGCGCCATGACGGCGACGGCGCCGGCGTCCTCGGCGATCTTGGCCTGCTCGGGGGTGACGACGTCCATGATGACCCCGCCCTTGAGCATCTCGGCCATGCCCCGCTTCACGCGGGCGGTGCCGACGGCGGCGGTCTCGTTGACTTCGGGGGCGCTGCTGGACACGGTGCTACCTCACGACGGCGGGCCTACGGATTCCTCTCCATGGTAGGTGCTGGCCGCTCCCGCGACTGCAGTGCCCACGTGTCGAAACCGATCACGCCGTTTGTCCGTCAGGTCGAACCCCGGGCGCGGCCGTGCAGGCACGGCCGCGAGCTCACGGGGCGACGGGCTTGCGCGACGCGAGCACCACCCAGACCTGGCCCCGGGCGAACGGCATCGGCTTCCCGTCGGCCGTGGTGTAGACGGTGCCCTCCTTCTCCGAGGCGCGCGACCACTTGACCCGGTACGCCTGGCCGTCCCGCAGCACCACCCCGGTGCCCTTCCCGACGGTGTGCACGAGCGGGGTGTAGCTCCCGGTGAAGTCGTGGAACTCCGAGCGATCGGTCTTCACCCACTGCACGACGATCGTGGGCGCGCCCTGCTGGCCGCCCTCGGCGGCCATGTCCTTCTCGCCGTCCTGCGTGACCAGCCAGCGCTTCTGGGCCTCCGACCAGGTGAAGGCGAAGCGGGCGGCCGGGTAGCGCACGTTGACCGTCTTCTGCGGCGTCCCCCCGGCGGGCGGCTCGTCGGAGAAGACGAACCCGATGTCCTTCGCCTTGCTCGCCTGCGGCGCCTTGGCCAGCAGCTTCCTGGGGCTGCCGACCAGGTTGTACGGCGCGACCCGGCCCGGCGCGCGGACGTACGCGCCGGGGGCGCGGCTGTCGGACACGTCGAACAGCGAGGCCTTCTGGACGAAGGGGATCATCTTCGTCTGCACGCCGGAGTAGGCGAGGGCGGGCTTGCCGAACATCGGCAGGATGTGCAGGTCGGAGATCCGGGCGCTGCGGACCGGCCCCACCTGCGCGGGGAGCTTGGAGGAGAAGATCGCCATGAGCCGGGTGAGCCCGCCCTCGACCTGCTCGACGTAGACGACGTCGGCGCTGCGCAGGCCGATCTGCGGCTTGCCCGCGTGGGTGTTCTCGATCTTCACGGCGAGTACCGGCCTGCGGGAGCCGACCGGGCGCCCGGTGAACGGGTGTTCCGGAGGGGCCGTCGGCGACGGCGAGGCCACCGGGCTCGCGGCCCCTTCCGACTGGGCGGCGGGCCTGTCGTCACCCGAGCACGCGGCTCCGGTGAGGACGACCGCCATGGCCAGTGTGAAGCCGATCCCTGCCCGCACCGTCCCGCTCCTCCCGGTGGAGAGCCCCCGTCACCGGGCATGACGCGACCGGCACGCGGACCGTCGCCCAGCATGGCAATGAAACGGCATGAGCTTACCGGGAATACCCCTAATGCCCGTCAAATAGCGACTATGCGGCCATCAGGGCTTCCGGGGGCTCGTCGTCGATGTCGAAGAACCGGGGCGGGTCGGTGTGCCCGGCGAGGTGCAGCGCGCGGGCCAGCCAGCGCCGCTGCGCCGTACGGGTGACCGCGGCGGCGTTGTTGTAGAACCGGCGCGAGTAGACGACCTTGGCGACCGCCGTGTCCAGTTCCTCCAGCAGCGCCTCCCCGGTGGGGTGCTCCGCCAGCCTCTCGCGGAACCGCTCCTGGTCGGCGACCACGCGCAGGGCCCGCGACAGGTCGCTCTCGGCGTGCTCGCGCTCGTCCGGCCCGGCCGTACGGGCCTCGTGGGCGGCCGCGGCGAGCACCAGGGAGGTGGCGGGGTCGAGGATGCGCGAGCCGGCCAGTTCCAGGCAGACCGCCGCGCGGCGCAGCAGCGCGGCGTCGAGGGCGGCCTGCGCGGTCTCCAGCCGGATGTGCAGCCGGTCGAGCCGCCCGGCCCGCCAGGAGACGTAGACGGCGAACAGCACGACGGCCACGAGGGCCACGGCCACCACGGTGATCAGGGTCGACGTCACGGCAGCGCGTCCTCCACGACTCCCGCCTCCGCGTGGGCGACGGTCTCGTACACGCGGACGACCTCCCGCGCGACCGTCGACCAGTCGTACTTCCACACCGCCTGGCGCGCCTCGTCGGAGAGTTTGGCCCGCCGCCCGGGGTCGTCCAGCAAGCGGGCGGCCTCCCGGGCGAGGGCGGCGGGGTCGCCGGTGGCGAACAGCGCCCCGGCCTGCCCCTCGCCCAGCACGCGCCGGAAGGCGGGGATGTCGCTGGCGAGGATCGGCGCCCCGGCCGACATGGCCTCGGTGAGCACGATGCCGAAGCTCTCCCCGCCCAGGTTGGGCGCGCAGAAGACGTCGACGGAGTGGTAGGCGCGCACCTTGTCGGCCTCGCTGACCATGCCGAGCAGCCCGACCCGGTCGCGGTACGGCTTGGGCACCCGGCCGAGCACGTCGTCGGCGTCCCCCGGGCCGGCGACCAGCAGCCGCAGCGCGGGCCGCTCGGCGGCGAGCATGGCGAAGGCCTCCAGCAGCACGGGCAGGCCCTTGCGCGGCTCGTCCATCCGCCCGAGGAACCCGATCACGTTGCCGTCGGGCCCCCAGCCCGGCAGCGGCTCGCCCTCGGCGTACCGGCGCACCGTCACGCCGTTCGGGATCAGCACCGCGTCGCCGCCGAGGTGCTCGACCAGCGTCTTGCGGGCGGCGTCGGAGACCGCGATCCTGCCCGTGATCTTCTCCAGCGCGCTCTGCAGCATCGGCGCGGCCACGGACATCGCCCGCGAGCGCTCGTAGGAGGCGTGGAACGTCGCCACGATCGGCCCCTTGGCGACCCAGCAGGCGAGCACCCCGAGCGACGGCACGGCGGGCTCGTGCACGTGCAGCACGTCGAACCCGCCCTCCCTGATCCACTTGCGCACCCGGTTCGCCGACAGGAAGCCGAACGCGAGGCGGGCCACCGAGCCGTTGTACGGCACGGGCACGGCACGGCCGGCCGAGGTCACGTACGCCGGCAGTTCGGCGTCGTCGGCGGCGGGCGCGATGACGGACACCTCGTGCCCGTCCTCGATCAGCGCCTCGGCGAGGTCCCTGATGTGCGCCTGCACGCCCCCGGGAACCTCCCAGGTGTACGGGCAGACGATCCCGACCTTCACGACCCGGCCCCGGCGGGGGGTTCGACGTCGTCGAGCCAGACGCGCTGGAGCATGTGCCAGTCCTCCGGGTGCTCGGCGATCCCCTTCTCGAAGACCGCCGCCAGTGCCTGGGTCATGACCACGACCTTCTCCTGCCGGGTCCCCTCGGCCGGCACCGGGACCTCTTCGTGCACCCGGATGCCCCAGCCGTCCTCCTCGAACCACAGCACGGCCGGCAGCAGCGCGGCGCCTGTCTGGATGGCCAGCAGCGCGGGCCCGGCGACCATCCGGGTCCGCGCGCCGAAGAACTCGACCTCGATGCCGCGTTCGGTCAGGTCGCGCTCGGCGGGCAGGCAGACGGGGCGGCCCTCGCGCAGGCGCTTGGCGAGCGTGCCGAACGCCATGGCGCTGCCGCCGCCCTTGGCGGTGAGCGGCAGCACCTCCATGCCGAGGCTCTCGCGGTAGGCCACGAACCGCTCGAACAGCGACTCGGGCTTCAGCCGCTCGGCCACGGTGGTGAAGGGGTGGCCCATGTGCACCAGCCAGGCCCCGGCGAGGTCGTAGTTGCCCATGTGGGGCAGCGCGACCACCACTCCCCTGCCCCGGGCGAGGTTGTCGAAGATGCCCTCGGCGCCGGTGAACCGGGTGCGTTCGAGGATCCGCTCCCGGGTGTAGGCGGTGAAGCGGAACGACTCCATCCAGTACCTGAAGTAGGAGCGCATGCCCGCCCGGCTCAGGTCCCGTACGGCGGGGTCCGCTAAGTCCGCGCCGACGACCCGGGCCAGGTTGGCCTCCAGGCGGCGCACGGACCGGCCGCGCCTGCGCCACAGCCGGTCGGCGAGCGCCCGGAAGAACCAGGCGGCCGTCCGCTCCGGCACGTGGCGCACCACGGCCCAGCCGGCGGCGTACGCGGCCGCGACCGCCCGGTCGGCGAGCGGCGTCCCGTGGGGCCGCGGGGGCCGCCGGGGCGGGCCGGGCGGGCCGCCCGTGTCGCTCATCTGTCCACCGCCTGTCTGTAGACGTGCACCATCCGCTGGACGACCGTGACGGCGCTGGCCGCGGCGAGCAGCCAGAGCCCGGCCGCCAGGATGTACGGCACGCCGAGGCCGGAGAGTCCGGCCGCGACGAGCACGACCACCAGGCGCTCCCCCCGCTCGGCGATGCCCACGTTCGCGGTCATGCCGAGCCCCTCGGCCCTGGCCTTCGCGTAGGAGACCAATGCTCCCGCGACCAGGCAGAAGAGCGCGACGGCCGCGAGGACGATCTCGGGCTCGTCCTCGAGGACGAAGTAGAGGATCAGCCCGGAGAAGATCGAGGCGTCACCGAGGCGGTCGAGCGTGGAGTCGAGGAAGGCGCCCCACGTGCTCCCCTTGCCCGTCATCCGGGCGACCACCCCGTCAAGGGCGTCGGCGAGCACGAAGAACGTGATGACGGCTGATCCCGCGAACAGATGTCCGGACGGGTAGAAGACGAGGGCCGAGGCCACCACTCCGAGCGTGCCGACCGTGGTGATCACATCGGGCGAGATCCCGCGGCGGGCGAGGGCCCGTCCCAGGGGGGTCATGACTCGGGTGACGGCGGGGCGCAGGATGTTCAACATCGCCGTCCGATCGTAGGCCATCCAGGGCCGCCGCACCTCGCAAGCACATTCGCCGAAAAGTCTTGTGATATGCGCCACATGGGTAAAGGGTGAAGAGCACGCGCCCGCAGGACCGCACGGAGATGACGCGGAGGTGAACCCCGTCGTGTGGTCGTGAGAGGGCGGGCCCCGGGCGCGGGAAGCGACGGCACGAGCGGCCGGCGCGGGGCGCGTCCGTGCGCCCCCTCTCCGCCGCTCCGAGATTCGGGAGGCGATGTGGCCGAAAGATCAACCGGCGCGACAACAGGGGCCGCGGGCAGGGCACCCGTGGCCGATCGGCCGGACATGGTGCGCAATGTCGTGCTGGTCGGCCATTCCGGAGCCGGGAAGACGACCCTGATCGAGGCGCTGCTCGCGGAGACGGGCACCGTGCAGCGTCCCGGCCGGGTCGAGGACGGCACCACGGTCAGCGACTTCGACGAGGTGGAGGTGCGCCAGCAGCGCTCGGTGAACCTGTCGGTCGCCCCGGTCGTCTACAACGGCATCAAGATCAATTTTCTGGACACCCCGGGGTACGCGGACTTCGTCGGCGACCTGCGGGCCGGGCTGCGCGCCGCGGACGCCGCGCTGTTCGTGGTCTCGGCCGTCGAGGGCGTCGACGGGCTCACCCGGATGATCTGGGACGAGTGCGCGCTCGTCGGCATGCCGCGCGCGGTGGTGATCAGCAAGATCGACCACCAGCGGGCCGCCTTCGACGACGTCCTCGCCACCTGCCAGGACGCGTTCGGCGACGGCGTGGCGCCGCTCTACCTGCCGGTGGACGGCACCGGCCTGCTCGGCCTGCTGTCGCAGCGGCTGTTCGACTACGGCGGCGGCCGCAGGTCGGAGCGGGAGCCGGCCTCGGACCAGCTCGCGCTCATCGAGCAGTACCGCGGCGACCTCATCGAGGGGATCATCCAGGAGAGCGAGGACGAGTCCCTCATGGACCGCTACCTCTCCGGGGAGACGATCGACACCAAGGTGCTCATCGACGACCTGGAGAAGGCGGTGGCCCGGGGCAGCTTCTACCCGGTGCTCGCCACCGCGCCCGGCGTCGGCACGCTGGAGCTCCTGGAGATCGTCACGCAGGGCTTCCCCTCGCCCCTGGAACACCCGCTGCCGCACATCACCACGATCGACGGCAAGCCGTGCAAGGAGATCACCGCCGACCCGGACGGCCCGCTGGTGGCGGAGGTCGTCAAGACGACCAGCGACCCGTACGTCGGGCGGATCAGCCTGGTCCGGGTCTTCTCCGGCACGCTGCGGCCCGACATGACGGTCCACGTCTCCGGCCACGGCCTGGCCGACCGGGGTCACGAGGACCACGACGTCGACGAGCGGGTGGGCGCGCTGTCCTCGCCCCTCGGCAAACTGCAGCGGACCGTGGGCAAGTGCGTCGCCGGGGACGTCTGCGCGGTCGCCAAGCTGTCGCGCACCGAGACCGGCGACACGCTCTCCGCCAAGGACGAGCCGCTGCTGGTCGAGGCGTGGACCATGCCCGACCCGCTGCTGCCGGTCGCGATCAGGGCGAGGTCGAAGGCCGACGAGGACAAGCTGAGCCAGGCCCTCGGCCGCCTCGTCGCCGAGGACCCGACACTGCGGCTGGAGAACAACGCCGAAACCCGCCAGCTCGTGCTGTGGTGCATGGGCGAGGCGCACTCCGACGTCCTGCTCGACCGCCTGGCCAAGCGGCACGGCGTGGAGGTCGAGAAGGTCGGCCTGCGCGTGCCGCTGCGGGAGACGTTCGGCGGCCGGGCGCAGGCCATGGGGCGCAACGTCAAGCAGACCGGCGGCCACGGGCAGTACGCCATCTGCCACATCGAGGTCGAGCCGCTGCCGTCGGGCGGCGGGTTCGAGTTCGTCGACAAGATCGTGGGCGGGGTGGTCCCGCGGCAGTTCATCCCGTCGGTCGAGAAGGGCGTGCGCGCGCAGATGGAACGGGGGGTCGTCGCCGGCTACCCGATGGTCGACATCCGCGTCACGCTCTACGACGGCAAGGCCCACTCGGTGGACTCCTCCGACATGGCCTTCCAGATCGCCGGTCAGCTCGCGCTCAAGGAGGCCGCGGCGAAGGTGGCCACGCACCTGCTCGAACCCGTGGACGAGGTCGCGGTGCTGGTGCCCGACGACTACGTCGGCGCCGTGATGTCCGACCTGTCCTCACGCCGGGGCAGGGTGCTCGGCACCGAGCCGGTCGGCACGGGCCGCACGCTGGTGCGCGCCGAGGTCCCGCAGCTGGAGATCACCCGGTACGCCGTCGACCTGCGCTCGCTGTCCCACGGGACGGGCACGTTCACCCGCTCCTTCCTGCGGTACGAGCCGCTGCCCGCGCACCTGGTCGACAAGGTGGCCGCGGCGGGCGAGCAGTAGGCCCGCATCGCGCGACGGCTCGGACGACCGTCTGGACGATCAGCTGGACGACTGTCCGGACGACCATCGGACACGGACGCCCGGCGGCACGCCTCCCGCCGCCGGGCGTGCGGATGTCACCAATCCGCCTCACAACCATTCCCCCGCGCCCCGGCGGCCCCTCGTCCGGCCGGGACGGGCCGCGCCGCCGCCGGACGGGCCGTTCGCGCAGCTCATCCGTACCGCCGGGTTTGACCGGACAGCCGCCCGGGGAGCCTCACGACGTGCCCCGCGTCACATCCGCATCACAAGTGCGTTTCGTTTTTTCTGGCTAAACCGCTCTTATGCCGATGTAAGACTGGTCGCCGGACTTACCGGCAAATCGGAGGGGCAGCCACGTGACCGAGCGGAGACAGGTCGTCCGCCCGTTGATCGCCACCACCGTCATCGCCGCCGCCGCCATCGGCGCCGCCTACACGTTCGGCCCCGGGGCCCAGGCCGAGAAGGTCGGCAGCACGGCGAAAGCGAAGGACGGGCGGACCCAGGTGGTGAAGGCGGAGACGCTGACGGCGACGGGCGCCTGCGCGACCAGCGCGAAATATCCCAAGCGCCAGCTCCGCGGTGTCTGGATCGCGACCGTGCACAACGTCGACTGGCCGTCGAAGCCCGGGCTGTCGCCCGACCGGCAGAAGGCCGAGTACCTGAGGATCCTCGACAACGCGGTGAAGCGCCGGCTGAACGCCGTGTTCTTCCAGGTGCGTCCCGCCTCGGACGCGATCTACCGCTCGTCGCTGGAGCCGTGGTCGCAGTGGCTCACCGGCACGGCCGGCCGGGACCCGGGCTGGGATCCGCTGCCGTTCCTCGTGGAGGAGGCCCACAAGCGGGGGCTGCAGTTCCACGCGTGGTTCAACCCCTACCGGGCGGCCGACTCGGCCACCGCGAAGCTGCCCGCCGGGCACCCGGCGCGGCTGCACCCCGACTGGGTCGTCAAGCACGAGGGCAAGCTCTACTACAACCCCGGGCTGCCCCAGGTGCGCGACTGGGTGACCAAGGTCGTGACGGACGTCGTGCAGCGTTACGACGTCGACGGCGTCCACTTCGACGACTACTTCTACCCCTACCCGGGCCGGGGCACGAGGTTCGCCGACCAGGCGGCGTACAAGAAGTACGGCAAGGGCCTGAGCCTCGCCGACTGGCGGCGGCGCAACGTCAACGACCTCGTCGCCCAGGTCTCGGACGCGGTCCACGCGGCGAGGCCGTACGCCGTCTTCGGGATCAGCCCCTTCGGCATCTGGCGCAACAAGGCCGAGGACCCGGCGGGGTCGGCCACCAAGGGCATGTCGGCCTACGACTCGATCTACGCGGACGCGAAGGCGTGGATCAAGAAGGGCTCGGTCGACTACGTGATGCCCCAGCTCTACTGGCCCCGGGGCTTCGCCGCCGCCGACTACACCGTCCTCGCCAAGTGGTGGGCCGACGCGGTGAAGGGCACCGACGTGGATCTCTACATCGGGCAGGCGCTCTACCGGGTCGGCGCGACCGACACCCCGGCCTGGACCAAGGCCGGGGAGCTGCCCGCGCACCTCACGCTGAACCGCAAGCACCCGGAGATCTCCGGCGACGTCTACTTCAGCGCCGCCCAGCTCGTGCGGAACCCCCTGGGCGTGCTCGACCGGATCGTGAAGGAGCACTACACGCGGCCCGCGCTGCCGCCGGTGCTCAGGACGGGGTCCACCGCCGCGCCGGCCGCCCCGCGCGGGGTGAAGGCCGCCTCGGGGGCGCTGACCTGGCAGGCCCAGCCCGGCGCGCAGGCGTACGCCGTGTACCGGGTGACCGGCAAGGACGCCTCCTGCGCCACGGCCGACGCGCGCAACCTGCTCGCCGTCGTGCCGGCCTCGGCCGCGCCGCAGTACGCCGCAGCGGGCTCGGGCGCCTACTACGTCACCACGCTCGACCGCCTCGGCAACGAGAGCGCCGCCACCCTGGCGACATGACCCGTACGCCCGGCTCCGGCGGCCCGATCCCGTCCGCCTGATCCGGGCCGCCCGGGACGGACCGAGTCGCTGCGCGGACGTCCACGGGTCCGGTAGCGTGGTCGCGGGTTTTTCCAAGATCATGTACGGGCCTGGGGGTCGCCGGTGAGTGGCACGTGGGTGAGGCGCGCGCTCGTCGCCGTCGTGTTCGGTGTGTCGGTCGTGACTCTCGCGCCCACCACGGCCGCGTACGCCGGACTCGCGGCCGGACCGGAGCAGAGGCCCGGCCAGGGCGGGACGGCCGCCGGCGAGAAGACGGCCGGCGAGCGGATGGTCCTGGTCGGGATCCCGGGGCTGATGTGGAGCGACGTCACCCCGGCGGACACCCCCGCCCTGTGGCGGCTCGCCGGTGAGTCCGCCATCGGCTCCCTGTCCGCCCGGACCGTCCGCAAGGACGGCACCTGCCCCTACGACGGGTGGCTCACGGTCTCGGCCGGGGTGCGCTCGGCGGTGGGCGGACGCTGCGGCATGGCGCCCACGCCCGAGGCGAGCGGCGCGGGCGCGGTGGTCCCCGAGTTCTCCTGGCTGTGGGAGGTGCGCGAGCAGCGCGACGCCGGAACCCTCGGACAGGCCCTGCACACGGCCGGGCGGACCACGATGGCCGTGGGCCCGGGCGCGGCGCTCGCGCTGGCCGACCGCGCCGGGCGCGTGGACGTCTACGCCGCCGACGCCGGGCAGGTCTCGGACTGGACCCGGGCGGACGTCGTCGCGGTGGAGATCCCCGATCTCATCGCTCCCTACATCTCGGCCGACCGGCTGAGCGAGGTGCCGGAGGCGGTGTCCCCGCAGGCGCGCCGGGCGGCGGCGCAGGCGGCCGACGCGAAGCTCGGCGCGCTCCTGCCCCGCCTGGGACAGGCGACGGTGCTGGTGGCGGGCGTCGGTGACCACGGGCCGGTGCCGCACCTGCGGGTGGCGATGCTGCGCGGCCCGGCCACAACCGGCCCGGACTCCGCCCCGGCCACCGGCCTGGACGGCGCGGGCGCGACCGGGCCGGGACGCACGCTCGGCGCCAGGTCCACCCACCGTGACGACATGATCATCCTGCCGGACCTCACCGCCACGATCCTCGCCCGGGCCGGAGTGGCCGCTCCCCCGAACGTCGTCGGCGTCCCGGTCGAGACACACGGGACCGGCGGCGGCAGTCTCGCGGAGGGCGTCGCGGCCCTGCGGACCGCCGACGTGGCCGGGCAGACGATCAGGAACACCACCGGCGTCTTCTTCACCACCCTCGCCGTGCTCCAGGTGCTGTTCTACCTGACCGCGTTCCTGTTGCTGCGCCGCCGCGACCGGCTGCCCGCCGTACGGTCCGCGGCCGTGGCGCTGGCGGCGATCCCCGCCTCGACCTATCTGGTCAACCTTCTCCCGTGGGCCCGTACGGCGCAGCCGGTGCTCACGCTCTTCGCCTCGATCGCGGCCATCGCGGCGGCGCTGACCCTCGTGGCCCTCGCTGGGCCGTGGCGGCGCGCCGTGCTCGGGCCGCTGACCGTGATCGCGGCGGTGACCGCGGCCGTGCTGCTCGGCGACCTGCTGACCGGCACGCCCCTGCAGCTCAACAGCCTGATGGGCTACACGGGAGTGGTCGGCGCCCGCTACTACGGCCTGGGGAACATCCCCTTCGCGTTGCTGGCCACGGCCGTGCTGCTCGTGACCACGGCCGTCGCGGACCGGCTCGTGCGGTCGGGCCGCAAGTCCGTCGCGGTGGCCCTGATCGCCGTGCTCGGGGCCTTCGCCATGCTGCTGGACGGCTGGCCCGGCGTGGGCAGCGACTTCGGCGGCGTCATCGCCTTCGTCCCCGGCATCGCGGTCACCGCGATGATCGTCGCGGGCAGGCGGGTGTCGGTGGTCAAGCTGGGCGCGTTCTGCGCGGCGGGCGGCGTGCTGGTGATGACGATCGCCTACCTCGACTACCTGCGTCCCCCGGCCAGCCAGACGCATCTCGGGCGGTTCGCCGGGCAGGTCGCCGACGGCACGTTCCTGCCGGTGATCTCCCGCAAGCTCGGGGCGATGCTCGCCACGCTGCTCAGCCCCAACCTGATGCCGGTGGTGATCGCCGCCTTCGCATTCCTCGTCTTCGCGCTGCTGCGCCCCGGCACGGCCAGCGCCGGGGTGCTGCCGGTCGCGTTCGAGCGGGCGCCCACGCTCAAGGCGGGCCTGCTCGGCGCGCTCGTGAGCGGGGTGGTCGGCATGCTCGTCAACGACTCCGGGGCCGCCGTGCTGTCCATGGCCCTGGCCCTCGCCGTACCGCTGGTGCTCAGCGCGGGGATCCGCGCCCTGCAGTACGGCGAGCCCGCCCCGGCGGCCACCGCGCCGATCCCCCCGGCGGGTCTGGCGGGCTGAGCCCCGGTGGCCGGGGCGCGGTCAGGAGTCGGCGGGCCAGGCGCCGGCGAGCAGGTCGCGGGTGTCGCGCAGCAGCTGCGGCAGGACCCTGGTGTGCCCGACCACCGGCATGAAGTTCGTGTCGCCGCCCCACCGGGGCACGACGTGCTGGTGGAGGTGGGCGGCGATGCCCGCGCCCGCCACGCCGCCGAGGTTCATGCCGACGTTGAAGCCCTGCGCCCCGCTCGCCTTGCGCAGCGCCTGCGTGGCGCGCTTGGTGAACTCGGCGAGCTCGGCGGTCTCGGGCCCGTCGAGGTCGGCATAGTCGGACACGTGCCGGTACGGGCAGACCATCAGGTGCCCGGAGTTGTACGGGTAGAGGTTGAGCACGGCGAACACGGCCGATCCCCGCGCCACGATCAGCCCGTCCTCGTCGGAGAGCTTGGGGATCTCGCAGAACGGGCAGCCGTCGTCCGCGCCGGAGCCGGTGGGCTTGTTCTCGCCCTTGATGTAGGCCATCCGGTGCGGAGTCCACAGGCGCTGGAAGTTGTCCGGAACCCCGGCGCCGGCCTGCTCGATCGGCTCTGAATCCACGGTCGTCGCTTCCCTCCGGTCCGTCCCCTGCGCCAGGCCACCGCCGCTGCCGCCCGTACGACGACCGGCGGCACTGTGCACCATCAGCACTGTGCACCGGCAGTACTGTGCAGCAGCATATGACCCGGCGGATCTCCCCCGGCCCGCCGGGTTCACCGTACCGGAGCGCCATCGGGCGCAGCGGGCGTCCCCACGGAGGGGGCGCCCGGGTTCGCCGTACGACGTTCCGTCCAGGCCTCGACGGAGCCGGGCCCGCAGGCGTCAGACCTGGACGCGGCGGCGGACCGCGTCGACGATCTCCTCGATCGCCTGGTCGACCGGCACGCCGTTCTTCTGCTCGCCGCTCCGGTAGCGGAAGGAGACCGCGCCGGCCGCGATGTCGTCGTCGCCCGCGAGGAGCATGTACGGCACCTTGGCCTTCTGCGCGTTGCGGATCTTCTTCTGCATGCGGTCGTCGCTCTCGTCGACCTCGATCCGGATGCCCTGCTCGCGCAGCCTCTTGGCGACGTCCTGGAGGTACGGCGCGTGGGCGTCGGCGATCGGGATGCCGACGACCTGCACCGGCGCGAGCCACGCGGGGAAGGCGCCCGCGTAGTGCTCGACCAGCACGCCGAAGAACCGCTCGATCGACCCGAACAGCGCCCGGTGGATCATGACCGGCCGCTTCCGGGTGCCGTCGGCGGCCTGGTACTCCAGGCCGAAGAGCTCGGGCAGGTTGAAGTCGAGCTGGATGGTCGACATCTGCCACGACCGGCCGATGGCGTCCCGGGCCTGCACGGAGATCTTCGGGCCGTAGAAGGCGGCGCCGGCCGGGTCGAGGACCAGCTCCAGCTTCTCGGACTCGGCCACCTCCCGCAGTGTCTCGGTGGCCTGCTCCCACGTCTCGTCGTCGCCGACGGACTTCTCCGGGTTCTTGGTGGACAGCTCCAGGTAGAAGTCCTCCAGGCCGTAGTCGCGCAGCAGGTCGAGCACGAACCGCAGCAGCGACTTCAGCTCGTCGCGCATCTGCTCCTGGGTGCAGTAGATGTGCGCGTCGTCCTGGGTCAGGCCGCGTACGCGGGTCAGGCCGTGCACCACGCCCGACTTCTCGTACCGGTAGACCGTGCCGAACTCGAACAGCCGCAGCGGCAGCTCACGGTAGGACCGCCCGCGCGCCCGGAAGATCAGGTTGTGCATCGGGCAGTTCATCGGCTTGAGGTAGTAACGCGCCCCCTCCAGCTCCATGGGAGGGAACATGCCGTCGGCGTACCAGTCGAGGTGCCCGGAGATCTTGTACAGGTTGTCCTTGGTGATGTGCGGGGTGTTGACGAAGGAGTATCCCGCCTCCTCGTGCCGGCGGCGCGAGTAGTCCTCCATCACCCGGCGGATCACCCCGCCCTTGGGGTGGAAGACCGGCAGCCCCGAGCCCAGCTCGTCGGGGAACGAGAACAGGTCGAGCTCGGCGCCGAGCTTGCGGTGGTCGCGCTTCTCGGCCTCCTCCAGCAGGCGCAGGTACTCGTCCTGCTTCTCGCGGGTCTCCCAGGCGGTGCCGTAGATGCGCTGGAGCTGCGGGTTCTTCTCGCTGCCCCGCCAGTAGGCGCCGCCGGACCGCATGAGCTTGAACGCCGGGATGACCCGGGTGCTGGGCAGGTGCGGCCCGCGGCACAGGTCCTTCCAGCACAGCTCGCCCGACTTGGGGTCGAGGTTGTCGTAGATGGTCAGCTGCCCGCCGCCCACCTCGACGTCCGCGCCGTCGGCCGACTCGGCGGCGCCGCCCTTGAGCCCGATCAGCTCCAGCTTGTACGGCTCGCCGGCCAGCTCCTCGCGGGCCTCGTCGTCGCCGACCGGGCGCCGGCGGAAGGTCTGCCCCTGCTTGACGATCTCGCGCATGCGCTTCTCGACGCGCTTGAGGTCGTCGGGGGTGAACGGCTCGCGGACGTCGAAGTCGTAGTAGAAGCCGTTCTCCACCGGCGGGCCGATGCCCAGCTTCGCCTCGGGGAAGATCTCCTGCACGGCCTGGGCCATGACGTGCGCGGTCGAGTGACGCAGGATCGCCCGCCCGTCGGGGCTGTCGATCGCGACCGGCTCGACGAGGTCGCCCTCGGCCACCTCGGCGGCGAGGTCGCGGAGCTCTCCGTTGATCCGGGCGGCGATCACCGACCGTCCGTCGGCGCCGAGCGCCTCCCCGGCCGTCGTGCCCGCCGCCACCACGCGCTCGGCTCCGGCGAGGGTGATGCGTATCTCAAGGGCGGCGGACACGGTAGCTCCTTAGGACAGTGTCGATGTAGCGCGCACGCGGAGAGGCGGCGGCTCCGATGCCTCCGATGCTACCGGTGCCGTCATCCCGATTTCTCGTGCCGGCTCCGGGCGCCGGGGGTGGGCGGGTCGCTCCCGGTACCGAGGGTGCGGCGGGTCGCTTCCGGCGCCGGGGTGGCCGGTGGGCGGCGGCGGGTCCCGTACGCGGCAACGGGCCGGGACCTGCCCGCCATGCGCCTGTCACCGTGCCGCCAGTTCCCGGCCGGACTTGGCGGTGATTACGTGGAGTCGCCGAGCTATGGCGATGAGCGACCTCAGGGTGGCTGGAGGATCATGCGCTCCCCTCTTCGACGCACCCCGCGCGGCGGCCTCGATCACGACGGGCTACCCGAGCGCGGGAAGGCGCCGGAACGTGCCGGCCGGCCGCCCAGGGCACCGGGCGGCCGGCCACTGCTCGGCCACATGAAACCCCTGCTCACCGATCCGCTGGGCCTGCTGGCGGCGCTGCCACGCCACGGGGAGGTCGTGGAGCTGCGGTTCGGCCGGACGCCGACCTATGTGGTGTGCTCGCCGGAGGCGGCCCAGCGCGTGCTCAGGAACTCCGACCACGCCTTCGACAAAGGGGGCGTGTTCTACGAGAACATGCGGTCGATCGTTGGTGACGGCATGGCCACCTGCCCCCTGGCCAAGCACAAACGACTCCGCCGGCTCGCGCAGCCCGCCTTCCACAGCGGCCGGATGACCGGTTATGCCCGGACCGTCCAGGCCCAGGTTGGCGCTGTCACCGCGACCTGGCGCCACGGACAGATCCTGGACGTACTGCCGGAGATGCGGTCGCTGGCCACCCGCTCCACCCTCGCGACCATGTTCTGCCGCCGCGATCTCGGCCCCGAAGTCGCCGGGCTACGGCGGGCCGTCACCGACTTCGTCGACCACCAGACCATCCTGCGGATGATCGCCCCAGGCCTCAACCGCCTGCCCACCCGCCGCAATCACCGCTATCGCGAGAGCGAGGCCAGGCTGCTGCGCTTCCTGGACGAGGAGATCGCCGCCTACCGCCGGGACGGCGCGGACCACGGCGACCTGATGTCCATGTTCACCACCGCCCTCGACAGCGACCGGCTCAGCGACAAGGAGGTGCGCGACACGGCCATGACCGTGCTCCTCGGCGGGATCACCGCGACCGCCGTCGGCCACGCCTGGGCCCTGCACCAGCTCTCCCAGGACTCCGCGCTGGACGCCGAAGTGGCCCACGAAGCGCAGGCCGTCACCCGGCTCGGCCAGGGGCACACCGCCGCCGACGTGATGGCCCGGCTCCCCCGCACCCGAGGCGTCGTCGCCGAGGTCCTGCGAATGCGCTCTCCCAGCTGGATCTTCCCGCGGGTGGCCGTCACCGACACCGCCATCGGCTCCCGGCGCATCCCGGCCGGCGCGCAGGTGCTGCTGAGCCCGTACGTGCTGCACCACCGGCCCGACCTGTTCCCCTCCCCGGAGGCCTTCGATCCGTACAGGTGGGACGGACGTGACCCGCACCAGGTCAAGGGCTGGCTGCCCTTCGGGGCAGGAGAGTCGAAATGCATCGGCTACGAACTCGCCTTCATGGACCTGACGTTGTCCCTCGCCGGCATCATCCGGTCCTGGCGCCTGCTCCCCTGCCCCGGCTCCGTACGCCCACGGCCACGACTGCACCTGGAGCCGCACGGCCTCACCCTGCGACTGACCGAACGGAACCAGCGCTGACCTGCCCTTGAGGAGTCGGCGGTGAGTGAGCCCGGATCACATGGCGAGCGGGTATCCCCGGGTGTCGAGGTCGAGCGCGAGCAGCTCGCGGCGGTCATGGCCGGCGAAGGTCACCTGCGGCCAGTCGGCGAAGCGGCTGCGGATGGTGGAGGGGACGCAGTGCCCGGGGAGGACGATCCGTTCCAGATGCGCCAGCTCCCGCCGCTGCCGTAGCAGGGCGGGGAAGTCGAACCGGTGGGCGTCGTTGACCTTCCACAGGTCGAGGGTGGCCAGCCTCGCGACGACCGGAGAGGTGCCCAGGCCCCTGGGATCCACGTGTGTCTCCCACAGGGCGAGGTGGCGGAGGGCGGGCAGGGAGAGGCCGGCCAGCATGTCCAGCAGGGAGGGCGCGCGCTCGTCGATGCCGTACGCCACGAGCGTGTGCAGCCGGGGCGCCCCGTCCCGGAGCAGCGGCGCCACCTGCCACGCGGGGCACTCCAGTGCGCGCAGGCCGGGGTATCGCCCCGCGACCGGCGCTTCGGCGAGGTCGTCGCGCTGGCTCGGCAGGCACAGGTGGCTGAGCCGGTCACCGGCGGAGTAGGAGCTCAGGACCGGGTCGAGGCGGGCGGTGCCACCCCAGGTGCGGATCCGGAGCGAGCGCAGCCGGCTCATGTGTTCGCCGGCGAGCAGGCTCCGGAGCCGGTGCCGTCCCGTGAGATCGATCCGCCAGGGCTCGCGCCGGGGGTCGAAGCCCAGCCGGCCCGGTGTCATGCCCTTGGCGGTGGCCAGCCCGTCGACGAGTGAGACCACATCGTGCCCGTCGACGTACGCGTGGATCGCGGGTCCGTCCGGGATCAGGAGGAGGTGGTCGTCCAGCAGGCCGTAGAAGGACACCGGGGAGTCGATCGCCTCGATCGCCGCCCGCTCGGCGTCCCGTGCCGCCTGATCGTCCTCCCACAGCCGCAGCGCCTGTGCCCTGATGAGCTCGCCCCGGGCGCCGCCGACCTTCGCGGCGAACGCGAACGCGTATCCGGCGTCGTCCGCCGGGGTGCCGAGGACGCTGCGCGCGGCCTCCTGCGTCCGGGGGGAGTATCCGCCGGCGACGTATCGGTCCACGGCCAGTTCGAAGTGCACGGCGGCGACGTCCTCGTCCACGTCGTCGATCAGCACCTCGGCTCTGTTTCCGTGACGCTCGCTGACCCGGCACCCTCGCCGTCGCAACTCCACGCGCGTGCCGCGCGGACCGGCCAGCCACATGGTCACATCGGGAGGCGTCACGATGGGGATTGTCGCCGATCGCATAAACGGCCTTTTTAACGAGTTGCCGTGCTTTGGTGCTGACGGGCAGGGTGTCGACGACCGCCTCGTTCCCGACGCCGCACGAGCGCCCTGACCCTGGAGCAGAAGTTGCAACACTCCGATCGTTCATCGGTTCGGGAACTCCCGGTCGCGGATGCGAAGGCCGGCCCCTACGGCCTCACGACCGGGCCCGACGCCGCGTTGTGGCTCACCCTGGTCCACAGCGGTGAGATCGCCCGCCTGGCCGTCGACGGTGAGCTCAGCCGGTATCCCGCGGGTTCCGCGGACTGCAGGCCGAGCATCATCACCGCGGGCCCGGACGGGGCACTGTGGTTCACCCGGTCCGCGGACGACCACATCGGCCGGGTCACCGTCGACGGAACCCTCACGGCGTTCGCGTTGCCCCAACCCGGAGCCGGCCCCTTCGGCATCTGCGCGGGCCCGGACGGCGCCCTGTGGTTCACCGAGATGAACACCGACCGGATCGGCCGCATCACCACGGACGGACAGATCACCCACTTCCCCCTCCCCGCACAGGGAGCGTTCCCCTCCATGATCACCGCCGGCCCCGGCGACGCACTGTGGTTCACCCTCAACCAGGCCAACGCCGTCGGCCGGCTCGACCTGGACGGCACGGTGACGCTCCACAGACTGCCCACCGACGGCGCCGCACCGGTGGGCATCACGTGCGGGGCCGACGACGCGGTGTGGTTCGTGGAGATCGCCGCGGGGCAGATCGGCAGGCTCGGTGCGGACGGCACGATCCAGGAGTTCCCGCTGCCCGATCGGAGCGCCAGGCCCCACGCCATCACCACGGCGCCCTCCGGAGAGTGCTGGTTCACCGAATGGGGCGCCAACCGCGTCGGATGCGTCACCCCCGCCGGGCTGATCACCGAGTACGACCTGCCCACCCCCTCGTCGGAACCCCACGGCATCGCCGTCGGCCCGGACGGTGCTGTGTGGACCGCCCTGGAAACAGGAGCGGTCGCCCGGCTGGCCCCGTGATCCTGACCTTCCTCCGCACTGCTTGACGTGCCCGTCCTGAAGCCCTGAGAGCCTCGGCCTCGTGCGGCCGGTCGAGGCGTGATGCCTACTCCGTTCGGTGTAGCGCGTACGGCGAACGGTGCAAGGCCAGGTGACGATCGACGGACGACGCGCTCCCGCCGCGGCCCGGCCTAGCGTTTCTCGTCGAGACGGCCGAAGCTTCCGCAGCCCCTGAGTCCGCCGGTCCGCGCGGCTACGGAAAGCCGGACATGCCCACGGCGTCGCCCAGTTGACCGTCTGGGCGACGCGGCCCGGTCTCATATCCGTCGTCCCTCGAGAAAGGGCCTCCGCATGGCCGCTCTGCCCCCACGACGCGAACCGGCTCCCGTCCGGCACATCGCCCGGATCACCGACATCACGCTCGCCGCCCTCACGCTGGTCTTCTTCGTGGCCGTGGCCCTCGCCACCGGGGTGCACGACCCCTGGCAGGGCACGATCCCTCTCGGTCTGCTTCTCGGAGCGCTCCTGCTGGTCAGACGCAGGTGGCCGATGACCGTGCTGCTGCTGTCGATCGGCGGGATCCTCGTCTATCACCTCACCGGACACTGGTCTCCCGCCGGTTGGATCTGGCCGGCCGCGGTCGCCTACTTCACCGCCGCCACCACGTCACGCGTGCGCTGGGTGCCCGCCCTCGGCCTGGCCCAGCTGGTCTACTCCGCCGTCGACGCCCGCTGGATCCTGGACCGTAACCCGATCCGCTACCTGATCCACGTCGCGGGGGAAGGACTGCTCCTGGCGGTCCTCGTCGCCGCGGGTCTCACGTACGCCGCCGCGATGCGCTGGCGTGAGCGGCTGCGCGAGACCGACAGCCGTGCGCGCGCGGCCGAGGAACGGCTGCGTGTCTCGCACGAGGTTCACGACATCATCGCCCACACACTGGCCGTCGTCGGCGTCCAGCTCAATGTCGCCGCCGACGCTCTGGAGGAGGACCCGGCCGCGGCCGCCGCCGCGCTGCGCCTGGCGAAGAACGTCAGGAACCGGGCGATGGCCGACCTCGGCTCCCTCATCACGGTCCTGCGCGACGACCCCGCCGACACCGCACCCCAGGCGGACCTGGCCTCCTTGGACGCTCTCATCGCCGACACCCGCGCCGCCGGGCTTGAGGTGACCCTCGACGAGCACGGCGACCGCGCGGTCGTCCCCGCCATCACCGCCATCGCCGTTCACCGCGTCGTGCAGGAGTCCCTCGCCAACACGCTCAAGCACGCGGGGGCGAGCAAGGCCGAGGTGACGATCGGCTACCGGCCTCGCTCGGTCACCGTCGAGATCACAGACAACGGCGGCAGCATTCCAGGCGGCGCCGATGTCACTGAGGGCCATGGCCTGGCCGGCATGCGCGAGCGGGTGAGCGCACTGGGGGGCACGCTCACCGCAGGGCCGATCTCCGGCGGCTTCGCCGTGCGGGCCGACATCCCTGTGGCAGGCTCGACAGCGTGACGATCAAGGTGCTCCTCGCCGACGACCAGGCACTCGTACGGGCCGGTTTCCGCAGCCTGCTGGCCCGATCCCGGGACATCACGATCGTCGGCGAAGCCCAGGACGGCGACGAAGCCGTACGGCTGGCCGCGAGCACCCGCCCCGACGTGATCCTCATGGACATCCGCATGCCGGGCACCGACGGGATCACCGCCACGCGCCGCATCGTCACCGGCCCGGGCGCTCCGGGTTGCCGAGTCATCATCCTCACCACGTTCGACACCGACGAACACGTTTTCGCCGCCCTGCGCGCCGGAGCCAGCGGCTTCCTCACCAAGGAGGTCGAACCCGCCGAACTCCGCCGGGCGGTCGCCGCCGTCGCCGACGGAGACGCGCTCCTGTCTCCAGGGGTGACGCGCCGCGTCATCGAGCAGTTCGCCCACCGGCAGGACCTCACGCCCGACGCGGGGCGGCGGCTGACCGTCCTCACCTCCCGGGAGCTGGAGACGGTCAGGCTCGTGGCGCTCGGGCTCTCCAACAAGGAGATCGCCGAGCGCCTCGTCATCAGTCCGCTCACCGCCAAGACCCACATCACCCGGGCCATCGCCAAGCTGAACGTGCGCGACAGGGTCCAGCTGGTCATCCTGGCCTACGAGAGCGGCCTGATCCGGCCCGGCACGTGACATCGGGATCAGTCGGATCCGGGATCACGGAGGCTGTGGAGGTCGCTCTCGTCAGCCTTCGGTGGCGGAGGGTGGTTCCTTCATCCAGGTCGGGACCTCCTGGCCGGTGACCACGCGGAACTCGTCGGCCACAGCGGCGGCGTCTCCCGCATAGGCGAGACGGAGCAGGTCGGCGGCCGAGCCGATGATGCTCTGGGCGACGTACTCGGGCAGTTCCCGCGCCGCCAGTAACGCCGCGGTAAGCGGTGTGACGGCGGCGCGGAACCGGGAGTTCTCGATCAGCACATACCCCCAAGCCGTAAGACTTCTCAGGGCATCGGGCAGGTGAGCGTCGCGGTTGAGCGCGGCCAGCTCGCCGTAGAGGCTGACGGCCTCCTCACTGACCGGGACCGCCTCGACCCCCCGTCCGACCTGCGCCAGCAAGGCAGCGTGGTTGTTCAACGAGGAGGCCAGGTCGGGTAGATAGGCCTCCCGGTTGAGCGCGGCCAGCTCCGCGAAAAGGCGGAGGGCCTCCTGATTGACCGATACCGCCTCGGCCCGCCGCCCGACCTCCGCCAACCGCAGAGCATTGCTCTGCAACGAGCCGGCCAGGTCGGGCAGATAGGCCTCCCGGTTGAGCGCAGCCAGCTCACCGAAGAGACGGACAGCCTCCTCACTGACCGGAACCGCCTCGACCCCCCGCCCGACCTGCCCCAGCAAGGCTGCCTGGTTGGTCAACGAGACGGCCAGGCCGGGCAGATAGGCGTCCCGGTTGAGCGCGGCCAGCTCGCCGTAGAGGCGGACGGCCTCCTCACCGACCGAGACCGCCTCGACCCCCCGCCCGACCCGCCCCAGCAAGGCAGCGTGGTTGGTCAGCGAGCCGGCCAGGTCGGGCAGATAGGCGTCCCGGTTGAGCGCGGCCAGCTCGCCGTAGAGGCGGACGGCCTCCTCACCGACCGGGACCGCCTCGGCCCGCCGCCCGACCTCCGCCAACCGCAGAGCGTAATTGTTCAACGAGGAGGCCAGGCCGGGCAAGTGGGCCTCCCGGTTGAGCTGAGCCAGCTCACGGTAGAGGCGGACGGCCTCCTCACCGACCGAGACCGCCTCACCCCGCCGCCCGACCTCCCCAAGCAAGACAGCCTGGTTGCTCAGCGAGCCGGCCACGTTGGGCAGATAGGCCTCCCGGTTGAGCGCGGCCAGCTCACCGAAGAGGCGGACGGCCTCCTGATTGACCGGGAGCGCCTCGGCCCGCCGCCCGACCTCCGTCAACCGCAGAGCGTAGTTGTTCACCGAGACGGCCAGGTCGGGCAGGTAGGCGTCTGGGTTCAGCACGACCAGTTCGCGACGCAGGCGGACGGCCTCCTCACTGACCGGGACCGCCTCGCCCCACTGTCCGACCTCCGTCAGCCGGTTCGCATGGTTGTTCAACGAGTCGGCCAGTAGGGGCAGGTAGGCGTCCGGGTTCAGCGCGGCGAGCCGGCGCCAGAGTCCGACGGCCTGGTGGCCTTCGGCCAGCGCGCGTGTGCACAGCCCCGCATAGGACAGGCGGATGGCCAAGGCTTCGTGGAGGCGGGCACGGGTGGCCGGGTCGGTGGCGTCGGCCAGACGGTTTTCGGTTAGACGGGAAACCACCGCGGCGGCCCCGATGTCGAGATCGATATGCCGATGGCCGGGCAGCCTCGCCGCGATGGCCGCCAGCAGCCGGGCATCGATGTCGTCCAGGTCGGCCAGCCTGGTCAAAGCGGCGCCACCGGCGTGCACAGCCAGGTCAGGGGCGGCGGCCAGCAGCGGATACAACTGCTGCCGCGCCAGGTGGGGCCATCGGTGAGCGGCCTCGATCAGCGTGGTCACCGCATGCCGCGCCCACGTCGGCATGCTCCCGCCCTCAGCCGGCCCGTCACCGGCGCCGGCGGGCGGGGCCAGCAGCCGAGCGGGCGCCGCCTCCGCCCACGGATCGGCGGGAAAGTCGCAGGAATGGCCGGGGGTGGACAAGGCGATGAAGTCCTCGCCCAGCCGGTCGGGGTACAACGGCTCCAGCACCGTGATGCCCGGGTGAGGAGCCGGCACCGCCTGCGGTGAGACCGGCCCGGGGCTGGAAGCCGCGGGTGGGTAGCACACCGCGTGGTCCTTCAGCAGCTGCCCGACCGCCTGCATGGACTCGATCTCGGCACGTGCCAGGGCGGCCTTGCCGTCCTGGTAGCCAAGCGGGCCGGTCAGTGTCGCGGTGTAGACGATCTGCCCCATCGCCTCCGGCGAGGTCGCCAGGGGTCTGTCCCGGCGGGGGGAGGCCATCGCCTCCCAGTGATCCCGCTCGCGCGCCAGCAGGAACTGCGACACCTGCACCGGGTCGGCGGGCGGTTGCTGGCCACGCTCGGCCGCCAGCACCGCGGCCAACGCGGCCATATGCACGGTCAGCACCAGCCGATAGGCCTCATGCCGCTCCAGCGCGGACGGCACCGCCACCGAGCCGGCTCCGGGCACCTGCAGAAGTTCGGCGAACCGGTCACGGGCCGCGCGAAACAGCCCCGCACGGGTAACCCCGGTCTCTTGCTCCAGCGGCTCCAGCTCCCGCCGGCCGGGCGTCAGGCCGAGATCACGCTGCATCCGCCCCCTCAGGCTGTCCCACCAGGTGCCGGCCGGGCGGGCCAGCAGCAGCACCCGCACCGGCAGCCGCCCGGGCAGATGCGCGTCACGCAACAGGGTGAGCAGGTCGGCGGTATCCCACCGCTCGGCGTAGTCCACCACCACCAGCACCCCGGCCGCCTCCTCGAAGGTGGGCACCTCGAACTCCGCCGCGGTGGAGCGGTCACGCCGGTGATGGGCCGCCAGCACCACCCACCCCCGCTGCCGCCACAGGCCCGCCACGTGTCCGGCCAGCCGGGTCTTGCCCTGCCCGCCCGGCCCATGGATCAGATGCACCGCCACGTTCTGCCCGGTGGCCGTATCCCGCCAGCTCGTCAGCTCGTCCAGCAGATCGTGGCGGCCGGTGAAGGCGACGAGCGCGTGCGAGGCACGCAGCAGCTCACTGGGCTGCGCCCGCGCCTCTCCCGTCGTCGGAGGCGACGCCGGTGCGGGCCACCGCGCCCATCGGTACGGCTCCTCGCCCCCGTACACGATCAGGTCCCCGGCCGCCTGACAGATCCGGGCCAGTCCCGCGGCCTGCGCCTGCTGGATCACCTTGCGTGACCCACGCGACGGCCTCACCGCTCGTCGACGTCTCGGCCGGCCTGATTCACCTGGCCGTCCTCGGCGGCCTCGGCCCGCTGCCACACCGACCGTGCTTCCCCGCCGGCCACGCCACCCGCCGCGGCGTCGTCGTCGCCTCCCTCCAGCCGCCGCGCCGGACCGGCGGTGATGTCACGGCCGGCCTGAGAAACGCGGGCACGGCCGGTGGCCCTGGCCCGCTGCCGCACACCACCGCCGGCGCCGCTTCCCCGCTCGGCGACCAGCCCGTACGCCGCCACCCCCAGCCCGGCCAGGCCGACGAACAACCCGACCACGCTGGCCAGCTTGTCCGCCTTGTCCAGCCCCACCTGGGACAGGTAGACGCCCAGCCCGGCCAGGGCCGCCACCGCGACCCCAGCCCCGCCCCATACCGGCACCGCTCCGCGCATACCTGGCATCATCGACCACCCATCAGGATCACGTCATGTGATTGCCCGACATACAGGCCGGCGTCCCGGTTCAGGAGGCGGGCCAGGTCCAGTCGCGGATCTCGGCGGGGTCCTCGCCGTACTCGCGGGTGTGGGCGCGGGCGCGCAGCCGGGCGTCGGCCATGCGCTGGCGCAGGTGGGCGGCCGTGCTGCCCAGGCCGGGCACCCGGTCGATCACGTCCATCACCAGGTGGTAGCGGTCGATGTCGTTGAGCATCGCCATGTCGAACGGCGTGGTGGTGGTGCCCTCCTCCTTGTATCCGCGCACGTGCAGGTTCTCGTGTCCCGTACGCCGGTAGGTCAGGCGGTGGATCAGCCATGGGTAGCCGTGGAAGTTGAAGATGATCGGCCGGTCAGTGGTGAACAGCGCGTCGAACTCCACGTCGCGCAGCCCGTGCGGGTGCTCGGAGGCCGGCTGCAGCCGCATGAGGTCGACCACGTTGACCACCCGCACCTTCAGTTCGGGCAGGTGCTCGCGCAGCATCGCCGCGGCGGCGAGGGTCTCCAGGGTCGGCACGTCGCCGGCGCAGGCCAGCACCACGTCGGGATGGGCGCCCTCGTCGGTGGAGGCCCACTCCACGATGCCCAGCCCGCGGGCGCAGTGGACGGCCGCCTCGTCCATGCTCATCAGGTCGAGCACGGGCTGCTTGCCGGCGACGACGACGTTGACGTAGTCGCGGGAGCGCAGGCAGTGGTCGGCCGTCGACAGCAGCGTGTTGGCGTCCGGCGGCAGGTACACCCGCACCACCTCGGCCTTCTTGTTGACCACCACGTCGAGGAACCCGGGGTCCTGGTGGCTGAAGCCGTTGTGGTCCTGCCGCCACACGTGCGAGGACAGCAGGTAGTTCAGCGAGGCCACCGGCCTGCGCCAGGGGATCTTGCGGGACGACTCCAGCCACTTGGCGTGCTGGTTGAACATCGCGTCGACGATGTGGATGAACGCCTCGTAGCAGTTGAACAGCCCGTGGCGGCCGGTCAGCAGGTAGCCCTCCAGCCAGCCCTGGCACTGGTGCTCGCTGAGCACCTCCATCACGCGGCCGGCCGGGCCGAGGTTCTCGTCCGTCGGCAGCAGGGCCGCCTCCCACTCCTTGCCGGTGGCCTCGAACACCGCCGACAGCCGGTTGGACGCGGTCTCGTCCGGGCCGAGGAGCCGGAAGTTCTCCGGGTTGGCGGCGATCACGTCCCGCAGGAACCCGCCCAGCACGCGGGTCGGCTCGCTGGAGGCGGTGGCCGGGCTCTTGACCTCCACGGCGTAGTCGCGGAAGTCGGGCAGCACGAGGGGACGCAGCAGCTCACCGCCGTTGGCGTGCGGGTTCGCGCTCATCCGCAGCGGCCCGTCCGGCACCGTGGCCGTGACGGCCTCGACCGGCCGGCCGTCGGCGTCGAACAGCTCCCCGGGCCGGTAGGAGAGCATCCACTCCCGCAGCGCCTCCAGGCGGTCGGGGCGGTTGCGCACATCGGTCAGCGGCACCTGGTGGGCGCGCCAGGTGCCCTCCACCGGCAGCCCGTCCACCTCCCGGGGGCCGGTCCAGCCCTTGGGCGTACGCAGCACGATCATCGGCAGTGGGCCGCCGTCGGCCATCTCGTCGAACACCGTGTCCAGGGTCCGCGCCATCAGCTCGTGCATCTCGGCCGGCTGGTCGCCGGAGACGACGTGGGGGCGGTAGCCGTACCCCTCGAACAGCTTGAGCAGCTCGGGTTCGGGGATGCGGGCCAGCACGGTGGGGTTGGCGATCTTGTAGCCGTTGAGGTGCAGGATCGGCAGCACCACCCCGTCACCGGCCCGGTTGAGGAACTTGTTGGAGTGCCAGGCGGTGGCCAGCGGGCCGGTCTCGGCCTCGCCGTCCCCGACGACGCACGCCACCACCAGGCGGGGGTTGTCGAAGGCCGCACCGTACGCGTGGGACAGGGCGTAGCCGAGTTCGCCGCCCTCGTGGATGGAGCCGGGAGTCTCGGGGGCCACGTGGCTGGGGATGCCGCCGGGGAAGGAGAACTGGCGGAACAGCCGGCGCATGCCGGTCGCGTCGCGGGTGACGTGGGGATAGCGCTCGGTGTAGGTGCCCTCCAGCCAGGCGTGGGCCACCGCGGCCGGGCCGCCGTGCCCGGGACCGGCGATGTAGATCATCTCCTGGTCGCGTTCCCGGATGACCCGGTTCAGGTGGGCGAAGCAGAAGTTGAGCCCTGGGGTGGTGCCCCAGTGGCCCAGCAGCCGCGGCTTGACGTGCTCGGCGATCAGCGGCTCGGTCAGCAGCGGGTTGTCCATCAGGTAGATCTGCCCGACGGACAGGTAGTTCGCGGCCCGCCAATAGGCGTCGATGCGCTCCATTTCGTCCATGCCCTGAGACTTTCCTGACGGGAACGATCGAACCAGGGTCTTTGGCCCACAAAGATTGTGCCGACCGACCGGTAGTCTTGGCGCATGCCCGGCACGCGATGGCTCGACGATGAGGAGCAGCGCACCTGGCGCGCCTACATCAGGACGAGCCAGCTCCTCCAGGACGCCCTAGAACGGCAGTTGCAGCGTGACTCGGGCATCCCGCACACCTATTACATGATCCTCGTGGTGCTCTCCGAGTCGCCGGGCCGGACCATGACGATGAGCGAGTTGTCCTCCATTCTCCGATACTCCGTCAGCCGCCTCTCCCACGCCGTCTCCCGGCTGGAGGAGAAGGGCTGGGTGCGGCGGGTCAAGCGGCCCGAGGACCGGCGCACGACCGTCGCCGAGCTCACCGACGAGGGCTTCGCGGCGCTCGTGCAGGCCGCACCGGGCCACGTGGAGGAGGTCCGCCGCGTGCTCTTCGACCCCCTCACCCCGGCCCAGGTGCGGAGGTTCCGGGAGGTCCTCACCACGATCCTCACGGCTTTTGAATCCCAGGAACCGCCGGGCGAGGACGAGCGGCCCCGCCAGCTCGACCCCGCGGCTCCATGACGGCCTCCTGAAAATCCAGTCCGCCGGCATGCGCACCCGAACGGCCGGCCGGCGCTTTTCCCAGGCATATTCCGCCAGGTCTCGGCAGTTCTCCCGCCGCGCCCGGAGAAGACCATTTTTCGTTTCGGACATTCGTATTCGACACGATGTTGACAAGAAGCGGATATGCGTTGTCAATCAGGGAGGTGAATACCCGAGGCCCCGGCGGGACCGCGCTTCCGCCGCGCGCCGCGAACAGGAGGAACGACATGGGACCTGCTCGTCGATACGCGCTCACCGTACTGGCGCTGGCCGCGCTGCTGCTGACGCCCTTGGGCGTGACCGCGGCGTGGGCGTCGGGCACCGGGCCGGCCGGCTCTTTCCGCACCAGCGAATGGAAAGTTCTCCCCGAGGGTGTCGCGACGGCGAATTCGGCGGTGGCGGCGGAGACGAGCTACTGCATTCCGGTGGCCGGGCCGGGTGTGCAGATGACCTTCTACTGCGACATCAAGCAGTTGAGCACCCTGAAGGTCTACTGCACGGGGGTGACCGTCATAATCACCCTGAACGTCGGCAGGTGGGCGCCGTCGGGAAGCTGCCCGGGCTACAGCGGATACACCCTGCAGCCGCGGGTCTGACCGCTTTCGCGGCGGGTCACGGCGGCAGGCGGAGCGGGACCGGTCAGGCCCGGGGGTTGCGGCGGGCGATGGAGGCGTTGAGCGCGGTGGCGAAGAGCGTCCACCCCGTGTACGGCAGCAGCAGGAGCCCCGCCGCGCGGTCCTGGCGGAGGAAGCGGCGGGTCAGCAGGACGTTCGACGCGTTGAGCGCGACCAGTTCGGCGAGCGCGAGACGCGGGTTGCGGGCCTTGAAGAACAGCGGCGGCCAGGCCGCGTTCAGCGCCAGGTTCGCGGCGAGCGCCCGGCGCAGGGCCGGCCGGGAGCGCTCGTCCCCCACGGAGAGCGCGCGGGCGGACGCGTAGGCGATCGTCGCGTACAGCGGCGTCCAGACCAGGCCGTACGCCTGCCGCGGCGGCTGCCAGGAGGGCTTGCGCAGCCGGTGGTACCAGGAGGAACGGGGGTCGGTGCCGAGTCCGCCGGCCACGGCGGCGGCGGTCACGGCGAGGGCGGTGCCGGTCAGCGTCTTCTTCGAGGTGCGTCCCATAAGAAGCCTTTCTTCCCTTTCAGCCAGCCGTATGCACCGGTCCCCGCATGCCCCCGTCAGGCGGGGACGTGGTTACGCAGGCGCAGCGCGTCCGGGTACGGCGACAGGTAGGTCTGCTCCTGGACCTGGCCGGCTCCGGCGCCCTTCGCGTGATGGCGCAGCAGGGCCAGCGGCACGGCGAGGGCGACCCGGTGCGCCCGGTACGCCTCGATGACCTCGGTGAGGTCGGCCCGGCGGACCGGGTCGAGGTCCCCGCTGATCCTGCCGAGGAAGTGGTGCAGCACGTTGACGTGGCGCCCGATCGTGGCCCTGACCAGGAGGGCGGTGCGGAAGGCCCAGCCGTACTCGCGGGCCAGCGTCTCCCGGGGCAGGCCGCCCGCGGCGGCCACGAGCCGCCCGATCACCCGGTACGCCGCGGGCGAGTGGGCGAGGATCTGCATCTTGTGCCGGGCGTGGAAGCCGACCAGGTCGCGGGGGCGCCAATCGCCGGACAGCAGTGCCCGCAGCCGGGCCGCGGCGAAGATCCGTTCGACGAACGCCTCCCGCAGCACGGCGTCGTGCAGCCGGCCCTCGTCCTCGACGACCAGAGACGGGTGGGCGCCGGTGATCGCGGAGGCGAAGAGGCCTGGGCCGCGGCGCCCGGGGGCGCCCGGGGCGGATCCGCCGTACACGGGGACGCCGTGGAGCCCGCAGCTCGGGCTCTTCGACTTGAAGACGTAGCCGTCGACGGCGCCGATCTCCGCCGCCCGCTCGGCGGCGAGGCCGGCCATCTCGGCGGTCAGGTCCCGGCGCGTCCGCCGGGTCATCAGCCGGGGTCCGTCCGTGCCGCGCTCCAGCCGGAGCGTCTCGCGGGGCGTGCCGAGACCGACCTCCATCTCGGGGCAGATCGGCACCCAGTCCACGTACTCGTCCAGCTCGCCGGCGAGGAACCGGTCGCGGCTGTGGCCGCCGTTGAACCGCACGGGAGCGCCCAGCAGGCAGCTCGACACCGCCACCCTCGGCCTGACCTGCGCCGCCGTGCTCTCCAGTGTGCTCTCCACCGCGCCCTCCGGTGTGCTCTCCGTCGTGTTCACGCCGCCTCCAGCAGTGCGGACAGCCGGTGCAGACCCCGGGCAGTGCGAGCCTTGACGGTGCCGAGCGGGACCCGCAGGTGCTCGGCGATCTCGCGCTGGGTCAGGTCGCCGTAGTACGCCAGCTCGATCGCCTGGCGCTGCACCTGCGGCAGCGCGGCCAGCGCCCGGAGCACCCGGTCGCGGTCGGCGAGCTCGTCGCCGTCCCGCCGCCCGTCGTGTCCCGCCGGGTCGGGGACCGCCTCCAGCGGCACCGTCGTCGGCGTGCGCGCCCGCAGGTGGTCGACGGCGCGGTTGTGGGCGATCCCGAACAGCCAGGCCGGCAGGCTCCGGCCCGGGTCGAAGCGGTGCCGGAACCGCCAGACCTCCGTGAAGACGACCTGGAGGACGTCTTCCACATCCTGCGGCGGCACAAGTTTGCGCAGGTAGGAGCGCACGGCCGAGGAGTGCTCTCGATAGCACTCTCCCAGGGCGCCCGTGTCACCCGCGGCGAGGCGGAACTCCAGCGTCGTCTCCATGGTCCCCCCATGCCCCAAGAAATTATTCAAAACCTATTCATAGCCCTCCGCGTGTCGCCATGGCAACAAAATCAGCCAAACCCCAGGTCAAGAGTGCGCCAAAGAGGGCGAATCACCGCAGAGTGGTCATTACCGCCGAGATGGCGTCACGAAACGTAGTCACCCGAACGACTTCCGTAGGCATTCCCTCGCCCCACCCCGGGCCACCGGCGATGACCCGGCACGCGGGGCGAAGCCCCGGCAGGCCGCCGAGCGGGGCCGGCTCGCCGGTCGCGGGGGTCTGCGACCAGACGAACACCGCCGCGGGGCCGACCCGGCGCATGGCGTCCGCCAGCGCGGAGTACGGCGTGCGGGCCCCCAGCACCCGGGTCTCCACCGCGAGCCCGGCGAGCGCGGCGGCGAGCGCCTGGATCGCCAGGGTGTGCTGCTCCTCCTCGGCGGCGGCCAGCAGGACCGGCCGGGGGTGGACGGGCGCGGGCGCGTGCGCGGAGAACCGCACCAGGGCGGCCTGGAGCCGGTTGGAGAACAGGTGCTCGATGTCGATCCCGGCTCCGGTCTCCCACTGCCGGCGGCTGATCGCCGCGAACACCGGCAGCACGAGCCGCTCCCACGTCCACAGTACGCCGTGCGCGGCCAGCGCCGCGTCCAGTGCCACGCTCACGGCCGGGGCGTCCATCGCCGCCACGGCGCGGGCCAGCATGGCCGCGGACAGCAGGCCGGGTTCCGCGACCGGCGATTCGGGCGCGGCCTCACGCGCGTCCTCGGGCGGCGCGGCGGGGCCCGCGAGGCGGCCCGCGTCGCGGCGCGCCGGGCGCCCCGATGCCACGGCCGCCCCTCCCGCCGGGGGCGCCGCCTGCTCACCGGCTCCCGCGTCCCCGGTGCTCCGCTCCCCGGCCGCGGGCTGGCGCTGCCGTAGCGCCAGCCTGGCGGCGTCGGCCGGCGGCATCCCCGACCTGACCAGCCGGTTCATCTCCTGGAGGCGGCGCAGGTCCGCCTCGTCGTAGCGACGGTGTCCGCCGGGGCTGCGCCTGCTCGGGCCGATGCCGTATCTGAGGTTCCAGGTGCGCAGCGTGGACGCGGGCACGCCGAGCCGCCGGGCCACAGCTCCGATGCCATACCCCGGCTCCTCCTCGGAGACGGCGTCGCCGCCCGTCTCCGGTTGCCCCTCCCGCCTCACCCGCTCACCCCGTGTCCGTCCGCTGCTTCCGAGTGCTTCCAGCCGCTGTTTCCGGCCCGCGCTTCCGGCCCGCGCTTCCGGCCCTTGCTTCCGCTTACGGCCGCCGTTTCCCGCGGCCCGTCGTGGCTCGGGCCCCTGCCGTCCCGCCGCTCCCGTCCTCCGGCCATCACGTCGTTCCGGCCGCCCCTCGCCTTGTTTCGGCCGGGAGGCCCCGTACGGATGCAACCGCGCGGATGCAACCGCGCGGATGCAACCGCCGGAGTGGGAGGGCGCGAAAACTCTACTGACGGCGCCGCCGATCACGGAACCGGCCGCCGATCACCAAGCGTCCGCCGATCACCGACCGAAGGAGCACCGCGCATGACGACGACCCGCAGGACCGTCTGGTGACCGCGGGCGGGCCGGTCGTGGTCGTCGGCGCGGGCCTCGGCGGCCTGGCCGCCGCCATGCGCCTGGCCGGAGCCGGCCGTGAGGTGACGGTGGTCGAGGCCTCCGACGCACCGGGCGGCTGCTGCGGCACGGCCGCCCTGGGCGAGCACCGCGTCGACACCGGCCCCTCCGTGCTGACCATGCCGGGGGTGCTGGCCGACGCCTTCGCCGCGGCCGGGCAGGACATGGAGCGCTGGCTGCCGCTGCGCCGGCTCGACCCGTACTACCGGCTGACCTTCCACGACGGGTCGCGGCTCGACGTGGTCGCGGGCGCGGACGCCATGGAGGACCAGGTGCGGGGGCTGTGCGGGCCCGCGGAGGCCGCCCGTTACCGCCGGTTCCGCCGGCTGCTCGGCGAGATGTTCGAGGCCGAGTGGGACGCGTTCATCGACCGGGACATGACCCGGCTGCGCGCGCTGGCCCGGCCGTACGCGCTGGCCCGGCTGACCGCGCTCGGCGGCTTCCGCCGGCTGGACCGCCTCGTGCGGAGTCACCTCACCGACGAGCGGCTGATCAGGGCGCACACGTTCCAGTCGCTGTACGTCGGCAGGTCGCCGCAGCGCGCGCTCGGCGTGTACGCCGTGATCGCCCACATGGACACCGTCGGCGGGGTCTACTTCCCCCGCGAGGGCGGCATGCACGCCGTCCCCCGGGCCATGGCCGCCGCCGCGGAGAAGGCCGGGGCGGTCCTCCGGTACGGCGTGCGGGCCACCCGGATCGAGACCGACGGCGCCGGGGTGACGGCCGTACGTCTCGACACGGGCGAGCGGCTCGCGGCCCGGCACGCGGTGGTGGCCTGCGACCTCGTCCGCGCCCACGGCGCCCACGGCGACGGCCTGCTGCCGGAGGAGGCGGCCGACTGGCGGTTGCGCCGTCCCCGGTTCTCCCCTTCGTGCCTGGTGGCGCACTTCGCCCTCGACCGGCGGCCGGACGGCCAGGCCCACCACACCCTGCACTTCGGGCGGGAGTGGCGGGCGACGTTCGCGGCGCTGGAGGCCGGCCGCCCGCAGCCGGACCCGAGCCTGCTGGTGACCTGTCCACAGAACCACGGGCCCGGCGAGGCGGGCCCCGCCGTGCTGAGCGTGCTGGAGCCCACCGCGAACCTGGAGGGCGGCGCGGACTGGGCCGCCCTCACCCCCCGTCTGCTGGACCGCATGCTCGACCGGCTCTCCGGCCTCGGGTACGGCGACCTGTCCGCGGCGCCCCGGCTCGTGTTCGATCCCCCCGCCTGGCGGCGGCGCGGCCACTCCGCGGGCACGCCGTTCGCCCTCGACGCCCGTTTCACCCAGACGGCCTGGTTCCGGCCGTCCGGCGCGGCCCGGCGGGTCCCCGGCCTCCACTTCGCGGGCATGTACACGGCCCCCGGCGTCGGGGTGCCGCCCGTGCTGATCTCCGGCCGCCTGGCCGCCGAACGCATCCTGGAGAGCACTCCATGAGAACGTCGTCCCCTCCGTCGTCCGCCACGCTGACGGCGGCCTATGAGCGGTGCCGCAGGCTGCACGCCCGCTACGGCCGCTCCTACTACCTGGCCACCCGGCTGCTGCCCGCCTGGAAACGGCCGCACGTCCACGCGTTGTACGGCTTCGCCCGCTACGCCGACGAGATCGTCGACTCCTTCGAGATGAGCGGCGACCGGTCCCAGGCGCTGGAGCGGCTGGCCTCCCGGCTGACCGCCGCGCTGGGCGGGGAGCCGGTCCGCGACCCGGTGCTGCCCGCCTTCGCGCACACGGTCAGGGCCTTCGGGATCGACCACGCCGACGTGAGGGCGTTCCTGGCGTCCATGCGGGCCGACCTGACCGTGGGCAGGTACGCGACGTACGACGACCTGCTGGGTTACATGGAGGGCTCGGCGGCGGCCATCGGGACGATGATGCTGCCCGTGCTGGAGCCCCTGCCCGGGGAGGACGAGCGGGCCCGCGAGCCCGCGCGGCAGCTCGGACTGGGGTTCCAGCTCACCAACTTCATCCGCGACGTGCGCGAGGATCTCGCGCGGGGCCGGATCTACCTGCCGCTGGCCGACCTCGACAAGTTCGGCGTGACCCCGGCCGACCTCGCCGCGCCGCACACCACCCCGGCCGTACGCGACCTCGTGGCCCTGAACTGCGAACGCGCCCGTGACCACTACCGCCGGGCGTGGGAGGGGATCGCGCTGCTCGCGCCGTCGTCGCGGCCCTGCATCCGCGCGGCGTACGAGCTGTACGGCGGGATCCTGGACGAGATCACGGCGGCCGGTCACGACGTGCTGGCGAGGCGGGCCACGGTGCCGCGCGGGCGCAGGCTCGCGATCTTCACCCGGAACCTGCTCGCGGCCCGCGCCGCCGCGCAGGCCGAGCGCCGGGTCGGGGTGGCCTGACATGCGGGACGTGCCGACCACCGCGCCGGTCGTGGTGGACGCCATGGGCGGAGACCACGGACCCGCCGAGATCGTGCGGGGGGCGGTCCAGGCCCGGCGGGAGCACGGCGTGCCGGTCGTCCTCACCGGCCGGGCGGGCGTCGTGCGCGCGGAACTGGCCCGGCTCGGGGCGGTGGGCGAGATCGACGTGGCACACGCCGACGACGTCGTCCCGATGACCGAGCGCGGCGCGGGGGCGGTCCGCATGGCCCACTCCAGCCTGGCCGTCGGGCTCGGCCTCGTCCGGGACGGAGCCGGCGCGGCCTTCGTGTCGGCCGGGTCCACGGGAGCCGTCGCCGCCTGCGCGACCGACCGGCTGGGCCCCGCGCCCGCCGTACTGCGCCCCGCGCTGGCCGTGGCGCTGCCGACGACGGCGGGCGGAGCCACCGTGCTGATCGACGCCGGCGCCACCGTGGACCCCACTCCCGAGATGCTCGCCCAGTTCGCCCTGCTCGGAGCGTCGTACGCGCAGCTCGTGCTGGGCGTGGCGGACCCCCGCGTGGGGCTGCTGTCGATCGGCGCCGAACCCGGCAAGGGGAACCGGCTGACCCGCCGGGCCGAGACCCTGCTGCGCGACCTGCCGCTGCGCTTCCACGGCCCGGTCGAGGGCGGCGACGTGCTCACCGGTGTGGCCGACGTGATCGTGACCGACGGCTTCACCGGCAACGTCGTGCTGAAGAACGTCGAGGGCACCGTCCGGGCCACGCTCGCCCTGCTGGCCACAGAGGTCGGCACGGGGGCCGGCGCGGGGGTCGGCGCTGTGGACGGCGCGGGGGCCGGCGCGGGGGTCGGCGCGGGGGTCGGCACCCAGGACGTGGCCGGTCCCGAGGCGCTGCGGCGGGTGGCCGGCCGCTACGACCCGGAGACGCACGGCGGCGCGGCGTTGCTGGGCCTGACCGGCACCGTCGTGGTGGCCCACGGCTCATCACGCGCCCGGACCATCGCGCGGGCCTGCGTCGTGGCCCACGATCTGGCCCGGGGCGAGGTCGTGGCCCGCCTCGGCGATCGTCTCGCCGTCCGCCCCGCCCGTTGAGACAGCGGTGAGACGGGGTGAGACAGGGTGAGACGGTCGTGCCCGCTGGTGACAGGGGGGTGAGGCCGTCACGACCCGTGCGCCGCGCCCGGCGGGCGACCGGTGCCCGGGTCGGCCTGGGGGCCGGCGAGGAGGGCGGCGACGGCATCGGCGAGGGGGTCGGTCCCGTCCCAGGTGCCCGCGCTCGCGTACGGCACGAACCGGGCGAACAGCTCCTCGGAGTACCAGTCGTGCGCGCGGACGCGCTCGATCACCTCGCGGTGCGCGCGGCCCGCGTAGGCGAACGCGCGTACGGCGGCGGCGTCACGCCACAGGGAGAAGGTCGCCTGCCGCGCCAGCGGCCACTCCCCCAGCCCGACCGAGGCGAGGCAGCCCTCCTGCGCCCGCAGGAGCCGGTCGACGGAGGGGACGGACCGGTAGAACGCCAGGAGCCGCGACGGCCGGATCGACGCCCGGGTCAGCACCGCCACCGGTCCGCCACCCGCCCGCTCCCCCGGAGACGCCGCCGGCGAGGACGCCCTTTCCCGAGCGGCAAGGCGCTCCAGGCCCGAGGGCTCCCGCCCCTGTGTGAGACGCTCCACGCCCGGCGGCGTCATGCCCTGGGCGAGACGCTCCAGGCCTGGAGGCGTCGTTCCCTGGATCGGGTGCTGCCCGGTCCGAGGGGTGAGGGGCGCAGCAGTGATGGGCGCAGGGGTGAGGGGTGCGGGGGTGAAGGGCTCGACGCCGTTCCAGCGGCCGCGCGAGGAGATCGGCGCGAGCCGTACGTGCCAGGTCTCGACGGCCTCGCGCCGCCAGCGCGCCGGGATGGGCGAGCGCTCCAGGAACTCCTCCAGCGCCCGCTCGTCCCGCCACACGGCCAGCAGCGCCCAGCGGCGCAGGTCGGCGCCGAGCGTCGTGGACGGCCCCCGGCCGGTGCCGAGCAGCCGCCAGAACAGCAGTCCGGGGGTCCGGCGCAGCACCGGACGGTCGAAGGCCATGTGGCGCATCGCCCCCCGATCCGCGTACCTGTGGAGGTGGAATGTGACGACGCTCCCGCTGTTCGTCCCCTCGTTCGTTTCCGCGCTCGTCTCCCCGTTCGTCTCCGCGCCGGCTCCCTCGCCGGCTCCCTCGCTCGTTCCGCTGCTCGTCGCGGTCATCGGCGGCTACCTTCTCGGCTCGATCCCGGTGGCGGTGCTGGTCGCCGGGCGGCGCGGCGTCGATCCCCGTGAGGAGGGCGACCGCAACCCCGGCTTCTGGAACGTGCGCGAACGGCTCGGCGCGCGGGCGGCGGCGCCCGTCTTCGCCGGCGACATGGCGAAGGGCGTGGCCGCCGGCCTGCTCGGCCTGGTGGCGGGGGGCGCCCACACGACGGCGCTGGGAGTGGTCACCGGCCCGAGCGTCTCCGTCGCGTACCTGGCGGTGGGAGCGGCGATGCTCGGCCACGCGTGGCCGGTGTTCGCCGGGTTCCGCGGCGGGCGGTCGGTGCTGACCTTCGCCGGGGGGATGGCCGTGATCTGCCCGCCCGCGTTCGTGCTCGGGCTCGCCGTCCTGGCGGTGACGCGGCTGGCCACCAGGTCGTTCGCGCTGGGCGCCAGGGCCGGAGTGTTCGCGATCCCGGTGCTGCAACTGGCCTTCTCGCCGGTCGGACACGTCGCCGCCACGGGCGCGCTGATGTGCCTCATCGGTCTCCGCTTCGGGCAGGCGGCTCTGGCGGCCCGCCGCCCCTGACCGGCACGACCCGAGTGACCTCTCCAGCCGTCGAACCGTGCGCGCCCTCCGCGACGCACGCGTCCTGGGGAGCCTTCCCGGGCACCGGAGGCTCCGTGACCTCGGCGGACGCCGGGACTGCCCGCGTCGCGGGGACGGTCCGCATCGCGGGGGCGATCTGCGTGGCGGGGGCGATCTGCGTGGCGGGGGCGGTCCGCGTGGGGAAGGCTGACGTCGGCGCTGTGGGGTAGGCACGGTCACGCCAGGTGCGCACGGGCCGCAGGGTCGCCTGCGTCAGCCGTACGGCGGCCGCCGGATCGAGCAGCAACGACAGCGCCACCCCCATCCCCGGCCGGGCGTAGGCCGGGCGCAGGGCGGTGGTGAGCAGCAGCCGCACGGCGAGCAGCCCGAGATCCAGCCGGGTCGGCCGTCCGGCGGCCAGGCGGAGCACCGGCAGCGCGGCGGCGAGCCAGACGACGGCGAGGTCGGCGGCCTGCCAGGCGGGGTGGGTGACGTCGCCCAGGGGAAGCGACCGTCCCCATTCCCGCCACACCTCGGCGGCCGACTCGTGCATGTCGACCTCCAGCAGATCGCGGGCGTCGAGGAAGCCGACCTTCCAGCCGTCCGCGGCGAGGGCCCTGGCCAGGGCGACGTCGTCGGTCATGTGCCGCCGGACCCGGGCGAAGCCGTCGGCCCGGAGCATCGCCTCACGGCGGAAGGCCAGGCACTGGCCGTTGGCCATCACCCGGTGCGGAGGCGGCGGGACCGGAGGACCGATCGGGCCGAACCGGTACACCAGCGTCGCCAGGAACGAGGCGTGCAGCGCCTGCTCCGCGAGTCCGTCGCAGACGAAGCGCGGACCGGCGCTGACCAGATCGTGGTCGTCCAGTGCGGCGGCCAGGGCCGCGAACAGACCGGGCCGGGGCCGCGTGTCGGCGTCGAGGGTCACCACGATCTCGCCGCGCGCCTCCCGCAGCCCCTGGTGCAGCGCCCACTGCTTGCCCACCCAGCCGTCCGGCAGCGGCCGGCCCGGCACCACGCGGGCGCCGAGCGCGGCGGCGAGGCGGGCCGTGCCGTCGGAGGACTCGTCGTCCACCACGATCACCTCGGCGACGGCTGGGTCGGCCAGTACCGCGCGCAGGCAGGGCCCGAGCCGGTGCTCCTCGTTCCTCGCCGGGATCACCACGGATATCGCCGGACCCCCGCCGCCCGGCATCCCGCCACTCCGGGGCCCGCCAATCTGGGGCCTGCTGCCCAGTGCCCCGCCGCCCGGCATCCCGCCAGCCGGTATCTCGCCGCCCAGTACCTCGCCACCCGGTACCTCGCCACCCGGCGTCACGTCGCGGGCGGCCTCTGCCGCCGCGCCGCCGAGGCCGGCCGCTGCCGGACGTGCGGCTTCCCGGTCAGCGGGGCTCGCCGGTTCCGTGGGCAGGGCGGGCGGGCTGAGCGGGGGCAAGCGCCGGCGTCCGCGGGCGAGCCGTGCCAGCACCACCAGGGCGGCGGCCGCCTGGGCGGCCCCGAGCATCCTCCGGCCTGTCGTCACGGTCACGCCCTACCCCGTCGCCGGTCGGAGCGGGAGAAGTCGCGGGCCACGAGTTCGGCCACGATGCGCCCGCCCATCGCCACCAGCGGCAGGCCGCCCCCGGGGTGCGCGGACCCGCCCACGAGGTAGAGGCCGCGCCGGGGCCCCCGGTTGCCGGGACGGCGGAAGGGGGCGAGTGGGCCCCCGTACGCGCCGCCGTAGATGGCACCGCCCCAGGCGCCGTACCGGTCCCGGAGGTCGGCCGGGGTCAGCAGGTCGAGGAAGCGCAGCCGCCCGGACAGGTCGTGCCCCCGGCTCGCCAGGCGCTCCAGGACGAGTTCCGCGTACGCCTCGGGCGGCATGGGCCACCGGGCCGGGTCGCCGGCCGGGACGTTCACCAGCATGCTCCAGCTTTCCGCACCGGCGGGGGCCATCGTGGCGTCGTGCGCGGACGGGCAGCCGATGTAGACCGTGGGGTCCTCCGGTGGCCGCCGCCGGTCGAAGATGTCGCCGAACTCCCGCCGGTAGTCGCCGGAGAACACGATCGAGTGGTGGGGCATGCCCTCCGTGCGGCCCTCGACGGCGGCGAGCATCAGGAAGGCGGACGAGGACAGGCCCAGCCCGGCGATCCGGCGCAGCCGGGCGCGGTCCGGCAGGAGCCGCCCGTAGAGGGAGGCCGCGTCGGCGTTGACGACCACGACGTCGGCGCGTACCACCTCGCCTCCTGCCGTGCGCACGCCGCGGACCCGGTCCGCGTCCGCGATCACCTCGGTGATCTCGGTCTCCGTCCGGACGTCCACGCCCGCCTTGTCGAGCGCCGCCGCCAGCGCGTCGGCGAGGCGGGGCAGCCCGCCCCGGACGTACCACCCGCCGTCGCCGTGCTCGATCGCGGGGACGCAGCCGAGGGCGGCGGGTGCGCGGTAGGGATTCGATCCCGCGTAGGTCGCGTATCGGTCCACGTACTGGCGCAGGCGGGCGTCCCGGAAGAATCTGCCGGCCAGCGCGTCCAGGGTGCGGCCGGGCGCGACCGCGAACAGGTCGCCCAGCCGGGCCCGCGGGACCGCCCCGCCCCGCCCCCCGCCTCCCACGCCACCGGCCCGCGAGCCGTCTCCTCCCACGCCACCGGCCGCCTCGCCGGCTCCGGACGAGACGCCACCCGGCCACCAGTGCCCGGAACCGTCCCGCCGGGAGGCCGGCGGCTCGACGACGGGGCCGGTCAGCGGTCCCGCGAAGAAGGTGCGCATCGCGGCGTCCAGGCACCGCTCGGCCCAGCGGTGGTACGCCCGCCAGTTGCGGCCCTCACCCGGCGCGAGCCGGTCCACCTCGCCCGCCGTGCGGCCCGGGTCACGGTACGTGGACAGCACCGAGCCGTCCGCGAAGCGGTACCGGCACAGCTCGTCGAGTTCGAGCAGGTCGAGCGGGACGCCGAGGTCCAGGAAGAGGCCGGGCAGCGTGAGCAGCGAGGGCCCGATCGAGAACGTGAAGCCGTCGCGCCTGTGCTCGGCCAGCTTGCCGCCGAGCCGGGGCAGCCGCTCGTGGATCCGCACGTCGTGCCCGTCCCGCGCGAGCAGCAGGGCGGCCACCATGCCGCCGACGCCGCCCCCGACCACGATCACCTCCGCCATGTGCCCCTCCAGGCGAGCAGCGCGCACGTGCCCATCGCAACCCCTCCGGCGGCGGCCACCAGCGGGTCGGGCGGCCGGAAGACCACGGCGAAGCCGATGGTCTCCATCACCGCCATCACCGTGTAGAGGGTGACCAGCCCGGTCGCCCCCGCCTGCCCGCCCACGGCGCCCCGTCGCGGGGCCGCCGCCGGGGCGGGGTGGTGCGCGATGCGTTCGATCAACGTCATGACCAGGAGCGAGACCAGCAGCCATCCGGCGAAGTTGCCGAGCGGCACACCGCGGTACGGCCCGGGCTCGGCCCAGACCCACAGCCCGAGCCGGAGCATCTGGGGATCGAGGAAGAGGTCCCACGCGGTGAGCGCGACGGCCCCGGCGCAGACCCGGGTCACCGCGCCGTACGGCACGGTGACTCCAAAGACGGTGACTCCAAAGACCGTGCCGCCAAGGGCGGTGCCGCCAGGGACGGCACGGGTGGCGACGGCGTGGGCGGCCAGGCCCATGCCGCCCCATGCGAGGGCGACGATCAGCGGAACTCCGCCGGGCCGCGGCCACAGCACGTCGGTGTAGTGGTAGTCGCCGAAGGGCAGGCCCGTCCGCGTGCCGATCCACTCGGCGGCGTAGCCCGCCGCCACCGCCGCCCCGAACGCGCCCGCCGCTCTGCGCGGCGTGGTGGCCGCGGAGGCGAAGGCGAGCGCGCTCGCCGCGACCAGCACCACGACCACGGTGGTCAGGCGCAGGTCATCGGGCCGCAGGCCGGTCGCGATCTGCGCGGCCACCATGACGCCGAGCAGCACGGTGCCGCCCCATCGCGGCGGACGGGGCCCGCCCCGCCGTCGCACGGTCGGGCGGGAGGCGTCCGGCGGCTCCGGCGCTCCCGGCACGGGCGACGGCCCGCCGGCCGCTCCGTGGTCCGGCCCGCCCGGCCGTCGCGAGGGCGGCCGGCCGCCGCGCCGCGCGGGGGGCGTGCCGTCCGCCTCGGCCTCCCGCTTCTCAGCGGTCTCCCATCTCTCCACGTACGGTCATTCGAACGGACCCCGGCGACCGGATGCCCCGGGCGGACACAACCTCACCTCACCGCCTCGATCGCCGATTACCCGAAGGACTCCGACGCCTCGGCGGCCGCTTCCGGCCCGCCGCCGGTCAGGCCGGTGGGGCGGTGCTCCCGCGTACGACGAGGTGGGTGGCGAGCTCGATGCGGTGGTGTTCGGACGTGTCGCCCGCGCTGACCGCCATGACGAGTTCCGCGGCGGCGGCGCCCATCTTGGCCAGCGGCTGATGGACGGTGGTCATCGGCGGGTCCGTCCAGTGGGCGAGCGGCAGGTCGTCGAAACCGACGACGCTGAGGTCGTCGGGCACGCGCAGCCCGGCCCGCAGGGCCGCCTGGTAGACCCCGAGTGCCTGCAGATCGTTGCCGGCGAAGACGGCGGTGGGCCGGTCGGGGAGGGCGAACAATGCTCGCGCCTCGGTACGGCCGGTCTCCACGTAGAGCGGACCGGTGCGCAGGTAGCGGGGGTCGACGGGCACGCCCGCGGTCTCCATGGCCGCGCGGTAGCCGTCGAGCCGGGCGCGGCAGCACATCAGTGCCGCCGGGCCGTTGATCATCGCGATCCTGCGGTGCCCGAGCTCCAGCAGGTGGCGGGTGGCCGACAGGCCGCCGTTCCAGTTCGTCGCGCCGACCGAGGGGACGCGATGGCTCGGCTCGCCGTGCGGGTCGAGCGCGACGAGCGGGATGGACCTGCTGGCGAGCTGCGCGTACTCGTGGTCGCTCAGCTCGGCGGAGACGGCGATCACACCGGTGGGGCGCCGGGCCAGGACCTCCTCGATCCACTCGCGGTGCGGGGAGTTGTGCCCGTGCATGTCGGTGACGGCCACGGTCAGGCCGTAGGACTGGGCGACCTCGTTGACGCCGCGGATGAGCTCCAGCGCCCACAGGCTGTCGAGGGCCTGGAAGAGGACCTCGATGATGGCCGCGGGCTCGGTCCTCTCCGGGCGGCGCTGCCAGCCGTGCTCGCGGATCAGTTCCTCAATCCGGCGCCGGGTGGCGACCGACACGCCGGGGCGTCCGTTGATCACTTTGGACACGGTCGGCGGGGACACCCCGGCCAGCCTGGCGATCTGCGCGACCGTGATCTCCTGGCGGCGCCGCGGTCCTAGCTCGGTGGGAAGGCTTGTGCCGGTCACACGCGAGAGTTTAGAGAGTCCGCGAAAGCATTCGTGAAATATTCAGAATCGTTCGTCGGCCCGATCCGATGACCTGCGGGTGTGAAACGCATGCGGCTGAGGAATGTCCCCCGGCCACGCCTCCCCCTCATGATGCGGTCACGAAACATAAAGGCCGGAGGTGTTAATCATGAAGAAGCCAGGATGGACGCGTCGCCCCCGAGCGGCGCTGTCCCTGGCACTTGCCGTCGGCGCGGCGTCGTTCGCCGTGGTGACCGCGACAAGCCCGGTGCACGCCGTCACGCGGCCGCCGCTCGGGCAGAACATCAAGGTCAACCAGGTCGCCTACGCGCCGGGCGCGGCGAAGCAGGCGACCGTCGTCAACTCCTCCACATCGCCGCTGACGTGGAGCCTGCTCAACGGCTCCGACCAGGTGGTGGCGACCGGGACCACGACCGTCTTCGGGCAGGACGCGCCGTCGGGCGACACCGTTCACAAGATCGATTTCTCTTCGTACACCGGGACGGGCACGAACTTCGTGCTCACCGTGGGCAACGAGTCCAGCCGGCCCTTCGACATCGGCGCGGACGCCTGGAAGAAGCTGCCGTACGACGCGCTCGCGTTCTTCTACCACCAGCGCAGCGGCATCGCGATCAACGGTCAGTACGTGGGCGGCCAGTACGCCCGGCCCGCCGGGCACCTGAACGTCTCCCCCAACCAGGGCGACAACAACGTGCCCTGCCGCACGAGCTGCGGGTACACGCTGGACGTCCGCGGCGGCTGGTACGACGCCGGTGACCACGGCAAGTACGTGGTGAACGGCGGCATGTCGGCGTGGCAGCTCGTCAACGTCTACGAGCGGGCCAAGTATGTCTCCGGCGCCGACCCCGCGGCCTTCGGCGACGGCACCATGGCCATCCCGGAGCGGGGCAACGGCGTGCCCGACATCCTGGACGAGGCCCGCTGGGAGATCGACTTCATGCTGAAGATGCAGGTCCCGGACGGGAGGTCGCTGGCGGGCATGGCCCACGCCAAGATCCACGACCAGGCGTGGACCGGCCTGCCGCTGCGGCCCGACCAGGACCCCCAGCCCCGGCTGTTGTCGGCGCCCACCACCGCCGCGACGCTGAACCTCGCCGCGTCGGCCGCGCAGTGCGCCCGCGTGTGGGCCTCCATCGACTCGGCCTTCTCCAGCCGCTGCCTCACCGCCGCCGAGAAGGCGTACGCGGCGGCCAAGGCGAACCCGTCCATCATCGCCCCGAGCAACGACGACCAGGGCGGCGGCTCGTACGTCGACACCAAGGTGACCGACGAGTTCTACTGGGCGGCCGCCGAGCTGTACGTCACCACGGGCAAGCAGACCTACCGCGACGCCCTCACCGGCTCGTCCCTCTACTACGGCAGGAGCTTCACCAACGAGGGCGCCCAGTGGTCGGAGGTCGGCTCGCTCGGCGACATCACGCTCGCGCTCGTCCCGAACGGCCTGACCTCCACGATCGGGACGCAACTGCGCAACCGCTTCGTGAGCAACGGTGACACCCTGCTCACCGCGATGCGCAACCAGGGCTACCCCGTGCCGTTCGCACCGACCGGCGGCGGCTACATCTGGGGCTCGAACAACCTCATCCTCAACAACGCCGCGCTGCTCGCGCTCGCCTACGACTTCAGCGGGCAGGAACGCTTCCGCAACGGGGTGTTCGAGACGATGGCCTACGAGTTCGGCCGCAACCCGCTGGGCCAGTCGTACGTGACCGGGTACGGCGACCAGCCCTCGCGCAACGTCCACCACCGGTTCTGGGCCCACCAGCTCGACTCGTCGCTGCCGATCGCGCCACCCGGCGCGCTGGCCGGCGGCCCCAACAGCGGGCTGCAGGACCCGGTCGCCCAGGAGAGGCTCGGCGGGTGCAGGCCGCAGAGGTGCTACCTGGACGACATCAACGCCTGGTCGGTCAACGAGGTCGCGATCAACTGGAACGCGGTGCTGGCCTGGGTGAGCGCCTGGACCGCGGAGAAGGCCGGCGCCTCCGCGAGCCCGTCGCCGTCGGCTTCGCCCTCGGAATCGCCCAGCCCCAGCCCGTCGCCGTCCCCCTCACAGAGCCCGTCTCCCTCTCCGAGCCCCTCGCCGTCGCCCTCGCCTTCGGCGAGTCCCTCCCCGTCGCCCTCACCCTCGGCGAGCACGGGTAAGGCGTGCACCGCGACGTACGCCGTCACCAGCCAGTGGCCCGGCGGCTTCGGGGCGACCGTCACCGTGAAGAACACCGGCACCATCGCCACCAGCGGATGGACGGTCGCCTGGACCTTCCCCAACGGCCAGACGATCACCCAGCTCTGGAACGCCTCGCACACGGTGAACGGATCGGACGTGAAGGCCGTGAACCTGTCCTGGAACGGCGCGCTCGGCGCCGGCGCCTCCACCTCGTTCGGCTTCAACGGCTCCTGGAACGGCACCAACTCGAATCCGTCCCAGGTGACCTGCACCCCCGTCTGACGAGCACAGGCGTCTGACGAGCACGGGCCCCGCGCGGCAACCCCGCGCGGGGCCATCCGGGTGGTCGCCAGGGCCATGGTCACCAGCGGTGGCCCGGACGACACGGCCGGCGTCCTCGGCCGGCCGGTCCGTGACAGCGCTGGTTCTTCAGGCGGCGTGCTGGTAGGCGGAGTAGGTGAGGTAACCGGTGTCCCCGCCCTGGTACCAGGTGGACTCGTCGTGCGGTGCGATCGGCAGCCCCTGGCGCAGCCGCTCCACGAGGTCGGGGTTGGCGATGAAGGCGCGGCCGAAGCTGATCAGGTCGGCGCCGCACCCCAGCCAGTGGTCGGCCGCCGCCCTGTCTGTCTGCCGGGGGCCCATCGGGAAGACCGGGTTGACGATGAGCGTGCCGGGCCAGGCCTTGCGCAGCCCGAGGAGCACCTCCTCGTCGGCCGTGGCCTCGAGGTGGACATACGCCAGGCCCAAGGGGGCCAGCTCGGCGAGCAGCGCGCCGTACAGGCCGGGAACCTCCGTGTCCTCCGCGCCCCAGAAGCCGGCGCCGGGTGAGAGGCGGATCCCGGTCCGGTGGCCGCCCACCGCCTCGACGGTCGCGGACACCGCCTCGACGGCGAACCGGATGCGGTTGGCGATCGAGCCGCCGTAGGCGTCGGTGCGCAGGTTGGCGGTGCTGGAGAGAAACTGCGCGATGAGATAGCCGTTCGCGCCGTGCAGCTCCACGCCGTCGAAGCCGGCGTCGACGGCCCGGCGGGCGGCTTCGGCGTAGGACCGGGCGTGCTCGGGCACCTCGGCGGTGGGCAGCGCCCGCGGCACGGGTGCCGGCTTGGGCCCTGCCGGGGTGAACACCTCCCCCGGCGCGGGGACGGCCGACGGGGCCACCGGCCGCATGCCCGTGGTGTCGGGGTGGGAGACGCGGCCCCCGTGCATGATCTGGGCGAAAACACGACCGCCGTTGGCGTGGACCGCGCCGGTCACCGGCCGCCAGGATTCGGTCTGCTCGTCGGTGTACAGCCCGGGGGTGCCCGGATTGGACTGCCCGACGAGGCTCGGCTGCACTCCTTCGGTCACGATGAGCCCGGCGGTGGCACGCTGGGCGTAGTAGGTCGCCATGGACGGTGTCGCCAGGCCGCCCGCCGCCGCGCGTACGCGGGTCATCGGGGCCATCACCACACGGTTGGGCAGGGTCAGCGCGCCGAGACGGTAGTGATCGAACAGGGACGTCATTACTGCGTGCCTCTCAGGTGCTTCGCGGATGGTCGCGTCCGCCGGCTGGACAATGACCACGCTAGAACCTGACACTGACGTTAGATGCAAGTGTTTCGAGTGGCGATTTCCCAGGAGAGGTTCGATGCGGATCGGGGAACTGGCGTCACGGGCCGGGGTGAGCGTCCGGTCCCTGCGCTACTACGAGGAGCAGGGCCTCATCACCAGCACACGCAGCGCCGGCGGCCAGCGTCACTACACCGACGGCGAGGTCGAACGGGTGGAGTTCATCCAACGCCTGTACGCCGCCGGGCTCTCCAGCCGTACGATCGCCGAGCTGTTGCCGTGCGTGGAATCGCCGAGCGAGCAGAACTCCACCGAGGCGTTCGAGCGGCTGGTGCGGGAGCGGGACCGGATCAGCCGGCACGTCGAGGAACTCGTGACAGCCCGCGACGCCCTCGATCGGCTCATCGACGCCAACCGCGCGCACCACGGGCGGCTCGCCGCCCGCTGACCCTCGGGGACGCGCCGCCGTCGTGCGGGCGGGTGAGCCCGTGCGAACGGCGGCGGACCCCAGGGCGCTCTGCAGCCGTGGTCACCAGCGGTGGTGGACCTGGGGGCGGATGAGGTCGTCGTAGACGTTGCGGACCTCGTCCTGCGCCTCGGCGGTGAGGGGCGGGAACTGCGCCGCCGCCGCGTTGGCCTGGGCCTGCTGCGGGTTGCGGGCGCCGGGGATCACGACGCTCACCCCCGGCTGGTCGATGATCCAGCGCAGGGCGAACTGCGCCAGTGTCATGCCCTCGGGCACGAGTCCGCGCAACCGGTCGACCGCCTGGAGGCCGACGCCGTACTCCACGCCGGAGAAGGTCTCGCCGACGTCGAACGCCGCGCCCTGGCGGTTGAAGTTGCGGTGGTCGTTCTCGGCGAAGACCGTCTGCGGGCCGTACTTGCCCGACAGGAGGCCGCTGGCCAGCGGGACCCGGGCGATGATGCCGACCCCGGCCTTCTCCGCGGCGGGCAGGACCTCTTCGAGCGGCTTGAGCCGGAAGGCGTTGAGGATGATCTGCACGGTGGCCACCCCCGGCCGCGCGATCGCGGTCAGCGCCTCGGCGACCGTCTCCACGCTGACGCCGTACGCGGCGATCCGGCCCTCGGCCACCAGCGTGTCGAGCCCGTCGAAGACCTCGTCGGTGTCGAAGACCGTGCTCGGCGGGCAGTGCAACTGCACCAGGTCGAGCGTGTCGACGCCCAGGTTCTCCCGGGAACGGTCGGTCCAGGCGCGGAAGTTGTCCAGAGTGTAGGCGTCGGGCGTCTGCTGCACCCTGCGGCCCATCTTGGTGGCGACCGTCAGGCCGGGCCGCTCCTTGATCAGCTTGCCGATGATCTTCTCACTTCGGCCGTCGCCGTACACGTCGGCCGTGTCGATGAAGGTGGTCCCGGCCTCGACCGCGGCCCCGAGCGTGGCCAGCGCATCGGCCTCGCTCACCTCGCCCCAGTCGGCTCCGAGCTGCCAGGCGCCCAGCCCGACCACGCCCACCCGCCTGCCTGTCCTGCCCAAAACGCGCTGCTCCATGATGTCAGATCGTAGCGGGGCAGCTCAGGGAGCAGGCGGCGTGGACTGGAGGTGGCGTACGAACCAGTCGCGGGCGAGCCGCGCGACCGTCTCCAGGGCGCCGGGCTCCTCGAACAGGTGCGTGGCGTGGGGCACGATCTCCATGCGGACGTGCGCGGTGAGCGACTCCATCGCCTCCCGGTTGAGGCCGATCACGATGGGATCGCGCTCCCCCACGATCAGCAGCGTCGGCTGGCGCACCGCACGCAGCGCGTTCCCCGCGAGGTCCGGCCGGCCGCCGCGGGAGACCACCGCCTGTACGACGCCCGGCCGGGTGGCGGCGGCGACGAGCGCGGCCGCGGCGCCCGTGCTGGCCCCGAACAGCCCGACGGGCAGGCCCCGGGTGAGGTCGTCGCCGGGCAGCCGGTCGGCCAGCGCCCCCACCCGGGCGGCGAGCAGGCCGATGTCGAACCGCAGGTGCCCGGTGAGGGCGTCGGCCCGCTCCTCCTCGGCGGTGAGCAGGTCGGCGAGGACCGTGGCCAGGCCGGCCCGCTGCAGTTCCCCCGCCACGTAGCGGTTGCGCGGGCTGTGCCGGCCGCTGCCGCTGCCGTGGGCGAACAGCACCGCTCCGCGCGCGTCCCGGGGCACGGCCACGTCCGCGTCGAGGACGACCTCGCCCACCGGGATCCGCACGCTGAGCTCGACCTCGCTCATCGCAGCCTCCTTCGGAACGCCGCGCCTCCGCGACCGGTGGCCATACCCCCGGCGAATTACGACAAACCGGACGTCAGGCGCGGCGCGAGCGGAGCGCCTTCAGCACCCGCACTCCGCCGTCGCCGCCCGCCGCGCCGTCACCGCCCGCCGCGCCGTTTCCCGCGCCCCCGACGATGTGCCGGTACTCCTCCGACTCCATCGGGCACAGCGCGATCCGGCCGTCGGCGTCGAACAGCAGCCCCCAGCCGTACTTCTTGGGCAGCGGCGATCCCCGCAGGCACGCCTGCGGGCGGGAGAAGAAGTCCTTCCGCAGCGCCGCGCGCCGCTCCTCCGTCAGGTCCGGAAGGTCCTGCCGGCGCAGCCAGCTCTCGAACAGCACGTCCTCCTGGGTCAGGCCGTACGGCGCGCCGGAGATCATCTCGTACTGCAGGACGGCGACGGTCGGCCTGCCGCCTCGGGGCTCGGGCACCTTCGCGGTGGTCACCGGGCAGTCGTCGGCGACCGCGATGAGCGTCGAGTAGTAGTTCAGGTCGTCGGCCACGCTTTCACTATGCCCGAGACGACGCGCACGGCCGCCCGGCGGTCAGGCGCCGGTACGGGAGGGGGTCGGCGGGCGGGGCTCCGGGATGAGGAGCACGTCGCCGGGCAGGCCGGTCACGTGCGGCACGCCGCTGCCCTCCCGGGCGTCCAGGTCGACCCGGGTCCCCGCGAGGTGCATGCCGGAGATGCGCAGGTCGCCGAACCCCGCCGGCAGTGCGGGCGCGATCCACACCTTGCCGTGCGGCACCCAGGGGTCGATGCGCAGCAGGAGGCGCACGAGCTGGATCGGCGCGGCCGACGACCACGCCTGCGGGGAGCACGAGGTCGGGTAGGGCACCGGGAGGTTGAACTCGCCGCGGTCGAAGCCGCAGAACAGCTCGGGCAGCCGGTCGCCGAAGGCCCGGGCGGCGTCGAGCAGGCCGCAGGCCACCCGCTGAGCCTCCTCCACGAAGCCGTACCGCATGAGCCCGGCCGCGGCCAGCGCGCTGTCGTGCGGCCACACCGAGCCGTTGTGGTAGCTCATCGGGTTGTAGGCGCCCATGTCGGAGGCGAGCGTGCGGATGCCGAAACCGGTGAACATCCGGGGCGAGAGCAGGTGACCGGCCACCGAAGCCGCCTTGTCCCGGTCGACGATGCCCGACCACAGGCAGTGGCCCATGTTGGAGGCGAGGGCGTCGATCGGCCGGCCCTCGTGGTCGAGCCCCACGGCGAAGTAGCCGCGGTCGGGCAGCCAGAACCGCTCGTTGAACCGGGCCCGCAGCTCCGCGGCCCGCCCGCGGTAGTGCCGCTCGGCCTCGGCGTCCCCCGCCTCGCGGGCGAAGTAGTGGCGGGCGAGGTAGGCGGCGTAGACGTATCCCTGCACCTCGGCCAGCGCGATGGGCGGCCGGGCGAGGGCGCCGTCGGCGAAGTTGATCCCGTCGAAGGAGTCCTTCCACCCCTGGTTGACCAGGCCCTGGTCGGTCTTGCGCCGATACCACAGGAACCCGTCGCGCATGCCGTACCGCTCGATCCACTCCAGCGCGGCGTCGGCCTTCGGGAGCAGCCGCCATGCCGCCTCGGTGTCGAGACCCCAGCGGCGCAGCTCGCCGAGGAGGACGACGAACAGGGGGCTGGAGTCCACCGAGCCGTAGTAGGCGTGCCCGCCCACGCCAGCGCTGTCCGGCCGGGCGCCGTACCGCAGCTCGTGCAGGATCTTGCCCGGCTCCTCCTCGGTCATCGGGTCGGCCTTCGTGCCCTGCAGGTCGGCCAGCCGGCACAGCGTGCCGTACGCAATGCCGGGGTCGAGCGGCAGGACCAGCAGCGAGGTGAGCAGCGAGTCGCGGCCGAACAGCGTCATGAACCAGGGCGCCCCGGCCGCCACGCTGGGCGGCAGGTCCGGGTTCCCGGGATCGAACAGCCGCAGCGCGCCGATGTCCTGGTGGGACTGCCGCAGGATCGCGCCGAGCGCGGCGTTGGAGGTGGTGACCTCCGGCAGGCTCCGGTCCCACTCGAACAGCCGCCCCGCGTGCTCGGCGAGCGCGGGCGTCAGCCGCTTGTGGCAGTACCACGCCTCGGTCTCGACCCCGTTGATGATCGGGTTGACCTTCAGTGCGGCCCTCCACTCGCCCCGCGGCGGCACCACCGCCCGGAACAGGAGCATGCGCGGAGCCGGCACCGCCAGCACCGGCGTGTCGCCGGCCTCGGCCGTCACCCGCGCTCCCCGGGCCTTGCTGACGGAGAACATGCGCAACGAGCGGTCCTCCGCCGCTGTCGTCACGTCGGCCACCCAATGCACCCTGTGGGTCTTCACCTCGAACAGGTCGCACACGTCGGAGCCGACGAGCAGGGTCACGACGAGGCCGGCCGGCTCGTGGGACATGTTCCGGATGACGAGGTCCTCCGACAGTCCGCCGCCGACGTACCGGTCGCGCGTCACCAGCAGGGTGCTCTCCACCTGGCCCGGCCTGGGCGCGGCCCGGCCGAGGAACATCGCGTGGTACGGCTCGCCGGTGACGACCTGCAGTTCCTCGATCGGGCCGTCGTCGACGCGCAGCTCCCACTGCGACAGCAGCCGGGTGTCGGCGTAGTAGATCCCCTGGGCCGCTCCCGGCAGGATGTCGCCGTTGCGGGACGACACACAGAACGAGCCCCCGGCCACCAGCGTCATGGTGCCCGCGCCGATGGGGCTGGGCTGCCCCTCGAACGTCCACCCGCCCGTCATGCCGATCCCCCCGGCCCGCACACCCGTCGACGCTGCCGTCATACCCCTCGGCCTCGCCGCTTCTCACCCCTTATCCCCAGTTATGTCGGGATGTTCTGTCCGGCCGCCGCCGGCGCCGCGCGGTCCCGGCAGGGTGGGGTCCTGCCGCGGTTTACCCCTTCATGACCTGGGGTTTCCTACTCTGCCGTCATGCGCAGGTGGGTGAGTGCGGAGGGGCACGAGGTGGACTCCGTCGTCATCGAGGGCCGGCGGCTCCTGCGAGTGCGCCATCTGGGGTATCACGTCGGCTTCTGCGCCACCGTCGAGGAGGTGGCCGTCCACGTGGACCTGGCCGACCTGGTGGAGGTCGTCGACCTGCGACGGGCCGGACGCCCGCACGCACGGCGATGAGGGGTGAGCCGGTCCCGGCCGGCTCACCCCTCGGTCGTCCCACTGCCGCCCACGCGGCGGTGGGGGTCAGTCCCAGCCCGGCATCGAGAAGGGGTCGGCGCTCCTCGGCCTGGCCTGGCCCTTGGCCTTGATCACCTTCTTGGCCCCGGTGGCCGGCTTCGCCGGCCGGAGCCATGCGTCCGCCGCCTCGTCGTCCTCCTTCTTCTGCCGGCCGGTGGGCGCGCCGGTCAGGTCGTCGCCCGACAGCTTCGCGTAGGTGGGCTTCTGCGTGGAGGGGTTGAGGAAGATGTCCCGCGGCGCGTTCTGGCCGTTGGCGCCACCGTTGGCGCCACTGTTGGCGTCGCCGCTGTTGTTCCTCGCCGGCATGGTGAACATGCCGCCGTTGCCCAACGGCATGAAGCCGTTCGTGCCGCCGGGCTCCTGGCCGGCGGCCCCCTGCTTGCCGCCCGCCTGGCCCGCGCCCTGCGGAGCCCCGGCCGCCTGGCCGGTGTTCGCCTGGCCCGCGTTCCGCGGGCCTCCGGCCGCCGGGCCGCCCATGCCCTGGGCGCCGGCCTCGTCGTCCGGCTTGGTGAACGGGGTGACCTTCGCGCCCTTGTCCAGGATCTCCAGCGCCTTGGACGCGACGAAGTCGGGCTCCTCCGGGTGGTTCATCGCCATCGCGGCGATCTTCTTGCCGGGCGACAGCTGCTCCTTGGCGGCCATCGGGCTCTGGTCGGCTGGCGCCGGCCCCGACAGGAGAGCCGCGGCGAGTACGGCAGTAGCTATAGGCATGAGTATTTCCCCCGAATATTGGTGGACGGTACAAGAACGAAGGTAAGCGGCTGATGCCGGGCGTTCACGGACCTGACACTCAGTGTCCGGTCAAATAAGAGAATCGGCCGCTTCAGGACATAGGCCGCACCCCGCGCGGAGAATCGGGAGCGAAAAAGGGGTGGAAACGAATCCGGGGGTGTGCCGCATGCGGCACACCCCCGGAGGACACCGTCCTGGACGGCGGCCGGTCACCTCGGCATGAGGACCTTGTCGACCAGGTAGACGGTCGCGTTGGAGGTGGCGAGGTTCCCGCAGGTCACGGCGGCGTCGTTGACCTTGAGGTTGGGCGCCGCGCCCGAGACGGTGAGCTTGCGGCCTTCCAGGCTGGTCAGCTCGCCCTTCAGGTCCGCGGGCGCCTTCCGTCCCTTGACCACGTGGTAGGCCAGCAGCCCCCGGAGCGACTTGCGCTTGGCCAGCAGCTGGTCGAGCTGGTTCTTCGGGATCTTGCCGAACGCCTCGTTGGTGGGCGCGAACACGGTGATGTCCTGGGCGGAGTTGAGCGTCTCCTCGAGCCCGGCCTTCTTCACCACACGGGCCAGCGTGGAGAGCGACGGAATGTCGGAGAGCGCGGCGCCCACCGGCACCTTGGCCAGTTCGGCGGGACTGCCCTTGCCCGAGGCCGGGAGCGAGGCGCAGGCGGGCCCGACCGGCGACGCGGCCACCGAGGCCGAGGGCGTCGCGGAGGCGCCCTCGCTCGGCTCGGCGCTGGTGGTGGGGGTCTCGGTGGTCATGTCGGTGGCGGTCTCGTTGACCGCGACCGGGGCCGCGGAGTCGCCGCCCTGGCTACCGCACGCCGCGGACATCGACAGCGCCGCGGTCAGCGCGGCAAAGGCGAGCAGACGGGTTTTCATGATGGTGCTTCCTTAGTCGTGGAAAGGTCGTTGCTGGGTGGCGGGCCGGGCGCGGGCCTGTCCGTCAGGCCGTCTCGGGCGCGTTGTTCACCAGCCGCGCGGCCGCTGCTGCTGCCGGGGGCGCTGGATAACCTTCTTCCGCACGTGGGCCGGCGGGAACGACCTGGTCTTCTGCACTCCCTGCGCGGAGTGGAAGGTGAACGGCTTCGGCGCCTCGCCCGGCTTGCCGGGCGCCGACGCCGGCTGGAACACGACGTCGCGCGTCTTGGGATCGATCAGCGGGATGATCGAGGTGTTCGATCCCGACGGGCTGGCGTTCTCCGCGCCGCCGGCCTTCTCCCCCGGCCTGACGACGTCGCCGTCCGCGACCGGCCCGGCGTCCGCGCCGGGATCACGCGGCACGTCCGGGGCGCTCCCGGGAGCGGAGTCCGCGCCGGCGTCGCCCCGCTCGCCCGCCGTCCCGCCGGGCGCCATCCACGGCGGCGCCTGCGGAAGCATGAGCGGAGACTCCCCGTCCTGCGGCGCCCCGCCGGGTGTGAGAGCGAATGGTCCCGCCGGCCCCCACGACGGCGCGGCGTCGTTCGTGTCCGCGGTGGCCGTCGTCCCGGTCGGAGCCGGGTCCGGCGGCACGACGGCCGGCCCGGAGAGGAGGGCGGCGGCCAGTACGGCAGTGCAGAGAGGCATGAGACTCCCCCGAGGTCATGGATGGTACGAGCACGACGGTAAGCGCCGCACCAGGGAGTGATCACGCATCCCACGACCAATGTCCGGTCAAGCATGATGATCGGGCGCTTCACCCGCAAAGGTCCCATCACGCCCGCAAGCGGCCCGCCTGACGCGCGCCACGGCGGCGTGGAACGTACGGTTTCGGCGCCCCGGGGAAACGCCGGGGAAACGGAACGGAGATCAGGCGCCCAAGGGATCGCCCTTTTCCTGGATTCTCATCCCGAGTGCCGGCGGGACGAGGGGGTATGCGCGGGCCCATGAGTGACAAGCGCGAATCCGAGGAACAACCGAAGGTCGGCGACGAGGTGACCTGGAAGAGCCACGGCGGGACCGCCGAAGGCAAGGTCGAGAAGAAGATCACCGAACGGACCGAGGAGGCCGGCCGCACCGTGGCCGCGTCTCCGGAGGACCCGCAGTACAAGGTGCGCAGTGAGAAGAGCGGCGGCTCGGCGGTGCACAAGCCCTCGGCTCTGCACCCGAAGAAGTGACGCCCGGAGAAATGAGCCCGGAGAAGTGACGCCTGGAGAAGTGACGCCGCCGGGGGTCCTGCGCCGGGCGGGCCGGAGGCGCGCCCGGCGCGTCACGCACCCGCCCTAACCGAGCGTCTTCTTCCAGTGGAAGCCGCCGGGCAGGTTCACCGTCAGGGTGCGACGCCCGTCCGCCGTCTTGGTCACGCGGAAGGCGCGGCCGCCGTAGCTGTGGCCCACACCGCCGCGCGACAGGTTGAGTCTGAAAGGCCCCATCTTGATTGACTTACGGTAGCTCCAGCCCATCGTTTCCCTCCGTGTTTTCCGTGCCCCCGCGACTACCCACAGAAGCGAACAGCACACGCGCTCGCACAGAGGTGCATGTCGGGACGCATCGCCGCCGTCCTCGCCGTACAACTCCTGGTCACAGGGTGGGAACCTTTGTCCGGTGCAATGACGAGACGGCGGCTGGGACCGTGTAAAAACGATGCCTATGGCTAAGGATGGGGACGAGGAGCCGATCGCGGACGACCTGGAGGCCGTCACGTCCGCCGTGCTCACCGCGTCGCGGGTGCTCGTCGCGATCTCCGCACGCTCCCTCGCCTCCGCGGAGGACAGAGTCACACTGCCGCAGTTCCGGATGCTGCTGGTGGTCGGGCAGGGAGAGACCAAACTGGTCACGCTGGCCGAGAGACTCGGCGTGAATCCCTCGACCGCGATGCGGATGGCGGACCGCCTCGCCGCCGCCGGGCTGCTGAAGCGCGAGGTGAACCCGCAGAACCGGCGGGAGACGCTGCTGCGGCTGACCGACGTAGGCTCGCGCATCGTGGACGAGGTCACCGCCCGGCGCAAGGCGGAGATCGCGGCGATCCTCGCCCGGATGTCCGCTCCCCGGCGTCAGGCTCTGATCACCGCCATGCGCGAGTTCACCGACGCGGCCGGCGAACCGCCCACGACCGTCTCGTTCCCGCTCGGCTGGCCCGATCCGTCCTCCTGACCCGTCGCCTGCACGGACTTGGTGATCCGGTACGCCCGCCGGAAGCCGGCCGGGCTCGCGGGGGCGGCGCACTCGCCGGGCACGCGGTCGTCACGCGGACTCAGCATCCGGAGGCGGCGCATTCCCCCGGGATGAGGCCGCCGGAGCCACCGGCCGTCGAGGGCGTGTCGTCGCCTCCGCCGGAGCCGGTGCCCGCGCCGCCCTTCGTGCCGCCGCCCTTCGTGCCGCCGCCCGCCTTTCCGGCCGGCCCGGTCTTCGCCTGGCCCGTGCCTCCGGGCGCCTGACCGGTGGACCCACCGGCGCCGGAGCCCGCGCCGGTGCCCGTGCCGTCTCCGGCTGGCGCCTGCGCGGAGCCGCCGTCCGCGCCTCCGTCCGCGCCGCCGCCCTCGGCGTCGCCCGCCAAGCCGTCATCCGCGCCGTCATCCGCGCCGTCATCCGCGCCGTCATCCGCGCCGTCCTCGGCGTCGGTTCCGGAGTCCGGTCCCGCCTCGGCGGGATCACCGGCGCCGTTCTCCTGCGCCGGCGCCGTCTGCTGCCCGGCACCGCCCGCGGAGGGGCCCGGGTCCGTGGAGCCGCGCAACGCGAAGCCCGCGCCCGCCGCCGCGAGTACGGCGACCAGGATCACGGCGACGATGACGAGGGGCTTCCTGCTCTTCGTGCCGGACGGCTCGTCGCTGGAGAGGATCTCCTGACGAAACTGATCATCCTGGCTCGTCTGTGAGGGGACGCGCCCGTACATGTGAGACAACTCCCAGCGGTCGTATCGGGGGAAAGCTCCACGGCTTCCGCGGGTGGCTGCCCACCCTAGCCGCGCGAGTCGCCGAATTTCACAGACACCCGCAAACGATCTCGAACTCCCAGAGTGTTCCCAGGCGCCTCTCCGGCCGGTCAGCCGAGGAGGTGGAACGGCTCCTGCGCCGCGGCGGGGCCGGACACCCCGGCTCCCACGACCTCCTGGCCGCGCCGCTCGCCGCCGTACCCCTCCCGCCGCGGGCCACCCCTTCGGTGCCGTCCGCCGGACGTCGCCGCCGCGGCGGCCCTGAAGCGCAGACCGGTCACCGCGGTCGACACGAGCGCGAACAGCAGACCGGCCGGCAGGACGGCGTCGCTCGGCGAGAAGGCCGTGCCCGGCGGCTGCCCGTGACCCGCGGCCATGCTCCGCGTGGCCGACGCCGCCGCCCCCTGGACCACCGCCCCCTGGACCACCGCCCCCTGAACCGCGGCGTCCGCCGCCACGGGCTGGACGGTGACGGTCACCTTCGGGATCACCTTGACCTTGCGTGGCAGGCCGTACCCGACGATCTTGCTGGAGTCGCGCACCTTGCGCTTGAGCCAGACGCCGTCGACGTTGCCCTCGATCGTGTGGACCTTGCCGCCGACGACCTTCTCGACGATGCCGACGTGGTCGATGTCCTTGATGCGCTTCGACCCCGACCAGTCGAAGAAGACCACGGCCCCGGGTTCCGGCTCGCGACTCCAGGCGCCCTGCTGCTCGAACCACTTGGCGTGCCGGGTGGTCAGCGCGAACTCGCCGACGTGGTCCTGCACGCCGGCCCGGTCGGCCGCCCACGAGACGAACATGTCGCACCAGGGAGCCGCCTTGAAGTCGGAGTCCATGGCGATGTTGTCGGCGTACCACTCGCCGAACTTGGTCGGCTTCCCGGGCCGTTCCCGGTAGCCGAGCTCCGGGCGTACGGCGTCGAGCAACTGCTGTGCTATCGGATCGGTAGAAATCGAAGGCTCCTATGGCGCGCGTCAGAACATGACGAACCCGCCGCCGGGCACGACGGCATGCGGGCATGACCGTCACACCGACCGTCACGCCGGCGGACGCACCGGCGGACACGGCCGCGGCGGTCCCCGGGCGGGCGGGGTCGGACGGGATTCAGAAACGGGAGATGTGGCAGCCCGTCACGGGCGCGCCGTCACCCCGGAAGCCTGGAGACGTTCCAGGGCGGGCATGTGGTACGGCGACGGAGGCCGGACCGGGTGGGCAGGTGGAGCGGACACTCCACGCGCTCTCCTCTCCTTGGCCGCCTACCGGGTTAGCTGACGGGTTCGGGCCAGGAGTAGCCCTACCGGATGGTCCGGATTCACCCCAGAGAGACGTGGGTCCCCGGTTCCCGGGTTCGATGACATCCGGGATTCGGCGGTCGCCGGTCGTCCTCGGGTTGAGGACCACGCACCGGCGCACTGACCGGAAGCATAGTAGATCACGAGTAGGACACGACCGAAAAACCGGCAAACGGGTCCATTTCTGCACCTTCTGCACCACGCTTCCGCAGGTCCTCGCCCCGACGGCACCTAACCGTGATATGCGCCACATCGCCCGGTACGGGCCCGTCTGGCACTCGGGCTCCCGTATGACGCGGGGTGATCACGATGGCGGGGCGTGAGCGGGCTCGGACCCTCTCACGCCCCGTCGATCCGGCCGGCCCCGCCGCGTCGGACCGCTGGCGTCGGACCGCAGGCGGCGGGCTGCCGCGCCGGCTACCACTCACCGCCGGGTGCGCCGACTCCTCTCCGCCGGCCGTGCTCGTGCTGCCGGTAGTTGGCCGCGAACGCGAGCGCGCCGAGGCCGAACAGGAAGATGATCGCTCCGGTGACCACGTTGTTCCAGATGGTCGCGGTGGTCGCCGGCTGGCCTCTGATCACCCACGGCGCGATGATCGCCCAGACGCCGAGCACCGGTGTCACCCAGCTCACGCCGTACGTCCGGCCGAACGCGGAGGCGCAGCTCAGCGCGAGCGCCGTGACGACCAGCCCGACGATCAGGTTGTTGACCGTCAGGCCGCCGAACCCGGTGAATCCCACGATCCACGGCGAGATGGCGAGGTAGAGGCCGGCGAGGAGCGTCACCGCGTCCATGACCTGCGCCGGGGCGGTCGATCCCGCCCGGTCGTACGTCTGGCGCAGCTCCGTGACGTCCGGGCGTCGAGCCAGACCTGGTTGCACCATGATGTGTCACCTCTTCTCCCAGGTGGCCGGGGGCCCGAGACCCCTCTCTTGCATCATGCAACCGGGGACGGCACGGAGGGGAGACCGCGAGACGCGCGGATTGCAGATGAAGTACATCTGTCAGGCAGATTGCACCGCCGCCGTCAGGGCCTCCGCCGTGTTGACGATCGAAACGTGGCTGTAGGCCTGGGGGAAGTTGCCCACCTGGCGACGGCGGCCGGGGTCGTACTCCTCCGCCAGCAGGCCGACGTCGTTGCGCAGGGACAGCAGCCGCTCGAACAGCGCCCGCGCCCGACTGCGCCGGCCCAGCAGGGCGAGCGCGTGCGCGAGCCAGAAGGAGCAGGGGACGAAGACCCCCTCCCCGCCCGGCAGCCGGTCCACGCCGTCGGCCTCCGGCCGGTAGCGCAGCACGAATCCGTCCTCCGTGAGCTCGCGGCACACGGCGTCGACGGTTCCCGCCAGGCGGGGGTCGTCCAGCGGCAGGAAGCCGAGCCGGGGGATCAGCAGCAGCGCGGCGTCCAGCCCCCTGGAGCCGTAGAACTGGGTGAAGGTGTTGCGGCCGGGGTCGTACCCGTGGGCGCACACGTCCTGGTGGATCTCCTCCCGCAGGGCGCGCCAGCGGCCCACCGGACCGTCGAGGCCCTGCCGCTCCACCGAGGCGACCATCCGGTCCGCGGCCACCCACGCGAGGACCTTCGCGTGCACGAACGGGCGGCGCGGCCCGCGCACCTCCCAGAGCCCGTTGCCCGGCTCGCGCCACGCGCCCTCCAGATAGTCCATGAACGCGCGCTGCAGGTCCCAGGCGTCCTCCTCCGGCCCCAGCCCCGCCTGTCTGGCCTGGTAGAGGCAGTCGATCACCTCGCCGTACACGTCGAGCTGGAACTGCCGGGCGGCGGCGTTGCCGGCCCGCACCGGCCGGGACCCCTCGTATCCCGGCAGCCGGTCGAGGGTCCGCTCGGGCATCCGGCGGCCGCCGTCGATCGTGTACATGATCTGCAGGTCGGCCGGGTCTCCGGCGACGGCCCGCAGCAGCCAGTCACGCCAGGCGGTCGCCTCCTCTGAGTACCCCGCCCCGATGAGCGCCTGGAGAGTGAACGCGGCGTCCCGCAGCCAGCTGTAGCGGTAGTCCCAGTTGCGGGAGCCTCCGATCAGCTCCGGCAGGGACGTGGTGGGCGCCGCGACGATGCCGCCGGTCGGGGCGTAGGTGAGGGCCTTGAGCGTGACGAGGCTGCCGGACACCGCCTCGGCGTACTCACCCCGGTAACGGCACCGGCCGAGCCACTCCCGCCACATGCGCTCGGTGTTCGCCAGCTCCTCGGCGGCCTCCAGCCGGTGCGGGCGGCTCCGCCACGACTCCTGCCAGGTGAGCACGAACGGCACCCGCTCCCCCGCCGCGACGGTGAACGAGGCGGTCGCGGCGCGCGGGCGCGACTCCTGCGTCAGCGGCACGGGAGACTGCAGCCACGCGGCGTTCGGACCGGCGATCACGGCCAGTTCGCCGCCGCGCTCGCGCGTCCAGGGCACCACCTCGCCGTAGTCAAAGCGCAGCAGCAGTTCCGTACGCATCTCCACCCGGCCACGCACGCCCTCCACGATCCGGACGACGTCGGGCGCCTCCTGGCGCGGCGGCATGAAGTCGAGGACCCGGGCGCACCCGCCGGGCACGTCCCAGGTCGTCTCCAGCACCAGCATGCCGTCGCGGTAGCGGCGCCCGGCGCAGGTGCCTCCCGCGGCGGGCGCCAGCAGCCAGTGCCCGGCCCGGTGCCCGCCCAGCAGGGCCGCGAAGCAGGCGCCGGAGTCGAAGCGGGGCAGGCACAGCCAGTCGACCGAGCCGTTCCGGCCCACCAGGGCGGCGGTGTGCATGTCGCCGACGAGCGCGTAGTCCTCGATCCGCATGGCGCCTCCCCTCACCCGTACGGCCGGGGCCGTACGCCGGGGACGCGGCGCGGCCGCGGCACACACGTACCCCGGCCCATCCCCGCGAATCGCGGCTTATCGCCGCCCGAAGACGTACCGCTCGACGTACTCGTTGGCGAAGACGCCCCGGGGGTCGTAGTGCCGTGCCAGGGCGGCGAAGTCGTCCATGCGCTCGTAGCGGGTGCGCAGGACGTCCGGCGGGAGGGTAAAGAGCTTCCCCCAGTGGGGTCGCGCCCCGAACGGCGCCAGGCGCTCCTCGATCGCGGTCAGCACCGGCGTCACGGCGGCCGGGTCCTTGACCCAGGTGAAGTGGAAGGCCACGGTGTCGCGCCCCTGGCTCGGGCTCAGCCAGAGGTCGTCGGCGGCGATGCTGCGGATCTCGGAGATCTGGAGGACCGGGGCGATGCGATCGCCGATCGCGCCGAGCGCCCGGAACGCCTCGGCCGCGTGCCGCCGGGGCACCATGTACTCCGCCTGGAGTTCCTCGCCGCTGCTCGGGGTGAAATCGGGCCGGAAGTGCGGCAGGCGCTCGAACCAGGGGCCGGGCCTCCCCATCTGGGTCGTGCAGTGCACCGGGGACACGCCGGGTACGGGGTGGCGCGGGCCGTCGGCCGGGGCCGCCCCGAAGAAGCCGTCCGGCTCGGCGTCGTCGAGGCCGCCGGAGGTGGGGGCGAGGCGTTCCTTGACCCAGACCTGGTTGACGCGCGAGGTCCGCCAGTCGGTGAACAGGCTCACGCTGTAGGCGGCGGACATGACGGCGTCGAACCGGTCGTCGAGCACCTCCGCCGGAAGCCCCTCGTACACGCGCTGCCGGACGTCGAACGCCGGCAGGAGATCGAGCGTCAGGGCGACGACGGCGCCGAGCGCGCCGAGCGACACGACGGCGCCCCCGAACCGGTCGCCGTCCGCGTCCCGGCTCAGCGTGACGAGGTCGCCCTCGGCGGTCACCATCTCGACCGCGCGCACCGACGTCGCGAGCCCGCCGTTGCCGTCACCCGAGCCGTGGGTGCCGGTCGCGCAGGAGCCCGCGACCGAGATGTGCGGCAGGGACGCGAGGTTGGGCAGGGCGTAGCCCTTCTCGTGCAGGCGCCGCCCGAGTTCGCCGTACCGCACGCTCGCGGCGACCCGGACGGCCGCCGACGCGGAGTCGATGTCGATCTCGGGGGGCAGGCCGTCCAGCGAGACGAGCGCGCCCGGTGAGTCGGCGATGTGGTTGAAGGAGTGGCCGCTGCCGAGGACGCGGACCTTCCCGCTCCGGGCGACCAGCCCGCGCAGTTCCTCCAGCGAGGACGGCCGGTCGGCCCGCCCGGCCCGGAAGGTGATGTTGCCCGCCCAGTTCGTCACGTCTTGAGTCACCAGATGAGTTTTACCGGAACATCACCCGCGCGCCGGGCCCGGCGGGGCTCCGAACGGCTCGGACGGACGGATCAGACGGGACGGCCGGGGACTCCTGCGAGGTACCAGTCGACGAGCTTGACCCTCTCGTCGGCCTGCCTGGCCTCCACCTCGGCCTGGGTCCGCGGCGCGCCCAGCAGCACGTCGTCGCCCGGCCGCCAGTTGGCCGGGCAGGAGACGCCGTCGCGGTCGGCCGTCTGCAGCGCCTCGACGAGCCGGAGGATCTCGGGGACCATGCGCCCCGCGTTCATCGGGTAGTAGAGGATCGCGCGGACGACCGACTCGGGGTCGATGACGAACACCGCCCGGACCGCCGCCGTGGCCGACGCGTTCGGGTGGAGCATGCCGTACGCGCGGGAGACGTGGGTGCCGACGTCGGCGATGACCGGGAACGGCACCCGCACGCCGAGCCTGTCCTCGATCGCCCGGGTCCAGGCGAGGTGGCTGTGCACGGAGTCGACCGAGATGCCGAGCAGGGCGACGCCGCGGGCCGCGAACTCCTCGGCGAGTTCGGTGAAGGCGACGAACTCGGTGGTGCACACCGGGGTGAAGTCGGCGGGATGGCTGAACAGCACCAGCCACCGCCCCGCGTAGTCGGCGAGCCGGACCGGCCCGTGCGTGCTCTCGGCCTCGAAGCCGGGGGCCCTGTCGCCGATGAGCGGCAGCCGGGTGGCCGGCTCCGCGGCAGCGGTCATGACGTGCTCCTCTCCGTCCGCTCACTGCGCCCGTACCCGCGATGACCGGTCACGACGACGCGCCGTTCGCCCCGGTTCGGTAATCGCCCGCGGCAGCGTCGCGACAGCCGCCGCGCCCGGGGAATGAACCTCGCGAGGGGGCGCCATGCGGACGACCACGCCGGTGACCGAGATCAGCCATCCGCTGTTCGCACGCTTCTACACGTGGTTCAGCCAGGTGCTCGACCGGCGGGGCCTCGCCGGGCAGCGGGAGGCGCTGCTGGCCGGGCTGTCGGGCCGGGTGATCGAGGTCGGCGCCGGCAACGGGCTGAACTTCGGCCACTATCCGCCGTCAGTGACCGGTGTGCTGGCCGTCGAGCCGGAGCCGCTGCTGCGGGCGGCCGCCCGCCGCGCCGCCCGGGCGGCCCCCGCGCGGATCGAGGTCGCGAGCGGCCTGGCCGAACGGCTCCCGGCCGCCGACGGGGGGTTCGACGCGGCGGTGGTCACCTTCGTGCTGTGCTCGCTGCCCGATCCCGGCGCCGGGCTGCGGGAGATACGCCGGGTGCTCGCGCCCGGCGGGCGGCTGCGCTTCCTCGAACACGTCCGTGCCGGGAGCCCCGGCTGGGCCCGCGCCCAGGACCTGCTGGACGCGACGGTGTGGCCGCGCCTGACCGGCGGCTGCCACACGGGCCGGGACAGCGTGGCGGCGATCGAGGCGGCGGGTTTCACCGTCGAGACCCTGGACCGGTTCGTCTTCGCCTGCGGCGTGCGCAACCCGATCTCCTTCTGCGTACGCGGCGTGGCCCGCCGCTGAGCAGCGCCCGTTGAACCGCGCCCGTTGAACCGCGCCCGTTGAACCGCGCCCGTCCCGGCGGACCGGCGCGGTCCGGCAGAGGTGTGGTCAGTCCGCGCTCGGCTGTGGTTGCCGGGCCGCCGTCTCGGGCAGCGCGGTCCCGGCCTCGTAGCGGCGGAAGGCCGGGACGGCGAACCCGGCGACCAGCACGAGGAGGGCGCACACGAGACCGCCGCCCGCCCAGGAGGGCACCAGCCCGAAGGCGTCCGCGGTGGCGCCCGCCCGCAGGTCGCCGAGGCGCGGGCCGCCCGCCACCACGACCATGAACACGCCCTGCAGCCGCCCGCGCATCTCGTCCGGCGCGTACGTCTGCAGGATCGTCTGCCGCCACACGGCGGAGGCGAGGTCGATCGCGCCGCCCACGGCCAGCAGCGCGACGACCAGCCACAGCGGCTGCGCCAGCGCCGCCGCGGAGACCGTGACCCCCCACAGGGCGATCACGAGCGTGAGCGCCACCCCCTGCCGGCGTACGCGGCCGATCCAGCCCGACAGCAGCCCGGCGACGACCGCCCCGATGGCGATGCTCGCCGACAGCCAGCCGAACGCCACGGCCGACCCGCCGAAGCGCTCCGCCGTCATCTCGGGGAACAGCGCCCGCGGCATCGCGAAGGCCATCGCGATGATGTCCACCACGAACGACATCAGCACGACCGGCCGGCTCACGACATAGGCGAGCCCGTCGGCGACCGACCGCAGGCCCGGCCGGGAGATCTCGCCGAGGGGCGCGAGCGACGGCAGCCGTACGGCGGCGTAGAAGCCCGCGCCGAACAGGACGGCGTCGATGAGGTACGCCAGCGCGTAGCCGCCCCGGGCGAGCACCACCCCGGCCAGCAGCGGCCCCACCACCGTGCCGATGCTGCTGACCAGGAAGTTGAGGGTGTTGGCCGCGGCGACCCGCTCGGTGGGGACGATCCGGGGGATGATCGCGCCGCGCGTCGCCGAGGTGACGGCGAAGCCGATCGACTGCAGGGCGATCACCGCGAGGATGAGGTGCACGCTGCCCAGCCCCGACCAGGCGTGCAGCAGCAGGGCGAGGGTCGACACCCAGGCCACGACCGACCCGGCGAGCAGCAGCCGCCGGCGGTCCATCGCGTCGGCCACCGCGCCGCCCCACAGGCCGAAGACGACCAGCGGGACGAGGCTCACCGGGCCGAGCATGCCCACCCAGAGCGACGACCGGGTGATGCTGTAGACCTGGCCGCTCACGGCCACCGCGGTGAGCTGGAAGCCGACGAACGACACGCCCTGGCCCACCAGCAGCCGCCGGTACGCCGGGATGGCCAGGGGCCGGGTGTCGAGTGCGACGCGCTTCAGAACTGCCTGAACCCCCGACACCCTTTACCTCACCGATCTGGGCAAATCAGCCAATTCGCGTACTTTACCCTGATCGTGTTACCGCGCCCCTCCGGGGTGGGCCCGGCGGTGGCGAGGTCGGTCGTGGCCGACACCTCAGTCGTAGCCGAAACCACGGGGCAGCGGCTCGTCGCGGAACAACCGGGCGGGGACGGCGTCGGCGAGCGCCCGGTAACCGGCCGGGTTCAGGTGCAGGCCGTCGCCCACGTCGTACGCCGGGAGCAGCCGCCGGGGAGCGGCCGGGTCGCGGGCGGCGCGGTCGAAGTCGATCACGGCGTCGAAGCGGCCGCTCGCCCGGATCCACTCGTTGACCGCCTGCCGGGACCGCTCCCGCAATCCGCCCGGGTCGTCGTAGGCGTCGTTGCCGCCGAACGGCGTCAGCGTCGCGCCGTACACCCGGACGCCCCGGGCGTGCGCGCGGCGGACGACCTGGTCGTAGGCGGCGACGAGGTCCTCGGCCACCTGCTTCTGGGCCGCCTCCGTCGCCTCGGCCGTGCCGACGTCGTTGACCCCCTCGAAGAGGACCAGCCAGCGCACCCCGCTCTGCGCGAGCACGTCGCGGTCGAGCCTGGCCAGGACGTTCGGGCCCAGGCCGTCGTCGAGCACCCGGTTGCCACCGGCCCCCTGGTTGACGATCGCCACCCCCGAGGTCGCGCGCCGGGCGTGCAGGCGGTCGGCCAGCCGGTCCGGCCAGCGGTCGTTCATGTTGGTGGTCGAGCCCCTGCCGTCGGTCAGCGAGTCGCCCACGACGACGGCCGCGGCGACCGAGGGCCCGGCCCACACCTCCACGCCGCCGAGGAGGTACCAGTGATCGACGGCCGCCGCTCCGGGCAGATCGGCGGCCTCGGTGTGGTCCCCGGCCAGCAGGTACGACGTGGTCCTGGAGCCCGGGTGCGAGGTGACGGCGGCGGAGCGCTGCCCGTCGGCCAGATGGACCGTCACCGAGAGGACGGACCGGGGCGCCAGGTCGAAGCTCAGCGGGTCGGAGACCGCCTGCGCCCCGGCCGGGACCACGACGGACGGACGGCCGTGGAAGGTCACCTGCCGCGAGGTCTCCGGCCGGATCTCCGCCGCCCCCGCCCGCCCGCCGCGGGGAAGCGCCACGGCGACCCTGGTGAGAGGCAGCGCGGCGCCGCCGAAGGCGTTGGAGAACCGCAGCCGCATCCGCCGCCCGCCCACGGAGACCCGCAGGGTCTGGCGCAGCGTGCTGCCCGCGAAGACGAGGCCTGTCCCGGCGAACGGCGCGGGCGGCATGTTCTCCGGCTCCGTGAGCTGCGGCATCGACGCCCAGGTGACGACCCAGTGACCGTCCGGCCCGCGCGCCGCCAGAGCTGTGCGCCGCCGGGTGGATCTTGACGCGTTGCGGATCATCTGCCTATCGTCCCGTCCAGCCAGGCCTTCGATCCACCCCCGGCACACTCCCTGCACACTCCCGGCACAACGGAGCACGGAAGGGCGAACCCTGCCTATGCGGACGTACCGGAATCCTGTGATCGGCGGGTTCCACCCCGACCCGAGCGTCTGCCGGGTGGGTGAGGACTACTACCTGGTCTGCTCCAGCTTCGAGTACTTCCCGGGTGTGCCGATCTTCCACAGCCGTGACCTGGTCCACTGGCGGCAGATCGGCAACGTGCTCGACCGGCCGTCCCAGCTTCACCTGCCGCCCGGGACCCTCGCCTCCGGCGGGATCTTCGCCCCGACCATCCGGCACCACGACGGCCTGTTCTACATGATCACGACGAACGTGAGCGACGACCGCGGCCACTTCCTGGTGACCGCGGAGCGCCCCGAGGGCCCGTGGTCGGACCCGGTCTGGATCGACCTGCCCCGGGTCGATCCCAGCCTGGCCTGGGACGAGGAGGGCCACTGCTGGCTCACGACCTCCGGCCCCCGGCTGGCGCGGATCGACCCGGCGTCCGGCGAGGTCCTGGAGGGCCCGGTCGACATCTGGGCGGGCACCGGCGGCAAGTACCCCGAGGCGCCCCACCTGTTCCAGACCGGCGGGTGGTGGTACCTGCTCCTGTCGGAGGGCGGCACCGAACGCGGCCACGCCGTCTCCATCGCCCGCGCCCGCTCCCCTCGCGGGCCGTTCGAGCCCGGCCCGGTCAACCCGATCCTGACCCACCGCGGCACGTCCCGCCCGATCCAGAGCACCGGCCACGCGGACCTGGTGTGCGCCCCGGACGGCACCTGGTGGATGATCCTGCTCGGGGCCCGCCCCCGCGGCTACTCCCCGGAGTTCCAGGTGCTCGGCCGGGAGACCTTCCTCGTCCCGGTGGAGTGGGTGGACGGCTGGCCGGTCGTGGGACCGGTGGAGGAGCGTCACCCCGCTCCCGCCGCCTGGCATCCGCTCCCCCCGCCCCCGGTCCGCGACGACTTCGACGCCCCCGTTCCGGCGCCCTGCTGGATCTCGGTGCGTTGCCGCCCCGACGACTCCTGGTCGCTGACCGAGCGCCCCGGCCGGCTGACGCTGCACGCCACCGGTCCCACCCTCGACCGTCCCGGCCACACGTTCTTCGGGCGGCGCCAGCAGCACCACGACTGCCGCGTCAGCGCCCGTCTCGACCCCGATCCCGGCCGGGCCGGGCTGTCCGTACGGCTGGACGAGGCCCATCACTACGACATCGAGGTGTCCGGCGGAGAGGTGTCCTTGATCGCCAGGATCGGCCCGCTGCGCCAGGTCGTGGCGCGGCGCCCGGTGGCTCCGGGACCGCTCACCCTCACGGTCCACTGCCGTACGGCCGATCCGCTGCCGCCGTCCGTGACCAGTGCCGCCGAGGCCGGCGCCGGGCCGGTCGGCGTGGGCGCCCGCGGGCCGGACACGATCGCCTTTTCGGCGGACGGCGTCCTCCTCGCCGAACTGGACGGCCGCTACCTGTCCACGGAGGTGGCGACCGGCTTCACCGGACGGGTCATCGGCATGTACGTGACCGAGGGCAGCGCGGCCTTCGACTGGTTCGACTACGAGGGCACCGACGACGAACCGGTCGTCCCGGTTGCCTGACGAACCGGTCGAACGCGCCGCGGAGAACGCCGGCTCTCCGCCTCGCCTGCCTTCGCCGGTGGAGGAACTGATCGATCCCCGCCTCGGAGCGCGAGGCGTTCGCCTGCTGCTGAAGCGCGACGATCTCATCGACCCCGAGATCCCCGGCAACAAATGGCGGAAGCTGAAGTACAACATCCAGGCCGCCCGGCGGTCCGGGCACGGAAGGATTCTGACGTTCGGGGGCGCCTATTCCAACCACATCAGGGCGACGGCCGCGGCCGGCGCCCTTTTCGGTCTGCGGACCGTGGGCGTCATCCGCGGCGAAGAACATCTCCCCCTCAACCCCACGCTCTCCTACGCGGTGGAACAGGGAATGACCCTGGCCTACCTGGACCGCGGGACATATCGCAGAAAAATGGAAAGCGATGTGATCGGGGCTCTCCACCGCCGCTTCGGCGACTTCTACCTTATTCCCGAGGGCGGAAGCAACGGACTCGCGGTGCGGGGATGCGCCGAGATCCCGGACGAGATCACGCAGGACTTCGACTTCATCTGCTGCCCCTGCGGAACGGGCGGCACGCTCGCGGGCATCGCCGCCGGTCTGCACGGCGACCAGGAGGCGATCGGCTTCTCGGTGCTCAAGGGAGCCGGCTGGCTGAACGACGAGATCCGGCGCCTCCAGGAGGACGCTCACGCCGCCCCACGCGGCAGATGGCACGTGAACCTGGATTATCACTTCGGCGGATACGCGAAGACGAAGCCGGAACTGCTGTCCTTCGTGGAGGACTTCGAGAAGCGGCACGGCTTGCGCCTGGACCGGCTCTACACCGGCAAGATGATGTACGGCATCTTCGATCTGGCCGGGAAGCGCACGTTCCCTCCCGGAACCACGATCGTCGCGGTCATCACCGGCCCCATCTGATACTCGAACTCCCCCACTTGCCACTTCCGTCACCGTGTGCGTTTCGCCGACCGGGTGGCGCGGAGGCAAAACGTGGCGCACAGTGAAGGTGTCCCAGGCAGGATTGATCAAAAGGGGGAAGAAGCGTGGGCAATGACGAGGACAAGAAGCCGCCGAAGCATGCGGGGCCGCAGAAGCAGGACAAGCCGTTCATTCCGGAGAAGCCAACGAAGGAAAGCGGGGACGGTCAGAGGAAAGGCGGAGGGACACGGGGCAAGTGAATCTCCGCGGACGTATCGACGCGCTCGCTGACGCTCTGGCGGCCAATGGCGAGCTCACCGATGAGGGATGGCGCGCGGCGCTGCACGCCGTGCCGCGTCATCTGTTCGTCCCGGCGGTGGCCTGGGCGGAGCCCTATGCGGGGCCGGGCTACCGTATCGATCGGGACACCGATCCGGATGCCTGGTGGGATGCGGTGTACGCCGACCACCCGATCATCACCCAGCTCGACGACGGAGCGACCGAGGTGGGCGGCGGGGAGGGCGTGTACTCGTCCTCACTGTCGGCTCCCGGGGTTGTCGTGGACTTCCTCGAACTGCTGAGCCCCTACGCCGGTGACCGCGTCCTGGAGATCGGCACGGGAACCGGGTGGACGGCCGGGCTGCTGTCTCATCGCCTGGGTGAAGTGAACGTGGTCAGCGTCGAGATCGATCCGGCGGTGCATGAGGCGGCGGCGGCGAGCCTCAAGCAGGCCGGTTTCTGCCCGCGCCTGGTACTCGGTGACGGCGCGGACGGCTGGGCGGAGCAGGCTCCGTACGACCGGGTTCATGTCACCTGCGGCGTGCGGAAGGTGCCGTATGCGTGGGTGGAGCAGACCCGCCCTGGCGGAGCGATCGTGCTGCCCTGGATGCCGGGGTTCGAGCCGGGCCACAAGCTGTGGCTGACAGCCGGACGGGACGGCACGGCGACCGGCCGGTTCGCAGGTGGCGCGCACTACATGATGATGCGGGCTCAGCGCGTTCCCGCTCCGCCGGAGCATGAGGGCGGGTATGGCAGGCGCGCGGCGACGGTGGATCCCCGCCGAGTACTGCGGGCGGGATTGGGGGCCGATGTCGCGATTGCGGGATTTCTGCCCGATGTCTCGGTGAGTCTCGGCACGGGCGAGGAGTTCGAGATCTGGTTGTGGGCCGGGCGGTCCGGGGCCTGGATCACGGGATCGGAGGTCCGGCAGTTCGGTGAGCGCAATCTGTGGGACGAGGTCGAAGAGGCGTTCTTCCGCTGGGTGGAGTGGGGAAGCCCCGGCCGGGACCGGTTCGGGCTGACCGTCGCCCCGGATGGCCAGCACATCTGGCTGGACCGGCCGGACAACGTGATCCGCTGACCGGTGGCGGTGCCGGTATTCCGGATTATCTGACGGACTGGTCAAATTCCCCGTGAGCGTCCCTATGATGGTCGAAGATCGAGACGCTTGGGGGCAGAGCGTGCACGACGAGCAGGCACCGGACTGGGTGATCGACCCCTCCACGCCGAGCGTGGCCCGGATGTACGACTACTACCTCGGCGGCAAGGACAACTTCGCCGCCGACCGCGAGGCGGCCGAGAAGATCATCGAGATCCTGCCGAACGCCCGCGACGTGGCCCGGGCCAACCGCGCCTTCCTCGTACGGGCCGTACGGCACCTCGCGGGGGCGGGCATCCGGCAGTTCCTCGACGTCGGCACCGGTCTCCCGACGCAGGAGAACGTCCACCAGGTGGCGCAGGCCGTCGCACCGGACTCCCGGGTCGTCTACGTCGATAACGATCCGATCGTGCTCGTCCACGCCCGTGCCCTGCTCGCCGACAACCCCCGGTCCATCGTGGTCGCCGGTGACATGCGCGAGCCCAAGGCGGTGCTCACCCATCCGGCGGTCCTCCGCCACCTCGACTTCAGCCGGCCGGTCGCGTTGATCATGCTCGCCGTCCTCCACTTCGTCGTCGACGACGCGGAGGCGGCGCGCATCGTCGGCACGTTCCGCGACGCGCTCGCCCCGGGGAGCCACGTGGTGATCTCCCACGGCACGCCCGGCGACCTCGACGAGGACGCGGTCAGGCGAAGCCGGGACGTCTACGCCACCACCACCAGCGGAGGCGCCGTGCCGCGCACCACGGCTCAGGTGCGGGACCTGTTCGACGGCCTGCGCCTGCTGGAGCCCGGCGTCGTGCCGCTGGAGGAGTGGCGCCCCGAGCCGCCGGAGACGCTCCTGGAGCGCAGGCACGGAGCCGGCATCGTGGGCGGCGTCGCCGTGATCCCCTGACCGGGGACCCGCGGTCCGCCCCGGCCGCGCGGTCGCCTCGTGGTCACTCCGCGGTGAGGACGAGGATCAGGCCGTGGACGGAGGCGTCGTCCTCGTGCAGCGGCGTCACCGTGATCGACAGCCTGGCGGTGCGGCCCCGGCGGTTGACCGCGTCGACGATCATCGTGGCGGGCTGCGGCCCGCCGGGCGGGTCGCCGTCCAGCACCCGCCGCAGGCCGGGCAGCAACGTCTCAACCGGCAGCCCTATGTCGAGTGTGTGCAGGGCGCGGCCGGCCGCCTCCTCGGGGCGCAGCCCCCACAGCTCCTGCGCCCCGGAGCTCCACAGCAGCACCCGCAGGTCCCGGCCGAGCACGATCACGGCGTCCCCCAGTGAGCGCACCACCGAGTCGACGAAGCGGTTGGCCCGGTCGAGCTGCACCGTCCGGGTGCCGAGCGTGTCGTTGATCTGCTTCTCCCGGAGGTGGCCGCTCCTCAGAGCTGTCTGGTCATGAACACGCTGAGCGGATCGGGGCGGTAGTCGCCGAAAGGCTCGCAGTAGGTGAACCCGAACTTCTCGTACAGCTTCCTGGCGGGCAGGAAGTGCTCCTCCGCGCCGGTCTCCAGGCTCAGCCGGGTGAAGCCCATCCGCCCGGCCTCGGCGAGGATGTGCCGCAGCAGCAGGGACGCGATGCCCGCGCGCTTGCGCGCCGCCGCCGTCCGCATCGACTTCAGCTCGGCGTGGGAGTCGTCCAGCCTCTTGATCGCCCCGCAGCCCACCACGGTGCCGCCGTCCATCACCGACCAGAACGTGACCTCCGGACGGCGCAGGCCGTCGAGGTCCAGGGCGTGCTTGCTCTCCGGGGGCGTGATGGACCGCATCTCCCGAAGGTGCTCCTCGAGGAACTCGGCGATCTCCGGCCCGGACAGGTCGTCCTCGACGATTCTCATCGCGCTCGCTCACCTAGATCGTGTCTGACGGGTCGTGTCTGACGGATCATGCCCGACGGGACACCAGGATGCCATCCCGCCCGCCCGGTTCAGCCCAGCGGTGCGACGGCGAACTCCCGCATGCCCTCGGCGAACCCGACGCGGGCGCGGAAGCCCAGCTCCGCCCTCGCCCGGCCGGGCGAGGCGACGATGTGCCGCACGTCGCCGAGGCGGTACTCCCCCGTCACGACCGGGCGCGGCCCGCCCCGCCGCGCGGCCAGTTCCGCGGCCATCTCCCCCACCGTGCGCGGCTGTCCGCTCGCCACGTTGTACGCGGACAGGGCGCCCTCCCGCCCCGCGGCGAGCGCCGCCAGGTTGGCCCGCGCGACGTCCCGGACGTGGACGAAGTCGCGCCGTTGCCCGCCGTCCTCGAAGACGCGCGGGGCCCGCCCCGCCTCCAGCGCCGACCGGAAGATCGCCGCGACCCCCGAGTACGGCGTGTCCCTGGGCATCCGGGGGCCGTACACGTTGTGGTACCGCAGGGCGACGGCGACGCCGCCGGTCTCCCTGGCCCAGTTGGCGGCGAGATGCTCCTGCGCCAGCTTCGTGGTGGCGTAGGCGTTGCGGGGATCGGCGGGCGCGTCCTCGCCGATGACCGCCGGCGTGAGCGGCGAGGCGCAGCCGGGGCAGCGCGGCTCGAAGATCCCCCGGTCGAGGTCCTCGGCGGCCCGGGGGCGGGGCCGGACCGGCCCGTGCTCGCCGCACTCGTAGGCGCCCTCCCCGTAGACCACCATGGACGACGCCAGCACCAGGCGGCCGACGCCGTGCCGCGCCATCGCCGCCAGCAGCACGGCCGTGCCGTGCACGTTCACCGAGGCGTAGTCCGGCAGGTCCGCCACGTCGACGCCGAGGCCGACCTTGGCCGCCTGGTGGACCACCGCGTCCACACCCGGCAGCAGGCGATCGGCGGTCGTCCCGTCGCGCACGTCTCCGCGCTCGACGCCGCCCGCCCGCACGTCGAGGCCGGCCACCTCGTGCCCGGCCGCCGTCAGCGCCTCGGCGACGTGACTTCCGATGAACCCGGCCGAGCCGGTCAGCAGCACCTTCACGGGCCGAGGGTAGACCGCCGCCGCCTCGCGGAGACCGCTCCGGGCACGACCGTTCGCGACCCGTAAGATCTCCCGCCCGGTCCTGCCGTCAGGAGAAGTAGTGGCCCTTGCCGAGGTCGTCGAGGAGTCCGGGCTGCACCGGCCGCCAGCCGAGCAGGTCGCGGGTCAGCGCGCTCGACGCCGGGCTGTCGGCCCCGACGACACCGCCCAGCCAGCCGAAGTGCGCGCTCGCCTCCTCCGCGGCGACCGAGACCACCGGCAGGTCCAGATGGTGGCCGATCACCTCGGCGACGGCCCGGATCGGCACGCCCTCCTCGGCGACGGCGTGCAGCACCGACCCCGCCGGGGCCTTCTCCAGCGCCAGGCGGAACAGGTGCGCGGCGTCGAGCCGGTGCGTGGCGGGCCAGCGGTTGGACCCGTCGCCGACGTGGCCGGAGACGCCCTTCTGACGGGCGATGCCGACCAGGACCGCCATGAAGCCGGGGTCCCCCTCACCGTGCACCGTCGGAGGAAGGCGCACGACCGACGACCGTACGCCGTGGGAGGCCAGGGAGAGCGTCAGCAGTGCCGTCCCCATCCGCCCCCGGAGGCCGCCGCCCGGAAGCGCGGCGGCGCCCGGCTCGTTCCCCCGCCCTCCGGCTCCGTCCCGTTCGGTCGCGACGCCTCCCGGCGCGACGCCGAGCGTCCCCGACGCGATCACCAGCGGCCGTCCGGAGCCCTTGAGCGCGTCTCCGAGCGCCTCCACGGCCCGCCGGTCCGCGTCGGCGGCCTCCTCGAAGCCGCCCGAGAAGGCGATGTCGTGCTTGAACGCGAGGTGGATCACGCCGTCCGACTCGGCGGCCCCGGCCCGCAGGATGTCGAGATCGTCGAGCGTGCCGCGACGCACCTGCGCACCGGCCCGGGCGAGGGCGCCGGCCGAGGCGTCCGACCGGGCCAGCCCGGTGACCTGGTGACCCGCGCCGACGAGCTCGGGCACGACGGCGGAGCCGATCCAGCCCGACGCCCCGGTGACGAAAACGCGCATGAGAGAACCTCCCGACGAGTGACCGCCTCGGCGCACGGACGCACACGAGAATCGATGTCAGTCACTGTCGTCAGCATACGTCACGATGTCAGTGACTGTCATCGCGCTACGATCAGGGCATGGGTCGATGGGAGCCGGACGCGCGTGGCCGGCTGGCGCGGTCGGCGCTGGAGCTCTACGCGGAGCGCGGATTCGACCAGACCACGGTCGCGGAGATCGCCAGGCGGGCGGGGCTCACGGAGCGGACGTTCTTCCGGCACTTCGCCGACAAGCGCGAGGTGCTGTTCCACGGCTCGCGCGCGCTGGAGGAGCTCCTCGTGAACGCCGTCACCGGCGCGCCCGAGGCGACGGCGCCGATGGACGCGATCGCCGCGGCCCTCGACGTCGCGGGCGGCATGTTCGAGGAACGCCGCGAGTACGCGCGGCGGCGTCAGGCCGTCGTCGCCGCGCACGCGGAGCTGCGGGAACGCGAACTGATCAAACTCGCGTCGCTCGCCGCGTCCCTCGCCGGGGCGTTGCGCGGGCGTGGCGTGGCCGAGCCGGCCGCGAGCCTGGCGGCGGAGGCGGGCATCGCCGTCTTCAAGATCGCGTTCGAGCGGTGGGCCGGCGACGCCGGCGGCCCGGACCTGCCGCGGCTCATGCGGGAGTCGTTCGACGAGCTGAGGGCCGTCACCGCGGGCGCGTGAGCGCCGGCGGAAGCGGGAGACGCCGCAGGGCACCGGAAAGGCGGCTCACCGGAGGCGCGGGCTCACCGGAAGACGCCGGTGTGGCCGAGCGAGTAGCGGCCGGGCTGGGGATACACGCACAGCCCGTGCGGCCCGGCGCCGACGGGGATGGTGCGGACGACCCTGCCGGTCCGGGTGTCGAAGACGTAGACGACCCCGTGGTAGCGGCCGCTCAGCCACAGCTTGGTGCCGTCGGCCGAGACGCCGCCCATGTCCGGCGAGCCGCCGCCGGGGATCCGCCAGACGTCGACCACCTTCCGCTTCGCGAACGACACGACGGACACCGATCCCTCGCCGCGGTTCGACACGTACAGGTGGCGCGAGTCGCGGCTGGCGTAGAGGCCGTGCGCGCCCCGGCCGGTCGGCATGAACCGGACGACCTGGTACGTCGCCGCGTCCACCAGCCACACGCCGTGCCGTTCCATGTCGGCGACGTAGAAGACGCGGCCGTCGGGCGACAGCTTCACGTCCTGCGGCATGCTCATGTGGCCGAGGTGGACACGGCGGATCAGCCTGGGCGCGCGCCAGTCGACGACGACGAGGTCGCCGCTGAACTCGCAGCTGGCCAGGAACACCGAGCCGTCGGCGGTGAAGTCGCCGTGGTTGACGCCGCGGCAGGGCAGCGGCAGCGAGCGAAGCCGTTTCATGCTGTGCGGGTCGCGCAGGTCGAGCTGGTTGTTCCGCTCCGCCATGACCAGCGCGTAGGCGCCGTCCGGCGAGAAGTACAGGTTGTACGGGTCCTCCACCGGCACCGGGCGGCCCGGTCTGCCGGTGCGGGGGTCGATGGGGGTGAGGGTGTTGCCCCGGTTGTTGTTCACCCACAGGGTCTTCAGGTCCCAGGACGGCACCACGTGCTGCGGAAGCGCCCCGACGGCGAAGTGCCGCACGATCCGGTACGTCTCCGGGTCGATGACGTCGACCGTGCCGCTCTCGCTGTTGGGCACGTACACCAGGGAGCGGAAGCCCCTGACGACCGGGCTCAGCATCCCGGGCCGGTCGGCCGCGTAGACGTCGGCCCGCCCCTGGCCCTCCGGCTCCTGTCTCTCCCGCTCCGGCGGCGCCGCCCCCTGTGTCCACGACGGGGACATCGGCGGAGGGGACGGCACGGCTCGGGGCGCGGGCGGCACGGCCGCGCAACCGGCGAGGACGAGCCCCCAGAGGATCGCGTGCACCCCGGTCACCGCGACGGTCCTGCGGGCTCCTGTCACCCCTGCTCCCGGGACGCCCGCACGCGTCACCCCCGCACCGGTCACCCCTGCACCAGTCACGCATGCCCCCCGACATGGCGGGGCGGCGCCCGGCCCCCCGTACGGTCACGGCGACCGGCCGCGTGCGGCGGCCGCACGGCGACTGAGAGACGGCGGCGAAGCTGCTGCGCGGCTGGTCGGCGCGACGCTAACGCCCGCGCGGAGTGGCCCGGAGGGGCTTTACCCGGTCTTGAACGGCGCCTTGCCGGCCCGCGACGCGCCTGGTCACCTGCGCGCGGCCGCCCCTACGACGAGATGGGGACCTCGTGCTCGGCGGTGTGCACGGGAGCGAGACCGGCGAGCCCGGAGATGTCCAGGACGGGGGTGAGCAGCGGGTTGGCGATGAGGGTGATGTGGTCGGCGTGGGCGAACAGGACGCTCAGGCCGGCGCTGTCGAGGTATTCGACGGCGGTCAGGTCCAGCACGAGAGGGCCCGGGATCTTGCCGAGAGCCTCGGCGAGGGCGTCGGTGTTGCTCATGTCGATCTCGCCGGTGGCCGTCAGCAGCGCGGCGCCGTCGGCGCGGCGGCCGGAGGTGAGGGTGAGGGGCGTGGTCATCAGGCGATCCTCGTGTGCATGTCGACGATGGTGCCCGACGGGCCGGGCGTGATGGTGACCTGCTGCATCATGGCGCGCATGAGGGCGACACCGCGCCCGCGGTGGGTGTTCTCCTCGGCCTTGGGGGACTTCCAGCGGCCGGTGTCGGCGACGACGAGGCGCAGGTTGTCCACGAAGGCCTCGGCCCGCAGGCGGACGACGTCGCCGGGGGCGTCGCGGTGACCGTGCTCGATGGCGTTGGCGCACGCCTCACCGGCGGCGACGAGGACGTTCTGGACGGTCTGGGCCGGCAGGTCGCACTGGGCGAGCCAGCTCCGCAACGCCCTGCGGACGGGCGCCAGCTGGGACGACTCGGCGGGGAAGGCCATCTCCAGCGGCGCGGGGTGGCGGTAGAGCAGCAGGGCGACGTCGTCGTCGTAGCCGTCGGCGGGAGCAAGCCGCACCATCACCTGCGTGGCGAGGTCGTCGACGGCGGCGTCCCGGCCGTCCTGCACGGCCCGGCTGGCCTGGTCGATGCCCGCGTTCAGCGGGCTGCGGCGGCGCTCGACCAGGCCGTCGGTGTAGAGCATGAGCGTGGCGCGCGCGGGGATGACCGCCTGTCCCTCCGGGCGTGCCGCGCCGGGGCGCACGGCCAGGGGGATCGACCGGCCGTCTTCGAGCAGGCGGGTGGTGCCGTCGGGGTGGGCGAGGATGCCCGGCGGGTGCCCGGCGCTGGAGTAGGTCAGCACCCCCGTCTCCGGGTCGAGCACGCCGCAGAACACGGTGGTGCACTTCGCGCCGGGGACGCCGGCGGCGAAGTGGTCCAGGGCCATGAGCGTGCGCGCCGGACTGGCGTCCTGCAGGAGCAGCGCGCGGCACGCGCTGCGCAGTTGTCCCATGACGGCGGCGGCCTCCACGCCGCGCCCGACGCAGTCGCCCACGACGATGCCGATGTTCCCGCCGGGCAGGGCGATGGTGTCGTACCAGTCGCCGCCGACCTCCAGGGGACGGGTGGCGGGCTCGTAGCGGACGGCGAACCCTTCGGGAAGGTCGGCGGGGCCGAGGATGGCGCGCTGCAGCGCGATCGCGGTCTCGCGTTGCTGGTCGATCTGGTGCGCGCGGACGAGCCCCTGGGCGAGGTGCCCGGCGAGCAGCGACAGGAGCAGCTCGTCCTCCCGGGAGAAGGGCCGCTGGCCGCCCAGCTCGACCCACAACGCCATCGGGCCGTCCGGGTGCTCCAGCAGCACGCCGACTCCGCCGCCGTCGGCGACCGGCGTCAGCAGGGGCCGGCCGCGCAGGCCGGTGAGCGCCTCGCGGCGTCCGGCGGGCAGCGCGCGCCAGTGCAGCGAGGTGTCGGTGGCGGTCAGGGTGGGGTCGCCCTCGTGCTCGAAGACCGCGGCCAGCACGTGCCGGGCGCGCCACAGGGTCCGCAGCTCCCCGAGGGCCCCGGACAGCGCCTCGGACAGGTTCCCGGCCTGGGACAGGGACGTGCTGAGGGAGGCGAGGGCGCTCTCCCGCTGGATGGCGTAGTGCTCGGCGGTGACGTCGCGGAAGGTGCCGACGACGACCTGGCGGCCGGTGTCGGGGTCCTGCGCCTGGTTGAAGGTGACGCTGATCCACAGCCGGTGCCCGTCCCGGTGGGTGACGGGGATGGCGTAGCTGCCCTGGCCGGGGCCGACGAGGCCCGCGAAGGCGTCGGCGACCTGCCGGTGGGCGGCGGGGTCGACCTCGCGGTCCGGCCACCAGGGGTGGATCGGCCGGTACGGCAGTCCCTCGGGGCCGTACCCGAGCATCTCCGCGAACGCGTTGTTGATCTCGACGACCGCGCCGTCCTCGTCGCAGACGAAGAACGCCTCCTGCAGCGAGTCGACCAGCGCGGTGCGCCAGCGGGCCTGGTGGTGGCGCAGCCGCGCCATCTCCATGTTGGCCCGCACCCGCGCGAGCAGCTCCGCGGCGGCGAACGGCTTGACGAGGTAGTCGTCGGCACCGGCCTGCAGGCCCTCGATCGACGCCTCCTGGCCGGCCCGCGCCGACAGCAGCAGCACGGGGACGGCCGCGGTGCGCGGATCGGCCCGCAGCGCCGCGACCAGGGCCAGGCCGTCCAGGCGGGGCATCATCACGTCGCTCACCACGAGGTCGGGAACCTCGGCGCGGACGGCGTCCAGCGCCTCCTGCCCGTCACCGACGGTGTCGACGTGGTATCCGGCGCCCGTGAGGAGACGGACGAGGTATCCGCGCATGTCGGCGTTGTCGTCGGCCACCAGCACCCGCGCCGGGGCGCCCGCGGGGCGGGCGGCGGAGGGGTCCTGGGCGGTCAGCTCCATGGTGTCCCCGCCGGACGCCGCGGCGGCGTCGTCCGCGGGCAGCCAGCGCAGGGCCTCCTGGACGTAGGGGTCCGCGGTGGCGGACGCCATGCTGCCGCCGGCGGTCGTCGTGATCGCCTCGGCGGGCAGGTGCGCGGCGCCGAACGGCAGGCGGATGGTGAAGCGGGTGCCCTCGCCCTCGGCGCTCTCGGCCGCGATGGTGCCGCCGTGCAGGCCGACGAGCTCCTGCACGAGCGCCAGGCCGATGCCGCTGCCCTCGTTCGAGCGCGAGCGGGCGTTCTCGATGCGGTGGAACCGCTCGAACAGCCGTGACACCTCGTCGGCCGGGACCCCGATGCCCGTGTCGGTGACGGTCACCACCGCGTGGCCGTCCTCCCCGCGCACCGACACGCCGACCGAGCCCTCGAAGGTGAACTTCAGCGCGTTGCTGAGCAGGTTCAGGACCACCTTCTCCCACATGCCGCGGTCGATGTAGACCGGCTCGTCCAGGGGACGGCAGTCGACCTCGAAGTCCAGGCCCGCCTTGTCGATGGCGGAGCGGAAGAGGCTGGCCAGCTCGGCGGTGACCGCGGCCAGGTCGACGGGCTCGTAGCTGGCCTGCATCCGGCCGGCCTCGATGCGGGAGAAGTCGAGCAGGGTGTTGACGAGCTTGCCCAGCCGCAACCCGTTGCGGCGGATGGCCTCGAGCTCCTCGCGCACCTGCGGGTCGGCTCCCTGCAGGCGGTTACGCAGCTCCTCCACCGGGCCCATGATCAGGGTCAGCGGGGTGCGGAACTCGTGGCTGATGTTGGAGAAGAAGACGGTCTTCGCCCGGTCGAGCTCGGCCAGCTCCTCGGCCCGCCGCTGCTGCGCCTGGTAGCTGCGGGCGCTCGCGATGCCCGCGGCGACGTGCCCGGCGGCCAGTTCCAGGAACCCCCGGTAGCCCTCGTCGAGGAGCCGGTACCGGTTGAGCGCGGCCACCAGGAACCCGTACGGCGCGCTGCCCTGCTGGAGCAGCGGCACCAGCAGCGCCTGGGTGGGCGGCTCCGGCCAGCCACCGGACGGCAGGCCGGCGAACCCGGCGGCGTCGAGCTCCACGAGCACCGACTCCCCCCGAGCCGGCGCCGCCATCGGCCACACCGTCCCGTCCGGGTCGCGGGCCGGCAGGGTCAGGGGGGCGGCCGGGTGCCCGGCGGAGATGCCGGTCACTCCGGCCAGCCGCGCGCCGCCGTCCTCCTGGAAGAGATAGGTCAGCGTGAACGGGAGGTCGTGCCGGTTGTGGCCGAGCTGCCGGCAGGTGAAGGCCAGCATCTCCTGCTCGGTGCGGACCACTCTGGGGTCGGAGCCGAGGTCGCGCAGGGTGGCCATGCGGCGCTCGCCGACGACCCGCTCGGTCTCCTCGCTGACGACGCACAACATGCCGACAACGGCGCCGGAGTCGTCGCGCAGCGGGCTGTAGGAGAACGTGTGGTAGCTCTCCTCCGGATATCCGGACCGCTCGAGGAACAGCAGCAGCGCCTCGTCCCAGGTGGCCTGCCCCGTGGCGAGCACGGTGCCGATCCGGGGACCGATGTCGTCCCAGATCTCCGCCCACACCTCGTGGGCCGGCCGGCCCAGCGCCCACGGGTACTTGCGCCCCAGGGTGTCACGGCGGTAGGCGGCGTTGCAGAAGAAGGTGAGCTCCGGGCCCCACGCCATCCACATGGAGAACCGGGACGACAGCAGGATGCTCACCGCGGTCCGCAGGCTCTGCGGCCACTCGTCCGGCGGCCCGAGGGGGGTCGCCCGCCAGTCCACCTTCGCGAGGTCCCGGCCGATCTCCTCGTCGGCGGTGAACACGTCGGCGCCGGTCGCCGTCACCGGCTCGGCGTCGTCACTGAGCGCCACTACGCCACCCCTTCGTTAGCGCCGGCCCGGCCGCTGCTCGCCCGGCCACTGCTCGCCCGGTCGCGGTCGCCGCGTCCGTCACCGCGTCTCATGGCCGCCCAACCCCGGAGCAGTTCGATGACGTGACGGAGAGGATAGGTCAACCGCCCGTCAAGAGGCCAACCGGGGTCTCTTTCCGGACGGCCGGGACGCCGTTCGCGGCCGGCGAGGCCCCGCTCCCCCCATCAGTTCGACGGTGACGATTGACGCAAAAACCCTTAATCCCTACTGTGTTACTAGGTTTCCATCACTTGGAGCGCCCGATGACCAAGCAGATCCATCTCGCCGCGCACTTCCCGGGCGTGAACAACACGACCGTCTGGTCCGATCCCGCGTCGGGCAGCCAGATCGACTTCGAGTCGTTCCGCCACCTGGCCCGGACCGCCGAACGGGGCAAGTTCGACTTCTTCTTCCTGGCGGAGGGACTGCGGCTGCGCGAGGCGAAGGGCCGCATCCACGACCTTGACGTCGTGGGCCGTCCGGAGTCCCTGACCGTCCTCGCCGCGCTGGCCGCCGTCACCACCCACCTGGGACTGGCCGCGACGGTGAACTCCACCTTCAACGAACCGTACGAGGTGGCCAGGAGGCTGGCGTCGCTCGACCATCTGAGCGGCGGCCGGGCCGCGTGGAACGTGGTGACCAGCTTCGACGCCTTCACCGGCGAGAACTTCCGCCGCGGCGGCTTCCTGGACGAGTCCGACCGGTACAGCCGGGCGAAGGAGTTCCTGGAGACCGCCAGGGAGCTTTGGGACTCCTGGGCCCCCGACGCGGTGGCCGCGGACCCGGAGGCGGGGCGGTTCCTGCGGCCCGGCGGCGTCACCGCCTTCCGGCACCAGGGCCGGCACTTCGACATCTCGGGGCTGTTCAACGTACCCAGGGGCCCGCAGGGCCACCCGGTGATCATCCAGGCCGGTGACTCCGACGAGGGCCGCGAGTTCGCCGCGTCCTCGGCCGACGTGATCTTCAGCAGGCACAGCAGGCTGGAGGAGGGCCGCGCCTTCTACCGGGACGTCAAGCGCCGGCTCGCCGCGTACGGCCGGCGGCCGGAGGACCTGAAGATCCTCCCCGCGGTGACGTACGTGCTCGGCGACACCGACGCGGAGGCGGCGGAACGGGCCGCCGAGATCCGCCGCGCGCAGGTCGGCCCGCAGACCGCGATCTACTTCCTGGAGGCCGTCTGGGGGCGCGACCTGTCGGCGTACGACCCGGACGGCCCGCTGCCCGACATCGAGCCCGACCTGGAGGAGGGCGTGACCAGGGGGCACGCGGCCTTCCGCCGTGACCGCGGCGAGGTGGTGGCCAAGTGGCGCGCCCTCGCCGAGGAGAAGAACCTGTCGATCCGGGAGCTCGCCATCGAGGTCTCCTCGCCGCAGACCTTCATCGGCACGCCGCGCGCGGTCGCCGACGAGATCGACCACTTCGTGCAGACCGACGCCGCCGACGGCTTCATCTTCGTGCCCCACCTGACCCCGGGCGGGCTGGACGACCTGGTCGACAAGGTCGTCCCGCTGCTGCAGGAGAAGGGCGTCTTCCGGACCGAATACACCGGGCCCACCCTCCGCGACCACCTCGGCCTCGCCCCGCGCGACCCGGCCTCCGGTGACTCCGCCCTCCGTGACCTGGGCACCCGTGACTCCGCCCTCCGCGACCTGCCCCTCCGCGACCCGGCCGCCCCCGTGCCGGCCCCCCGTACGAAGGAGAACCGATGACCCTGCACCTCGCCGTCGCACTGGACGGGGCCGGCTGGCACCCGGCCGCCTGGCGGGCCGAGGGCGCGCGACCGGACCGGCTGTTCACCCTCGCCTACTGGGCGGACCTCGCCGCGGAGGCCGAGCGCGGTCTGCTCGACTTCGTCACCTTCGAAGACGCGCTCGGCCTGCAGTCGACCCGCCTGAACGAACCCGACGAGCGGCTCGACCAGGTGCGCGGACGGCTCGACGCGGTGCTGATCGCCTCCGCCGTCGCACCGTTGACCTCGCGGATCGGCCTCGTGCCGGCCACCGGCACGACCCACACCGAGCCGTTCCACGTCGCGATCGGCATCGCCTCCCTCGATCACATCAGCGGCGGCCGGGCCGGCTGGCGGCCCCAGGTCTCGGGCCGCCCCGACCACGCCGCGCACTTCGGCCGCCGGGTCCTGCCTCCGCTGGACTTCTCCGACCGCGCCGATCCCGCCTTCACCCGGCACGTGGCGGACCTGCTCGGCGAGGCCGCCGACGCGGTGGAGGTGGTCCGCCGCCTGTGGGACAGCTGGGAGGACGACGCCGAGATCAGGGACGTCGCGACCGGCCGGTTCGTCGACCGCGACAAGCTGCACTACATCGACTTCCGCGGCGCCTGGTTCAGCGTGAAGGGCCCCTCGATCACGCCGCGCCCGCCGCAGGGGCAGCCGCTGGTCACCTCCCTCGCCCACGACAGGCAGCCGTACGAGTTCGCCGCCCGGGCCTCCGACGTCGTGTACGTCACGCCGCGGGACCGGGAGGACGCCTCCGCGATCGTCGAGCAGGTGCGCGCCGCGGAGGCCGCGACCGGCCGGGCCGGGCCGCCGTTGAAGATCTTCGCGGACCTGGTGGTCTTCCTGGAGACCGGCGGCGCGGCCGACCGGAAGGCGCGGCTCGACGACCTCGACGGGGGCGAGTTCGCCTCGGACGCCCACATCTTCACCGGCACCCCGGAGGCGCTCGCCCGCCTGCTGCTGAGCTGGCGGGAGGCGGGGCTGGACGGATTCCGCCTCCGGCCGGGCGAGCTGCCCCGCGACCTGGTGGCGATCACCAGGGGCCTGGTGCCCGAACTGCGGGCGGCGGGCGCGTTCCGCACCGCGTACGACACCGGGGACCTGCGCGGGCGGCTCGGCCTGCCGCGCCCCGCCAACCGCTACGCGACGGCGTCGTGAGCGGCGTCACCGCTCCGGGCGGCCCTGCGCGGCTCGCGGGCGGGGAGGTGGTCCGGGCGTGAAGTTCCTGGCCATGACGCTCGGGTTCCACCTGCCGCATCCGCTGACCGGCGAGCTCAGGTCTCCGACGGAGCGCTTCCGCGAGATCGTGGCGAGCGCGGTGCTCGCCGAGGAACTGGGCTTCGACGGCTTCGCCTTCGGGGAACGGCACGAGCGGCCGTTCCTGTCCTCGTCCCCGCCCGTGGTGCTGAGCCACGTCGCGGCGCTGACCCGCCGGATCAGGTTGTTCACCGCGGTGACCACGCTCAGCCTCCTCGACCCCGTGCGGGCGTTCGAGGACTACTCGACCCTTGACCACCTGTCCGGCGGGCGCCTGGAGCTGATGATCGGCAAGGGCAACGGCACCGCCCAGGCGGAGCTGTTCCACGTCACCGGCGAGGACCAGTGGGACCGCAACCGCGAGGGCTACGAGCTCTTCCGGCGGCTCTGGCGGGAGGACCGGGTGACCTGGTCGGGCCGTTTCCGGCCGCCCCTGGCCGAGGCCGAGGTGCTCCCCCGGCCGCTCCAGCGGCCGGTGCGGGTCTGGCACGGCAGCGCCACCAGCAGGGAGTCGGTGGACCTCGCCGCCCGATACGGCGACCCCCTCTTCTCCGCCAACGTCACCAATCCCGTCGAGCCGTACGCGGAACTGGTGCGGTACTACCGGGAGCGGTGGGAGCACTACGGCCACGACCCGGCCGGCGCGCTGGTGGGAGCGGGCAGCGCTGGCTACTACGCCACGCCGAGATCGCAGGACGCCGTCGAGACCTACCGGCCGATCTTCGACGCCCGGGTGGCGTTCCTGGAGAAGCGGGGGCTCGACCCGGTGTTCCACACGCTGGAGGACGCCGTCGAACGCAGCTCCATCCTCGTCGGCAGCCCCCAGCAGATCATCGACAAGGTGCACCGCTACCACGAGCGGCTCGGCCACGAGGTGTTGCACGTGCAGGCGGAGGCCGACGGGCTGACCGGCGCGCAGCACCGGGCGTCGCTCGAACTGTTCCAGAGCGAGATCGCTCCCGTCCTGCGTGCGGAGATCCCCAGCAGGCCTTTCCCCACCGGAGGACCCGCATGACCCGCCTGTCCATCCTCGACCTCGCTCCGATCTCCTCAGGAGCCACCGCGCGGGACGCCCTGCGCAACACCGTCGACCTCGCCCGCCGGGCGGAGGACGCCGGATATCACCGCTACTGGCTGGCCGAGCACCACCTCACCCCCGGCGTGGCGAGCTCCGCGCCCGCGGTCCTGATCGGCGCGGTGGCCGCGGCCACCCGCCGCATCCGGGTCGGCTCCGGCGCGGTCCAGCTCGGCCACCAGACCCCGCTCACCGTGGTGGAGCAGTTCGGCACCCTGGACGCGCTGCATCCCGGCCGCATCGACCTGGGCCTCGGCCGCTCCGGCCAGCGCGCCCGGGAGCTGCTCACCACCCCGCCGGCCGCGCCCCAGCCCGCCGATCCTCGGCCCACCGACCCGCCCGCCCCGGGGGCGCGGACGGTCCGGGGACTGCTGATCCCGCCTCCGTTCTCGTTCGCCGCGCTCGCCAAGCACCCGCTGTTCGCCCTGGCCGGCGCGCTGCTGCAGCAGCCCGGCGCGCAGACGCCCGACTTCGCCGTCCAGGTCGACGAGATCATCGCGCTGCTCGCCGGCCGCTACCGGTCCGACGAGGGGCACGAGGCGCACGCCCAGCCCGGGGAGGGCGCCGAGGTGGAGCTGTGGGTCCTGGGCAGCAGCGGCGGCCAGAGCGCGCAGGTCGCGGCCGAGCGCGGGCTGCCCTTCGCCGCGAACTACCACGTGAGCCCGGCCACCGTGCTGGAGGCGGTCGAGGCCTACCGCGACGCCTTCAAGCCGTCCCGGGACTATCCCGAGCCGCACGTCATGGTGTCCGCCGACGTCCTGGTCGCGCCCACCGAGGAGGAGGCCCGCCGCGCGGGCGAGCCGTACGGGCTGTGGGTGCGCAGCATCCGGTCCGGCGGGGGCGCCGTCCGGTACCCCTCTCCCGAGGAGGCGTACGCGCACGAGTGGAGCGAGGAGGACCGGGCACTCGTCGCGGACCGGGTGGACACCCGGTTCGCGGGCACCCCCGAGAAGGTGGTGGAGGGGCTGCGCGTGCTGAAGGAGGCGACCGGCGCGGACGAGCTCCTGGTGACCACGATCACGCACGACCACGCCGACCGCGTCCGCTCCCAGGACCTGCTCGCCGAGGCGTGGGCGGACGCCGGCGTCTGAGCACCGGGGTCGCCGGCCGCGGCCATCGGTGACGTCGAGCCCGGCCGGCGCCTCCTACGCCACGTCGGGCCGCGTCATCAGCGGCGACCGCAGATGCGTCACCAGATCGGGGCTGGTCAGGGGCACGATGTTCCACGTCGCCACCGCCGTCCCCGCGCCGGCGTCGACCACCAGCCGGACCCGGTGCGGGGTGGTGATGACGTAGAGGTCGGCGACGAACGTGTCGCCCTGCCAGGCGCCGGTCGCGACGACGGGGCGGCCGAGCGGCGAGCTCTCCCGCCATTCGCCGTGGCCGGCCTCGACGTCGAGGAACGACCCGAATCGCAGGAGCCATCCTCCGTCCACCGGATCGACGATCACCGTGGTTCCGCCGGGCAGAGCCGAACCCTCGGCGGAGGCGTCGATTCTCGCCTCGGCGGAGCGCTCAGGGGCGGCCGCACCCGGCACCGGCGCGAGTGACAGCCGCCGCAGCCGGTCGGCGAGGATCTCGTCGTCCCCGGCGCTTCCCGCGTGGCCGGTGCCGGGGAGCAGGCACTCCCATATCGCGTCGAGCACCGCCTGCGCCTGCGTATGGGCCCCGGTCACGGCGACCACGAGATCGTGCGACGGCACGACCACGCACTGCTGGCCGAAGGAGCCGTCACCGTGGTATCCGTGACGCGACATCCAGAACTGGTAACCGTAACCGCAGAGGTAGTCGGCGTCCCCCGGTCCGTCCTCGAACGGCAGAGTGTCGACGTGCCGTCCGGTCGCGAGCTCCACCCATTCGCGCGGGACGAGCCGCCGGTCGCCCCAGAGGCCTCCGCGCAGCAGCAGTTCACCGAAGGCGGCGACGGCCTCGGTCGTGAGGTGCAGTCCGTGGAATCCGAAGGCGGCACCGCTCGCCACCCGGTCCCATTCGGCGTGGTCCACGCCCATCGGCCCGAAGAGGCGCTCGTCGAGCAGTTCCGGGAGGCCGCGGCCCGTGACCCGTTCCACCATCCGGGCCAGGACGAAGGTGGTCGTGTTGTCGTAGGTGTGCCGGGTTCCCTCGGCTTCGGTGAACGGCACGCGCAGGAAGCCCTTCACCAGGTCGCCCGGCTCCAGTTCCCAGGCCTGGGCGAGGCTGTCCGTGCGGTGTCCGGCCGTCATGGACAGCAGGTGGTGAACGGTGAGGCGGCGTGCCTGCTCGCTGATGCCGGCCGGAACGTGGCCGGGCAGCACGTCCACCACCCGGTCGTCCGGCGAGAGCAGCCCGTCGGCGATCGCGAGCCCCACGGCGATCGAGGTGAACGACTTGGTCAGCGAGTAGAGAAGGTGCGGGCGTCCGGCCGAGTACGGCGCCCACCAGCCTTCGGCGACGACGTGACCGTGGTGCACGACCATGACGGAGTGGCACTCGGCGGATCGTGCTTCCAGCCGGTCCAGCAGCGCGGCGACCGCGCGGGACGACATCCCCGAGGCGGCCGGGGTCGAGCGCGGCAGGAGGGTGCGCTGGGAGGGCATCCGCGCACCCTAACAAACCCGCCGATCAGCTCCGTCCTGGAGACACGGCGTGGTCGTCCGGGACCCGCAGGGCGGCCAGCACCTCCGGCAGCGCGCCGGGGGCCGCGTCCAGCTCCGGGGACGGGGTGACGTGGAGCTCGACCGCGGTGACGCCCGGGTGCAGGTACCGCGCGATGTGGGCGCGGCACTCCTCCGGCGAGCCGTGCACCCACAGCTCGTCCACGACCAAGTCCGGGAGCGCCTCGGCCGCGCCCCGCCGGTCCCCCGCGTCCCAGGCGGCCCGCGACGCGGCCAGCGCGTCGCCCCGGCCGAGCCAGTCGTGGAACGCGCGGTAGGGCGGCTGGTTGAGGATCCAGCCGAGGAAGGCGCGTCCGGCCGCCCTGGCGTACGCCGCGTCGTCCGTCGGCGTCACGAAGATCTTGACGACCAGTTCCTGCCCGTCGGCGGGCGGCCCGGCGGCCTCGACGATCCTTGGCACCTCGTGGGCGGCCAGCACGTTGGTGATCGCGCCGTCCCCCTCGGTGAAGGCCAGCTTCAGCATGCCGGGCCGCAGCGCGCCCACGATGACCTTCGGCCGCACCGGGGGACGCCGCCGGAGCTCGAAGTCGATCGAGAAGGTCTCGTACGTCTCCACGACGTGCTCCCCGTCGAAGGCCCGGCGCAGGAACCGCAGCAGGTCCCGCACGTGCGCGTACGGCCGTCCGTGCGGGCGGCCGTTCAGCGCCGTGACGTGGGCGGGGACGGACGAGCCGATGCCGAGCAGCACCTCGGCCTGGCCCAGCTCGGCCATGGAGGCGGCCGTCTGGGCGAGCACGCCGGGGCCCCGGGTCTGGGCCGGCAGGACCCCCGTGCCCGCCCGCAGGCCCGGCGACCAGGCCAGGGCCGCGGTCAGCGCGGTGAGGCCGTCGTAACCGCCGCCCTCCCCGGTCCACACGTCGCCGTAGCCCAGGGAGGGCAGCGCCTCGACGATCTCCCGATGCCGGTGCAGCCCGAGCCCCGCCAGCGGCAGCGTGACTCCCCAGCGCACCGCGCCCGCAGGCGGCCCGGCCCCGGCGCCTCCAGAGGCCCCGGCGTCGTCTTCTCCGGACGTCGCCGCGCGCGGGGTGCTCACACGTGCTCCCCGGCGAGCGCCTCGCGGCCGTGCGGCTCGGCCCAGTCCGCCTCGTGCGGCGCGACCTCGATCCGCACCGGCCCATCGCCGGAGCCGGTGGGCCGGCCGGGCAGCCGGAACGCGGCGAAGTCGGTGGTCTCGCGGAACGCCGGGATGCCGTACAGGTCCCTGGCGTACGCCCAGAGGTTGGGGTAGCCGGTCAGCGGCCGCTCGCCGATCCCGGCCAGCGGGTTGTGCAGCAGGTCGAACCGGACCAGCACCACCCACAGCTGCACGTCGGACTCGGTGAGGCGGTCGCCGAACAGGTACCGCCGGTCGGCCAGGCGGGCGTCGAGCCGGTCCAGCGCGCCGGTGACCTGCTCTCGCCGCCACTCGTACTCCTCCTGCGTGGAGGCCCTTGCGACCAGGTTCACGCCCTGGCTGAGGTCACGGGCGATCTCCTCGTCCAGCGCCTCGATCTCGTCCCGCAGGTCCGCCGGGTAGAGGTCCGCGCCCGAGCCGGCCCACTCGGCGAACGCGGTGCCGAGGTCGGCGGGGATCACGGCGTAGTCGTTGCTGACGATCCGGTTCGTCCGCCGGTCCCACACCACCGGCACCGAGATGTGGCCCGGATATCCGGGCTCCGTGGCGTCGTAGGCCTCGGACAGGAGCGTGAAGCCGTTGACCGGGTCGGGGCCGCGCCGCTCGCGGAACGCCCAGCCGCGCGCGTCCCGGTCGTCGTCCACGTACGACAGCGACACGACGTCCCGCAGCCCGGCGAGGTCGCGCACGATGGCGACGCGCTGCGCCCACGGGCAGGTGTAGGAGACGTACAGGTGGTAGCGGCCGGGCTCGGCGGGGTACTCGCCGGACCCGCCGGCGGTGATCCGGCCCTGGAACGGATAGAGGGGTCCCGGCCGGTCGGTCCGGCCCGGTCCGTACGGCCCGTGGGCTGCGACGTCAGCGGGGCTCGCGTAAGCGGGCGCGTGGGTGGTCATGGGGGTTGGCTCCTTGTCGTGGATGTCAGCCGAGGATCCTGGCCGTCCCGAACCCGGCGGCCAGCTTCGCGCCGGTGGCGAAGCGGCCGGGGCCGAAGGCGGCGAGGCGGGGATCGGGGTCGCCGAGCAGCAGCCGGGCGACGTGGTCGCCCCAGGCGGGCGCGAGCTTGAAACCGTGACCGCTGGTGCCGGCGTCGACGTAGACGTGCTCGCCGACCTGGCCCGTGACCGGCTGCCAGTCGGGGCTCACGTCGTACAGCGAGGCCCAGCCGCCGGTCACCCGGGCGCGGCGGCGGGCCGCGGAGCGTACGGCGGAGGCCGCGGCGAGCGCCTCCAGCTCGTCGGGGCGCGGGCCCGGGACGTCGTCCGGATCGGCCGCGGAGGCCGGGACGACCCCGCCGGTGAGGTACTGCGTGCGGGGCTGCGGGGTCGTGTAGTAGCCGCCGGGCAGGTCGATCAGGACGTGCGGCACGAGCCCGCCGGCGTCGGCGGGCTCGTGCTCGGAGACCGCCACGACGTGCCGCTCCACGGTCAGCGGCAGGTCCACGCCGAGCGGTCGCAGCAGGGCGGCGGTCCACGGCCCGGCGGCCACGAGCAGCCGCCCGGCCCGGTGGACCACGCCGTCGGAGGTGGTCACCGCCGCTCCGCGGCTCTCCTCGGCGAGCGCGACGACCGGGCGGTGCGGGTGGAACACCGCGCCGTGCCGCCGTGCCGCGGCGGCCAGCCCGACCGTCGCCGCGTACGGGTCGGCGTACCCGGCGTCCGCCTCCCAGACGGCGACGGCGACGCCGTCGAGGTCCAGGCCGGGCAGCCGGGCGGGCAGCGCCCCAGCGCCGACCAGCTCGCTGCGGACGCCGAGCTCGCCGAGCCGCGCGGCGGTCTCGGCGGCCGCCCCGGCGTCGCCGGGGCCGTGCAGGTAGAACGCGCCGGTCCGGCGGAACCCCGACTGGTGCCCGCCGGTGCGCTCCTCGAAGCCCGCGAGGAACGCGATGCCGTCGCGTGCCGTCTCCGCCAGGAACGGGTCGGTGTAGTAGGCCCGGCAGATGCCGCCCGACCGCCCGGTGGGGCCGCCCGAGACCGGGCCCCGGTCGAACACGGCGACGGAGACGCCGCGCCGGGCGAGGTGGAACGCGGCGGCCGCGCCGTGCACGCCCGCCCCGACGATCGCGATGTCGTACGTCATGCCACGGCCTCCCGGTCGTGCGCCCGATGATCGAGCCGGGCCGTCTGGTCCGGCTGCGGGGCCTCGTCCGGCCGGGGTGTCCGGTCCAGCCGGGGAATCGCGGCCAGGAGCTCCCGCGTGTACGGCGCGGCCGGTTGGGTGAAGATCTTTCGGACGTCGCCGGACTCCACCACCCGGCCGTCCTTCATCACCAGTACCCGGTCGCTGACGTGGTGGATCACGCCGAGGTCGTGGGAGATGAACAGGTAGGCCACGCCGAGCTCGGCCTGCAGGTCGGCGAGGAGGTCGAGCACCTGCGCCTGGATCGACACGTCCAGCGCGGAGACCGGCTCGTCGCAGACGATCACCTGGGGCCGGGGGGCCAGCGCCCGGGCGATCGCCACCCGCTGCCGCTGCCCGCCCGACAGGCGCAGCGGCCTGCGGTCCAGGATCGACTCGTCCAGGCCTACCCGCGCGAGCAGCTCGACGGCCCGGTCGCGCCGGGTTCGGCGCGGCTCGCCGCCCACGGCGAGCGCCTCGCCGAGGATCCGCCGTACGGTGAAGCGGGGGTCGAAGGAGCTCAGCGGGTCCTGGTAGACCACCTGGATGTGCCGCCGCAGGGCGCGGCGCCCGGCGGGCCCCAGCCCCCGCCAGGACCTCCCGTCGACCTCCACCTCGCCCGCGTCGGGTTCCACCAGCCCCAGCACCAGGCGGGCCGTCGTGGTCTTGCCCGAGCCCGACTCGCCGACGAGCCCGAGCGTCTCCCCGGCCCGCAGCTCGAACGAGACCCCGTCCACGGCCGCCCGGGGCAGCCCGTCCGGCCCGGTGAACGACTTGGCCAGCCCGGACGCCCTGACCACCACCCCGCCGGGCAGCACGGCCGGCGCCGGACGCGGCGCCGAGCCGTCCTCGGGCACGGTGAGCCTCGTGCCCCTGCCGTGCGCGGAGGGCACCGCGGCCAGCAGCCGGCGGGTGTAGGCGTGCCGGGGGGCGCCCAGCACGTCCCGGGTGACGCCCTCCTCGACGACCACGCCGTCCTTCATCACCAGCACCCGGTCGGCGAGCTCGGCCACCACGGCGAGGTCGTGGCTGATCAGCAGCAGCCCCGCCCCGGCCCGCCGGCGCTCGGCCAGCAGCCGCAGGATCTGTGCCTGCACGGTGACGTCCAGGGCGGTGGTCGGCTCGTCGGCGATCAGCAGCCGGGGCGCGCAGGCGACCGCCGAGGCGATCAGGGCCCGCTGCCGCAGCCCGCCGGAGAGCTGGTGCGGATACTGCGCGGCCCGCAGTTCCGGCTCCGGCACCCCCACCTCGGCCAGCAGTTCGACCACCCGCCGCCGCACGTCCGCGCGCGGCACGGTCCGGTGCAGCCGGAGGGTCTCGGCGATCTCCCTGCCGACCGGGCGCAGCGGGTCGAGCGAGACCAGCGCGTCCTGCAGGACATAGCCGACCTCGCCGCCCCGCACCGCCCGCCACTGCCGTTCGCCGTACGCCGTGACGTCGCGGCCGGCCACCACGAGCGACCGGGCGGTGACCTCGGCGCCGGGGCCGGTCAGCCCGATCAGTGTGCGGGCGGTGACGCTCTTGCCCGAGCCCGACTCCCCCACGATGGCGACGCACTCCCCCGGGCGCACCGTGAAGGAGATCGAGCGGACGGCCTCGACCTGGCCGAACGAGACCCGCAGATCGGACACCTCGACGATCGGGGTGACCCGCTGTTCGGTCACGACAGTCTCCCTTCGACGCGCCGCTGCAGGTGGCGGCCGACGACCGTGACGGAAAGGACGGTGAGCGTGATGGCCAGCCCCGGGAAGACCGCGACCCACCAGGCGACGGAGAAGTAGTCGCGCCCGGCCGACAGCATCGCCCCCCACTCCGGGGCGGGCGGCTTCGGGCCGAGCCCCAGGAAGCTGAGCGACGACGCCGCGACCAGCGCGGTGCCCACCTCGATCGTGGCCACCACCAGCAGGGGCGCGAACGCGTTGGGCAGCACGTGCCGCGTGACGATCCCGGCCCTGGTCAGCCCGAGCGAGACGGCCGCCTCGACGTACCCGGACCTGCGGATGACCATGGTCTGGGCGCGGACCAGGCGGGCGTACCCGGGCAGCGTGTAGGCGGCGATGGCGAAGACCGCGTTGAGCGTCCCCGGGCCGACGACGGCGATGACCAGCAGGGCCAGCAGCAGTCCCGGCAGCGAGAGCAGGATGTCGACGAGGCGCATGGCGGCCTCGTCGAGCACCCGCCCGCCGAGCGCGGCCAGCAGCCCGACGAGGGTGCCGCCGGTGACCGCGATCGCGGTGGCGGCCAGCCCGGCCAGCACCGACGGCCTCGTTCCGTACACGATCCGGGTGAAGATGTCGCGCCCGTTGGCGTCGGTGCCGAGCGGATGCCCGCCGCCCGGCGGCCGGAGCGCCGCGACGGCGTCGGTGAGGTCGGGCGAGCCGTGCGCGACCAGGCCGGGCGCCACCGCGACCACGGTCACGGCCAGCAGGAACGCGGAGGCGGCCCAGACACCGGCCCGCGGCACCCGGCGCCGCCGTCCGCGCCCCACGACCACGGCGGGTGCGGCAAAGGTGGACGTGGTCACTCAGGCACCTCGCAGTCGCGGGTCGATGGCCAGGTAGAGCAGGTCGAGCAGGATGTTGATGACGACGTAGAGCAGCGAGGCGATCAGCACCACGCCCATCACGACCGGCAGGTCCTTGTTGCCGACGGCCGCGAGGGTCAGCCGCCCGATGCCCTGCCGGGAGAAGACCGACTCGATGATCACGGCCCCGCCGAACAGGAAGCTGACCATCCACCCGGCCAGGGTGACCGTGGGCAGCAGGGCGTGCCGCAGCGCGTGCCGCAGCCGCACGCCCAGGTCGGACATGCCGCGCGAGCGGGCGGTGAGCACGAACGGCTCCTCCAGCGTGAGCTCCAGTCCCTCGCGCAGCACCTGGCTCAGCGTCGCGACGACCGGGATCGCCATCGCGACGGACGGCAGGACCAGGCTCTCCGGCCCGTCCCCGCCGGTGGCGGGGAAGATCCCCAGCCCGAACGAGAAGACGGTGAGCAGCAGGATCCCGGCCCAGAAGGACGGGATGGAGATGCCGACCAGCTCGATGCCGGAGAACACCGCCCGCGCCCACCGGCGGCCCGCGGTCAGCACCGCGACCGTGACCGAGACCACGACCGCCAGGACGAACGACGAGAGCATGAGCTGGACGGACGAGCCGACCTGCTCGCCGATCGCCGAGGCGACCGACTGGTGCAGCTGGTACGACTGGCCCAGGTCGCCGTGCAGCACCCGGCCCAGGTAGGCGGCGTACTGGGCGGGCAGCGGCCGGTCCAGCCCGTAGTCGGCGATGATCCGGGCGCGGACCTCGGGTGTGACGGTGCTACTGCCGATGAGCAGGTCGACGACGTTGCCCGGGGTGAGGTGAAGGCCGGCGAAGGCGACCGTCACCGCGCCCCACAGCACCAGGACGGACGTGCCCAGCCGCACCAGCACCGGGCGGACCACCCGGGCGCGGGCCCGGGTGGCCGGTACGGCGACGGCGGTCATGCCTGCTCGACCCAGGCGCCGTAGAAGGTCGGGTACGCCTGCGGCTCCCAGCCGATGCCGTGGGCCTTCTTGCCGGTCCCGAGCAGGTAGTTGAACACGTACACCGGGAAGACCGCGGCCTCGTCGGTGACCCGCTGCTGCACCTTGGCGTACAGCTCGGCCCGCTTGGCCTGGTCGGTCGTGTCCAGCGCGTCGCTCAGCCAGCCGTCGACGTCCTTGTCGGACAGGCGGGCGGCGTTCTGGCCGAACTTGGCGGCCGTGGGGATGGCGGAGGTGTCGAACAGGTTGCGCAGGGTGTCGCCGTCGGCGCGCTGCCAGCTGAAGTCGATGAGGTCGTAGTCGCCCTTGGGATACTTCTCCAGCCATTCGTTGACCGTGCCGGAGACGAACTGGATCTCGAAGCCGATCTTCTTGGCCTCGGCCTGGATCTGCTCGGCCAGCGTGTCGCGCTGCTCACGGGCGAACGCCTTGAGGAACCCCCAGCGGATCGTCAGCCGCCTGCCGTCCTTGGTCCGGTAGCCCTCGGCGTCCTTCCCCGACCAGCCGGCCTCGTCCAGCAGCCGGGCGGCCGCCGCGGGGTCGTACTTCGTCTTTCCTTCGAGCGTCTTGTCGTACCCGTCGGTCGACGGGGAGATGGGGCCCGCCGCGGGCTGGAACGCCCCGAAGTAGAGGTTCTTGACGATCGTCGCGAAGTCGATGCCGTCGCGGAACGCCTGCCGGACCCGCTTGTCGGCGAACGGCCCGGAGGTCGTGTTCGGGTAGTAGTTGTAGTTGCCGCCCGGCGCCTGCCGCGTGGTGACGGTCAGCCGGGGGTCGCCCTGCACCTGCTTGACGTTCACCGGCGGCACGCTGGCGATCCCGTCGACCTGCCCGCTGGTCAGCGCGCCGAGCCGGACGGAGTCCTCGGTGATGACCTTGATCTCCAGCTTGTCCAGGTACGCCTCCCCGGTGTGCGCGGCGCCCTCAGGCGCCCAGGCGTAGCCGGGGTTGCGGTGGTAGGTGATGCCCTTCTGCACCACGTACTCGTCGATCACGAACGGCCCGGACCCGACGACCTTCTTGCACAGCGCGTCCTGCGGCTGCTTCAGCGACCGCGGCGACTCGATGCCGAAGTACGCGGTGGCGAGGGCGGACAGGAACGGCGAGTACGGCCTGCTGAAGTGGACCTTCACCGTGTGCGGGTCGACGACCTCGCTGCCCTTGTACGGCTCGATGTATCCCGCGGCCAGCTGGGACTTGGTCGCCGGGTCGACGATGTGGTCCAGGTTGGCCTTGACCGCCTCGGCGTCGAAGGCCGTGCCGTCGGAGAACTTCACGCCGTCGCGCAGGGTGAACGTGTAGGTCTTCTGGTCCGGCGAGACGGTCCACTTGGTGGCGAGCCACGGGTGGATCCTCCCCTCGCCGTCCAGGGACACGAGCGAGTCCAGGGCGGGCCGGGTGAACAGGCCGGCCACGTCGGCGGGGCTCTGGTGGGGATCGAGGCAGGTGGAGGGCTCGGTGTTGACGGCGAACGTCAGCGTGCCGCCCTTGACCGGCCCGGCGGGGGCCTTGCCCGCCGCGGTGTCCCTGCCCGTCGTGCCGCAGGCGGCGAGGGCGAGGACCCCCAGAAGCGAGACGCCGATGGATAAGCGTGTGTTCGTGGACATCGGGGGAGAGCCTTTCGGTGTTCAAGACGGGACGGCGGAGTGGGGAGGCGGCGTGTCCCGGCCTGTGCCCGCCCGAAACTCCCCGTGAGTGGCCATGCCGCCTCCCGGAGAGCGTGCCGCGCACGCCCCCATGACCAGGAGCCCCGATGGGGCCCGCGCTTGCGGCGCGACTGCCACGCCGCCAGGTTTTCCCCGGGGCACCCCGCGCGGTGCGAGGGTTGCCGGCCGACGAGCCGGGGCTTGGCGTCGGCGCTCAATACCTACAAACAAAGTAGGAAAACTCGGATAAGCTGTCAACACGCTTTCGCCGGGGATTTCGGCCTTTTCGCGACGAGGGGCGGTCCGGTGACGACGAGCGGCCCCGGCGCGCGGCCGCGGCCGGGGGTGAACCGGGCGGCCGTGCCTACGGCGCGCCGGGAAGCCGTACGGTGACGAGGAGCCCGCCGTGGGGGCCGGGGGCGAGATCGAGGGTCCCGTTGTGGGCGCGGACGACGCTGTGCACGATGGCCAGGCCGAGACCGGCGCCGGCGTGCTCGTCGGTGCGCACGCGTTCCGTTCCGCGCTGGAAGGGTTCGATGAGGGTCGGTATCAGTTCCGGCGGGAGGGGGCGGCCCGTGTTCTCGACCCGCAGCAGGCTGGTGCCGCCGTACGCCTCGGTGTGGACCGTCACGGTGCCGCCGGCGGGGAGGTTGTGGACGATCGCGTTCTGGACGAGGTTCGTCACCATCCGCGCCAGGAGCTCGGCGGAGCCCTCGGTCCGGGCCGCCCCGCCGGTGACGTTCAGCGTGATCCGGCGTTGTTCGGCGAGCGGAAGCAGCGTTTCGGCGGCCTCCTCGGCGGCCAGGGAGAGGTCGACGCTCTCCCGGGTGAAGTCGCCGCGGTCGCCGCGGCTGAGCAGCAGGAGGGCCGCGGTGAGGTCGATCGCCCGCTGGTTGACGGTGTGCAGGCGGTCGAGGAGTTCGTCCCGGTCCCGCGTGGGGTCCCGGCGGGCCACGTCGAGGAGCGTCCGCGAGATCGCCAGCGGCGTGCGCAGTTCGTGGGAGGCGTTCGCGGCGAACCTCCGCTGCTCGGCGACGTGGGACTCGAGCCGGTCGAGCATCGAGTCGAACGCGTCGGAGAGCTCCCGGAACTCGTCCCGGCGGCCCTTCATGCGGATCCGGTGGGACAGCGACCCGTTCGCGGTCGTCCGCCGGGCCGCGTCCGTGATCTGGGTGAGCGGCGCGAGCATCCGGCCGGCGAGGAGCCATCCGCCCAGCAGGCCGAACGCCAGCAGAAAGGCCAGTGCCTGGCCCGCGCGGGGGACGAAGGCGCGCTGGAGGTCGGTGCGGTTGGGGATGAACCGCAGGGGCGCCGCCCCGGGCGGGGCGGCCCCCGCCCCGGTGCCGAGCGCGCCGTCGGGCACGTAGCGCAGCAGGAACACCCACACCACGGCCAGCAGGAGGGCGCCGGCGAGTAGAAGGAATCCGGCGTAGCTGAGGGTGAGTTTCAGCCGGGTGCTGAGTCCTGGGCGCCTATCCATGCGTGCTGCCGGGGCCCGTTCCCGTGGCGATGCCGGTGTCGATCCGATAGCCGACACCGGGCACCGTGGCGATGACCCATGGTTCGCCGAGCCGTTTGCGCAGTGCGGAGACGGTGATGCGCACGGCGTTGGTGAGGGGGTCGGCGTTCTCGTCCCACGCTCGTTCCAGCAGTTCCTCGGCACTGACGATCCCGCCCTCGGCGGCGACGAGGACTTCCAGCACGGCGAACTGTTTGCGGGTGAGCGCGACGTAGCGTTCGCCGCGGAACACCTCCCGGCGGAAGGGGTCGAGCCGCAGGCCCGCGATCTCGCGAACCGGGGGCCGGGCGTACGCGCGTCTGCGGTCGAGCGCCCTCAGCCGCAGGACGAGCTCCCGGAGCTCGAACGGTTTGGTGAGGTAGTCGTCGGCGCCGAGCCCGAACCCGGAGGCCTTGTCGTCGATCCGGTCGGCGGCGGTGAGCATGAGGATCGGGATACCGCTGCCGGAGGCGACGATGTGCCGGGCGACCTCGTCGCCGGAGGGGCCGGGAATGTCGCGGTCGAGGACCGCGATGTCGTAGGAGTTGACACTGAGCAGTTCCAGGGCCGCGTCGCCGTCGCCGGCGATGTCGGCGGCGATCGCCTCCAGCCGCAGACCGTCCCGGACGGCTTCGGCCAGGTAGGGCTCGTCCTCCACTATCAGCACGCGCATACGGCTCAGTCTGCCGGTGCGGGCGCCCGTGCCGGCGCGGGGCGAGGCCGGTCCGGTGACGCCTCCGCCGCGGCGCGCCACCAGCGGCGCGACACGAGCCCGAAGAGCACGGCGCCTGCGGCGTTGACCAGCACGTCGTCCACAGACGACACCCGGTCGAGCCGCAGGACGTACTGCAAAGTCTCGACCACGGCCGAGCAGGCCGCCCCGAGCGCCAGGATCCGCGGCACGGAGGCCAGCGCCGCGAAGCGCAGCGGCGCGAAGAACCCCAGCGCCGCGAAGATCAGCAGGTTGCCGCCGATCCCGATCGGCCCCATCGTCACCAGGTCCCGCAGCGGGACCAGGCTCACCCGGCCGGGGACGGTGCCGGCCCCCGGGCCCGGCATCAGGGTGAGCCACACGAACGGCACCGTCCCGTAGACCATCCCCACCTCGGCCAGCGACCTCCGCCACGCCGAGGTGACGCCGGCGGCCTGCCGGAGGAGCGCCAGACCCCACGTCACCAGAGCGGCCGCCGGCAGCCCGGCCAGCGTCATGAGCAGCACGCCGTTCTCCGTGTCGAGGCAGCCGTGCCACCGTCCGGCCAGGCAGGCCGGAGCGGTCATCACGAGCGGCCGCCGCACGGCGAACACGGCGCTCGCCAGGCCGAGGATCGCCAGGCCGGCGAGCACGATCCGGCGCGTGCGGCGGGGCGACGCTGACGGGGATGCGTGGTGGTTCATGCCCTCCATTGGAGACGGAGAGCCGTTGCGGTGGCGTATGCGATTCCGCATACGCCCGCGATACACGGGACGCCGGCGTCGTCCCGGCGCCTCAGCCGCCCGCCCCGCCGCCCGCCCCGCCGCCGGGCGAGGCCCCGGTGACGGCCCGCAGCTCCTGCCCGATCATGTCGACCAGCGGCGCGCCGTCGCGGTTGGTGAGGATGACGCCCACCCAGCCGGTGCCGGGGTAGATGCTCCAGTTGGCGCCGACACCGGGGTTGCCGCCGGAGCGCTGGTACGCCCACTGGCCTTCGACGATGTCGATCGCGATCCCGTACGCGGCGAACGACGCCGGCCCGAGGGGGGTCTTGGCCGCGGTGAGCACGTCGGCCCAGGGCCGGTCCAGCACCGTGCCGTCGCTCAGCGCCCGCGCGAACCGGACCAGATCCGGCGCCGTGGCGAAGCCGCCGTCCCCGGGGGCGTCGATGAAGGCGCGGCCCGGGTTCTTGCCCAGGATGTACGGGTACGGACTGCCCTTGTCCAGGTTGCCGAGGGCGTCCACGACGCCGCCGCCGGCCACCTCCATGTACGGGTGCGCGATGTGCCCGCCCGTGAGCCACTGCGGCCTGGTGTGGAACGCCGAGCCGGTCATGCCGCAGCGCCTGAAGATGTTCTCCTGGACGTAGTCCCAGTACGTAGTGCCGGACACGGCCTCCACGATCAGCGCGGGGATGGTGGTCTCCGCCTCCTGGTGGCCGGTGCTGGGAAGGCCCGGGACGCCGGTCAGTCTCGCCTGCCGGACCCGCCGCTCGTGATACTCGTGCACCTCGTCCCGGCTCCGGAAGACGCGTCGCACGTCCTCTTCGGGCATGTCCAGCCCGGAGGTGCCGGACAGCAGGTGGTGGATGGTCACCTGATCGGCGATGTCCTCGGCGAAGCCCTTCAGGTGGGCGCCCACCGTGTCCGTCAGCTTCAGCCTGCCCTGCTGGGCCAGCTGCAGGATGGCCACCGCGTGGAACGGCTTGCCCGCCGAACTGAGGGCGAACGCCGTGTCCTCGCGGTTGCGGATCCTCCTCTTCTCGTCGGCCATGCCGTAGCCGCGGGACAGCACCGTCCGGCCCCGGTGTGACAGCAGCACCACGCCGGAGAACCTGCCCTCGGCGGCGAGCCGGGCCACGTACCGGTCGTAGGCTCCGCCGGGCAGGGTGTCCGGCGGGATCCGGTCGCGCCCGTCCTGGGCCGCCGTGGGACGACCCGGCCGGTGCCGAGGCGGCGTGGCCGTTCCCGGCGCTCCGCCGGCCGCGACCACACCGGCGGCCGCCAGACCGCTCCACTTGACCAGCTGCCGCCGGCCGACATCACGTACCGAATCCGAGTCCATGCACACGGTCCTTTCCGGTGGGGAACCGGCGCTCCCAGCGACGCGCCGCGTATCGCTCCCACTGAAAGGGCCGGGCCGTTGCGGCGGCGTATGCGCTTCCCGATACGTTCGCGACACACGTTCGGGGAAGATCAGAGGACGGTCACCGTCACCAGGCGGATCCGGTAGCATTCCCGACTAAATCGGTCTGTTTGACCTGGTTTTCGATCGATGCCGTACGCCGGTCCTCATCCGCTGACGAGGTGACCTGATGCGCTTCCACTGGTTCCTGCCGACGACCGGCGACGGCCACGACGTCCGTTCCGCCATCATGACCACCGACGGCTTCCGCCCCGCCGCTCGTCCCGCCACCGTCGCGTACCTGACGCAGGTGGCCAGAGCCGCCGAGCACGCCGGGTTCGAGGCCGCGCTCACCCCCGTCGGCGCGGGCTGCCCGGACCCCTGGATCGTGTGCGCCGCGCTGACCCAGCACACCGAGCGCCTCAAGACGCTGGTCGCCTTCCGCACCGGGTACGCCCTGCCCACCCTGCTGGCCCAGCAGGCGCAGTCGTTCCAGGACGTCTCCGGCGGGCGGCTGCTGCTGAACGTCGTCACGGGCGGAGATCCGGTCGAGCAGCGCGCGTACGGCGACTTCCTCGGCCACGACGCCCGCTACGCGAGGACCGGCGAGTTCCTCGACGTGCTGCGCCGCGCCTGGGCGGGCGCCCCCTTCGACCACCACGGCGAGCACTACCGCGTCGAGGGAGGCGGGCTCGCCGAGCCGCTCGACCCGGCGCCGGACGTCTACTTCGGCGGCGCCTCCCCCGCCGCCGAACGGGTCGCCGCCCGCCACGCCGACGTGGCCCTCATGTGGGGGGAACCGCCATCGGCGATCGGAGAGAGGATCGCCCGGCTGCGCGACCTCGCGGCGTCGGCGGGCCGCGAGTTGCGGTACGGCCTGCGCGTGCACGTCATCGCCCGCGACACCGGCGCCGAGGCCTGGGCCGAGGCGGAGCGGCTGCTGGCCGGGATGGACCCGGCGCGCGTCGCCGAGGCACAGCGGCGTTTCGCCCGCTACGACTCGGTGGGACAGCGCCGCATGGTCGACCTGCACCGCGGGGACACGCGCGACCTGGAGATCCACCCGGGTCTGTGGGCCGGCGTCGGCCTGGTGCGCGAGGGCGCCGGAACCGCCCTCGTCGGCTCCTACGACGAGGTCGCCGCGCTGCTCCGCGAGTACGCGACGCTGGGCGTCGGCGAGTTCGTCCTGTCCGGCTGGCCCCACCTCGAGGAGGCGTACCGGGTCGGCGAGTACGTCCTCCCCCGCCTCCGGGCCGCCGAACCGGCCGCCGCGGCGGTAGCCCCCGCCGCGGGACCCTCCTGACGGACACCGGCGGGACGGAACGGGTGCCTACTGCTCGCGGGGCAGGCCGGGCGGATTGACCTGGGATTCGGCGACGGCCTCGGTGGACAGGCCCCAGCGGGCGAGGACCTTGCCGTAGGAGCCGTCCTTGATCAGGGCGTTGAGAGCGTCGCTGATCGGCTTGGCCAGGCCGTTGCCCTTCTGGGTCATGGCGGCGATGAGCCCCTGGAGCGTGGGGCCCGCACCGGAGTAGGTGCCGACGATCTTGGTTTCGCCGCTCACCGCGGCGTGGTACGCGGAGGTGGGGTTGGGCGCGAAGTACGCCTGGATCCGGCCGGACCTGAGGGCCAGGTAGGTGTCGGCCGCCTGCTTGTAGTACTGGATCCGGACGGGCTTCAGCCCGGCGGCGCGGTTCTGCCTGTCCCAGCTCAGCAGGATCTTCTCCTGGTTGGTGCCGGATCCCACGGCCACGGTGAGCCCGGCGACGTCGGCCGGCTTGGTGATCGAGGTGACGGGGCTGTCCTTCGGCACCTCCCAGGCGAGCTGGTCCAGCCGGTACGTGGCGAAGTCGTAGACGTCCTTGCGCTCCTCGGTCACGGTGACGTTGGAGAACCCGGCCGCGTACTTGCCGGACCTGACCGCGAGGAACAGGTTCTCCCACGAGGTGGGCTCGATGTGCGGCTTGAGGCCGAGCACGTCGGCGACGAGGGAGGCGATGTCCTCCTCCACCCCGATCGGCGTGACGTTGTCGTCGGCGACGAAGGACAGCGGCGGCTCGAACGTCGAGGTGCCGACCAGGAACTCTCCCCTGGCCCGGACGGCGGCGGGAACCTCCGCGGCGATCGCGTCCACCTTCGCGGCCCGGATCCGGTCCTGCCGCGGGCTTGTGTTGATCGTCAAGCCGTCCGGCGCCGCCTCGGCGGCCGCGGCGGCGGCGCCGGTCGCGGGTCTCTCGGAGTCCGTGCCGCAGGCCGCGAGCAGCAGCAGTGCGGACACGGCGAGTACGGCTGACCGGGGTGCGGATGACATGCGGTTTCCTTCGGGGCTTCTCGGGGCTTCTTGAGGGCTTTTACGCATCGCCTCTTCGCGGGGCTCGCCGCGAAGGTCAGAGCACCCTGCCGAGGAAGGCACGGGTGCGGTCGTGCTCCGGCCGGTCGAGCACCCGCGGGGGCGGGCCCTGCTCGACGATCCGGCCCGCGTCCATGAAGGCCACGGTGTCGGCGACCTCGCGGGCGAAGCCGATCTCGTGCGTGACGACGATCATGGTGGTGCCGCCGCGGGCGAGCGCCTTCATGACTTCCAGCACCTCGCCCACCAGCTCCGGGTCGAGCGCCGAGGTGGGCTCGTCGAACAGCACCACCTTGGGCCGCAGGGCGAGCGCCCGGGCGATCGCGACGCGCTGCTGCTGTCCCCCGGACAGCTGCCGCGGGTAGGCGTCGGCCTTGCCGGACAGCCCCACCTGCTCCAGCAGCTCGGCCGCCAGCGCCTCGACCTCGTCACGGGGGCGGCGCTGGGCGGAGATCGGGGCCTCGGTCACGTTCTGCCGGACCGTGAGATGGGGGAACAGGTTGAAGTTCTGGAAGACGAAGCCGATGTGGGTGCGCCGGCGGAGGATCTCGCGCTCCTTCAGCTCGTGCAGGCGGTTCCCCGAGCGCCGGTAGCCGACGAACTCGCCGTCGATGGCGATGTACCCGCGGTCGATCTTCTCCAGGTGGTTGATGCCGCGCAGCAGCGTCGACTTGCCCGACCCGGAGGGGCCGATGATCACCGTCACCTCGCCGGGCCGGACCCGCAGGTCCACGCCGCGCAGGACCTCCAGCGGGCCGTAGCTCTTGTGGACGCCGCGCACGTCGACCATGAACTCGCCGCTCATCGCGGTCCCCCTTCGCCGCCGCGCCGGGGGGCGGCCCGCCGTACGGCGAGGGCCCGGCGCAGGAGCCGCATCCGCGCCGAGGGCCCCGGCCGCGCGAGGCCTCTGCCGAACCTGCGTTCCACGTAGTACTGCCCGACCGAGAGCACCGTGGTGAGGACGAGGTACCAGATCGCGGCCACCAGCAGCATCGCGATCACCCGGCCGTTCCGGTTGTAGATGACCTGCACCTGGTAGAAGAGCTCGGGCAGCGCCATGATGTAGACGACCGAGGTGCCCTTGACCAGGCCGATGATCTCGTTGCCGGCCGCCGGCACGATCGACCGCATGGCCTGCGGAAGCTGGATCCGGAGGATCTGCCGGGCCCTCGGGATGCCGAGCGCCGCGGCCGCCTCCAGCTGGCCCGGGTCCACCGACAGGAAGCCTCCGCGCACGATCTCGGCGGCGTACGCCGCCTGGTGCAGCGCGAGGCCGAGCGCGGCGGCCGTCACCGGCCCGATCAGGTCCATCGTGCCGACGGAGAGGAAGGCCGGCCCGAACGGCACCCCGAAGGAGATCTGCTTGTACAGGGCGGCGAGGTTGTACCAGAACAGCAGCTGCAGGATCAGCGGCACCGAGCGGAACAGCCACACGTAGCCCCACGCCACCGACGCGAGCAGCGGGACGCGCGACAGCCGCATCAGCGCGAGCACGGTCCCCAGCAGGAAGCCGAGCGCGATGCCGAGCGCGGTCAGCTCCACGGTGAACAGCACCGCGTGCAGCACCGAGGGATGGAACAGGTATTCGCCGACCACCGGCCAGTCCCAGGCCGGGTTGGTCACCAGCGCGTTGCCCGCCATCGCGAGCAGCACCGCCACCGCGGCGCCGGCGATCCAGCGTCCGGGGTGACGCGCCCTGACCACGGTCAGGGCGGCGGACTCCGCCGTCGTCTCCTCCAGCACGACAGGAGCGGTCATCGTGCCTCCGGGGTGGCGAGTGGATGGATGTCTGCCGACGGCGCGGGGCCCGGGGCCGGGATCGGCCCTCGCGGCGGCCGCGCCTGATCTCGTCCTCATCTTGGGGGCAAGCCGGATATACCGTCAAGACCTACTTGTTTAGTAGGTTTATGCTCGCATCGTCAGACGCACGAACGGCGGGAGGTCCGATGGCGAAGGCATACCTGTCCCCCCATCAGCACGGCACGGCAGGAACCGGCGTGACACGGGGAGAGGCGCGATGAGCGACCGGCACCCCCTCGACAACCCCGTCTGGGCGTCGCTCACCGGACCCCACGCCCACCTCGCCGAACGGCACGGCAACGCGCTGCGCTACCCCGGCGACGTCTCCCCCTTCCACACCCTGCCCGACGATCCCGGCCCCGGCGACTGGAACGACCTCGCCGTGCTCGCCGGGCCCGGCGCGACGATCCCGGTCACCGGCGTGACCCCTCCTCCGGGGTGGGAGGTGGTGGCGCAGGGCGCCGGCGTGCAACTGGTCGGCGACGGCGTGGTGCCCGTCCGGGACGACGAGGCCGTCCGCCTGGGGGCGGCCGACGTGCCCGACGTGCTGGACCTCGTGGAGCGCACCCAGCCCGGCCCGTTCCGGCCGCGCACCATCGAACTCGGCACCTACCTGGGCATCCGCCGCCGCGGCGCGCTGGTAGCGATGGCCGGGGAACGGCTGCACCCGCCCGGCTGGACGGAGATCAGCGCCGTCTGCACCGACCCGGCCTTCCGCCGGCAGGGCCTGGCGGCCCGGCTGGTGCTGGCCGTCGCCGCCGGCATCCGGGCCCGCGGCGAGATCCCGTTCCTGCACGCCGCCGAGAGCAACACCGACGCCATCCGCCTGTACGAGGCACTCGGCTTCCGCCTCCGCCGCCGGACGACCTTCACCGCCGTCCGCGTGCCCGCCGACGTGCCGGTCGCCTGAGAAGGCCCGCGCCGGGCGGCGGCGCCTCGCCGACGCGCGGGCGGAGGACGGCCCCCTGAGCACGACCGTGTGACCATGTCGGTTGGGGGCCGTCTGGAGGACACGTGGATGCGATCATCAACTGGCTTTCGGGCCTGTCGGGCATCGCGGTCTACGGGGTCGTGGCCGCTCTGGTCTTCGCCGAGGACGCGCTGTTCGTGGGGTTCGTTATCCCGGGTGAGACGGCCGTCGTGCTGGGGGGCGTGCTGGCCGGCCAGGGCAGGCTCTCGGTGTACTGGCTGGCGCTCGTGGCGGTGCTGGCCGCCGTCGCGGGCGACAGCGTGGGGTACGCCATCGGCCGGCGCATCGGCCCCGGCGTCCTCGGCGCGCGTCCGCTGCGCCGCCGCCGGGAGCGGGTGGAGCGAGCCCGGGAGATGGTCCGCCGGTGGGGGCCCCAGGCGGTGCTCCTCGGCCGGTTCGTCGCGTTCCTGCGTGCCCTGATTCCCACGCTGGCCGGGGTCTCGCGGATGGAGTACCGGCGATTCCTGCTGTTCAACGTGGTGGGCGGGGTGCTGTGGGGAGTCGGTTACACCCTCCTGGGCTACTTCGCCGGCGCGGCGTACCGGCGGGTGGAGTCGGCCGTCGGCGGCGTTGCCGCGGCCGTGGTCGCCGGGGCCGTCGTGATCGCCCTGGTCGTGTGGCGCGTCCGGGCGCACAGGAAGGGCGCGGGGAGATCGCCTCTCCGGTGAAGGCCGCCGGTAGGCGCGGTCAGCCGCGGACGGTCCGTCTCTGGCGGAGGGCGGCCTGTTTCCCGGGGGGTTCGAGCGGCAGCCGGGCCGCGAGGACGAAGCCGCCGTCGGGGGTCGGTCCCGCGGTGAGGCTGCCGCCCAGCAGGGTGACGCGCTCCCTGATGCCGGCGAGGCCGTAGCCTCCGCCGAGCAGCGGCGTCCTGGTCGCCGCCCGCCCGCCGGGCCCCGCACCGCCCGCCGGGCCGCCCTTGCCGCCCGCTGCGCCACCCCCTGTGCCGCCCACCGGGCGGCCCGCGGTGTTGACCACGGAGATGTCCACATGGTCCTGCTCGACCGCGCCGGCGATCCGGACCTCGGAGCCGGGGGCGTGCCTGCGCACGTTGGTCAGCCCTTCCTGGACGAGCCGGTAGCACACGTGCGTCACCTCCGGCGGCAGCGCCCCCGGGGGGACGTCGAGCCGGACGTCGACCCGCAGCCCGGCGGCCCTCGCGTCCTCGGCCAGACGGGCGATCGCCTCGGCCCCCTCCACCACCGGCACGTCCTCCCGGCGGAGCATGGTGAGCAGCTGCCGCAGCTCGCCGAGCGCCTCGACGCCCTTGTCCTCGATCCCCTCGGCGAGATCGGGGATGTCGGCGGGATCCACCGGATCCCGGATGAGACCGGCGTTGAGGACCATGCCGGTGACCGCGTGCGTCACCGTGTCGTGCAGCTCCCGGGCGATCCTGCGCCGCTCCTCCAGGACGGCCGACTCCTCGCGCTCACGGACCCCGGCCCTCAGCTCGCGGATCCTCCGCCGGTGGTCGTACACCCAGGTGCCGACCAGCGCGGGCAGGTAGACGAGCGTCACCGCGCGTACCACGCTCAGGTAGAAGATCCGGTCCGTGTAGGGGTTCTGGTAGTCGACCACGAGATACACCGCCATGAGCGCCAGCGCCACGTACGTCCACGAGCGCGCGCGGTGCTCCGCCGTCAGCGAGAAGACGGCGAGGACCATCGGCACCGTCTCACCCACGAGGCAGGCGCAGAGCACGCCGGCGACGATCGCCGGCCAGGGGGTGTAACGCCGCAGCAGCATCGTCGCGGCGGTGGCCGACCCGACGGCGAGCTCCACCGGTTGCGGCACTCCGTCCCACAGCGAGAAGGAGTGGCCCATCACCGTCGGCGGGATCGTGAACGCGATGACGGCGGCGGCGAGCAACAGGTCGACCAGCACCGCGCCATGTGACGTGCGAATCTGCGCCAGATTTCGCCACATATACGATTCTTTGCCCGTTTACGCGGGCACCCACGCCCCCTGTCAGTAGATCTTCGCGCGGCCCGGCCGCGGCCTCCCCCGCCGCCGGTCAGGTCACGACGACCGGGTGGCGCACCACCGCGTCGAACGCGTACCCCAGGTGGTTGTACGCCGCCCGCTCCGGCTGCACGGCGCCCGTCTCGTCCACGGCCCGGGCCAGCAGCCGCGCCTCGCCCACGCCGGGCGGCGCCCAGCGGAAGGTCCACCTGACCCACCCGTGCGGGCTCCTGTCGCCGTGCAGGCGCGCGGACCGCCACGACACGCCCTCGTCGTCGCTGACGTCCACCCGGACCACGCGGCCGTTGCCCGACCACGACCGGCCGTGCAGCAGATGGCCGCGTCCCGCGCGGAGGCGGGCCGGCCAGGGGAGTTCGAAGGCGCTCTTCACCCCCGTCCGGGTCAGCGGGGGACCTCCCCCCGGCGGGTGGCCGGGGCCGTGCATGCGATAGAGGCGGCTGCTCCACGGCGACTCCAGCGGCTCGGCCGACACCTCGACGTCTCCCAGCCACTTGATCCAGGCGATCCCCGCCCACCCCGGCACGACCAGCCGCGCCGGGAAACCGTGGTCGGGCGGCAGCGGCCGCCCGTTCATCTCGTACGCCACGAGGACGTCGTCCAGCGCCTTGGTCACGGGAAGCGGGCGGCGTACCCGGCCGAGGTTCTCCCCGGCGTCGACGTAGTCGGGGTCGAGCCCGCGCGGCATCAGCGCCACCGCGTCGCCGGTCATCCCCGCCCTGCCGAGGAGCGCCGCGAGCGGCACGCCCCGCCAGCGCGCCACCCCCACCGCTCCCAGCCTCCAGGGGGTGCCGGTCACGTCCTGGCTCTGCTGCTCCCCGTACAGGCTCCGGCCGTTGCCCGCGCACTCGACGAACGCCGTCACCTCCTCCGCCGGCATGGCGAGCAGGTCGCGGTAGGTGAACGAGACCGGGCCACGGCGCAGCCCGCTCCCCCACAGGGTGAGCCGCCACGAGGCCGCGTCGATCAGTGGCGTCGACGTGTGGTTGCGGACGAAGAACAGCCGCTCGGGCGTCAGGTCGCCCTCGCCCCGCAGGGCCTCCCACCGTGTCTCGGCGTTGGTGCCGTGCACGGCGAACAGGCGGGCCGGCAGCGGCTTGCGGATGCCGGGCGCCGGGCGGCCCGTCCCCTGGTCGCCCAGCGCCCGGTCGCCCGGCGCCCGGTCGTCCGTCGTGGTCGTGGTCGTGGTCGTGGTCGGGAAGCGTGGATTCACACGTCACCTCCGCGCTGTCGGCGCCTCGGACACTCCGCTAGCTCGCCGGCCTCCGCAGGGCGACGGCCGGCAGGGGGATGGGCGGGAACGGGTTGTCGGGCAGCAGGATGACCCGGCGCGGCCGGTCCGCCTGCCCCGCCGCGTCGAGGTGCAGCAGCGCCGCCCCTATCCCCGCCGCCCCCGTCAGGTAGCCGGTGTCGGCCGACACCTCGCCGGGGCGCTGCCGCCGGTACGCCTGGTACCAGCGGTATCCCCGCTCGTCGTAGCCCGTAGCCCTGCCGATCAGGTGGTCGGCGAGCCTGCGGGCGAACTCCAGGTGCTCCTGCTCCCCCGTCGCCGCCCACAGGCCCACGTACAGCTCGATCAGCCCGGCGGTGCCGCAGCACTGGCAGGCGACGTTCCACAGGCCCGCCGTCTGGCGGAAGGGCGCGCCCGACTCCCTGACCCCCGCGGCGAGCCGCCTCACCCATTCGAGCTCGCCGCTGTCTCCGGTCACCCGGTAGAGCTCGTAGAACATGCGCGCGACTCCGGCGGACCCCGAGCAGTAGCCCAGGTAGTCGCCGACCACGGCGCCGTGTCCCGTCGCCACGCCCGCGGCCCTGACGACGCCCGCGCCGCGGTACGCCGCGTCGAGGAACGACCGGTCGCCCGTCGCGGCGTACAGGCGGGCGAGCAGGAAGGCCGTTCCGGCCGCGCCGGTCAGGAAGCCGGGCGCCGCCGCCTCGCCGGGAAGGACCGGGCACGTCGCGGTCTCCTCGCGGGGTCCCGCCAGCCGCGCGATCCGCCGGCCCGCCTCGACCGCCATCTCCTCGTAGGCGGGCACGCCGAGCGCGGTGGCGGCGCGCAGCAGCCCGAGGACGACGCCGCCGTCGCCCCGCAGGGTGGGATCCCCCGACCAGCCGATCCCGCCGCCGTCGAACGCGCGGGCGCTCCGCACGATCCGGTCGGCCACCGCGACCGCCGTGGCCTCGAACCGCTCCTCGCCGAGGGCCCAGCCGGCCTCGGCCAGCGCGAGGACGACGCCCGCCAGGCCGTGGTGCAGCGACATGTCCCCCTGCTCCGGACACGTCGCGGCGAGGTAGCGGGCGCCGGCGCGGGCGTCCTCCAGGTAGGCCTCGTGCCCGGTTCCGGCGGCGAGCTCCAGGAAGAACAGCACGATCCCGGCCGCCCCGGAGTGCAGGGACACCGGCCCGCCGGCCGTCGCCGGCCTGCCGTACGGGTCGGGGTTGGCCCGCCACCGCCTTCCGCGCTCGTCGTCCACGGCGGCCGCGCGAATCCACCGTCCCGCCATGATGGCCGCCGTCAGCGGAGTCTCTGCCCGCTCACTCGACGAGCGGATCGGGTCCCTGCCCATGGGGTTTACTATCCCACAAACCCAGTAGGTAATACCAATTTTTCTTACCCGCCCGGGTCAGCGCCCGGAGCGCCACCGGAGCCACCGGGCTCCGGTCTCGCGCTCGCCCTCCTCGGGCGCGGCGTCGTCGTCGGGCAGGTCGTACCAGTGGGTGTCACCCGGATAGCGGTCAGGGAGCGCCTCCGCGGCGTCCCCCGGCCCGCCTCCCAGTCCGTCTCTCAGACCGTCGCCCACCGCATCTCCCACCGCGTCCCCCAGGGCGCCGGCCGGGACCGTCACGCCGTGACCTTCCCCCGCACCGCCGGCGGCGCCTGCGCGGCCAGCTGTGCGGTCACCTGCGGCGCGACCCGGTCCGCCCATTCGCCGAGGACCCGGTCGAGGTCGGGGATCTCGGACTCCCGCAGCGCCAGGCCGGGGGTGGGCACGAGCGCGCCCAGTTCGACCAGCACGGGACGCAGGTGCAGCTCGACGGCCAGCGAGTGACGGGCGTCGCCCATGACCAGCAGCGGCAGGGCCACCGTCCCGGTCAGCGCGCCACCCGGGAGACGGTCGAGGAACGCCTTGAGCAGCCCGGTGTAGGTGGCCTTGTAGGTGGGGCTCGCCACCACGAGCACACTCGATCCCGCGACCAGTTCCAGCGCCACCTCCACGCTGGGCGAAGGGCCGGGGGTGAACAGGTGCGGCCCGAGCGCGGACAGATCCACGACCTCGGGCGGCGCGCCGTACCCGATCCGTGACCCCAGCGCCTCGGCCGCCGCCACCGCCGCGAGGCGCGTGCGGGAGCCACCGCGTGGATTGCCGACCAGTGCCACAAGAGAGCTCATGACGCCACCACGGGGGCGTCCGGACGGGAGTTGCCGTAGACCATGGATGATCCTCCAGAGGAAGAGGGGGCCGGGAGTCCCCGGGTGATCACGAGTGCTCGACGAACCGGCCGAAGCGGCCCTGATGGTAGAGGAGAGGACGCCGTGGCCCGTGCAGGTCGGCCTGGGTGACCAGGCCGACGACGAGGATGTGGTCGCCCATGCCGACCCGCTCGTACGGCAGGCAGATCAGGTGCGCGGAGACGTCCTCCAGCAACGGCGCCCCGAGCGGTCCGGAACGCCACCGGGTCGGTTCGGCGAACCGGTCGGTGCCCTTGCGCGCGAACCGGGCGGCGAGATCGGCCTGGTCGCTGGTCAGCACGTTCACCGCGAAGTGGTCCGCCTCGCGCAGCGAGGGCCAGGTGGTGGACGCCTGATCCACGTAGAAGGAGACAAGTGGCGGGTCCAGGCTCACCGAGGAGAACGAGGTGGCGGTCAGGCCCACCGGAACCCCTCCGCTCTGCGCCGTGATCACTACGACGCCCGCCGCGTGCACCGCGAGCGCGCGCCTGAAGCCGTCGGCGTTCAGAGCGGGGCCGGGCAGAGTCTGCGTCATGGGACCTCCATGCGTGTTCACCGCTGCCGGGAACCCCCCGTCGCGTGGGCGGAGCAGCGTTACATTCCCTACTAAATTAGTCTGTTTACCCGGTTTTGGGAAGTGCCGTCACGCCTTGGCAGGCAGGCCGGACAGCCGACCGGCGCCGGACCACGCGAGTACGCGTGGCCCGGCGCCGGTGGCGGGGAGACAGGGAGGCTGGAGATCCGGGAGGTCAGGAGTCGCGCCGGCCGGGGGCGCTGATCGGGTTGACGCTCCATCCGCCGACGTCGTCGACCCGGATCCGCCAGGTCGCTCCCGGGCCCTGCGGCAGATGGTCTCCGGTCACCGTGAAGGCGTCGATGAGGTGCAGGTAGGCCGGGAGTTCCGGCTCCGGGGCGCTCCCGCCGGCGAGCACGGCGGCGGCGTGGCGCTCGCGGCGCTCCCTCGCCTGCTCGGCGACGGGCGTGAAGAAGTCCTCCAGTCCCTCCCCCTCGCCGTTCCCGGCGCGCGATCGGCGGATCTGCGCGACGACCGTGGCGGCGTACTCCTCGGCGGAGACGAGGATGCCGGTGATGACCGCGCCGTTCACGGCGAGGGTGACGCTCATCTGTCCCCTGGCCGTGTCGACGGCGAAGACCAGGGCCTGCAGGACGGGATCTGCTGCGACGTTCATGGAACGCAGATTGCCCCCGGGACGACGGGACATGCCTCGTCGTCCCGGGTGTCCGCGGGCGGACGCGCCGTGGGCGCGGCGTCAGGCGACCGAGGCCGGGAACCGCTCCCAGACCCGGTGGGCGGCCATCAGCCGCCGCACGCCGGAGAGAACCTCCGTGGCGGAGTCACCGGTCACCACTCCCGGCGCGCCGGTGATCCCGGCCTGCGTGAGCACGGCCGCGCCGGCGCCCCAGGCGCCGATGGCCTTGGCGTGCCGCCAGCACTCGTCGACCAGGAGCGTCACGCGCGGGTCCACCGCGGCGGACCCGTCCGCGCCCGCCTTGGCATCGCGCGCGGGCAGGGCGTCGGGCGCCGGCGCCGGGGCCGTCGCCAGCAGCAGCGCGTCGAACTCGATCGACCGGGCGGTCGCGAAGGTCCGCTGCACCGGCACGTCGTCCAGCATGCCGCCGTGCGGGGCGATCACCAGCGGCACCATGCCCGCCGCGAACACGGCCGTGCGGAGTTCGCGTACGGCGCCGAGGTCGGCGGCGGCGTCGGCGACGATGCCGACCATGCGGCCGTCGGCCGGCCACTCCTTGCCCACCTGCGACAGCGCGGCGCTGGGCGCCGGGTCGGCGAGCGGCAGCGTGGGCTCCGGCACGGGCAGGCCCAGCCCGGTGGCGACCTCCCGGCAGAGCACCGGGTCGATGTTCGCCAGGCACTGGAGCTGACGTTCCTTGATCGCCTGCTCGTAGCACTTGCCCAGCTCGAAGGTGTAGGCGCGGATGATGTGCTCCTTCTCCACCGGCGACATGCTCAGCCAGAACAGGCGCACCTGGCTGTAGTGGTCGCCGAAGGACGCGGGGTTCGCCCGGACCTTCCGCGCCTGGGCGACCTGGACGGGCGTGTCAGTGAACGCGTTCTCGGCGTCACCCGCGACGAACGGGTTCCCGCCGTCGAGGGAGTTCGGCCGGTACGGCGCGACGCCGGCGTGGACGGCGTGCTGGTGGAAGCCGTCCCGGAGCATGTCGTTGACCGGGCAGCGCGGGCGGTTGACCGGGATCTGCGCGAAGTTCGGCCCGCCGAGCCGGGTGATCTGGGTGTCGAGGTAGGAGAACAGCCGCGCCTGCAGCAGCGGGTCGTTGGTGACGTCGATGCCCGGCGGCAGGTGGCCGGGGTGGAAGGCGACCTGCTCGACCTCGGCGAAGAAGTTCGTCGGCGTCCGGGTGAGCGTCATCCTCCCGATCGCCTGCACCGGCGCGAGCTCCTCGGGCACGATCTTGGTGGGATCGAGCAGGTCGATGCCCTCGAAGGTCTCGTCCGGCGTGTCCGGGAAGACCTGGATGCCGAGCTCCCACTCGGGGAAGGCACCGGCCTCGATCGCGTCGTAGAGGTCGCGGCGGTGGAAGTCGGGGTCCATCCCGCCGAGCATCTGCGCCTCCTCCCAGGTCAGGGAGTGCACGCCGAGCTTCGGCTTCCAGTGGAACTTGGCCAGCGCGGTCTCCCCCGCCTCGTTCACGAGCCGGAAGGTGTGGACGCCGAAGCCCTCCATCGTCCGGAAGGAGCGCGGGATCGCGCGGTCGGACATGTTCCACATGGTGTGGTGCTGCGCCTCGGTGTGCAGGGAGACGAAGTCCCAGAACGTGTCGTGCGCGCTCTGCGCCTGGGGGATCTCCCGGTCCGGGTGGGGCTTGCCCGCGTGGATGACGTCGGGGAACTTGATCCCGTCCTGGATGAAGAAGACCGGGATGTTGTTGCCGACGAGGTCGAAGGTGCCCTCGTCGGTGTAGAACTTCGTCGCGAAGCCCCGGGTGTCGCGGACCGTGTCGGCCGACCCGCGCGAGCCGAGGACGGTGGAGAACCGCACGAAGACGTCGGTCTTCCTGCCCTTCTTGAGGAAACCGGCCTTTGTCACCGTTTCGGCGGTGCCGTACGCCTCGAACACGCCGTGGGCGCCGGCGCCCCGGGCGTGGACGACGCGCTCGGGGATGCGCTCGTGGTCGAAGTGGGTGATCTTCTCGCGCAGGTGGTGGTCCTGAAGCAGGGTCGGGCCGCGCTCGCCCGCCTTCAGCGAGTGGTCGGTGTCGCGCAGCCGCACCCCCTGCGCGGTGGTGAGGTGGGCGCCCTGCTGGGCCTTGGCGGCGGCGGGCGTGCCGGTCTCCGCCCCGGTCGGCGTGACGGTCGCGGGAGCGCCCTGCTCCTTCTTGGGCGGCAGCGGGTCGTGCGGCGTCGTCGGCTCCTCCAGGGGCGCGGGGGCGCTGCCCGGCGAACCGGGAACGTCCGGCGTCAGGAACTCGGCGACCTTCTCGGCGGCGTTCTCCACGACGTCCTTGACGACCTTGGCGGGCTTGCTGGCATCCATGCGGCGCGTTCCTCCCCGAGCGGCGATGAGCAGATCCGCGCGCATACCCGCAGGTGGGGAAGGGAAACCTCCGACCGCGCCGTCCGGTTCGGCGAAGAAGTTCCGGGCGGCCGGATCCACGATCGGGATAAGGGGAGGTCACGGCCCGCCGACGGCGACCCGGCGACGGTCCTCGGCCGGCCGCCGGAGACAGCGGACTGCTCCGGCGGCCCGCGCGGCCTGGACGTCCTCCGCGAGTCAGGGGCAGCTGTCCTTCACGTGGATCGTGATCGGGTTGGTCTGGGTCACCGTTCCGTCCGAAGCCACCAGGTGCGCGGTGTAGGTGCCGACGGGAGCCGGCGCGATCGACACCCCGACGAAACCGTTCACGAGCGTCGGGTCGCTGTTCGATCCCGGGCCGCCGATCAAGCCGCCCATGACGGTGGAACCGGAGGGCAGGTCGCTCAGTCCGAGCGTGATGTTCGCCGACCAGGTTCCGGTGACCTGGGCCAGGAAGTACGTGCCCGGGTGGCCGTAGCGCGATGTGACGCACGTCTGCTGATGGATGTCGTTCAGCGTCCACGTCGCCGCCGAGGCCGGCGGGGCGCCGGCCAGCGTCAGCGCCAGTCCGGTCGTCAGGCCGAGCGCCAGCCTGACGGCACGATGGGGTGATTTCACAGGACCTCCTGACTTCTTGTGTCTGGGAGTTGACTGCGCGATCACTGTAATTTACGGTTCAACCTCTTCGGGAGGGGGGTTTCACATACCAAGATTTACCGCCCGGCGCCGCGAAGCCGATCAGGTCCGGCCGGGCGCGGCGGCGCGCGGACGACGCGTCCCACCTCGTCACCCCCCGGTCCGTGCCGGATGTTCGCACCCCCACAGCCCTGGTCAGATACCGCAACTTATGCAACGAATGCGTCACGGTAACCGCTTTCAAATGCCGTGAGCTGCGTGTCCGGAATAATCAGATATGTCGTCCTATGGAACATCAAAATCCTTTCCGTTACAGTTCGCGGGAACCACCAATGGGATCTTCCCCCCACGCCGGCCTCGTACGGAGGCACCGGCCAGGTCCCTGGTCGTCCACCGGCCACACGCCGGCTCAGGGGAGGAGGTGCCGTAAAGAAAGGGAAACGGCCCGTGACGAGTAGCCGTTTGGCGCGTGGGGGACGCGCTCGACTACGCAGGCTGGGAATCATCACCACTACGGGAGCGATGCTCCTGGGGCTGGCGTCCACCACCACGACGGCGGCCGCGGCCGACACCGACCCCCGCGTCGGTCTCGGCGCGGGCTGGCTGGATGCCCAGGAGGCCGCCAGCAACGTTCAACTGCTGACCCACCTGGACAAACCGGAAGGGTTCGTCCAGCCTTCCAACCCGGGGAACGCCTCCTACGCCAACTCCGACCTGGCCTTCGCCGGCGACTACGCCTTCTCCGGCAACTACCAGGGTTTCAACATCTACGACATCTCCAACGGCGGCAGCCCCGTCCTGAAGACGTCGGTCATCTGCCCCGGCGGGCAGGGCGACCTGTCGGTGTACGGGAACCTGCTGTTCATGTCGGTGGAGGAGACCCGCGGTCGCGTCGACTGCGGCACGCAGGGCGCTAGCGGCACGGTCAACCCCGACCGGTTCCGCGGCGTACGCGTCTTCGACATCAGCGACATCAGCCGGCCGGTGCAGGTCGCGGCGGTGCAGACCTGCCGCGGCTCGCACACCCACTCGCTGGTGACCAGCAAGAACGAGCCGGAGAACGTCTACGTCTACGTCTCCGGCACGGCCGGCGTGCGCTCGGGTCAGGAGCTCGCGGGCTGCGCCAACACCGCGGCGACCGACCCCGGCACGTCGCTGTGGAGGATCGACGTCATCCGGGTGCCGCTGGCCGCCCCGCAGAACGCGGCGGTCGTCAGCCAGCCCCGGCTGTTCGCCGACGCGGCCACCGGGGCGGTCAACGGGCTGCAGAACACCCCGCCCACCCAGCAGCACCCGTCGGGAACCAACTGGTCTCCGCAGCCGGTCACCAACCACTGCCACGACATCACGGCGTACCCGGAGATCGGGCTGGCCGCCGGAGCCTGCGCGGGCAACGGCATCCTGATCGACATCTCCGACCCGTCGAACCCGAAGCGGCTGGACGCGGTCTCGGACCCGAACTACGCCTACTGGCACTCCGCCACCTTCAACAACGACGGCACCAAGGTCGTCTTCACCGACGAGTGGGGCGGCGGCTCGGGCGCGCGGTGCCGGGTCACCGACGAGCCGTCGTGGGGCGCCAACGCCATCTACGACATCGTCGGCGGCAAGCTGCAGTTCCGCAGCTACTACAAGCTCCCCGCGCCGCAGACGACCACGGAGAACTGCGTCGCGCACAACGGCTCGCTGGTCCCGGTCCCCGGGCGCGACATCATGGTCCAGGCCTGGTACCAGGGCGGGCTGTCGGCGTTCGACTTCACCGACTCCCGCAACCCGAAGGAGATCGCCTTCTTCGACCGCGGCCCGATCAGCGCCACGTCGCTGGCGCTCGGCGGATACTGGTCGGCCTACTGGTACAACGGCCACATCTACGGCAACGAGATCGCCCGCGGCTTCGACGCCTTCAAGCTGACGCCGAGCCAGTTCCTCGACCAGGCCGAGATCAACGCGGCCGCGAGCGTGCGGCTCGGCAAGTTCAACACCCAGGCCCAGCCGAAGCTGACCTGGGAGCCGAGCTTCGACCTCGTCCGGGCCCGCTACGCGCAGGCGTCGCGCACGGGCAAGATGAGCAAGGGCGCCGCCACCTCGGTGAAGGCGGCGATCGACCTGGCCGAGCAGCTCAGCCGCAAGTCCCAGTGGCAGGCCGCCTCGGCGCTGCTGCTGGGCGCCGCCACGCTGCCGCTGAAGAAGTCGGACCCGGAGCAGGCCGCGCTGATCCAGGCGCTCAAGGACCTCGCCAAGGCCCTGATCGCCAAGCAGCCGGCCGACAGGACCGCCCCGGTGACGAGCGTGACGACCGACCCGGCGCGGCCGGCCGGCGGCTGGTTCACCGGTCAGGTCAAGGTCACGCTGACCGCCGCCGACGAGGCGAAGGGCAGCGGGCTCGACCGCACCGAGTACAAGCTGGACGGCGGCGCCTGGACGCGGTACACCGCTCCGGTCGTCCTGTCCGGCGACGGCGCGCACGCGCTGGCGTACCGCTCGGCCGACAAGGCGGGCAACGTGGAGGAGATCAGGACCGTCACGGCCAGGATCGACGCCACGGCGCCGGTCACGACCTCGACGGTCCCGCCGGCGAACGACGGCGGCGAGCACGACGGCGATGTGCAGGTGACCCTGTCCGCGACGGACGAGACGTCCGGCACGGCGCGCACCGAGTACGCGCTGGACGCCGGCGACTGGACGCCGTACACCGGCCCGGTCACCGTCTCCGGCCCTGGTGAGCACGAGCTGCGGTACCGCTCGGCCGACAAGGCCGGCAACGTGGAGGAGGCCAGGACGGTCAAGCTGACCATCGCCACGCCCGCTCCGCGCGTCCCGCTGACCGTGACGGCCTCCTCCCGCTGCGTGGGGACGTCGGCGTACGTGGCGGTCACGGCCGTCAACGACGCCGAGGTGCCGGCGACCGTGACCCTGACGACCCCGTTCGGCGCCAAGACGGTCGAGGGTGTGGCCCCGGCCAAGCAGGCCTACCAGTCCTTCAACTCGCGGGCCGGGCAGCTCGCGGCGGGCACGGTGACCGTCACCGGGACCGCCACGATCGGCGGCAAGCAGGGCACCACCTCGTACGAGGCCGCCTACAACGCGATCAGCTGCGCCTGACCGAACCCGTGTGACCCCTCATAGACAGAAGCGGGGCCGGCCGAATCGGCCGGCCCCGCTCCTGTCAGGGTTCGAAGGTCACTCCGCGATCAGACGCGGGTCCACTTCTGGTTGTTGCCGCCGGTGCACGACCAGATCTGCACCTTCGTGCCGTTCGCGGTGCCGCTGCCCGCCACGTCCAGGCACTTGTTCGCCCCGACCGCGGTGATCGTGCCGTCGGAGTTCAGGCGCCACTTCTGGTTGTTCTGGCCGTTGCAGTCCCAGATGATGACCGCGGTGCCGTCCGCCGTGCCGCCGCCGTTCACGTCCAGGCACTTGTTGCCGTAGACGCGCAGCTCACTGGCGCTGGTGGAGGTCCACTTCTGGTTGTTCCCGCCGTTGCAGTCCCAGATCAGCACCGTAGCGCCGTTGGTCTGCGAGGCGCCGTTGACGTCCAGGCACCGGCCCGACGCCACACCCCGCAGCGAGTTCGTCCAACCCGCGGGCGGGGTCGGCGACGCGGACGGAGAAGCGGACGGCGAGACGGAGGGCGACGGCGACGGAGAGGGCGAGGAGGTGCCCCCGTCCTGGCCGACACCCTTGCCGTTGAAGGTCAGCGAGTCGAAGTCGAACGAGTTCGCCGTCGACCCCTTGAACACGACGTAGAGGTCGCCGGTGCCACCCGGGTTGGTGACCGCCACCGACGGGAGGGAGACGTAGTTGTTCCATCCCCCGGTCGACGGCACCGAGCTGGAGGCGACGAGCGTCCCGGTCGGCGAGCCGGCGTGCAGCTCGATGGAGGCCCCGGTGCTGGACGGCGCCGACACGCGGAAGGACACCGAGTCGATCCCCGACAGGTTGACCGGCGTGTAGGAGATCCAGTCACCGTTGGAGATGTCGCCGACGCGCCTGCCGCCCTCGGCTCCGGCCTCGTCGACGACCCGGACGCCGCTGGAGCCGTTGTAGTGCTCGGCCTGCTTGTGCTTGGGCTGCAGGGTGATGCCGCCGTCGCCCTTCAGGCCGCCCTTGTCGGTGTAGGACGCGCCCAGGACGTAGTAGACGTTGGCCGCCTCGTCGTGGCCCGAGGCGGTCGTCGTGACCGTCCCGGAGCATCCGGTGAACTGGCCGGTGTCGTGGGCGTGCTGGTCGTGGCCGAGCGCGGTGAACACGTTGACCTTGGAGCAGTCGACGGTGCCGTCCTCGGGGTCGGTGACGTTGACCGTGTAGGACACCCGGTCGCCGAAGTTGATGAACCCGCCGTCCGGCGGCGCCGAGAAGACGACCTTGGGACGGGTGTTGCCGACGGCGATGGTCAGCGTGATGCTGCCCGTCTTCCCGCTCGAGTCCCGTACGGTCAGCTTGACGGTGTAGGTGCCGTTGGAGTTGTAGGTCTTCGTCGGGTTGGCCGCGGTGGAGGTGGTGCCGTCGCCGAAGTCCCAGCTGTAGGTGATCGCCTCGCCGTCGGGGTCGGACGAGCCGGCCGAGGAGAACGCGACCGTCAGCGGCGCGGCGCCCGAGTCGGGGCTGGCGCTCGCCTTGGCGATGGGGGCGCGGTTACCGACCACGTAGTCGATCCGGTAGATGGCGTCGTCGGTGTTCGCGTGGCCGAAGCCGTTGCCCCAGTCGGCCATGTAGAGCGCGCCGTCCGGGCCGAACTTCATGTCGATCGGCGCGTGCGGGGCGATGTTCGCCACGAACGGGTTGATCTTCAGGAGGTTGCCGGAGGAGTCGAGGCGCATCTCCTTGACGAAGTTGCGGCTCCACTCGTACAGGAAGGTCCCGCCGTCGAAGTACTCGGGGAACTTGCGGTCGGAGGTGCTGGCCGCGTCGTAACGGTAGAACGGGCCGCCCATGGGGGCCGCGCCGCCGCAGCAGTTGATCTCCGGGAACTCCGCCGAGGCGTGGTAGTTGTACCAGACGGTCGCGGGCTTGGCGGCCGGCAGGTTGGTCAGGCCGGTGTTGTTGGGCGAGTCGTTGACCGGCGCCGAGCAGTTGAACTTCGCCCCCGAGGTGTTGGTGGAGAAGTTGAAGTCGTTGAACGGCGTGTTGTTGCCGGTGCAGTACGGCCAGCCGTAGAAACCGGGCTGCTTGATCAGGTTCCACTCGACCGTGCCCTCGGGGCCGCGGTTGGAGTTGGCGCTGCCCGCGTCCGGCCCATAGTCACCCATGGAGATCCAGCCGGTGACCTTGTCGACCGAGAAGCGGAACGCGTTGCGGAAGCCCATCGCGTAGATCTCCGGCCGCGTCTTGGCCGTGCCCGGAGCGAACATGTTGCCCGACGGGATCGTGTAGGTGCCGTCCGACTCGGGGTGGATGCGCAGGATCTTGCCGCGCAGGTCGTTGGTGTTGGCCGCGGACCGCTGGGCGTCGTAGTGCTCCCGGCCCGGCCGCTCGTCGATCGGGGCGTAGCCGCTGGAGGCGTTGGGGTTGGTGTCGTCACCCGGGGCGATGTAGAGGTTGCCGCCCGGGCCGAACGTGATGTAGCCGCCGGTGTGGCCCGGCTCGTCGACGTTGCGGAAGGCCGGAACCTCGATGATCTTCTTCTCGCTGCTCAGGTCGAGGCTGGTGCCGTTGAAGGTGAACCTGGAGACCCGGTTCACCTCGCCACCGTTGGAGGGCGAGTAGTTGATGTAGATCCAGCCGTTGTTGGCGAAGTTCGGGTCGAGCGCGATCCCGATGCCGCCGTCCTCGCCGCCATCGTACACGGACAGGGTGCCGATGACGCGAGTGCTGCCGCCGCCCGCGGGGATCAGGTTGACCTTGCCCGAGCGCGAGATGTAGAAGACCCGGCCGTCGGCCGCCACGTCCAGCTCCATCGGCTGGTCCGGCGCGCCGTCGAGGGTCACCTTCTGGAAGCGGGCCGTGACCGTGCCGCCGCAGTCGCCGGGCTCCGCGCCCGCCGCCCACTTCACCGCGCCCAGCAGGTGCTGCTTGAACAGCGGCTCCGAGTAGGAGGACGCGTTGTGGCCCATCGCGGTGGCCCACACCCGGCCGCCCTCCGGGTTGTGACACCAGGAGATCGGGTGGTCGGCGCCCATCTTGTACGAGCCCGCGTCATAGGTGGTCTCGTCCGCGGTCACCAGGACGTGCACCGAGCCGCGCATGTTCTTGTCGAAGTTGTACCACTCCTCGGTGCGGGTCCACCGGTCCGGGAGGCCCTTGGTCGAGGGGTGGACCTTGTCGGCGACCTTGGCGGTGCCCTGCACGATCGACGAGTGCTGCGTCATGTGCGCGCCGGCCAGCACGGTCTGGTCCCACCAGGGGAACTGCGACTCGATGTTCATGTCGACGGCGTTGTGGATCGCCACGACGCCGCGGCCGCTGCGCACGTAGGCCTGCATGGCCTGACGCTGCGCGTCGGTGTCCCACACCATGCCCGACGTCTGGAGCATGATCACCGCGTCGTAGTTGTTGAGGTTCGACGTGGTGAAGACGGAGGAGTTCTCGCTCGCGTCCAGCTGGAAGTTGTTGTCCGTCGCCAGCTGCTGGAACATCGCGATGCCGGCGGCGATGGAGTCGTGCCGGTAGGCGCCGCTCGCGGTCTTGCTGAACAGCAGCACCTTGAACTGTGGCGCCGCCGCGTGTGCCACCAGTGGCACCGCGGACAGCAGCAGCCCCAGCATGGCCGCGGCCAGTGCGGGGATCAGGCGTGATCTTCGCATGAAGGATCTCCTGGGGGGTTACCGGAAGGGGTCGGAGTTGCGGGGGGTCGTGGGGTTCTCCAGTCGGGTCCTCCGGTCAGGTCGTGAGGGTGCGGAGGAAGGCGAGGCCGTCGGTGGCGAGGGCGTCCTGGCTGGGGGCCAGGGGACGCCAGACGGACGCCGCGGTGGCGATGGTCTTGTTGTCGGCGGTGAAGGACTCGATCACGAGCGGGCCGGCGTAGCCCACGTCGCGGACGGCCGCGGCGAAGCCCGGCCAGTCGAAGTGGTCGGCGCCCGGGGCGCCGCGGTCGGTCCCGCACACCTGGAGGTGCGCGATCCTGCCGCCCGCCAGGCGGACGGCCGCGAGGGGGTCCTTCTCCTCGATGTTCAGGTGGTAGGTGTCGAGGGCGAGCCCGCACTCCTCCGGGAGCGCGTCGAGTGCCTGCTCCACCGTGTTGATGACGCTGGTCTCGTACCGGTTGAGCGGTTCGACGCCGATCCTGATCCCGCGTTCGGCCGCGTACGCGACGACCGGTTTCAGGTTCTCCCGCAGCTCGCCGTAGATCGCGCGCCGCTCGTCCGGGCTCATCCGCCAGGCCCGGCCGACCGAGGCGTACGCGGGCCCGCTGACCGCCGGCGCGCCCACGGTCACCGCCACGTCCACGCAGTGCCGCAGGTAGTCCTGGGTCTCCCGGACGACCTGCGGCGAGGCGTCGACGAGTTCACGTCCCGGCGGCATCGTGAGCACGACCGACGCGCCGAGCCCGAGCCCGTCCAGGAGGGCCGCCGCCCGCTCCGGGTCCCAGTCACCGCGATGCTCGACCGGCAGTTCGACGACGTCGAACCCCCAGTCCGCGATCCTCGGCGCGAGGCGGGCCAGGGCCTCGTCGGTGAGCGGCGAGACCCAGACCCAGGTGTTCACCCCGATCACGACGTGCCGCCCCACTTCTCGGGGTAGCCGGGCAGGTCCTCGCAGCCGCAGAGGGCGTAGTGCAGCGGCGGCATGCCGGGCTTGAGGTAGGTGGCGAGGTTCTCCTGGGTGATCGCCGGCTGCGGCAGGTTCCAGACCTTCGGCACCTGCTCGCCCTTGAGGATCTTGAGCGCCGCGATGACGGGGGTGCGCCACTGGTACGTCGGGTAGGTCGGCGCGATCGCGGTCAGCTTCGCGTCGCTCCACTTCTTCAGGAAGTCCTGCTGGTCCTCGCCGTTGATCGGCGGCACGGGCTGGCCCGCGTCCTCGAACGCCTCGACGGCCGCGACGGCGGTGGCGCCCGCGTCCATCCAGACTCCGTCGAGCTTGCCGTACCGCTGGATGTAGTCGCTGACCACGCTCTTGGTCTTCGCGGCGTCGCCGTCGGTGAACTCCACGCCGACGACCTGGAGGTCGCTCTTGTCGAACGCCACCTTCGCCGCCGACCACCGGGTCTCCAGCACGTCCACGCCGGGCAGGATGCGCAGCGCCAGGATCTTCCCGCCGGCCGGCACCTTGTCGACGAGGAACTCGGCCGCCGCGGCGCCGAAGGCGTAGCCGCCGATCGGCTTGATGAAGGTCACCGGGCAGTCGGTCTGGACGCCCCGGTCGAACACGATGACCGGCACCTTCGGGCAGGCGCCGGACACCGCGGGGGTCAGCGTGGCCGTGGTGTTGGGCGAGACGATCAGCGCGTCGCAGCCCTTCCCCGTCAGTTCCGCGATGTCGGAGATCTGCTTGTCGTCCTTGCCCTCGGCGTCCAGGGCGGTGAACTTCGTGATCTCCTTGTGCTGGGCGACCTCCGCCTGCATGGTCTTCCAGCCGACCTGCCGCCACGGGTTGTCGACCGCGGCGTTGGAGAAGCACAGGTGGTACGGCCCGGCCTTCTTGTACTTGGCGGTGTCGATGAGCTGGGGATCGATGCTCTGCTCCCACGGCTTGTCCGACGGGCCGGTCGGCTGGGCCTTGCGCATCGCCATCTGGGCGTCGTAGTCGGCCTGCACGAAGAACTTCGACTGCTCCCCGGTGCCCTTGTCCGCCGGTCCGGCGGATCCGGCCGGCGCCCCGGAAGGCGCCCCGGAGGCGGAGGGCGCGGGTTTGTCGCTGGTGCACGCCGCCACCGGCAGCGTCAGCACGGCGAGCGCGGCGGCGGCGAGGAACCGCCGCGAATATGAAAGCATCGTCTTCCTTCCCTTATGAGGCAGCCGCGGCTCTCGCGCGTGGGAAGCGCACTGCTCCCAGCGCCACCGCGGCGATGATGATCACGCCCTGTACGGCCGGCTCCAGCGCCCCCGAGATGCCGTACAGGTTGAGCAGGGTGAACAGCGCCTCCAGAGTGAAGGCGCCCGCCATCGCGGCGGCCACGGAGCCGCGGCCGCCTCCGAGGACCACGCCACCGAGCACCACAGCGGTGATGGCCTGGAACTCCAGGCCCTTGCCGACCTGCGCGGACACTCCCGCGAAGCCGCCGAGCAGGATCGCGGCGACCGCCGCGGACAGCCCGGAGATCATGAACGCCACCGTCCGGACCCGGGCGACCCGGACCCCGGACAGCGCAGCGGCGCGGTCGTTGTCCCCGGCCGCGACGAGCGTGTGGCCGAACCGGGCGCGCGTCGCCCAGACAGCGGCCGCCGCCACCGCGACGAGGATCAGGACCGACCAGGGCACCGGGCCGAGGCTCCCCCGGCCCAGCTGGCGGAACTGCTCGGACAGCGCGCCCCGGGGCGACCCGCCCGTCCAGAGGAAGACCGCTCCCGAAAGGATCAGCAGCATGCCGAGCGTCGTGATGAACGACGGGACGCGGAGCAGGGTGGTGACGGCCCCGTTGACCAGCCCGACGATCAGTCCGAACGCGATCATCAGGGCCAGCACGGGCCAGGTCGCCTCCGCCGAGCCGTCGATGAGCCGGGCGGCGATCACCACCTCGGCGGTGACGAGGGAGCCGACCGACAGGTCGAACTCGCCGGACACGATGACGAAGTACTGCCCGGCCGCGAGGATCACCAGCGGCGCGGCCCGTTTGACGAAGGCGAGGAAGGCTGTCGGTTCCAGGAAGTACGGGTTGACGACCGCGATCGCGACCAGCAGCCCGGCCAGCACCACGAAGATCGGTAGCGCTCGTCTCATCTGGTCCGCCTTCCGCGGGCGTAGATCGCCAGGGCGGCCACCAGGATCACGCCCCGTACGACGTCCTTGGCGAAGGAGTTGACCTCAAGCTGGTTGAAGATGCTGTCGAGGACGGCCAGGAGCAGGACTCCTCCGACGGTCCCGGCCACCCCGCCGCGGCCTCCGGCCAGCGCGGTCCCGCCGAGCACCACCGCCGCGATCGACTCCAGGTCGTACCCGCCGTCGGTGCCGACCGTCGGCGCGCCCGCCCCGAGCCGGGAGGCGAGCAGTAGCCCGGCGATCCCGGCGCAGACCGAGCAGAGCACGTGGGCGATGACCACCACCCGCTCGGTGCGCACCCCGGAGAGGCGCGCCACCTCGGCGTCCCCGCCCACGGCGTAGATCCGGTAGCCCAGCCGGGTCCGGCTGAGCAGGAGCCACGCGCCCGCCGCCACCGCGGCCCACAGCAGAGCCGACACCGGCAGCGGCCCGATCCGGTCGTACCCGAGATGCTGGAAGGACTCGGGCACGCTGCCGGCCGGTCCGTCGTACCGCGCGTCCAGCGCGCCCCTGACGACCAGCGCGACCCCGAGGGTGGCGATGAAGGCGTGCACCCGGAGCCGGGTGACGATCAGGCCGTTCACCAGCCCGATCAGCGCGCTCACCGCCAGCGCCGCGGCGACCGCGGCCGGGACTCCTGAGTCGGCGCCCGCCATGATCTCGGCGGTGACCAGCGAGGTCAGGCTGATCAGGTAGGCGACCGAGAGGTCCAGGCTGCCGGCCAGGATCACCAGCGTCTGGCCGACCGCGACGATGCCCAGCGCCGCCGACCGCTGCTGGATGCCGACGATGTTCTCCTGGCCGAGGAACGTCCCGCCGTCCAGGGCGAAGACCAGCCAGCCGAGCACGACGAGCAGGACCAGCGCGACGTAGACGGGCCGCGCGGGCCGGTCGGCCGAGATTCTGCGGAGCAAGGAGCCTCCGGCGGGCACGCGCCCGAGTTTCAGCTGCTGGGTCATGACGCGGCCGCCAGGCGCATCACGGCCTCCTCGGTGGAGCCCGCGGGCAGCTCTCCGACGAGGCGGCCGTCCCGCAGCACCACGATGCGGTCGCTCATGCCGATGAGCTCGGGCAGCTCGGAGGAGATCATCAGGACGGCCATGCCGTCCCGGGCGAGCTCACGCATCAGGTCGTGGATGGCGGCCTTGGCGCCGACGTCGACGCCGCGGGTGGGTTCGTCGAACAGCAGCACGCGCGGCGCCACCGTCATCCACTTGGCCAGCACGACCTTCTGCTGGTTGCCCCCGGACAGCAGCCGGACCTCCTGGGCGGGCCGGGGCGGGCTGAGCCGCACGCGTTCGAGCAGCCGCTCGACCCCGGTGCGAGGCGCTCCGGTGGCCCGGGCGACGAGCAGGGCGTTGTCGCGCACCCGCTGGTTGGGCAGGAGTCCCTCGGCCTTGCGGTCCTCGGTGACCAGGCCGATCCCCGCGGCGATGCCCTCGCGGACCGAGCGCGGGCGGCGGGGCGTCATCTCGCCGCTGGTGAAGGGCTCCGCGCCGAACAGCGCCTTGGCCAGCTCGGTGCGCCCCGAGCCCTGCAGCCCGGCCACCCCCACGATCTCCCCAGCGCGCAGGTCGAGGTCGATGTCGTGGAGCCGGGCGTTGCCGCCGCCGCGTACGCTCAGGATCACCTCTCCGGGTGGTCCGGCCGCGCGGGGCGGATAGTACGAGTCGAGCTCCCGGCCGACCATCAGGCGGACCAGGCCCGCGGTGTCCAGGCTCGACGCCTCCGCGGTGGTGACCCGGGCGCCGTCCTTGAGCACGGTGATCCGGTCGGCGAGGTCGAAGATCTCGCGGAGCCGGTGGGAGACGTAGAGGACCGCGATGCCGCGCGCGGTGAGCCGCCGCACCAGCGTGTAGAGCAGTTCCACCTCGTGGTCGGCGAGGGGGGCTGTCGGCTCGTCCATCACCACGATCCGGGCGTTCAGCGACAGCGCCTTGGCGATCTCGACGACCTGCTGCCGCGCGACCGAGAGCCGCCGGACGAGATCGCGCGGCCCGAACGACTCCTCGCCGAGAGACTTCAGCAGCTCGTCGGTCGCCGACTCCATCGCCGCCCGGTCGACCAGTCCCCGCCGGACGGGCTCCCGGCCGAGGAAGACGTTCTCTGCGACCGTCCGCTCCGGCAGCAGGGTGAGCTCCTGGTAGATGATCGCCACCCCGGCCCGCTGCGCCTCGATCGGGTGCCCGAACGTCACGCTCCGGCCGTCGATCTCGATCGTCCCCTCGTCCGGCGCGTGCACGCCGGCGAGGATCTTCATGAGCGTCGACTTGCCCGCGCCGTTCTCCCCCACCACCGCGTGGACCTCGCCGGCGGACACCTCCAGGTCGACACCGCCGAGCACCCGGACGCCCAGGAAGCTCTTGCCGATGCCGGTCATCCTCAGCACGCGGCCCGCCCTCCGGGACGTCGTGCCGGGCCGGCCGGGACGAGCCCCCGTGCCGTACGGGGTGGAGAGTCATGCACGGGGATCTCCTAAGCGGGGGGTGGGAGTCGTGCCGGGCCGGGCGCACGGTTCACCCGGCCGGCCACCGGGGAGGAGGACCCGGCGACCGGCCGGCGCGCGTTCCGCTCCGGTGGACGACGGGTGACTCGGGAAGGGATTCAGCCTGGTCACAGGGAGCGGACGAACCGATTCGGGAAGAAAATAGGTCTACCAAACTTCTGTTGTCAAGCACGCTTATTTTCGTGCCATGGAGACTTCTTCTCCCGTTCCGCACCAGAGTTTCGCCACCTTCCTGCGGAAGTTGCCCTTTCACAGGACAATGACCATGTCATGGCGACCGGGGACCCCCACTCCACAGCCATCGGAGATCTTCCGTCAGGGTCGTGGACGAAATGAGTATGAAACTTTCACGCTCATGCCGAGGCCGTGCCGGACCCCTTTTCATACCTGCGGACCCGCCCCCGGGGCGCACAGCCGCGCGCTCCTGACATGGGAAAAGGGACTCCTGGCACTATCGGGAGAAAATCCCCCGAATCAGCACATGCCTCCGCCTTACCAAAAAACCGGCGCGGCCCCGATCAGGGCCGCGCCGGAAGTCGCGCCGGGTACGGCGAGGCAGAGTGGGACTCCGGATACCTCGCCGTTCCCCGGGTGGACGGATGACCTCAGACGCGAGTCCACTTCTGGTTGTTCTGACCGTTACATGTGTAGATCTGCGCCTTTGTTCCATTGGCGGTGCCGCTGACATCCAGGCACTTGTTCGCGCCGACGGCGGTGATGCTGCCGTCGGAGTTGAAGCGCCACTTCTGGTTGTTCTGGCCGTTGCAGTCCCAGATGATGACCGCGGTGCCGTTGGCGGTGCCGCCGCCGTTGACGTCGAGGCACTTGTTGCCGTAGACCCGCAGCTCAGTGGCGCTGGTGGAGGTCCACTTCTGGTTGTTCCCGCCGTTGCAGTCCCAGATCAGCACCGTCGCGCCGTTCGACTGCGAGGCGCCGTTGACGTCCAGGCACCGGCCCGACGCCACACCCCGCAGCGCGGTCGTGCTCGTCGTGGGCGGAGTCGGCGACGCGGACGGAGAAGCGGACGGAGAAGCGGACGGAGAGGGGGACGGGGAGGGCGAGGGGGACTGCGACGGGCCGCTCAGTTCCTTGATGCGGATGTTCCGGTAGGCCACCACGTTGCCGGACCCGTGGTTCTGGATGCCGATGTATCCCTGCTGCAGGGATCGCGCCGGGTTTGTATTGGTGAAGTCGTTGATCTTGCTGCCGTTCAGGAAGACCTGCAGCCGCTCGCCCTCGACGAGCAGTTCGTAGGTGTTCCACTGACCCGGCGGGTTCAGCGCCGCGTCACGTGCGGCGAGGTCGGCCGACTTGACGCCGTAGATCGCCCCGGTCGTCTTGTCCGCGGTGTCGGTGGCGTCGATCTGGACCTCGTACCCCGTGTCGAGGGCCGTCTGGGGGTCGCTGGTGGGCGGGAACCCGACGATCACGCCGGAGTTGGAGTCGCCGGTCATCCTCCAGTCGAGCTTGAGGGAGTAGGAGCCGAACTCCTTGGCGTTGTACCACAGCATGCCCATGCCGCCCTGGGAGGTCAGCGTGGCGTCGCTGTTGGTGAACGAGCCGGGCCCGGCCTGCGTCCAGCCGGAGGTCGACCCGTTGTACAGGGTCGTGTAGCCGGTCTCCGGACGGCAGTCGGCGTTCGTGGCCTTGGCCGCGTAGCGGATGCCGCCGAGCAGCAGGGTGCGGAAGTTGGAATCGGCGTACGACTCCTGGGTGTGCCCGAGACCGGTGTAGAACGACCGGCCGGACGCCTGCGGGTGGCACCAGGTGACCGGGTGGTCGCCCATGTTCCCGCCGCTGTAGCTGCTCTCGTTGAGGCTCTGCAGCACGTGCACGTTGGCGCGCGGGTTTGTGCGGTAGTTGTACCACTCGTCGGTGCGCGTCCAGGTCTGGCCGAGATGGGCGGTGGCCGCGTGCGCGCGGTCCTCCTCCTTGAGGGTGGCCTGCTGGATCGCCGGGTGGTCCTTGAACCAGGCGCCCATCAGCTGCCCGTAGTAGGGCCAGTCGTACTCGGTGTCGGACGCCGAGTGCACGCCGACGTAACCGCCCCCGCCGTCGACGTACGACTGGAAGGCGGTCTGCTGGGTGGCGTTGAGGACGTCGCCGGTGGTGCTGAGGAACACCACGGCCTTGTACTGCGCGAGGTTGCCCGACGTGAACGCGTTCGCGTCCTCCGTGGCGTCCACGGCGAAGTCGTTGGCGGCGCCGAGTTCACGGATGGCCTGGATGCCGGCGGGGATGGAGTCGTGCCGGAACGCGGCAGTCTTGGAGAACACCAGCACCTTGAAGGCGGCGGCCTGGGCGTGGGTGGCGGGGACCACCATCGCGGCGGCGGCGGTGGTGAACGCCACCGCGGTCGCCGACAGGCGTCGCAGCACCGACGCCTTCCGGTCGCCTCCCGCACCGCGCCCGGGCGCGGCGGGGGTCAGATGTCGCAGCATGGATGTCCTTTCGTCGCGGCGCCCGGCGCGGTCCCCGTCCCTCCTCGTCGAGGGCGGGGCCGTGCCGGGCGTCGCATCAGGTGGTGGATCGGTTGATGGGGAGTGGCCTGCGAGACGGCGTCAGACGCGGGTCCACTTCTGGTTGCTGGCGCCGGTGCACGACCAGATCTGCACCTTCGTGCCGTTGGCGGTGCCGCTGCCCGCCACGTCCAGGCACTTGTTCGCCCCGACCGCCGTGATCGTGCCGTCGGAGTTGAAGCGCCACTTCTGGTTGTTCTGGCCGTTGCAGTCCCAGATGATGACCGCGGTGCCGTCCGCCGTGCCGCCGCCGTTCACGTCCAGGCACTTGTTGCCGTAGACGCGCAGCTCGGTCGCGCTGGTGGAGGTCCACTTCTGGTTGTTCTGGCCGTTGCAGTCCCAGATCAGCACCGTGGCGCCGTTGGTCTGCGAGGCGCCGTTGACGTCCAGGCACCGGCCAGACGGCACGCCCTTGATCGAGGTCGTCCCACCCGCGGGCGGAGTCGGCGAGGCCGACGGAGACGCGGACGGGGACGGCGACGGAGAGGGAGAGCTGGAGGTGCCGGTGTCGAGGGTGAAGGCGTCCAGGTCGAACAGGTATCCCTGCCCGGTCGCCCCGCGGAACACCAGATACAGCGTGGTGGTCCCGGCCGGCGCTCCGCTGAGGTTCGCCGACACGTCGGCGAAGGTCTCCCAGCCGCCGGTGGGCGACACGTTCACCGTGCCCAGCAGCGTGCCGGTCGCGGAGCCCGCCCGCACCTCCAGCCGGCCGCCGACGCCACCGGACGACACCCGCGCGGTGATGCGCGTGGCGTTGGAGACGTTGTAGGGGGTGAAGGAGATCCAGTCGCCGTCGTCGGTGAAGCCGACGGTCTTGCCGCCCTCGGCGGTGGTGTGGTCGGCCGTCTGCACGCCCTGCTGGGCGCCGAAGTGCTCGGCCTGGCGGTGCCGCGGCTGCAGCGTCCGGACGACGGTGGTGGTCAGGCCGCCCTTGTCGGTGTAGGTCGCCTGCAGCACCCCGTAGATGTTGGCCGCCGAGTCGTGCTCACCGTCGACCGGCACCGCGATCGACCCGGAACACCCGGACTTCGAGGTGATCTGGTGGGCGTGGCTGTCGTGCCCGAGGAAGTAGGTGACCGTCACACCCGAGCAGTCGATCGTCCCGTCCTCGGGGTCGGACACGGTGACCTGGAAGGGCACCGTGTCACCGAAGGAGAACAACTGCCCCTCCACCGGCGAGTTGAAGGTGACCGACGGCGCGGTGTTGCCCACGTTCACGGTCACGCTCGCCGTGCCGGTCAGCCCCTGCGGGTCACGGACGGTCAGCGTCGCGGTGTAGGTGCCGTTGGTGTTGTAGGTCTTGCTCGGGTTGGCCGCCGTGGAGGTGGTCCCGTCCCCGAACGCCCAGGAGTAGCTCAGCGCGCCGCCCTCTGGGTCGGAGCTGCCCGAGGAGGAGAAGTTGACCGTCAGCGGCGCCGCGCCGGAGGTCTTGTCCGCCGAGGCCTTGGCGATCGGGTTGCGGTTGGCCTTGCCGATGTACTCGACCCGGTACAGCGCCTGGTTGTTGCTGCCGGTGCCGTAGTCCAGGACGTACAGCGCGCCGTCCGGGCCGAAGGCCATGTCCATCACCTGCGTCCCCGACCAGGGGAACGCGCTGATCTCGCCGTACCCGCCGTCGGAGCGGACCTCGATGGCCTTGATCCACTTGCGGCCGTACTCACCGGCGAAGAACCGTCCGTCCAGCGCCTGGGGGAACTTCACCGAGGAGTTCAGGTTCGGGTCGTACCGGTAGACCGGACCGCCCATCGGCGACTCGGACCCGCCGCCGAACTCCGGCGGCGAACCGGCGTCCCCTCCGTACCGGATCCAGGCCGGCCTGGCCGCCGGGAGCGTGGTGAGCCCGGTGTTGCGGAAGGAGTTGTTGGTCGGCCCGCCCGAGCAGTTGTACTTCGGGCCGGTGCTGTTGGTGGCGAAGTTCCACTCGTTGTAGGTCTCGTTCGTGCTGTTGGACCCGGTGCAGTACGGCCACCCGTAGTTCCCGGCGCTGGCGATCCGGTTGAACTCCACCTGCCCCTGCGGCCCGCGGTTGGAGTTGGTCGACCCCGCGTCCGGCCCGTAGTCACCCAGGTAGACCACCCCGGTGGCCTTGTCCACGCTCATCCGGAACGGGTTGCGCAACCCCATCGCGTAGATCTCCGGCCGCGTCTTGGCCGTGCCCGGCGGGAACAGGTTGCCGCTCGGGATCGTGTACGTCCCGTCCGGCTGCGGCTTGATGCGCAGCAGCTTGCCGCGCAGGTCGTTGGTGTTGGCCGCGGTGCGCTGCACGTCGTACTGCGGGTTGCGGTCCGTGCGCTCGTCCAGCGGCGAGTATCCGGCCGACTCGAACGGGTTGCTGTCGTCGCCCGTGGTCAGGTAGAGGTTCCCGGCCGCGTCGAAGTCGATGTCACCGCCCACGTGGCAGCACATGCCCCGGTCGTTGGCCACCTCCAGCACGACCTTCTCACTGCTCAGGTCCAGCGTGTCGTCGGACTTGAGCGTGAAGCGGGAGAGGTTCAGGTGCCCCTTCCACTGGTCGAACTGCGACTGTGAGCCGCTGGAGGGGGCGTCGCCGGACGGGGTGCTCAGCCGCGGCGAGTAGTACAGCCAGACGTAGCGGTTGGTCGCGAAGTTCGGGTCGACCGCGACCCCCTGCAACCCCTCCTCGTCGTGGGTGTAGACGTTCAGCTTGGCGGCCACCTTCGTGGTGCCGTTGACGTCGGTGATCCGCAGCGTGCCGTCACGGGCGGTGTGCAGCACCGACCGGTTCGGCAGCACCGCCAGCGACATCGCCTCACCCAGTTCCCCGCCACCGGTCGCCAGGGCGACCTGCTGGTAGTCGGAGGCCGGGATCGTCAGCGCGTTCGCCGCCGGGACATTGAGCGCCATCGGCAGAGGAGCCAGCAGCGCCAGCGTGGCCAGCATCACCGGCCACGGACGTCGGGACATAAGGGGGGTTCCTTCCTGACATGAGAGATGCAGTCGGGCAAAGGCGCGCGCCGCCGCGCTGTTGCCGGTGGACGGGGTTTCGGGAGGGGTGCCGCCTCCGGTTCGGTTCGTGGTCAGACGCGGGTCCACTTCTGGTTGGTGCCGCCGGTGCACGACCAGATCTGGACCCTGGTGCCGTTGGCGGTGCCGTTGCCGGACACGTCCAGGCACTTGTTCGCGCCGACGGCGGTGATGCTGCCGTCGGAGTTGAGCCGCCACTTCTGGTTGCTCTGGCCGTTGCAGTCCCAGATGATCACCGCGCTGCCGTCGGCGGTGCCGCCGCCGTTGACGTCCAGGCACTTGTTGCCGTACACCCGCAACTCGCCCGCGCTGGTGGAGGTCCACTTCTGGTTGTTCTGGCCGTTGCAGTCCCAGATCAGCACCGTCGCGCCGTTGGCCTGGGAGGCGCCGTTGACGTCCAGGCACCGGCCCGACGCCACACCCCTGAGCGCGCTCGTGCCCCCCGCGGGCGGAGTGCCCGTCGGAGTCGAGGTGGGCGTCGAGGTGGGTGTGGAGGTCGGGGTCGAGGTCGGGCTGGCCGTCGGACCACCGCCGGGCGGGTCGAGCGGACAGCTGGCCATGTACTTCGAGATGCCGTTCGCGTTCGTCAGCGACGGGCACAGGAACGGCGCGTAACGAGTGTCCTTGTCGACGAACAGCTTCAGCCAGACCATCATGGTGCGCGCGAAGGCGCCCGAGTTGCCGCCGCCGCCCCCGGCGGGGAAACCGTGCCCCTCGTTCGCGATCTCGACGTACGCGCGCTCCACGCTGCCGGGGATCGTGTTGTACGCGTTCTGCGCGTACTGCGGGGTCACCGTTCCGTCGGCCTGGCCGGCGAAGATGATCGTGGGGCTCTTGATGCCCGACAGGCTGCCGTCGGGCACGTACGGCGCCTGCCCGACCGCGGTCAGCAGCGAGGGCCGCTGGTTGGCCGCGAGGATGGCCCCGCCGCCGCCCATGGAGTGGCCGCCCACCGCCAGCCGGTTGCGGTCGACCCGGTCCCGTACGGAGCTGCTGTTGACCAGGTAGTCCAGCGCGGCGAGCAACTGGGCGGCCCGGGCGTCGGCGTAGTCGTTGAGGGTGTTGGTCTCGATCCCGATCACGACGAACCCGAACGAGGCGAGCCTCGGGCCCTGCCAGGCGTAGTAGCTCCAGGCGGTGCCGAAGCCGGGGGCGATCGCGATGGCGCCGAAGGTGCCCTGGCTGGTGTCGGTCGGGTAGTAGATGACCCCGCCGCCGAATCCGTTGCCCCTGGGCACGGTCACCTGGGCGGTGGCGAAGGGACCGCGGTCCGCGGCGATGCTCGCCGCGGTGGGCGCGGGCCCGCGCTGGTAGGGGTTGTCGGCGGCGGACACGGCGGACGGCCACCCCGCCGCGCCGGCCGTCGCCAGGAGAACGGCCACGATCCCGGCGAGGACGGCGGCTGCGAAGCGCCTCGGTCCGGTGTCGTACGCGGAAACGGCCCGGCGGGAGGCCGGCTCCGGGGCTTGCGGTGGGGACACTTCTGCTCCTGCGGGATGGGAGTCGGCGGCGGCCGCCGTGCCGTGCTCCGCCGGGGTGAGGGGTCACCCCGGCGGAGCCTCGAAGGTCACATGCGTCGGAAGCTCTCCGGGAGCGTCGCGCGCGTCAGACCCGGGTCCACTTCTGGTTGTTGGCGCCGGTGCACGACCAGATCTGCACCTTCGTGCCGTTGGCGGTGCCGTTGCCGGACACGTCCAGGCACTTGTTGGCGCCGACGGCGGTGATGGTGCCGTCGGAGTTCAGGCGCCACTTCTGGTTGTTCTGGCCGTTGCAGTCCCAGATGATCACCGCGGTGCCGTCCGCCGTGCCCGCGCCGTTCACGTCCAGGCACTTGTTGCCGTAGACGCGCAGCTCGGTCGCGCTGGTGGAGGTCCACTTCTGGTTGTTCTGACCGTTGCAGTCCCAGATCAGCACGGTCGCGCCGTTGCTCTGCGAGGCGCCGTTGACGTCCAGGCAGCGGCCCGACGCCACGCCCTTCAGCGAGCTCGTGCTCCCCGCGGGCGGAGTGGGCGAGGCCGACGGGGAGGCCGACGGCGACGACGTGCCGCTCTGGGGCCCGGCGGCCGCCATCACGGCCTGCGCACCGGACGGCCAGTTGCCGCCGGAGACGACGAGGTTGTTGTTGACGACGTTGCCGCGGTCACCGTTCGTGATGTTGGTGCTGCTGTTGGTCGACCAGTTGCCGGTGACGGTGAAGTTCCCCATGTTCTCACCGCCCCAGTAGTTGGCGGTGGCCCAGGTGCCGGTGTTCGACAGGACGTTGTTCCTGACGGTGTAGTACTTCGAGCCCTCGTCGAAGTAGACGCCGAAATAGCCGTTGGTCCGCAGGCAGTAGTTGTCGCTGATCACAGCGCCGGGGTTCCAGGACAGCGTGTAGATGCACCCGCCGTCGGTCATCTGCTGCATGACGTCGTGCACGTAGTTGCCGACGAGCTTGTTGCCGGACGCGGTGGTGGCCGTGGTGTACCGCGGCTGGTAGTTGTACAGCCCGCGGTTGGTGTAGCTGTTGTTGCCGCCGGGCTCGTTGGCGCCCCAGCCGTAGCCGATCGACATGCCGGTGTACGGCAGGTTGTAGACCTCGTTGTGCGACACGTCCGAGGTGGTCACGTAGGTGGTCAGGACCGAGACGATGCCCCGGTAGTCCAGGCCGAGGTCGTGGATCCGGTTGTTGCTGACCGTGATGTTCCGGTTGACCATCCGCTGGTCGCTCGGGTGGTGGGCGTCGGCGCGCACCCCGCCGGCCACGACGCCGCCGGCCGAGTTGCGGGCGATCTCGGACCGGGTGACCGTGATGTCGCTCGCGCCCAGGCCCACACCGCTGGCGTGCGCGTTGGCGTCGTTGCCGATGCCGATGGCCGTCTGGCCCAGGTTGACGAACTGCGAGTCGGTGAAGGTGATGTTGTTGGCGGCGGAGACCTGGACCGCGGCGGGCATCTGGTACCAGTTCGGCCGCGCGGACTCGAACGCCTGGCAGCCCTCCTGGCAGGAGGTCAGCCTGTCGGCGGGCCAGTTGTAGTTGCCCGCGATGTAGGAGCCGGTCTGCTGGTCCGCGAAGCCCTGGTTGCTGCTGGGCCCGAGCCAGGTCGTACCCGTGAACGTGATGCCGCTGAACGTGATGTGGTGCGCGGGCGAGTCGTAGGTGCCGCCGACGTCGACCAGCGACTGCAGCACCGGCAGCTCGACGCTGACGTTGTTGATGTTCTGCCCGGACGCCGGGATGTAGTACAGGACGCCGGTCCCGGGGTTGATGTACCACTCACCCGGGGAATCCAGGAACTCGTACGCGTTCTCCAGGTAGAGCGCGCCCGCCCGGTGCGGCTGGCTGAAGGTGTCGTACCCGAAGGTGTTGTTGTTCCAGCCGGGCTGCTGCATCGTGATGAAGTTGCCGCTGATGCTCTGCACCGTCACGTACCGGTCGGTGAAAGAGCCGACGCTCTCCATCTCGACCCGGTTCTGGTTGGCCAGACTGTTCAGATAGCTCAGCGCGCTGCTGCTGAACCTCATCCCGGTGGTGGTCGCGGTGAAGTCGTTCCGGTTCACCTGGGTACGGGCGCGCGTGGCGAGGGCGCCGTTGACGTACAGCTGCCGGGTGTCGATCCCCGTGCCGACGTTGGCGCGCCAGATGTTCTTCCCGGCGTCCGCCTGTGACCAGCCCGTGACCGCCCGGGCACCGCTGATGGCGGGATGGGCGCCCGCCGCCGCCTGCCACCTGACCGTGTAGCCGTTGTTTCCGGAGTCGGCCGAGGTCAGCCGGAGCGGGGACGAGAGCCGGTACACCCCGTCGGCCAGCTGGACGACGATGTCGCCGGACATGGAGCCGTTCAACGACCGCACCGCCGTCTGCGCCGCGGGCAGCGAGCACGGCTCGGCCGAGGTGCAGGCGGTGCCGGTGCCCGAAGGGGACGCGTAGAGGGTCGTGGTGGCCGCGAAGGCCGAGGCGGCCGGGGCGACGAGGGCGAACGCCGCGGCCAGCGCCGCGGCGACGACGCCGGTCAGGACCGGCCTCAGCGCCGTGACGGGCGAAGATCGTTGCACGGTGGTTCCTTGGGGGGTAGGGGTGCGGTCAGGTCACGCCCTCCTCCGGCAGGTGACGCCCTCCTGAGGAGGAGACCGTCGTCGGACGCGGAGGTGTACGACGACGGCCGGCTGTGCGGATCCGGACCAATTACGATCGGAGCACCAAGGACCCGTCAAGACCTTAAGCCCACTCATTTCACACAGCGCACATTCAGGTCCGGGGTACGGTGAGCCGTTTTCCATCACTCACCTGCGGTAACGCCCTCCACGCGCGCGTCCCGCTCCTGGCTGCCGAAAATGAACCGTTCACATGTGTCGTACTGATCGGATCCGTCTCCGGAAGGGCGGGAGGGGCGCCCCGATCGGTCATACTTCTGCAGGGACGGCGAGGAGGAGGCGCGGTGACCGACACCCCGCGTGAGGGCGGATACCGGCCGGGCTACGAGGTGGCCGCGGAGCAGGTGCTGGAGTTGATCGCCCGGCTTGGCCTGCGTCCGGGTGACCGCATGCCGACGGAGAACGACCTGGCCGGGCAGCTGGGCACCAGCCGCACCGTCGTGCGCGAGGCGGTGAAGATCCTGTCGGCGCTCGGCCGGGTGCGCGCCCAGAAGGGCCGGGGCCTGTACGTCGCCGACGACGAGGGGATGCTCGGGGCCGGGCGGCTGGCGTCGTTCTTCCTCCCCACCGACCTCGACCACGTCTACATGCTGTTCGAGTTCCGGCGCGCCCAGGAGATGGAGACCAGCCGGCTGGCCGCCCGCCGCGCCACTCCGGCCGAGCTCAGAGCCGTCGAGGAGGCCGCCGCCGTGTGCCGCCACGGCTTCGACACCGGGCGCCAGGACCTGTTCGACGAGGGCGACGACGCCTTCCACACCGCCATCGCCACGGCCTCGCACAACATGTTCCTCCAGATCGCCGTACGCGAGGCGCGGCGGCTGCAGGCCCAGTCGAGCCTCATCGGGCTGCGCGGCTCGGTCGGCGGGCACGCCGCCAAGGCCGTCGAGGAACACGACGCCATCTACCAGGCGATTCGCGCCGGTGACGCGGAAGCGGCGGCCCACGCCGCCGCGACGCACATCGACAACACCCTGGACGACTACCGCAGGGAAATCCAGCAGCGCCTCTTCTCGTCCGACTGACCCCGGCAGGCCATGGGCCGCCCGGACCGGCCTTGACAGGCGGTCCGTGTGTCGTGTGTGCTTCGCTGTACACCGCACCATCTCGCAGCGGATCCGGTGCGATGGCGAATCGATTCGCATACGCCGCTTCGCATCCGTCGTGACGCCGACGGCCTGCGGGCGGATCCCGCCCTGTCCGCTGCTCCCCGATCTCTGCTCCCTGCTCACGCGGTCTCCGGTGCGGCCCCGCGGTTCTCCGAGCGCGGGGCCGCACCGGCCCTATCCCCCCAAGGAGTACCCACGATGGAACCCTCATCCGTTCCCTTACCAGACCGCGCGCCGCACGGACGGCGCTCCCGGGCGGCCGTCATCTCGTCTGCCGTCGCGGTGCTGACCACCCTCCTGGCCGCCGCCCTGAGCTGGTCGGCGCCGGCCTCGGCGGCGACCACGCCACTGGTGGGCACGGGATCGGGCCGGTGCCTTGACGTCAACGGCGCGTCGCAGTCGAACGGCGCTACGGTGCTGATCTGGGACTGCAACGGGCAGAACAACCAGCAGTGGACGACCACCAGCGCCAGCGAGCTGCGTGTCTACGGCAACAAGTGCCTGGACGTGAACGGTGCGGGTACGGCGGACGGCACCGCGGTCATCATCTGGGACTGCAACGGCCAGAACAACCAGAAGTGGCGCTTCAACTCCGACGGCAGCATCACCGCGGTCGGCGCGAACAAGTGCCTGGACGTGTCCGGCAACGGCACCGCCAACGGCACGAAGGTGCAGATCTGGTCGTGCACCGGCGCCAACAACCAGAAGTGGACCACCGGGGGGCAGCCCACCACGTCGCCCAGCGCCTCGCCGAGCGCGACCCCCACCACATCGCCCACACCGCCGCCGCCCGGCGCGCGCCCGTGCGACATCTACGCCTCGGGTGGCACGCCGTGCGTGGCCGCGCACAGCACGACGCGGGCGCTGTACGGCGCCTACAACGGCAACCTGTACCAGGTGCGGCGTTCCTCGGACAACACCACCCGCAACATCGCCGTCCTGACCGCGGGCGGCGTCGCCAACGCGGCGGCCCAGGACTCGTTCTGCTCCGGCACCACCTGCGTCGTCACCGTCGTGTACGACCAGTCCGGGCGGGGCAACGACCTGTGGTACCAGGGATCCAGCGTGGTCCCCGGCTCTCCCCAGAGCAAGCCGGCGGTCGCGACGACCGAGTCGCTCACCGTCGGGGGCAACAAGGCGTACTCGCTGTACATCAACCCCGGCAACAGCTACTGGCGGGACGGCCACCTGACCGGCGTCCCCACCGGCAGCGCCCCCGAGGGCATGTACATGGTGACCAGCGGCACCCACGTCAACAGCGGCTGCTGCTTCGACTACGGCAACAGCGAGACCACCCGCAAGGCCGACGCCGCCGGAGCCATGGACGCCATCAACTTCAGCAAGCAGTGCTGGTTCGGCGGCTGCTCCGGAAGCGGCCCGTGGGTCCAGGCCGACCTCGAATGGGGTCTGTTCCCGGGCGGCAGCCAGTCGTGGAACCCCAACCAGCGCGCCTTCACCAGCAAGTTCGTCACCGCCACCCTGAAGAACAACGGCACGTCCCGGTTCGCGATGAAGGGCAGCAACGCCCAGTCCGGCAGCCTCTACACGCTGTACGACGGCTCGCTCCCCGGCGGCTACAGCCCGATGAAGAAGCAGGGCGCGATCATCCTCGGCAGCGGCGGCGACTGCTGCAAGCCCGACGGCGGCGCCAACCTCAGCGCCGGCACCTTCTACGAAGGCGCGATGGTCGCGGGTTACCCCTCCGACGCCACCGAGAACGCGATCCAGGCCGAGATCGTGGCGGCCGGCTACCGCTAGACCCCGTCCCGCCGCGGCCCGGACCCCGGGCCGCGGCGGCGGGCCACCCTCGCAGCGGCCTGAAAGAGTACGACTTAGTTTCACCGAACGGCCGTCTTTTCGCGGATGACTGCGGAGATGAGTAGCACTCATCGCGATCACGGTGGAATCACACGAGGGGCCAGAATCACCAGCTCAACCGGCTGCGAAGCCGAAAATCGCGGCCTGCGACCCGGGAGATCCGGCGCCGTAGGCGACGAAAGAGCATTCTTATGCTCTTGACTGATTTGTTGACTGGGACCGTAATGTGCCTGAGGCTCCGGGACACCTCATCCGACACTCGACACAGCACAGAAAGTTGCGTGACTTGAGGTACAAATCCATCTTCACCGCGGTCACCGCGGCGGCGCTTCTCACCCTGGGAACGGCGGGTGTGGCACTCGGCGGCACCGCGTCCACCACCCACAGCGCCGTCGCCGCCGCGGCGACGGCCGGCTGCGGCAAGACTCCGACGCTGAGGAGCGGCACGCAGTCGATCACGACCAGCGGAAAGAACCGCAGCTTCATCCTGAGGATCCCCGACAACTACAACAACACCAACCCGTACCGGTTGGTCTTCGGGTTCCACTGGAACGGCGGCACCGCCAACGACGTCGACTCGGGCGGCACCAGCGGGTACGTCTGGTCCTACTACGGGACCAGGGCGCTGTCGAACAACACCACGATCTTCGTCGCGCCCCAGGGCTTCAACAACGGCTGGGCCAACTCGGGCGGCGAGGACGTCACCTTCGTCGACGACATGATCCGGCGGCTCGAGTCGGACCTGTGCATCGACACCACCCAGCGCTTCGCCATGGGCTTCAGCTACGGCGGCGGCATGAGCTACTCGCTCGCCTGCTCCCGGCCCACCGTGTTCCGCGCGGTGGCGGTCTACTCCGGCGGACAGCTCAGCGGGTGCAGCGGCGGCACCGAGCCCGTCGCGTACCTCGGTTTCCACGGCCTCCGCGACCCGGTGCTCAACATCTCCCAGGGCCGGTCGCTGCGGGACAGGTTCGTCAGGAACAACGGCTGCACGCCCCAGAACCCGCCGGAGCCGGCGCAGGGCAGCCTGACGCACATCGTCACCTACTACTCGGGGTGCCGGGCCGGCTATCCCGTCGCGTGGGCGGCGTTCGACGCGGGCCACACGCCCAACCCGGTGGACGGGAAGTCCGGCGACTTCGAGCCGGGTGAGAACTCCTGGACCCGATCGGTGACGTGGAACTTCTTCACGCAGTTCAGCGGCAACTCGACGCCTTCGGCGACTCCCAGCACGACTCCCAGCTCGACGCCCTCTTCGACTCCGACGGGCCCCTCGGGCGGCACGAACTCCCTCAGGGGCGTGGCGTCGAACCGCTGCCTCGACGTCAACGGCGCCTCGCAGACCAACGGCGCCACGGTGCTGATCTGGGACTGCAACGGCCAGAACAACCAGAAGTGGACCTCCACCAGCGCGTCCGAGCTTCGCGTCTACGGCAACAAGTGCCTGGACGTGAACGGTGCGGGCACGGCGGACGGCACCGCGGTCATCATCTGGGACTGCAACGGCCAGAACAACCAGAAGTGGCGCTTCAACTCCGACGGCACCATCACCGCGGTCGGCGCCAACAAGTGCCTGGACGTGTCCGGCAGCGGCACCGCCAACGGCACCCGGGTCCAGATCTGGTCGTGCACCGGCGGCAACAACCAGAAGTGGACCCGCGTCTGAGTCCATCACCTGATCGGGTGCCGATGACGTCACCCATCTGAAGAAGGCCGGTCCGCCTCACGACGGACCGGCCTTTTTCACACCTCGGATTCCGGCCGGTGGGCTCTGCAATTTTCAGCGGTTCGCCGCCGACGGAAGGTCTCCGTACGGTGTCCGCCCAGGTGCCGCCGGGCTCCGGCCGGCCGGTTGGGAAATGGGGATTACCTTCTCCCTCGCATATGTACACAGGCGGGATGATCGCCGAGTGTTGGGGCAACGGCGCCCGCGCGGGGATCCGACCACGGCGCCGGGCGCACAGCCCGTCGCCTCACGCTGGAGACGATCACCCATGCCACGCGGTGACACCCGGTTCCTCCGCGTGCTCCTGACGGCGGAGCTGTCCGCCCGTTCCCCTCTACGTCAGGAGAGCTCCATGAAGCCAGCAGGCGTGTTGTTCGCCGCCGTCGTCGCGACGCTGCTCGGCGTGATGCCCGGCGCGCCCGCCGGGGCCGCCACGCCATCCGTCGCATCCGCCAACCTGCTCGGAGGCAGCTGCTCGCCCAGCCTCTACTTCACCCAGACCGGTGGCGCCGCCGTCGCGGTGAACGCCTCCATCACCTGCTCCTCATCGGTCGACTACCTCCAGGCCGATGTCCAGCTCCGCCGCTCCGGCAGCAACGTGGCGAGCAACGTCTGCGGGACCACCGACTGGTCGGTCTCCTGCGACGCCGGGGTCGCCTGCCAGTCCGGCTCCTACCAGGCCTCCGCCCAGTTCCAGGCGTACAGCACCTCCGGCTACGGGGACTACACCACCTATACGACCGGGGTCTACACCATCACCTGCTGATCCCGGCCGCCGGAGCAGGTCGCCCGGGCTGGATCGGGCCGGGGTCAGTGGACGAACGACACCGCGATGCCGAGTCCGTCGGCCAGCCCGGTGCCGCTGTCGGTGAAGGTACGCCGCGGCGGCGTATTTCCACTGGCCAGCCGGTCGAAGGCCAGGATGCTGCCGGGGCTGCTGAACGGGGCCGCTTTGGTGAGCACGTAGATGGTGCCGTCGACCTGGCTGCCGGCGATGCCCGTGATCACCTTTCCGGCCAGGCCGGTCGCCGGCCCGGAGATCACGCGTACCGGTGCGGCGTCCCCGCTCGCGTTGCCGGCGTACACGTTGATGCGGGTCTGCTGGCCCTGGCTGACGGCAACGTAGAGCCGGCCGGTGAAGGCGGAGTAGGCGACCGCGAGCTGGTCGCAGGTACTGGAGCAGGTGCCCAGGCCGGTGTGCGGCCCGGCGATGACCCGCACCGGTGTGGCGCTGCCGGACGGGCCCCCGTTGAAGAACTCCACCGCGTTGCCGTTCGCACGCACCACTCCGGCGATCACGTGTCCGGACGTGTCCGTGGTCAGTACGCCCGGCCACGGGTGGAACGTCTCGTCCAGCGGGATCTGGCGTACCGCGGGCACCGTGTAGAGGTTCGCGGCCGTGCCCCTGGCACCCGGCGCGGCCACCGCGATCACCGCCTCGGCCTGGCCGGTCGTCACGTACGCGTACCCCGCGCTGTCCACGGCCACCGCCCGGGAGTCCGGCCCCGCGACACGGAAGATCCGGCCCGGCGTCGTGGCGCCCGGTGAGTAGACGAAGGTGGTCGCGTCCGACAGGAAGCTCTGCGCGTACGCGTTCCCGCTGATGTCGAAGGCGATCCCCCACGGCCCCCAGTAGGTGTTCGGGTCGCCCGGGTCGGCCAGTTGCCGCACCGGAGACACGGCGCCCGTACTACCGGTCGGATAGGCCGTCACCGGACCGTGGGCGTTCGCCACGTAGACGAACTCCGGACCGCCGGTGGGGTACGGCGACGGACTCGCGGTGGGGTACGGCGACGGACTGGCGAGAAGCCCGGCCGTGGCCCTGGCCGTGGCGAAACCGCCCGGCCACCCCGTAGTCACCACGATCGCGAGCGCGGCCGCGACACCGGCCACACCCAACCGCCTCGACACAGCGCTCAGCATGCGCACAACGTCCTACCGCACCGGCCGCGAGGCAACGGCACGATACATGTGGACACACCCCCCGCCATGAAGTGGTCGTCTCAATTTCCCCACGCTCCGTGATCTGCTGCGGTAGCGGCCGACAACCCCGCCGCTACCTCGCTGCTCACCGACGACTCAGGGCAAATGAATATTCATCCGTACCTCGGCACGAAGGGGGGACAACGCTTCGCCACGGCGCTGCGACCGGCACATCCGCCTCCAAGCCGAACCGGGAGTTCGCGCCGCCGGTTCCGTCCACCACACGCTTTTAGGACGCAGCGAATGGCTACCGGAAATGCTTCGCCGACGCCGTACGCCAGAAATAGAATCGGCCTGTTTCGGTGTGACGTGGATGAGGCGACAACGGTGAAGATCCAGATCGCGATCGACAGCGGATACGACGACCAAGACGATGTGGGCTCGTTATACCGGTGGCTTCGGCAGGATCCCGATGTGGTGCGGGACGTCGAACTGTCGCTGGGAACGGCGGGGTCACATACACCGGGGCGGATGGGAGAAACGCTTGACATTATCAACGCCGTGGTCAGCGGAACGCTCGGTCTGGGTAATCTGCTGCTGGCGTACATGGGCTGGCGTGACTCCCGCCGCGTCCGCCGCGGAGATGACGGCGGTCAAAACGGCAGGCCGTCGGTGATCACGGTGATCAACGGAGACATCACCATCGATGTCTCTTCGGCCACGCCCGAGACCGTACAGGCGATCGTGGACGCTCTCGATCGGGAATGACACGGTGCACCAGCCCAACCCGGCCAACTCGCGGGCGCTGCTGATCGGCGTTTCCAGGTACGCCCACCTCGATGACCTCCCCGCAGTGGACAACAACCTCACCGACCTGCGCCGTGTCATCACCGACCCCGAACTGTGGGGCCTGCCCGACCACCATGTGACCACTCTCGCTACCGGCGACCTCGCCGGCCCGGACGCCTGGGGAACGGTACTGCGCGCCATCCGCCGCGCGGCGACCGAGGCCAGCGACGGGCTGCTGGTGTACTTCGCCGGCCATGGACTCACCGAACCCACCGAGAGTGATCCCGAACTGTTCCTGGGGCTGCCGCAGGTGGATCCGAACGAGATATACGTCAACACACTGCGGTACAACGCCATGGCGAAGCGCATGCAGGAATCTCGGGCGCAGCGCAAGGTCGTCATCCTCGACTGCTGCTACAGCGGGCTCGCGCTGCGCGGCCCGATGAGCGCCGTTGCCGCTGCCCCACAGTTCATGATCGAGGGCACCTGTGTGCTCACCGCCACCCCGCCGACACGCCAGGCTCTGGCCCTGCCCGGCCACCGCAACAGTGCCTTCACCGGCGAACTGCTGCGCCGGATGAACGAGGGCGTTCCGGATGGACCGGAACTGCTCGACATGAGCACCCTGTACCAATGGGTCAAGTACGACCTCGCTCAGCAGGCCAGAGGCCTGCCACCCGCCGAACGGCCACCGACCCCCGGTATCGTCAATCGTGAGCTGGGAAACGCGATCGCCCTGGTCCGCAATCGAACTCCGCGTCGGGGGCCTGGCGCGCCAGCCTTGCCGCCCTCTCTTCCAGAGTCTCCAGATGCCACAGATCCGTCAGGTGCTGCGGGCGATTCGTCCTCTATTCGCGGCGGGCAACATGATTTCCTGAACGATGTCCTTGATCCGGATCCGTCGCGTACTTCGACGGCGATCACTCGGATGCACACCCCGGCGAAAACCGCCACAGCGCCCTCGACTGACGCGGCGATCACCGGACGGGTGATTCGTCCCGCGCGAACGCCGTACCGGCCCGTTACACCACGGCCGTCGATCATGCCATTGCTGTGGAACGTCGTCCGGCTCACGTTCTCCGGGGCCGCCGTCGCGGTCTTGATCATCGCTTGGCCACAGATCAGCCCGCTGATCGCCAAGATCCCGGACGTGCTCAGGCTCGATCAGCCCGCCCCCGACGACTGGCGGGACGCCAAGACCACCGGTAAGCCGATTCGAACGGTGAAGGGCAACGGGTTCACGTACGAGGTGATCAGGACCATCCGCACGAACAGCAAGTGGGCCAACGAGGTCCGACCGTCGATCACCATCGTCGGCTATGCCACGCGCACCACCAAGAGCAAGTACGACTCGATGCAGTACCGCTTCAGCAACGCGGGAAACGGGGCGGTCTTGGAAGACGTGCCCTTTCAGGGCGGCGGCGACGGTGATCCACCGGTCCGCCAACGGAGCCTTCTGGTCAGCGTCGTCTGGGACACCAAGCCAAGAGCGACGCACATCAACATCACCATGCACGACCACCTCTGGCCGGGGGATCACGACCTGGTCATCCGCAACGTCCCCGTACCGTCCAAGTCTTGAACGCGGTGGCGGTGCTGGTCCTTAATGCGTTGCCCGACGCGGGGCGTTCTCCGGATCATGTGGGTGTGGTGCGGCTTGCACATGGAGTGGTGACCGGGCGCGGGCAACGGGTGTGGTCCGTTGGTCCGGGTCCAGAGCCGGCGATCGGGGCGCCGGTCGTGGTGGGGTCGGTGGGGGCTGATCCGGGATGTGCCGTCACGGAACTGGCCAGGCTGGTGGAGCTGGGCGGGGTGGAGGTCGCGGGTCAGGCCGTCCCTGCTGGCCGATCATCTGGGCAGGGCACTGGGATCGTCCCCGCCGAGACGGCGGCTGGACCTCCTGCTCGACCTGTGGACGCAGGTCGCTGCGCACCGGGACGCGGCGCGCCGCCGCGAGCGGATCCTGGCGACCCAGGCCCGCCAGAGCCGGGTGGACGACCTGTCTCAGCGGTACACCCGCCATGAGGACGACCTGCTGCTCTCCGACGTCCGCCTGGACATCGGCCACGAACCGTCACTGGCCGAGGCGGCCCGCTGGATCCCGCAGACCTGGCACTGGCACAAGTATCTCGACAAGGCGCTGCACGACGCCATCGCCGCCACTGCGCTGCTGCGCGCCGCCACCGCGGTGGCCGACCACGGCGTGCACGAAGGGCTGGCCCGGTGCGAGCCCGAACTCACCGCCGCCGCCTCCCTGATGAGTGACTGGACAGCAGGGCACGCCGCCCGCCGCGTACCCGGGCTGACGGGGCTTCCGGCCCGCCCGGGCTGCCTTGTCCGGGACCTGCTCCGCGGCCGGTCGGACGACTTGATCGGCCAGCGGCTGGCCAGGGCGCGCGACTACGGCATCGTGGTCATGGAGGCCGTCACGAAGCTCCTGCACGCGGTCCCCGACTCGATGAGTGAGTGGGATGGGTGGGGTCTGCGAGAGTGGCGGGCCGCGGCCGGATACACCCGCCCGCCCGACCGGTGGGAGCAGCCCCCGCTGTTCGGCGGCGACCCGCTCGCGGGCCGGCCCGCCGACAGCGAGACCGGACGCGATCTGCTCTGGTACGCCGACCTGGCCGACGCCCTCGCCCGATTGCACGGGCATGACGCGGCCGTCATCGACTACACCGACACCGTTCCCGGCGTCGACTACAACGCGCGACCCGCCCGCCCCGAACCGTTCGTCCCGCGCCTGGATTCCCTCCCTCTGGCGGTCGCCGGCGCCGCCCAGCTCGTCTCGCTCGGCGCGCCCCCACCGCAGCTCTGCCGCGACTGGACCGAGCTGGTCAACGGGCTCGTCGACAGCGTCGGAATCGCAGTGGCCACGACCGGCACGTTCCGGGTGCCGGCGCCGCTGGCCGCCTGGGACGGGCTCCTGGTCCCCGACACCAAGGTCAGGATCGACTGGGCCCGCGACCCTCGCACGCTCGCCGACTGGGCGTCCTACATGGGCAACTGCATCGCCGGGCCGCATTATGTCGGCGACGCGGCCAAGGGCCGGTGCGGCCTGGCGGCGCTGCGCGACCGGGAGGGCCGCATCATCGCCAACCTCGAGGTCCGGCCGGTGCGCGGTGGCTGGCGCGTCGCGGAACTCCAGGCCAGGTTCAACACCGACCCCGAAGCGGCGCTGGACAAGCGGGTCCGGCACTGGGCGGCGCGGATCCCGCCGCCCGCCGTACCCGAGCCCGAGCCCACGGTAAGGGCGGCCCGGGCCCCCTCGGGCCGCCCGCCGGGCAGGCGGCCGCACGACCGTGCACTCCGTGAGGCCGGCGAGCCCCTGATCCGGCTCGTCCAGGACGCGATGGCCGCCCCCGAGGCCGTCCAGGCGGCCCGGACCCTGGAAGTCCTTCACGGCGGCCTGTCCGCGGCGACAGCCTTACGGCGCCTGGGCCCGGCCTCCTGCGCACGCTCGCCCGCCACCCCGTGATCGCACCGGCCCGCTCGGCGGAGCTGGTCGCGCACAGGATCCGCGCGGCTCTCGGCCGGCTTGCCCGAGACGGGGACCCCGCACTCGCCCGAAGTGTCACCCTGCAGGCCGACACCGCGCTGCTCTGCGCGCTCGTCGTCGCGGTCACCTCCTGGGGTGCCGCGTCGCGCACGACCCGCGTCACCCTGCCCGGCAGGACCGACGTGCCCGGGTTCCCCGGCAGCGACATGGCCGACGCCGACGGCCCCTGGCAGCGCGCGTTGCCCGATGCCCGCGAGCTGGGTGCCGACATCGAAGCGTTCTGGGATCACGTCGCCGTGGGCGGGTTGCGCCCACGAACGGTGGCTGGGCAACGGCGGATGGCCCGCGCTCTGGGCCAGGGCCGCCCGGCTGCGGGCTCTCTCCACGGCCTCACCGCCCCACTGGATGGACTGATCCATGTGGAGGGGCAACCGGGACGTACCGGGTCAGGCGCCGCGCTGCGCCAGCAACAGATAGGTCAAGATCTCCGGGTAGACCATCGGGGACGGCTGGATCTCGCAGCGGAAGCCGCGCGCCTCCAGCAGCTCCCTGATCTCGGCCATCCGGCCGTGCAGGTCCTGGACCTCCATCACCACGTTGTCGATGCGGTCCCACTGGTCGTCGGCGATGCCGCGCAGCACCTCCAGCTCGGCGCCCTCCACGTCGACCTTCATCAGGTCGATGTGCGCCAGGCCGGACAGGTGGCTCTCCAGGCGGCGGACCGGCACGGTCAGGTACTCGGGCTCGTACTGCGCGGTCACATCCCAGTCGGGATGCCGCTCCTTGACCACGCTGACCTGCAACGCCTTGTCCTCGGGATAGCGCGTGGAGTTGCCCGGCATGTTCGGGTAGTGCACGAAGGACGTGTCCTCGACACGCTCACCGATGGCCTCCCGGACGACGCGGACCCCGGACAGCCCGTGCAGCTCGATGTTGCGGCACAGGTAGTCGGCGGTCCGCGGCACCGGCTCGAAGGCAAGGATGGAGGCGCCCGGCCACTGCCGCTTGGCGAAGACCGTGAACATGCCGATGTTCGCGCCGACGTCGACGATCGTGGGGCTCTCTGAGAGGGAGAACTGGTCGTAGCATTCGTGCTCGAAGATCTCCTGGTACTGGAAATTCGCCTCGTGCTCGACCGGGGCGTACAGCTCCAGCCCGTCGTCGCCCAGCACGCGCAGGTCGTTGGCCCTCACGATGTCCACTGGTCTCTCCCGGAGTGATGGGTGGGTGATTCCACCGGCCGGAGCTCTCAGAAGAGCCGGCTGGAGGGGCGTACGCCGCGGAGGCGGCGAACTGTTCGGGGCGGTGAAGACATGCCTACGAGGGGCGCCGATGCCCGGGAAGGTCAGGCCCGGACGGGTGAGTAGGTGCGCGGTGACTGCGGCGGCCCGCGGGTCGCACCGGTATCTGTGTGTGACGTGGTCGCCAGCCGGTCGGATCTCGCCGACCACGCTCAGCGGGCAGGGCTCGCCAGGCATGATCGGCGACCACGAGTGCCTCGCCGTTGGCGAACGGGGCGCGATTGACAGCCGTACGGCGTGCGCGCGGAACGGCCCGGCCTTGCTCAGGTTTCCCGCGTGCCATTCTCGTCGTCAAACGGGGTGATCATGGTCGCTCCCACTTCCTTGAGTCGATCAGGCGACGCCCCGCTACCGTCTCCCGGGGCGTTGGCGGGCTCGATACTCCACCGAGCCGACGGCCAGGATCCGCGTGAAGGCTTAACACAACGATGGTCAACTCAGTTGAGTTCGGTGTCAAGGCACATGCATCGACACCCGCTGATCTCGACTCCGTACCGCCCTGACATTGGCGGGCCGGAGACACACCCGAGTTTTGCCGTTGGCAGGCGCGTGAGCCTTGATCACGTGGTGTGGCCGCCGGTCGGCTCCCAGGGCAAGGAGGAGCATCCGTCCAAGTCGCTAATTATCAACCAGCACCGCGGCCGTCCCCGGGCCGCTTGGAAGATCAAAAGAGGCCACCCGCGTGGTCGCGAATGGCCTCTGAGCTGTGTGGGCGATACTGGGATCGAACCAGTGACCTCTTCGGTGTGAAGCAGATCGGCCACATCGCCGACGTGCCATTGAAGCGGCCATGACCTGGGCCGACCGTCCGCGGACGTCCGTACGGTTCTACGGGCGTCCGTGGTTGTTGTCACTCAGTTCGTCACCCAATGGTCCGTCGTGCACAGGTGACAGGGACTGCCGACGGAACGCGGCGGCGGCCGCATGATCAGAGCAGATCGCGTAGGCGCTCGGAAGTGAGGCCGGCCTGCCGCACGATTGAGGCAAGCGTGCCGACGGCCAGGGTGTCGTGCAATGGCACGATCACTGTGCGAGTCTCGTCTATCGCGAGCTGGCGCAGCTTGCAATGGCTGCCCCTGGTGGCCACCACCTCATAACCGCATTTCTCCAGCGCGCGCACGACGTCAGTGCCGGAGCAGACCGGAAACTGGCGCGGGCTCATGCCGAGCGACGAATCTCGATCGGCGCCACGATCGGCTGCTGCGGGGTCTGGGGAAGGGGCTCGTCCTCGAAGTAGAGCTCCAGGGCGTCGCGGAGGCTGGCCAGGGCCTCGTCAACCGTCCGGCCCTGACTGGCCACCTCAACCTGGACGCAGCGCGCGACGTACCAACCCTCTTCGTCGGGAGTGACGGTCGCGGTCAAGGAGACGGTCTGGCTCATGCCGCTAGCGTACGCCAGCGCGCTTCGCCGGAGCCGCCGGTAGAAACAAGCCACCCACCGCGATCTCCCAGGTTCTCCACCGACACGAAAGAAGCCCACCGCCGTTGCCTGGGCATACCGAATGTTCCGCCACATCCATCAACTCACCTCATACCGGCAGACTGTCGGCATGCGCAAGGACGATCACCCTGCAGACGTCGTGGCCCTCCTCCTCGATCCCGACTCGCGGATCCGCGCCTCACAGGACGAGTCGGCATGCGGTGAGGGCGCCTGGGCGGGTGGGGCCGAGGCCGTGGAGGGCTACCTGCGCCAGGTGGTCGCCCATCTCAATCGAGTCCGCGGACTGGTGGTTGAGCACGCGGAGTTCGGACACTACGGCTCCGGCTACGCCTCATTTGTGGACGTCTTCCTGACCCGGCGAGACGGATCCGCGCGTCGCGTCGATCCAGACGGCCTTACGACGGTTCATGGATTGTCAGTGGCATTGTGCCGCCTCGCCCCGATCGCCTGCATCCTGTCGCCCGGCGAGCGCTCCCATCACCCCGACGGTCACGGATGCCACTCCATGCCATGGCTCGATGCCGTCGCCGACATGCCGGTCCCCGGATGGGAGGAAGGCTGCGAACAGATCTCCCGGGTCCTGGATTGGCACCGCATCGCTCTCGTCGGACCTCGCCTCCTCAGCCGGCCGGCCTTGCCCCACCTGAAGATCGACACGAACCTCGGCGACGGGCCGCACTATCCGATCTTCGACGTCTGGTTCCACTGGATGGACTGACGCCGCGACCCGATCCAGGAATGCCGGGTCCGCGGAACGGTAGTCACTCAGACAAGACGAAAGGCCGACCCGCTGGACAGCGGCCCGGCCTTCTGAGCTGCACGAACGTGGTGGGCGATACTGGGATCGAACCAGTGACCTCTTCGGTGTGAACGAAGCGCTCTCCCGCTGAGCTAATCGCCCGGGATCATCCGCGCCTCGCGGCGCCGACGGGGAAAACCATACCGCACCCGAGGGGGTGATGGCGAAAGGACGGGACGGCCGAGCCCGGGCGAGCCGGATCGTCCCGCCTTCGTCAACACCTTCGAAAGGTTCGCCAGACCATCCCCAGCGTGGGGGTGTGGTGTCATAGCATCGTGATGCTCCATGCTCGACCCATACGCACGACCTGAGATCAATCGCCCGCAACGGCATCGCCTGCGCGGTCCCGCCGACACGCAAAGCAGAGGTAAGGACGAGCCTGTTGGTGATGTTTGAGCTGGTAGATGACCGAATGTCAAGCTGTGATGTGCGTTACAGAAGGGCCTGGAGGCGGAATCTTTCCTACGGGTCTCTTCGTTCGTCCTCGTAGCGCGAGCGCGCGGTGGAGCCCCGCATCAACAGTGAGACGCAGTGATAGCCCCTGACAGGGGACCCGACGACGAAAAGGTTTGGCTGACGATGAACAGCACCACCGTCTCTGCCGAGCTGGGCCTTCGGCTCGTGGTCCCCGACCGTACGACCGTCCCCCTGCTCGCCGGACTGAGCTACACGGCTGAAGATCCGTACGCCATCCGGATGGCCTTCCATGTGGGGAATGACGAGCCGGTCGAGTGGATCTTCGCCCGCGAGCTGCTGACCGTGGGCATCGTGCGGCGCGTCGGAGACGGGGACGTCCAGGTGTGGCCGGCCCGGTCGGACGGCGAGCGCACGCTCAACATCAGCCTCACCTCGCCCTTCGGGCAGGCCCTCTTCGAGGTGCCCCTGGCCCCCCTCACCGAGTTCCTGCACCGCACCTACGAACTCGTCCCGGCCGGCCGTGAGACCGACTTCATGGACCTGGACGAGGAGCTCACCAACATGCTCTGGAGTTCCTGAACCACCCCGGGGCACGCGAGGCCCTCTGACTCACCCCAACCGTTACCGAAGCGGTCCGCACGGGCCGCCCGTACGACATAGCGTCCATACGTGGAGATCTACCGCGGGTTCAAGGACGCCGTACGGGCGTCACGGCCGATGGCCGTGCTGGCGGCGACCGCCCTCCTCCTGACGGCGGCCTGCACAGGCGGAGGCGGGCCCGGGCAGGCGGCTCCCTCCACGCTTCCGGGCCAGGACGAGATCCGCCACAGTCCCAACCTCAAGGTGGTCGCGAACGTCCCCCTGACGGCCCCGTTCGACGGGCCGGAGGACTGGGGCACCGACATGGCCTTCCAGGGCCGGTACGCCTTCGTGGGCAACTACAGGGGCTTCACGGTGCACGACATCGGCGATCCGGCGCATCCCAAGGTGGTCGCACGGGTCGTGTGCCCCGGCGGGCAGAACGACATCTCCGTCTCCGGCGACCTGCTCTTCCTGTCCGTCGACCAGGCCCGTACGGACGACACCTGCGAGAGCGAGGCAGGCGACCCGATGGCCGAGGACGAGTGGGAGGGCATCCGCGTCTTCGACATCTCCGACAAGGCCCACCCGCGATACCTGAAGGCCGTACGCACCGAGTGCGGGTCGCACACGCACACGATCGTTCCGGGCCGCGACGCCGGCACGCTGTACCTCTACGTCTCCTCCCCCGGCCCCGAGCCGGGCTCGGCCAACTGCCCTCCGCCGCACCGGAACATCTCGATCGTGAGGGTGCCCGTCGACGACCCCGGCAAGGCGCGGGTGGTGGCCACACCCGAACTGTTCGCCGCCCGCGAGCCCGGCGGCGCGGACGACGACGACCTCGCCGGCGGCTGCCACGACATCACGGCCTACCCGGAGAAGGGCCTGGCCGCCGCGGCGTGCTTCGGCGACGGCGTGCTGCTCGACATCTCCGACCCCGTACGCCCTGAGGTGCTCCAGACCGTACGGGACGAGGCGAACTTCTCCATCTGGCACTCGGCCACCTTCGACAACGCGGGGACCAAGGTCGTCTTCAGCGACGAGATGGGCGGCGGCATGGCCCCCACCTGCCTGTCCTCCGTGAGCCCCACCCGGGGCGCGGACGCGGTCTACACGCTGACCACGGACCGCAGGCTCGTCCGCCGGGGCTACTTCAAGATCCCCCGGACGCAGGGCGCCAAGGAGAACTGCGTGGCCCACAACGGCGCGCTGGTGCCCGTGCCGGGCCGGGACGTGATGGTCCAGGCGTGGTACATGGGCGGCGTCTCGGTCTGGGACTTCACCGACGCCGCCCGTCCCCGGGAGATCGCCTACTTCGAGCGCGGCCCGCTCGCGCCGGAGCTCCAGCTCGGCGGGTCGTGGTCGGCCTACTACTACAACGGCTACGTGTACTCCAGCGACATCACCAAGGGGCTGGACGTCCTGCGCCTCGACGATCCGCTGACCGATCCCGCCGAGAAGGTGCGGCTCACCGAGTTCAACGCGCAGAGCCAGCGGTCCTACTGACCGTCACGCCGTCACGCCGTCCACGTCCGTCACCCGTCACGGGTCGAGGTCGCCCGCCGCGCGCTCGGCGAAGACCTTCATGGCCTCCAGCGTGACCGGTCCGGGCGCCTGCGGCAGCACCCTGCCGTCCACGGCCCTGATCGGCTGGATGTCGCGGGTGGTGGAGGTGAGGAACGCCTCATCCGCCTCGTACAGCGCCGAGATCGGCAGGTCGGCCTCCTCGCCGCCGCACCATTCGAGCGTGAGCGCGCGGGTGACCCCGGCGAGGCAGCCGGAGGCGAGCGTCGGCGTGACCAGGCGGCCGCCGGTGACGACGAAGATGTTGCTCCCGGTGCCCTCGCACAGGTTCCCGGCGAGGTTCTCGAAGATCGCCTCGGCGCCGCCGCGCTCCTTGGCGTACGCCAGGGCCTTGGCGTTGTCGCCGTACGACGTGCTCTTGACCCCCGCCAGCGCGCCGCGCTCGTTGCGGGGCCAGGGCACGACGGTGACGTCGGCGGTGGCGGGGAACGGCGCCTGCTCGCCGACGATGACGATCGCGTTCGTCCCGGCGGTCCCGCGGTCGGAGCCGAGCGGCCCCGGCCCGCTGGTGAAGGTGATCCTGATCCGGGCCAGCGCCCACTTCGGCGCGGCCGCGAGGACGCGGCGCACCCCGTCGGCGATCGCGGACAGGTCGGGCTCGGGCAGGTCCATCCGCTTCGCCGACAGCGCGAGCCGGTCGAGGTGCCGGGTGAGCGCGAAGGACTCGCCGTTCACCGCCTTGATCGTCTCGAAAACGCCGTCGCCGACCATGAGCCCGTGGTCGAAGACCGAGACCACGGCCTTGTCGGGTTCGTACAGGTCCCCGTTCACCCAGATCGGTACAGCCATCTCCCCGCTCCGTTCGTTCCTAGCCGCTGTCGCCGTCACCCGAGGCGAGACCGATGAGCCGCGCGGCCTTCAGCTCCGTCTCGTGCCATTCCCGCCGTGGGTTGGAACCCCAGGTGATGCCCGCCCCCGTGCCGAACCGGATCGTCTCGTGCTCCGCCCAGAAGGTGCGGATGCCCACCGCCAGCACCCCCTCGCGCCGGTCGGCGTCGACCCAGCCCACGGCCCCACAGTACGGCCCCCTGGGCTCTGGTTCGAGCTCACCGATGATCCGCAGCGCGGAGGATTTCGGCGCGCCGGTCACCGAACCGGGCGGGAAGGTCGCGGCGAACAGGTCCGGCCAGCCGGCGCCGCCCGTCAGCCGCGCCCGCACCGTGGACACCAGGTGGACGAGCCCGGGGTGCTCCTCGACCGCGTACAGCGAGGGCACGGTCACCGAGCCTACCTCGGCCACCCGGCCGAGGTCGTTGCGGACCAGGTCGACGATCATGAGGTTCTCGGCGTAGTCCTTGTCGAGCAGGTCGTCCGCCGTCACCCCGGTCCCCTTGATCGGCCGGGACTCGATCATCGCACCGCGCCGGGACAGGTACAGCTCGGGCGAGGCCGACACCACCGTGAGGCCCGGCACGTCGACCACCGCCGCGTACGGCGCCGGGTTGCCCTCGGCCAGCCGTACGGCGAGGGCCAGGGGGTCGGCGCCCGTGACCGGCAGCGGCGCGGACAGGACGCGGCACAGGTTGGCCTGGTAGACCTCCCCCCGCTCGATGTGGTCCCTGATGCGCCGCACGCCCCGCTCGTAGCCCTCCCGGTCGAGCGAGGTCGTCCAGGCGTCCCGGGCGGGGCCGCGCCACGGGCCGTCCGGCGCCGGGAGCGGGGCGGGCCGCACGGAGTCGAACCGCGCGCAGACGACCTTCCCCTCGTACGACACCACCACCGCCCACCAGCCGGAGCCGTCGAGGGCGGCCAGATCGGTGGTCACCTCACGCAGGCCGGTGGCGAGGCGTCCCCCGATGTGGGCGAAGGGGTCGTGCACGCGTCCATTGTCGCAATCCCTCACCCGTGTCCGGACCCCTCGGCGGCGGGGCCGTCGTCCGTCAGGCGCGTCCCACCGCCCGGAGGCCGGCCCCTTCGCCCAGCAGGCCGAGCAGCGCGGACGCGGCGGGCAGGGGCGCGGTGCGCGGCAGGGCCGCGTAGACCGTCCGCCGCGGGGCGAACTCGCCGAGCGAGCGCAGCGCCACGTCGGGCCGTACGGCGGGCGCGGCCATGGCCGGGACGAGCGTCACCCCGAGCCCGGCCGCCACGTAGCCGAGCTTGCCGGTCCACTCCGCGATCCGCAGGTCGACCCTCGGCGCGAAGCCCGCCCGGGCGCAGGCGGCGCCGAGCATGGTCACCGTGCCGGGAGGGGCGCCCTCGATCCAGCTCTCGTCACGCAGGTCGCGCAGGTCGACCGTCCCCCTTCCGGCCAGCGGATGGTCGCCGGGGAGCGCGACGAGCAGTTCGTCCTCCATCAGGCGGGTGACCTCGACCTCCGGCCCGGCTCCCAGGCCGGAGGGGTAGTCGCTGACCACCGCGATGTCGATCTCGGCGCGGCCCAGGCCGTCCATGAGGTGGGTGCTGAGGCCCTCGACCATGGTGACGGTCACCTCCGGGCGGGCCGCGCGCAGTTCCCGCAGGGCGGCGGGCACCAGCACGGCGTTCGCGGTGGCGAAGGCTCCGACGCGCAGCCGCCCGCCCGTGCCCTGGTGGATCGCGGCGAGCTCCTCCCCCGCCCGGCCGAGCCGTTCGAGCACCTCACGGGCGTAGCGGTGCAGTGTCCGGCCCGCCGGCGTCAGCCGTACCCCCCGGGGCAGCCGCGCGAACAACGGGCCGCCCGCCTGGGCCTCCAGGGTGGCGATGCGCCGGGACACGGCTGACTGGGTGTAGTTGAGCTGCAGGGCGGCCGCGGTGAACGACCCGGTGCGGGCCACGACGTCGAGCAGCACAAGCGCGTCGGTGTCGAACATGCTCCGATCCATGAGCGAGGGAGATGAGTGCCATGCAATCTAGTCGCTGGTGGAATGGATTGTTCCTCCCATAACGTCCCAGGACATGATTGCTTTTCTGGGGCTGGGACGCATGGGCGTCCCAATGGCCGGACGCCTCGTCACCGCCGGTCACAAGGTGGCCGTGTGGAACCGTACGCCACGGGACGTGCCGGGCGCGGAGGCGGCCCCCTCCCCGGCCGAGGCCGTCGCGGGGGCGGACATCGTGATCACCATGCTGAGCGATCCCGACGCCGTCTTCGAGGTGGTGCGGGCGGCGCTGCCAGGGCTTCGGCCGGGGTCGGTGCTGGTGGAGATGTCCACGATCGGCCCGGACGCGGTGCGGCGGCTGCGCGGGCTGCTCCCCGAGGCCGTGGGGCTGGTCGACGCGCCGGTGCTCGGCAGCGTTGGGCCCGCCGCCGAAGGGACGCTGGTCGTGCTCGCCGGCGGCCGGCGGGAGGATCTCGACCGCGTGGCGGACGTGCTGCCCGTCTTCGGCACGGTGCACGAGGCGGGCGGGCCGGGAGCGGGGGCCTCGACCAAGCTCGCGGTGATGAGCATGGTGGTGACCGCCCAGGTGAACCTGGCCGAGACCCTGGCGTACGCGGACGCGCTGGGCGTCGGCCGGACCGCCCTGCTGGACGTCCTCGGGGCGACCCCGCTGGCCGCGCTGGCGGAGCGGCTGCGACCGGTGGCCGAGTCGGGCCCGTTCGAGACGCGGTACGCCCTGGGGCTGGCCGCCAAGGACCTGCGGCTGGCGACCGAGGGGCCGGGGGTGGTCCAGTCGGTGGCCGCCGCGGCCCGCGACCGGCTGGCGGAGGCGGTCGCGGCAGGCCTGGCGGGCGAGGATCTCACGGCCGTCTTCCCCTTCGCGGCGAGCGCGGGCTCCGCGCCCGGGCAGGCGTGACGGCCTTCCGGTAGGGGCCGGTCAGGCGAGAGGGCCGACGGCGGACTCGGCGGCGGCGGCCACGGCGCCGCTCGCGACGAGCCGGACGACCGCCTCGATCTCCGGCGCCAGGAAGCGGTCCTGCCCGGGCCCGGCCACCGCCTCGCGCAGCGCCGCGACGACCGCGCCCGTCCCCCGCGCCGGTTCGTACGGCCGGCGCAGGTCGAGCGCCCGGGCGGCGGTGAGCACCTCGATCGCGAGCACGCGGGTGAGCCCGTCGACGGCGCGGCGCAGCTTGCGCCCGGCCGACCAGCCCATCGAGACGTGGTCCTCCTGCATCGCGGAGCTCGGGATCGAGTCCGCACTCGCCGGGACCGCCAGCCGCTTGAGCTCGGACACGATCGCCGCCTGGGTGTACTGCGCGATCATGTGGCCGGAGTCGACGCCCGGATCGTCGGCGAGGAACGCAGGAAGGCCGTGACTGCGGGCCACGTCGAGCATGCGGTCGGTGCGCCGCTCGGAGATCGAGGCGAGGTCGGCCGCCGCGATGGCCAGGAAGTCCAGCACGTACGCCACGGGAGCGCCGTGGAAGTTGCCGTTGGACTCCACCCGGCCGTCGGCGAGCACCACCGGGTTGTCGATCGCGCTCGCCATCTCCCGGGCGGCCACGGCCGACGCGTGGGCGAGGGTGTCCCGGGCGGCCCCGGCGACCTGCGGCGCGCAGCGCAGGGAGTAGGCGTCCTGGACGCGGGTGCACGAGCCGTCGCGGTGCGAGGCCATCACGCCCGATCCCGCGAGCAGCGCCCGCATGTTGGCCGCGGCCAGGGCCTGGCCGGGGTGGGGCCGCAACGCCTGGAGATCGGCCGCGAACACGTAATCGGTGCCGAGCAGCGCCTCCACGCTCATGGCCGCGCCGATGTCGGCGGTGGTGAGGAGCGTGGACAGGTCGTGCAGCGCCAGCACGAGCATGCCGAGCATGCCGTCGGTGCCGTTGACCAGGGCCAGCCCTTCCTTGGCGGCAAGCTCGACGGGCTCGACGCCGTGTTCCTTGAGCGCCTCGGCGGCCGGCCGCAGGCGTCCCCCGGCGTCCCGCACGACCCCTTCGCCCATGATCGTCAGGGCGACGTGGGAGAGCGGCGCGAGATCCCCCGAGCAGCCGAGGCTGCCGTACTCGTGGACGACCGGGGTGAGCCGGGCGTTCAGCAGCGACTCCAGCACCCGGGCCGTGACCGGGCGTACGCCGGTGTGCCCGGTGGCGAGCGTGCGCAGGCGCAGCAGCATCATGGCCCGGACGACCTCGGTCTCCACCTCGGGCCCGGAGCCCGCCGCGTGCGAGCGGACGAGGCTGCGCTGGAGCCGGGCGCGCAGCGAGGGGTCGATGTGCCGGGTGGCGAGCGCGCCGAAGCCGGTGGAGACGCCGTACGCCGGGGTGTCGGCCTCGGCCAGCTCCTCGATCCTCCCCCGCGACGCGGCCATCTCGGCGATCGCGTCGTCCGTCAGCCGCACCGGCGCTCCGTCCCTCGCGACGCGGACCACGTCGGCGAAGGCGAGCGGCCCGGGACCGACGGCCACGACCTCGTCGTCGTGCATCGTCCCACCCCTTCGTTTGGTAACCACCGTATTTTAGATTAGGTCCTTACATCCGAGGATCCCCTCCAGCCCCTCCCGTCCCGGCCCCGTCAGCCGGAGTCCGGTTCCCACGACGCCCGAGGGTCACCCGGACTCACGGCGTGAGCAGGGCGAACACCGCTGATTTGGGGAGTCGCCGGAGATTGGATAAAGTGCTTCGCGTGAGTCCGGCCGAGAGCCGGGACGCGGAAGTGGCTCAGTGGTAGAGCATCACCTTGCCAAGGTGAGGGTCGCGGGTTCGAATCCCGTCTTCCGCTCGGAGATCAACCCGGTGGAGTGGCCGAGAGGCGAGGCAGCGGCCTGCAAAGCCGCGTACACGGGTTCAAATCCCGTCTCCACCTCTTGGTTCACCAAGGGCGATTAGCTCAGCGGGAGAGCGCTTCCCTGACACGGAAGAGGTCACTGGTTCAATCCCAGTATCGCCCACCACCGCCGATGGCCTCCTCGATCGAGGAGGCCATCGGCGTATCCGGGCCGCACACCTGACGATCCCGCCGCCCCGCGTACGGGGAGCGGATCGGGGCCGGCGGGTCAGACCTGGTCGTAGACGAGGAGGCCGTCGTCGCGGAGGCGGGCGCCGGAGGTCGGCACGTGTTCGGTGAGCCGTCCGTCATGCGACAGGTGCAGCACCCGGGCTCCCCGCACGAGGATCACGAAATCGGCGATGATCCGCCGGTGGCAGCGCCACCACAGGCTCTCCGCGCACATCACGGCCGTCCGGGCCGTGCGCGCCCCCGCCAGCAGATCGGCGACGGCGGCCAGGAATTCCGGCTGCCGGGTGTATCCGGCGTATCCCCGGAACGAGGCGTTCTCCCAGAAGACGTCGGGCGAGTCCGGAGCGGCCCTGCGGAACCCGCCCAGCCGGCTCTCCCAGCGGTAGCCGATCCCCGCGTCCGGCAGCCAGCCCGCCAGCGCCGCGCGGGCGGCGTCGGGGTTACGCCTGCTGCCGGGGGCGGTCCTGACGTCCACCACCTGCCGCACGCCCGCGCCGCGCAGCAGCGGGATCAACTCCGCACGCGGCGCGGTGCCGTGCCCGAAGGTCAGCAGCGTCACGGGGGCACGGGCCGGCTCGCCCTCGGCGGCGCTCCCCGGCGCCGGCCGGCTCGTGACGATGTGGTCTCGCACGCGCGGCCTCCGTCAGCCGGAGGGCGGCCATGGGCACGGCGACGGGACGACCGGCCGGGCCCCGGACGGTCGCTCTCCCAAGGCCCGCGAGTCAGTCGGCCCGGGCGAAGAGCTCGTCGAAGAGCTCCAGCGCGGCCCGCCGTACGTCGTCGGGAGCCAGGCCGTTCAGCGTGTCGCGCGCCTGGGCGGCGTCGCGGGTCGTGGCGAAGGTGATCGCGACCGATTTGGCGGCCGCGTGACGCAGCGATCCGGTGGGCGCGCTGTCGGCCAGTGCCTCCGCGCTCGCGGCCAGGTCGAGGTTGTCTTTGCCGGTCTGGGTGGTCAAAGCGTTCTCCTGGTGTGATGGCGGCTTGGCCCATTATCCGTGATGAGTCCGCGACGCGGGGCGGCACCCCACATTGTTCGCGTGTCCCGTCCCGTTTCGGCGGCCTTTCTCCGGCTTTTTCGGCCTTCTCTGGCCCTTCTCACCGCCCGGCGAGTCGGGTCCGTACGACGAGATCGTGCAGGGCGTCGTGGGCCGAGGGGGCGTCCGGCAGCGCGGAGGAGGCCCCGGCGTCCTCCAGGGCCGCGGTGAGGGCGTCGAGGTCGGCCGCGAGACGTTCCCGGCCGGGCGCGTCGTCCGGCGGCGCGCCGTGCTCCGCCGCGCGCTTGGCCGCGATCAGGCCGGCGAGGTAGGACGGCGCGCCGTCGAGGAGCAGGGTCAGGTCGGCGACGAGTTCTCCCGTGCGCATCAGGCGGATGCCCGTCAGCAGCACCCGGAACGCGTACAGCAGCGGCTTCAGCTCCCCCGTACGGTCGAACAGCCGCCGCTGGGTGCGGGCGAAGCCCAGGTAGTGATGCGCGTGGTGCCGGGTGAGGCAGCCGGGCGCGAGGGAGCGCATCTCCTCGTGCAGCGGGGACGTCCGCACGACCAGGGGCGACAGGAGCTGCTCCAGCACGTACCCGTTGCGGCCGAGCAGCAGGCGGCAGAACTTGGCCAGGTCGTGGGTCACGAGGTCGACCTCCACGCCCTCGCGCACCCACGACCTGATCACGGTCTCCTCGCCCGTGCGCAGGCCGACGACCTCCTCGGCGGGCAGCACGTGCACGCCCCGCAGGTCGACGTCGGAGTCCATCGAGGGGAATCCGTAGAGGTGCGCGCCGCTCACGGTGGCGAAGGCGAGCGGATGCCGCTCGCCCGCGGCCACCTCGGGCAGCCAGGACGGCAGGACGGCGGTCACGGCGCCTCCCCTCTCGTCACGCTCACCTCTCGCCACGGTCCCCTCTGGTCACGGTTTCTTCTCGTCACGCTCACCTTCGGGACGATCAGCTTCGGGACGGTCAGCTTCGGGACGGTCACAGAGCAGACCTCCGCACCTCGATCAGGAACTCCTCGGCGGCCGCCCGGTCCGGCCGGTCCGGCAGCGCGCTTCCGGACCGGTCGTCCAGCCGAGCCAGCTCCGCCAGCAGGCGCCCGCGCCACTCCAGCACCTCGGGCCAGGGCGTCTCCCCCCGCCGTACGGCCAGCAGCCGGTCGCGGTGGGCGCCCACACGGACCAGCGGCTCCCCGTGCCGGGCCAGAGACGAGGCGCCGAGCAGCAGCCGGATCATGTGCATGGCCATCTTCCACCGCCTCGCGTCGCCGCCGGGCCGCGGCGGGTCGTCCGGGCGGAGGCGGCGGAACTGCCGGTCCGCGGAGCCGGCGAAGGCCCGCGCCGCCCGGCGCGACAGGAACGCGCGGCGAATCGCCAGCAGCCGCTCCCCCGGCGGGGTGACCAGTTCGACGAGCGGCGACCACAGGCACTCCAGCGCGGCCGGGTTGCCCTCCAGCGCGAGCACGCAGAACCGCTCGACCTCCCAGGAGAACTGCTCGGGCAGCGGTCCCTCCACGTGGTCGGGCGGCTTGTCGAGCCGCCAGAACCTCGCCGTGGGCGTCACGAACACGCCGCGCCGGTCGACGTCCGACTCCCCCGTTTCCAGCCCGTACGCGCGTGAGCCGGCGACGACGGACAGGATGCTGCCCGCGGGGGCCGCCGGGGTCATGTCGCCGGATCTTTCCACAAAGGTAGGCTCCCGGGTCGGGACGCGGAAAGGTAGCGAATAATGGCCGATTTTGGGCATGACCTGTGGTTCGGGGCCTTCCTCAGGCCGGACGCGGCGGGACACCACCGGATCGTGCGGCAGGCCGTGCTGGCCGACGAGCTGGGCCTCGACGTCATCGGCGTCCAGGACCACCCGTACCAGCCGTCGTTCCTGGACACCTGGACGCTGCTGTCGGTGCTGGCGGCGCGCACGGAGCGGGTGCGGCTGTTCCCCGACGTGGTGAACCTCCCGCTGCGGCCACCCGCGGTGCTGGCCAGGGCCGCCGCGTCGCTCGACATCCTCAGCGGCGGCCGGGTGGAGCTGGGGCTCGGGGCCGGGGCGTTCTGGGACGGCGTCGCGGCCATGGGCGGCCCGCGCCGCGACCCCGGCGACGCGGTCGAGGCGCTGGAGGAGGCCGTCGCGGTCCTGCGCGCGCTGTGGACGCCCGGCGAGGGCGTACGGCTCGACGGCCGGCACTACCGGCTGGAGGGCGCGCGGCCGGGGCCGTTCCCCCCGCATCCGATCGGGCTGTGGATCGGCGCGTACAAGCGGCGCATGCTGGAGCTGACCGGGCGGCTCGGCGACGGCTGGGTGCCCTCGTCGGGGTACGCCGCGCCGGACGACCTGGGCGCGATGACGGCGATCCTGGACGCCGCCGCCGAACGGGCCGGGCGCGATCCCGCCGGGATCCGCCGCGTCTACAACATCGAGGGACGGTTCTCCGGCGCCGCCGGGGAGGGGTTCCTGAACGGGCCGCCCGGCGTGTGGGCCGAGCGGCTCGCCGGTCTCGTGCGGGACCACGGCATGAGCGTCTTCGTGCTCGCGGTGGACGACGACAGGGACCTCAAGGTCTTCGCCGAGGAGGTCGCCCCCGCCGTACGCGAGGCGGTGGCACGGGAGCGCGGACGGGCCGGACGGGCGGACGAGGACGCGGTGGCCCCCGCCGGTCACCGGGCGACGGCCTCGGTGCCGGCCGCCCTGGACGAGGCCACCCGGCCGCGGCTGCCCAAGCGGGATCCCGCCGCGCTGACGCCGCAGCAGCGGGCGGCCGGGCAGCGGCTCGTGCTCATCCACGATCACCTGCGCCGCGAGCTGACCCAGATCAGGGACGCGCTGGAGCAGGTCGCCGCGGGCCGCTCCGACGCCGCGGCGCTCCGCTCGATGATCAACGAGCTCACCATGCGGCAGAACTACTGGACGCTGGGCACGTTCTGCGCGTCGTACTGCCGGCTGCTGACCACCCACCACACGATCGAGGACGAGCACATGTTCCCGATGCTGGCGGCGGCGCAGGGGTCGCTGGCGCCGGTGGTCGAGCGGCTGGAGCAGGAGCACGAAGTGATCGCCGAGGTGCTGACCGGCCTGGACGCCGCGCTCGTGGCGATGATCGAGGACCCGGACCGGCTCGACGGCGTCCGCGCGCAGGTGGACCTGCTGTCGGACGTGCTGCTGTCGCACCTGCGGTACGAGGAGGAGGAGCTCGTCGAGCCCATCTCCCGCCTCGGCCTCGACATCTGAGCACCGACATCTGAGCACCGACATCTGAGCACCGGCGCCTGAGGACCGGCACCCGGGCACCCGCACCTGAGCGCCGGCACCTGACCACCGGCACCTGGGCATCGGTATCCGGGTGCGGCCGGAAACCGGGGTGCGGCGGCGGGGCCCGCGCGCCTACGCTGCCGCCGTGCGCGATCTCGCCCTGCTGCCCAAGGCCCACCTGCACGTCCACCTGGAGAGCACGGTCCGGCCGGACACGCTGGCCGAGATCGCGGCGGCCAACGGCCTGCCCGTGCCCGCCCGCCCCGCCGGGCCCTTCGCCGGCTTCCGCGCGTTCGCCGACCACGGTTCGCTCGTACGGGAGTGCCTGGTCCGGCCGGAGGACTTCCACCGGATCGCCGTGGAGTTCTGCGCGGACGAGGCGGCGCAGGGCACCCGGTGGGCGGAGGTGACCTTCACCGCGGCTTCGCACGGCGAACGGCTCGGCGCCCCGGAGATGCCGCTGGAGGCCGTGCTCGCCGGCCTCGCCGAGGGGCGCGCGGCGTACGGCGTGGAGTGCGGGGTGCTGCTCGACCACTCGCGGCGGCGGCCGGTCGAGCGGGCCCGGCGCACCGTGGAGCTCGCGACCCGGTACGCCGGGGACGGCGTGCTCGGCGTCGGAGTGGCCGGTGAGGAGTCCTACCCGCTGGCGCCATTCGCCGAGGTCTTCGCCGACGCGGCGGAGGCGGGCCTGCACGTCGTGCACCACGCGGGCGAGATCGAGGGCCCCGGCAGCGTCCGCGAGGCGATCACGGTCGGGCGGGCCGAGCGGCTGGGCCACGGCGTCCGGGTGCTGGAGGACCCGGATCTGACCGCCGAGGTACGCGAGCGGGGCATCCCCCTGGAGGTGTGCCCGTCGTCCAACGTCGCGCTCGGCCTGGTGGACGGCCTCACGGCCCACCCGTTCCCACGGCTACGCGAGGCGGGGCTCGCCGTCACGCTGAACACCGACATCCCGTCCGTCACCGGCACCACCCTGACGGATGAGTACGCCAGGGTCCGGGAGGTCTTCGGCTACGACGACGCGGCGCTGGCCGGGCTCGCCCGCGCCTCGGTGGACGCGTCCTTCGCGCCGGAGGCGGCGAAGCGGGCGCTGCGCCGCGACGTGGACGCCTGGCTCGCCGGTCCCGCCTCCTGAGGTCCAGTGATGCCGGGCGGACGACGGTGAATAAAAAGGCGTATCTGTGACAGGACATGAGCCAAGTGGCGGGAGTCAGGCGTGTTTCCCCCCGCGGAGGCCTGCCCTTCTGGGATGATCTCGGGAAAAACCATCGGACATCGAGAGACCGTGACTGATGCCCCCCATTGACCAACTAACCGCCTTCGTGTCGGCCCATCCGGTCGAGACAGTCATCATCAGCGTCATCGCCCTGGTCTTGCTGGTCCTGGCCTTCTTCGCGCTCCGCGCCCTCATCCGCCTGTTCCGCCGCTGGGCGGCCGGCCGTCCCACCGAGGACGTCCTCACCATCGTCGCCGCCAGCATCGCGACCGGCGTGTCCGCGCAGGGCATGTGGCGCTTCTCCGGCGACGTGCTCGGCTTCGACGGGCCGCTGCGGCTCCTGCTGTTCGCCTTCATCGAGGTCGCCGTCATCACCAGCGCCGTACGGGCCCGGCGCAACATGCGGGAGAACTACTCCGCCGGCATCGACGGCGTCGCCGTCTGGGCGCTCACCTGCCTGTCGGCGGTCCTGTCGAGCATGGACGCCCGCAGCGTCGCCGAGGCCGTGTTCCGGCTCGCCGCCCCGCTCGTGGCCGCCTGGCTGTGGGAACGCGGCATGGCGATCGAGCGGGTCCGCATCACCGGCCGCGGCCGCATCAACTGGCGGCTGACCCCCGAGCGGATCCTGGTCCGGGTCGGCCTGGCCGAGGTGAGCGACCGTACGGCGAGCGAGGTGGACGCGCACCGCAGGCTCACCCGGGTGGCGCTGGCCGCCAAGCGGGTCCGGGCGCTGCGCGAGGCCGGGGCGCCGGACCGCAAGATGCGCGCCGCGATGGCGAGGCTCGACAAGGCGATGGACCAGGCCGTCGAGTACACCGGGCTGGCCGTGGACGAGAAGCGGCAGGAGGCGCTGCTGTCGCAGATCGGCGCCCTCTACAACACCTCGGCGCTGATCGACCTCGCCCCGCCGGTGCCGTGGGGGCCGGAGCCCGAGCCGCCCGCCCCGGTGGCGCTGCCCGCCGCGACCATCGCGGAGCTGATCGACGACGAGGAGGAGGACCTCCCGGCCGAGCCGGCGCCCGTCGTCGACACCGCCCAGCGCGCGACCCAGTTGCGCACCGCGCGGCAGTACTGGGACCAGCAGATCGCGCGCAAGTACGTCCCCCGGGCCGCCGACATCGCCAAGGAGGTCGGCATCCCGCTCCTCGTGGCGAAGGAGTGGCGGGCGCTGTGGAAGCTCGAACCCCAGGCGTACGCGCTGATCGAGGCGGCCTACCGGGAGCACGGAATCGTCGACACCGGCACGTTCCCGGCCATCGAGGTGCCCGAGCGCGAGCGCGTGCTCGTCGTCAACGGCTCCGCCGGAGCGGCGCACGACGCCTCCTGACCTGACCGTACGCGTCGCAGGGCGGCGGGCCGGGGAACCGGTCCCGCCGCCCTGTGTTTTTCGGAACCGGCACGCTTCCGGAATCGGCGCGGTCCCGCGACCGGCCGTTTCGCCAGGCGGCGTCTTTCCGGGCCGCTTTCCCGGACGCTTACCACCCCCCGATACCGGACACTTTCCGGCGACTCGGGCAAGGACACTCCTACTTTCCCGTGACATCGCGGGCGGCCGCGCGGACGTCAACTCTGCGGCGACTGACTCGGCTCCCACGCTGAAGGAGTGCTATGGAGATCTCGGGGGACGGCGAGGGAAACCGCGTGGCGCGGCTCGCGGGCGGACGGGACCAGGTGGGGCGGGCGCGCAGGCTCGTGTCGGCCGCCCTGGGGCGCGGCCACCCCCGGCACGACGACTGCGTCCTGCTCACGAGCGAGATCGCGACCAACGCCGTCGTCCACTCCCGCTCGGGGAACGGCGGCACGTTCACCCTCACCGTGTCGTGCCTGCCCGACCGGGTGCGCATCGGCGTGCAGGACGACGGCTCCGCCGGGCCGCCCTGCGCCGGCCACCCGCTGCCGAACGCGTCGAGCCAGGGCGGGCGCGGCATGCCGCTGCTCGACATGCTCTCCGACCGGTGGGGACTGGTCCGGGAGGGCGGACGCAACGAGGTGTGGTTCGAGATCTGGTTCGACGGCGGGCGGCGCCCCGCCGCCCTGCGGCGCGGGTGGCCGGCGACCCGCATCCGGCTCGTCGCCGGCTGAGCGGGTACACCCATTTGTGGTGATTTCACGTTGGGAAGGGGCAAAAACCAACTAATCTAATCGGGAAAGTAGGAGGACTTTTCCATGGCTCTGCCCGACTTCCTGGTCATCGGTGTGCCGAAAGCCGGCACCACCGCCCTGCATGCGGCGCTCGCCCGCCACCCGGGGCTCTTCATGTCACCCGTCAAGGAACCGAAGTTCTTCCTCACCGACGGCCCGCCGCCGGCCAAGGGCGGGCCGGGCGACGCGGAGACCTACCGCGAGCACGTGTGGCGGCGCGCCGACTACGAGGCGCTCTTCGCGGACGCGCCGCCCGGGACGCTCGCCGGCGAGTCCACCCCCTTCTACCTGTACGACCTGGACGCCCAGCGGCGGATCAGGGAGACCGTCCCCGACGCGAAGCTGATCGTCTCGCTGCGCGACCCGGTGGAACGGGCGCACTCCAACTGGACGCACCTGTGGTCGGCCGGCCTGGAGCCGATCGGCGACGTGATCGAGGCGTGCGCCGCCGAGAGGCGGCGCGTCGCGGACGGCTGGTCGCCGTTCTGGCACTACGTGGGCCTCGGCCGGTACGGCGAGCAGCTCGCGCACCTGTTCACGCTGTTCCCCCGCGAGCAGGTGCTGGTCTTCCGCTACCGCGACCTGGTCGACCGGCCCGCCGACACGCTGGACCGCATCTGCGCCTTTCTGGGGGTGGAGCAGGGGCTCGTCGGCGAGGTGCCCAGGGAGAACGTCACCGCCCATCCGCGGCAGAGCCGCAGGCACCGTGTCCTCGCCCGGATCGCCCGGCTCGGGGATCCCTTCCTGGGCCAGCGGCTGACCAGTCCGCTGGAGCGGATGCTGCAGCGCGACGCGCAACCCCGGCGGCCGCTCACCTGGGAGCAGCGCCAGGAGCTGCTGGCCTACTTCGCCGCCGACATCGCGCTGCTCCGCGACCTGCTGGAGGAGGACTTCAGCGACTGGCTGCGCCCCCGGGAGCGGTCGGGCGGCCTGGTGGGCGCCCGGCCCGACGGCCAGCGGCAGGCCCGCAACGGCCGCGTCAGAGGCGTGGACGGCCCGCCGGCCGGGCGGTGACACCCGGCCGGAGCGCGAGCCCCGCTCGTGCTCCGGCCGCCACCTCTCCCGTATCCGGCTCCCACACCCGGCTCCCACCACCCGGCGCGCGCCACCCGGCTCCCGCGGCCCCGGCCTCCCCGCCCGGCCGTCCGCCGACGCCCCCGGACCCGCCCGGCGGTGTTCGGCGGAGGTGGTCGGCGGCGGTGGTCAGCCGTCGGTGGTCAGCGCAGCTCGGTACGCAGCTCGTGGCCCCCGTCGGCGCGGGTCAGCTCGTAGTACAGCCGGTGGCCGCCGGGCACGGGCACGACCGACAGGTAACGCAGCCCGCCCGCCCCGTGCTCCGACTGGGCGACGGGCGCGGTCCCGGTCGCGGTGAGGGTGGACGGGTCGGGGCCGATCGCCACGCCCGTGCGCTCCTCGTAGTTCTCCGCCGCCGACGCGCGGCCGTCGTAGTAGGCGATGACGGTCTCCCCGCTGAAGGTGACCGCGCTCACCCGTACGCCTCGGGAGTCCCACTGGCCGGGCCGCCGGTCGAGCGCGGTCCCCTGCCAGGTCCAGGCGATCCCGTCCGCGCTGGTGGCGTAGTCGGTCACCATCTGGTCGGCCTCGTCGGGGTCCTCCAGCGGGTGGCACGACGCCCACAGGTGCCACACGCCGCCGTGGTGCAGGATGACCGGGTCCTTGACGCCGGTCTTGAGGTCGCCGGGGAGCACGACCCGCGCGTCGGCGGGATCGAACTCCGCCGGGTCGGCGGCCTCGATCATCTCGACCCGCCAGTGCTTGGTGCCGTACGTGGCGCAGCTGAGGTAGAGGCGCCACGACCCGTCGGGCGTCGCCACGAGCGTGGGCCGCTCCAGCGACTCGGTCTTCATCTCGTCCTTGGTGATCGTGAGGATCCGCTCGAACCGCTCGCCGTCGGCCGACCGGGCGATCTCCACGGCGTACCCCCGGCCGGAGCCGATCGGGCGGCGCAGCCGGTAGGCCAGATAGATCCACCCGTCCCGGCTCACGGCGCTGGGCGCGCCCGCCCAGTAGCCGGGCCCGTCTCCGGGTGGCGGGATCGCGACGACTGACCGTTCCGGCTTCGGTGCGAACACGTCTCTTCTCCGTGGGTGCGCGACGACGGTGGGCGGCTGGACGCCGTCCCTTCCTGGCTGTCCTCAATTACCAGCGGCCCGACGAGGAGGCCAAGCGTCCTCGCCATCGGACGGCCATCTCTATACAAAACCCGCTTAGTTTGCGGGTTTTGTCAGGATAGGCCAGAAACCCCGATGCGCGCGCCCCCACCTGCGACGGAAAAGGGACTGAACCCGGAGCGGCAGGGGGGCGTATCTCCGGGCGTAAGGGCATGCCGACACCGTTCCGACCCCCTCGCAGTCCGACCCCTCGCAGGTCTGACCCACTTTCAGGAGGCCCCATGCGGGCACGTATCGTCACGCTCTGTGCCGTGCCGCTCACGCTGGCGCTCGCCGGCGCGGCCCCGGCCCATCCCGCCTCGGCCGCCGGCGCCTCGCGCCACGCGGAGAGCCGTCCCGGCCACCAGGCCCACCCACTCGCCCGTCCCCTTGCCCGACCGCCCGCTCAGGCGGCGCGCACGTCCACCCGGTTCGCCGAGGTCCCCCTGGTCTCCGATGTGGCGGGCAAGGCCGCCGTCACGGACCCGAAGCTGGTCAACCCCTGGGGCCTCGCCATGGGCGCGACCCTGTGGGTGTCCAACGCGGGCACCGGCACCGCCACCGTCTACACCGGCGGCGCGGGCGCGGTCAAAAAGGCCCCCACCACGGTCGCGATCCCCGGCGGGACCCCCACCGGGCAGGTGGCGTACACCGGGAACGCCTTCACGATCAAGGGGAGGGCGGGGACCGCGCCCGCCTCGTTCATCTTCTCGAGCCCGAGCGGCGCCATCACCGCCTGGAGCGCCAAGGCCGACCCCGGCAACGCGGTCATCGCCGCGTTCACCCGCGGCGCCGACTACAAGGGCCTGGCGCTGATGAACACCAACCGCGGCACGTTCCTGCTCGCGCCGTCGTTCTCCCACCGCCGCGTCCACGTCTTCGACGAGGACTTCCGGCGGGTGCGGCTGTCGAACCGCCAGTTCCGCGACCCGTCGCTGCCCGTCCGCTACTCCCCCTTCAACGTGGAGATCGTCGGCGACTCCGTCATGGTCGCGTACGCGCGGCGCGATCCCGGCACCGGCAAGCCGGTCGCGGGGCGGGGCAACGGGTTCGTCAGCGTGTTCACCGCCGACGGGCGTTTCGTACGGCGCCTCGCCTCCCGCGGCCCGCTCAACGCGCCCTGGGCGATGACCCTCGCCCCCCAGGGGTTCGGCGCGTACGCCGGGGCGCTGCTCGTGGGCAACTTCGGCGACGGGTGGATCAACGCGTACAACCCCCGGACCTGCCGCTACCTCGGCCCGCTGCGCCGCGCGGACGGCGGGGCGATCGCCCTGGAGGGCCTGTGGGACCTCGAACCGGGCACGGCCGGAAACGGCGGCACCGACGCGGTGTGGTTCTCGGCCGGGGTCTCGAAGGCGCGGCACGGGTTGCTCGGCCTGATCCGCCCCGCCACCGCCGGCGGCGCCGCCTCCCCCTCGGCGGCGCCCTCCCCCTCACCCTCGCCTTCGGCCGCGCACCGCCACGGAAGCGGCGCCGGAAGCGGCTACAGCTACTGAGGATCAGGACGAAAGCCCAGCTCACGACGCTTGGCCGCGGACACGCCACCCCGCGGCCGAGCACCCCCACCCGGGAGCGGTATGACTTTAGCCATGAACAAGGCAGACATCGGAGTGACGGGCCTCGCGGTCATGGGCCGCAACCTCGCCCGCAACTTCGCGCACCACGGTCATGTCGTCGCGGTCCACAACCGCACAGAGAGCCGCACCACCCGCTTCATGGAGGAGCACAAGGACGAGGGCGCGTTCGTGCCGGCGGGCACGATCGAGGAGTTCGTCGCCGCGCTCGAACGGCCCCGCAAGGCGATCATCATGGTCAAGGCCGGCGCCCCCACGGACGCGGTGATCGAGGAGCTCGCCGCCGTCATGGAGCCGGGCGACATGATCATCGACGGTGGCAACGCCCACTACCTGGACACCCGCCGCCGGGAGGCCGCGCTGCGCGAGCGGGGCATCCACTTCGTCGGCACCGGCATCTCCGGTGGCGAGGAGGGGGCCCTGAACGGGCCCAGCATCATGCCCGGCGGCGACCCCGAGGCGTACGCGACGCTCGGCCCGCTGCTGGAGGACATCGCGGCCAAGGTGGACGGCGTGTCGTGCTGCGTGCACATCGGCCCCGACGGCGCCGGCCACTTCGTGAAGATGGTGCACAACGGCATCGAGTACGCCGACATGCAGCTCATCGCGGAGTCGTACGACCTGCTGCGGCAGGCCCTCGGGCTGAACCCCAAGGAGCTCTCCGACGTCTTCCGCGAGTGGAACCGGGGCGACCTCGAGTCGTACCTCATCGAGATCACCGCCGAGGTGCTCGGCCACGTCGACGCCGCGACCGGGAAGCCGTTCGTGGACGTGGTGGTCGACCAGGCCGAGCAGAAGGGCACCGGCCGCTGGACCGTGCAGAGCGCCCTCGACCTCGGCGTCCCGGTGACGGGCATCGCCGAGGCGGTCTTCGCCCGGGCCCTGTCGGGCCACCCGGAGCAGCGGGCCGCGGCCCGCTCGCTCACCGGCCCGTCCGGCACCGCCGGCGACTCCGGCCTCGTCGAGGACGTGCGGCGGGCCCTGTACGCCTCCAAGGTGGTCGCGTACGCCCAGGGGTTCGACCAGATGGCCGCGGCTAGTGCGGAGTACGGCTGGAACCTGCGGCTCGGTGACATGGCCACCATCTGGCGGGGCGGCTGCATCATCCGGGCGCGCTTCCTCGACCGGATCAGGGCCGCCTACGACGCGGACCCGAACCTGCCGACGCTGCTGGTCGACCCCACCTTCGCGCAGGCCCTGGACGAGGCTCAGGAGTCGTGGCGGCGGGTCGTGGCCACGGCGGCGACGATCGGGGTGCCCACCCCGGGCTTCTCCTCGGCGCTCGCCTACTACGACGGGCTGCGCCGCGACCGGCTGCCGGCGGCGCTGCTGCAGGGGCTGCGCGACTTCTTCGGCGCGCACACCTACCGCCGCACCGACCGGGAGGGCGTCTTCCACACCGACTGGTCGGCGGACCGCGCCGAGCACTCCGCCTGACCGGTCCGCCCGACCGGTCAGCTTGACCGGTCCGCTTGACCGGCCCCGGAACCTGGTACGGCCCCCGCCCGCGCGGGGGCGAGGGCCGTACCGGCCGGATCTCAGCTCGGATTCAAGCTCGACTCAAGCTTCCAGCTGTCAGCCGCTCACTCGAAGGCGGCGGTCAGCGGCTCCGCCTTCTCGCCGTCGGGGGCGGCGGCGCTCGGAGCGCCGGTACGCAGCGGGACGTGCCTGACGAACGCGGCGAGCACCGGGACGAGCACGGCGACCACGGCCGCCCAGAGGAAGACCGACCCGATGGCCGTGGCGAGGGCGTCCAGGAAGAACCCCTTGACCTGCGGGGGAAGCTGCTCGAGGGCCTTGGGGGTGATGCCCGCGCCGCCGCTGCCGACCTGCTTGGCCGCCACCGGGCCGAGCTTGTCGCTCAGGGTGTCGGTGAGCCGGTTGTTGAAGATCGCGCCGAACATCGCGACGCCGAACGAGCCGCCGATGGACCGGAAGAACGTGGAGGCGCTGCTGGCCACGCCGAGGTCCTTCTGCTCGACGCTGTTCTGCGCGATGAGCATCGTCGTCTGCATCAGGAAGCCCATGCCGAGGCCGAAGACGGCGATGAACGCGCCGGTCTGCCAGGACGGCGTGTTGACGTCCTGCAGCGACAGCAGCCACATGCCGACCGCCATGATCGCCCCGCCGATGACCGGATAGATCCGGTACTGCCCGGTCTGGGTGATCGCCTTGCCGACGAACAGCGACACGATCATCGATGTGATCATCATCGGCAGCAGGAGCAGGCCGGAGTTGGTGGCCGTGGAGCCCTGCACGATCTGCTGGAACAGCGGGATGAAGCTGATCGCGCCGAACATCGCGAAGCCCAGCAGGAAGCCGAGCGCCGAGATGAGCGAGAAGTTGCGGTTGGCGAACACGTGCAGCGGCATGATCGGCTCGGCCGCGCGCCGCTCGATCGGGATGAACAGCGCGAGCGAGACCACCGCGAGCCCGGCCAGCGACAGGATCTGCCAGGAGCCCCACGGGTAGCCGTGCGCCTGCCCGCCCCACGAGGTGATCAGCACGATCGCGGTGATGCCGATGGTGAGGACGGTCGCGCCGAGCCAGTCGATGCGGTGCTCGGTGCGGTGCTTGGGCAGGTGCAGCCGGAAGAACAGCCAGACCAGCGCGACGCCGCCGAGGGGCAGGTTCACGTAGAACGCCCAGCGCCAGTCGAGGTGGTCGGTGATGAAGCCGCCGACGAGCGGCCCGGCGATCATCGCGAGCGACATGATCGCGGCCATGATGCCCTGGTACTGGCCGCGCTCGCGGGGCGGCACGAGGTCACCGATGATCGCCATGACGTTGACCATGAGGCCCCCGGCCCCGAGGCCCTGCAGCGCGCGGAACGCGATGAGTTCGGCCATGCCGTGCTCGGTGCCCCCGAACAGCGACGAGCCCGCCATGCCGCACAGCGCGGAGCCGACCAGGAACAGCACGATGGACCCGAGGAAGATGTTCTTGCGGCCGTAGAGGTCGCCGAGCTTGCCCCAGATCGGCGTGGACACCGTGGTGCCCAGGACGTACGACGTGGTGACCCAGGTGAAGTACTCCAGGCCGTTCAGTTCGCCGACGATCCTCGGCATCGCGGTACCGACGATCATGTTGTCGAGCATCGCCAGCATGATCGCCAGCATCAGGCCGGGCAGTACGGCCATCACTTCTTTGGACCGCCCCGGCGCGGGCGGAGCCTCGGTCATCGTGGTGCCCCCATGAGTAAAGGATCGGGATAGGTTACTTACTTGCCGACAGGCTAGTGCGGACTTAAGGTATTGTCCTTACTTGCCGGCCGTCAAGTTAATTAGGGGTCAGCAGGACATGGGCACTCAGACCGACACACGCAGCCGCATCCAGGAGGTCGCGATCGGGCTCTTCACCGAGCAGGGGTACGAGGCGACGTCGCTCCGGGAGATAGCCGAGGCCCTCGGCGTGACCAAGGCGGCACTGTACTACCACTTCCGGACAAAAGAGGACATCGTCGCCAGCTTGGTCGAGGACCGCATCGCCGCGCTGGACGAGCTGATCGCGTGGGCGGCCGGGCGTCCCCCCACGGCGGAGACCCGCCGGGAGCTGATCCTGCGCTACTCCGCGCAGATGACCCGAGGGCGCCACCACGAGGTCATGCAGTTCATGGACCGTAACAAGACGGCGCTGCAGGGGCACGTCAAGGTCGACCTGATGCGCGACCGCATGGGCGCGCTGATGCAGTCCCTGTACGGGCCGGACGATCCGCTGCCGGTGCGGCTCAAGCGCTCCATGGCGCTGTTCGCGATACACGCCGCGTGGTTCTTGATCCGCGAGGAGTCGACGACCGACGAGCAGCGGACCGGGGCCGGCCTGGAGGTCGCCCTGGAACTGGCGGACGCCTCCGGCGGTTGACCCCGGCCCTGTGGGAAGGTGACCTCATGCTCTTCGGACAGGAACACGTCAGGCGTTACGTCGAGACCGCGGGTGAGGAGGGCCACGACTGGGAGGGCACCACCACGGCCATCCTCACCACCAGGGGCCGGAAGTCCGGGCAGCCCCGGAGCACCCCCCTGATCTACCAGCCGTACGGCGACGCCTATCTCGTGGTCGCCTCCAAGGGCGGGGCCGACGAGCACCCGCTGTGGTACCTCAACCTCCAGGCCGATCCCGAGGTCGAGTTCCAGATCAAGGGCGACAGGTTCAGGGCCCGGGCCCGTACGGCGACCGCGGCGGAACGGCCGGACATGTGGCGGACCATGGCCGCCGCCTGGCCCGCGTACGACGAGTACGCCACCAGGACCAGCCGGGAGATCCCGGTCGTCGTGATCGAACGCGCCTGACCCTTTCCGGCGGGGCCGCGTCACGACGCGGCCCCCGCACCCGGTGACTCGCGCGGCCGTCGGCGGTATGTTTCCCATGATCCCCAGTACCGTGGTGGTCCCCAGTAGCGTGATCCCCAGCACAGGGAGGGTTCCGTGAGCGACGGCCGCACCGCGGAGATCATGGTCGCCGAGGCCCGGAAGGCGTTCTGGGTCATGGTCGGCTTCCTGGCCGTGATCTGGGCCGTGCAGGTGGCCAACTGGGCCTCCGGCTACTCGCTGAGCTACAGCTTCGGCATCCGGCCGTGGGACGTCGAACGGCTGCCCGGCATCGTCTCCGCGCCGCTCCTGCACTGGAGCTGGGCGCACATCGAGGGCAACTCCGGGCCGCTGTTCATCTTCGGGTTCCTCGCGGCCTACCGGGGCGTGCGGCGCTTCCTCGGCGTCACCGGGCTGATCGCCGTCGCCAGCGGGCTCGGCTCGTGGTTCACCGCCGACGCCGCCACCGTCGGTGCGGGCGCGAGCGGCCTGGTCTTCGGCTACTTCGGGTACGTGCTCGTCCGCGGCGCCTTCGACCGGCACCTGATCGACATCGTCATCGGCCTGGTGATGGGCCTGTGCTTCGCCTACCAGTTCACCGGTCTGCTGCCGGCCGAGGGCATCGGCTGGCAGGCACACGTCTTCGGGTTCGTGGGCGGCATCCTCGGCGGCTACCTGTTCCGCGACCGCGGGGCACGGAGCGTGGAGAAGGAGCCCGGCGGCACCCCTCCCGGCGGCTCCCGGCCGGCCCTGCTGAAGGAGATCGAGGACCTGGGCCTCTAGCGCCCCCGCCCAGCGCGCCGGCCCGGTGTGTCTGCCCGTGCGTCGGCTCAGTGCGTCGGCTCAGTTCGCCGGCCGCTCCGGCGGGCGGTAGGGGATGCTGGCGTTGAGGGCGAATCCGCCTTCGGCGGTGGGCCCGTACGTGAGCCGCCCGCCCTGCTGGGCCACCCGCTCGCTCAGGCCGGTCAGCCCGTAGCCCGACCCCTCGTGGGCGGGCGCCCGGGCCGGCGCCGCCCGGTCCCCGCCGCCGGCGGCGACGGCCCCCCCGCTGTTGACCACCGACACGTTGAGCGTGTCGCCGCGCGCCTCGCAGACCACCTGCACGTCGGCCCCGGGGGCGTGCTTGCGCACGTTGTTCAGCCCCTCCTGGACCACCCGGTAGCAGGTGTGCCCGGCCTGCCGGGACAACGCCTCCTCCGGGACCTCGTAGTGCAGCGCGACGCGCAGACCGGTGACCCGGCCCTCCTCGACCAGGCGCGGGATCCCCTCCACGCTCTCCGCCGAGGGCGGCAGGTCGCTGCTGCGCAGCGCCGTGAGCAGCTCGCGCAGCTCGGTCAGCGCCCGCACGCCCTTGTCCTCGATGCTCCCGGCCAGCTTGCGGATCTCCCCGGGGTCGTCGGCGTCCTGGATGAGGCCCGCGTTGAGCACCATCACGGTGACGGCGTGCGTGACCGTGTCGTGCAGCTCCCAGGCGATGCGGCGGCGCTCCAGCGCCGCCGCCTGCTCCTCGCCCGCCCGCGCGCTCTCCCGCAGCTCCCGGATCATCGCGCGGTAGCGCGACACCCAGTGGCCCGCCAGCGCGGGCAGGCAGACCAGCGCCACCGCCCAGACGACCGCCAGGAGAGGCGCGTGATCGCTGTAGGGGTTGACGCGGTCGACCACGACGTACACCCCGGCCAGCGCGGCGACCGCCCCGAGCCGATGGCGTCCCCCGCGCTCGGCCGTCAGCGCGTACGCGGCGAGCGTCAGCGGCACGAGCTGGCCCGCGAACAGCGCGCACGCGGACGTGCCGGTGACCAGGGGCCACGGGGTGCGGCGCCGCGCCAGCACGGCCGCCGCCGCGGCCGACGTCACGGCCAGCCGTACGGCCTCCGGCACCGGCATCAGCGAGAAGGAACGGCCGGTGAGGATCGCGGGAACGGCGAAGGCGAGCACGGCGAGCGCGAGCAGCACGTCGCCGAGCGCATCCCGGCGCCGCGCGACGAGCCCGGCCAAATTCTCCCCCACGCGACCAGTTTGTGGGGTTGACCTGCGGATTCTGGCTGCGCCACGCCCCTTTGACGTAGTTGTGCCGCAGCTTGCCGTACCACGTGCCGGTCGAAACAGTCACGCGGCTTGGGCAGGATAAGAAGCGTGACCGAAAGCATGAGCCTCCTCCGCCGCCTGCCCTCCGGCTCCGACCCCGACGCGTTGTTCGACGCGTTCGCGTCGTGGAACGCGGAGCGGGGGCTCACGCTGTACCCCGCTCAGGAGGAGGCCCTCATCGAGGTCGTCTCCGGCAACAACGTGATCGTCTCGACCCCGACCGGCTCGGGCAAGAGCCTGATCGCCGCCGGAGCTCACTTCGCGGCGCTCGCCCGGGACGAGATCAGCTTCTACACCGCGCCGATCAAGGCGCTGGTGTCGGAGAAGTTCTTCGACCTGTGCGCGTTGTTCGGCACCGAGAACGTCGGGATGATGACCGGCGACGCCACGGTGAACGCCGACGCGCCGATCATCTGCTGCACCGCCGAGATCCTCGCCCAGATCGCGCTGCGCGACGGCGCGGACGCCGACGTCGGCACGGTGATCATGGACGAGTTCCACTTCTACGCGGAACCCGACCGCGGCTGGGCGTGGCAGGTGCCGCTGCTGGAGTTGCCGCAGGCGCAGTTCGTGCTGATGTCGGCCACCCTGGGCGACGTCGAGCGCTTCAAGACCGACCTCACGCGCCGCACCGGGCGCGACACCGCCGTCGTGAAGCACGCCGAGCGGCCGGTGCCGCTCATCTACTCCTATCGGGTCACCCCGCTGCACGAGACGCTGGAGGAGCTGCTGTCCACCCAGCAGGCCCCCGTGTACGTCGTCCACTTCACCCAGGCGGCGGCGATGGAGCGCGCCCAGGCGCTCATGAGCATCAACATGTGCAGCAAGGCCGAGAAGGAACAGATCGCCGCCCTGATCGGGAACTTCCGGTTCACCACCCGCTTCGGCCGGGCCCTGTCCCGGCTCGTACGGCACGGCATCGGCGTGCACCACGCCGGGATGCTGCCGAAGTACCGCCGCCTGGTGGAGCGCCTCGCGCAGGCGGGGCTGCTGAAGGTCATCTGCGGCACCGACACCCTCGGCGTGGGGGTGAACGTCCCGATCAGGACCGTGCTGTTCACCGCGCTGTCGAAGTTCGACGGCACGAAGGTGCGGCGGCTGCGGGCGCGGGAGTTCCACCAGATCGCCGGCCGGGCCGGGCGGGCGGGCTTCGACACGGTCGGCTACGTCGTCTGCCAGGCCCCCGACTACGTGATCGAGAACGAGCGGGCGCTGGCGAAGATCGGCGACGATCCCAAGCGGCGCCGCGGCTACGCCCGCAAGAAGCCGCCGGAGGGGTTCGTCGGCTGGAGCGAGGAAACGTTCGAGAAGCTCCAGACGGCCGAGCCCGAACCGCTGACCTCCCGCTTCAAGGTCAGCAACGCCATGCTGCTGTCGATCATCAACCGTCCCGGCGACTGCTTCCAGGCGATGAAGCGGCTGCTGACCGACAACCACGAGGACCGCAAGGCCCAGCGCCGCCACATCAGCCACGCCATCGCGATCTACCGTTCGCTGCTGGCCGGCGGCATCGTCGAGAAGCTCGCCGAGCCCGACGAGCACGGCCGCATGGCCCGGCTCACCGTGGACCTGCAGGAGGACTTCGCGCTCAACCAGGCGCTGGCCACGTTCGCGCTGGCGAGCTTCGAACTGCTCGACCGCGCCTCCCCCACGTACGCGCTGGACCTGGTCTCCATCGTCGAGTCGACGCTGGACGACCCCCGGCAGATCCTGCACGCCCAGCTCAACAAGGCCAGGGCCGAGGCGGTCGCGCAGATGAAGGCCGACGGCATCGAGTACGAGGAGCGGATGGAGCGCCTCGCGGAGATCACCCACCCGATGCCGCTGGCCGACCTGCTCTTCGGCGCGTACGAGACCTACCGGCGCGGGCACCCTTGGGTCGGCGACCACGTCGTGAGCCCCAAGACGATCGTGCGCGACATGTACGAAAGGGCGATGACCTTCACCGATTACATCCAGTTCTACGAGCTGGCCCGCTCGGAGGGCACGGTGCTGCGCTACCTGGCCGACGCGTACCGCACGCTGTCGAAGACCGTGCCCGAGCACCTGAAGACCGACGACCTCGTGGACCTCATCGAATGGCTGGGCGAACTGGTGCGCCAGGTCGACTCCAGCCTCATCGACGAGTGGGAGAAGCTGGCCAACCCGGCCGAGGCCCTGGCCGCCGGGCAGGAGCAGCTGGAGACCAGGACCCGCCCGGTCACCGCCAACCCGCGCGCCTTCCGGGTGCTGGTCCGCAACGCGATGTTCCGCCTGGTGGAGCTGGCCGCGCTCGACCGGGAGGAGGAGCTGACCGAGCTCTATCCGGACGTCGACTGGGGCGCGGCCCTCGACGCCTACTACGAGGAGCACGACGAGGTCCTCACCGGCCCGGACGCCCGCGGCCCGGCCCTCCTGCTCATCGAGGAGGAGAAGGAGCTGTGGCGGGTGCGCCAGATCGTCGACGACCCGGCCGGCAACCACGACTGGGGCATCGCCGCGGAGGTCGACCTCGCCGCCTCCGACGAGGAGGGCCATGCCGTCCTCCACGTCACCGGCCTCACCCGCCTCTGACCCCGCCCGCCTCTGACCTTCGCCCCGTCCGTCAGTCAGGACCTGTCGCCGTTGCCGAGCATCGGGGTCTCCGGTGACCCCGCGGAGGCGGGACCGGGGATATGTCGGTACGGCTGTCTAGTGTCCCCAGGCATGGATGATCACTGGGGCGAGATCAGGAAGCTGATCGAGGCGAGGCGCGCCGAACGGCTGGCCGAGAGGGTCAGGACGCTGGGCGACGAGGGCCGCAGGGAGGTCGCGGTCAGGCTGCCGGGGCTGCTGAAGGAACTGCGCGGCGTCGATCGGTGGGACGACGGCCTGTCCGGCTACCGGGTCGGCCTGCGTGTGGCCGGCGCCGGCTGCCTGGGCGGCGCGGCGGCCGTGACGTCCTGGTTGTACCGGCGCGACCTCGCGCCCCGGTGGGGCGGCGCCGACAACGACGTCGACCTCGTCCTGGCGGTGCTCGCCGACCGGCCCGCCGCCTGGCGCGCCGATCTGGCCGAGCGGCTGGTGCTCCGCCTGCGCTCCGCCGACGACCGCGGCGTGGAGCTCGCGCTGGCCCTGCTCCGCGAGACCGGGATCGAACCGCCCCCGCACGATCCGCTGGTGGCCGGATGGGTGGATCGGGGCCCGGCGCGCCTGGGCGAGGACCCGCTGCTCGATCACCTGCTGCCGCGCCTGTTCGAGGCCGAGGGCGTCGGCCGGACGCTGCAGTGGGACAGGGAACCGGGGAGGGGCTGGCTGGGCGCGCTGCCGAATCTGGCCGAGGCCGGCCGGGTGAAGCGCGAGGCGCTCATCGACGGCTGCGTGCGCCGCTTCCTCCGTGGTGGCACGCCCACCGACCTGCGGTTCTTCGTCCGCCTGCACGAGGCGCTCGCCCCCTCGCCCGCCGAGGCCTCCTGCCACGTCCGCGACTACCTCCATCTGCTGCCCGCGGCGCCCGGACCGGTCGCCGAACTGGCCGTGAAGCGCCTGCGGTCCTGTGCCGAGCTCCCCGCCGACGACCTCGCCGAGGCGTGGGACTGCCTGCTGTTCCGCCCCGAACGCACTCTGGTGCGCGCCGGGCTGTCGTGGCTCGCCCGTTCCGTGAAGCGCACTCCGGCGCTGGCCGAGGTGATCGCCGCGCCGCTGGCCCGCGCGTTCGCCGCCGACTCGGCGGAGCTGCAGGAGACGGCCGCCGGGCTGGCCATGACGTACGCGGACGACATGCCCGAGGAGGGCCGGGCCGCCCTCCGTGAGGCGATCGGCTTCCTCCCGCCCGCGCTCGGCAGACGGGCCGCCGCGGCGTTCGCGGGCGGCGCGGTGGCCGAGGCCGAGGCCGTGTTCACGCCGCCGTCGCCGCCTCCCGCGCCCGAACGCGCCCGTGCCGTCGAGCCCCCGATCCGGTCGGCGGAGGAGCTCAGCCAGACGATCACGGAGTGGACGGACTCCTGGCAGTCGTGGGAGCGGCTGCTCGCCGGGTTCGTCGTGCTCGCCGGCCGCGACCGGCCGGGACTCGTGGCCGCGACGCGTGACCGGCTGACCGCCGAGCACGCCTGGACCTACGCGCAGGAGACCTGGCCCCGGGCCGAACAGTGGCTCAGGGGCGCCGCCACCGCCCTGAACGGAGACGCCCGGACCCGGCACGCCTGGCGGCGCTTCCTGCCCGGCAGGGGCCTGGCCGGCCCGGACCTGCTCCTGCTGCATCGCGGGGCAGAGATCCTGCGGGCCGTCGAGGAGGACACCCTGCCCCCGGTGCTGCTGGCCACGCCCACGCACGACACCGGGCACGTGGCGGCGGCCGAGCTGGTCCGGCGGCTGGAGGTGATCGAAGCGGCCGGCGCCAAGCCGCTCGCCGCCGACCTCCAGCAGGCGCTGCTGCGCCTTCCGCGCACCCCCGACCCCGAGGCGGCCGAGCGCGCGGCCCGGCTGACGTCGGCGGCGGGCGGGATCGTCGCCGGGTGGACCTGCCCAGAGGCGCACGTCACGATGGAGTGGACCTGCGAATGGGGCCACCAGGGCCCCCACGACTGGCGCGACCGGAGTCACGCCCACCATGTCCGCCTGGCCCCCGCGGCCGTCGCCGCGCCCACCGGCCTGCCGCTGATCGACCTGGTGCTGAGCGTGCCCGGCCACTGGGCCGAGCCCGAGCACGTCCACTGGTGGCCCTCGACGCTGCCCTCACACCGCGAGGTCGCCGCCGCGTACCTCACGCCGCACCTGCTGCAGCACTACTGGTACGGGCCCGTCGTCCGCGCGCAGGCCCGCCACCTCGCCCGGGCCGAAGGACCCGCCGGGCCGGCGTTCTCCGCGGTCCTCGCCCGTGCCCTTGGCGACCGGAATACGCGGGAGCCGGTCGACGTGCTGCTGGAGGTCGCCGCGCGGGACGAACTGCCCGCGGCTGAGATCGGCCGCCAGGCCGGGCTGCTGCTGGTCAGCGGCGAGGTGAGGATGATCGACATGGTCGCCGCGCTCGACGAGGCGGCCAGGCGGGGCGGGCACGATCAGGTGTGGCGGATCGCCGCCGCGGCGCTGCCCGCGCTGCTGCCCGCGCCGGGCGAGCGCCCGCGGGGTGGCCTGACCGGGTTCGTCACACTCGCGAGGATGGCGGCCGAGTGGTGCGACGCCCGCGGCGAGATCCCCGAGGTGCGCGACGTGGCCGCACGCAAGGGGAACAGCGGCCTGCTCCGGGAGATCCGCCGGCTCCACGACCGGCTCACCGAGGGCACCGACGGCACCGGCCAGGAGGGATGACATGAAGACCGGCAACTGGTCCACCCGCCACGACGAGGGCCACGCCCTGCGCATGGCGATCGGCGACCTCGCGCGTGCCGCCGCCGCTCCGGAGTGGACACGGCTCGTCGCACGACATGCCGAGGTCGGCTCGCACGCCGTGACCACCCTGCTCCGCGACGGCCGGGAGATCTCCGCAGAGGGCATGCGGGAGCCGTTCCGGCGGCTGCGTGAGCTGTCCTATCAAGCCGACACCGGCACCTGGTTCACCTGCGAGCTGGCGTTCGAGCCCGGCAGCAGGCGATACACCTGCCGGGCCGGCTCCGCGGAGCCGCCGTTCGTGGACGTGCCCGCGGCGGCGGCGCTGGCGGAGCTGACCACGTTCTTCCGCGAGACTCCGCCCGGCTGGCTGCTCGCCGCGCTGCCGACCGCCCCGCCCCTCCCGCTCCCCTTCGGCCACGGCGAACGGTACGAGGGTTGGAGCCGCCACGACTTCGGTGACCGCCGCCCGCGGCGGCCGCTGCCGATCAGCGGAGAGGTGACCTACGTGCCGGACAGGGCCATGACCGCCCGTGCCATGGCCTACGACCGGGAGCGCGGCAGTCATCTGGTCTATCTCACGGAGCGGGACGGCGATCCGGAATCCGGGTTCCTCATGGTGACGAGTTCCCGGGACACCTGGTACGTCGGCCGCGAGGGCATGCGCGGGGCCGGCGAGGGCGTGCGGGCCGTCACGCTGGACGGCTCCACGCTCCGGCTGGAGCTGACCCCGGAGGCCGCCGACCTGCTGGAGACCGAGCAGGTGTTCGAGATCCGCCTCGAACTGCCGCCGGAGTCGGCCGCCGAGTTGCGCGCCGTCCTCCCCCGCATGCTGCGGCCCGTCGCCGGGGCACCTGACCTGTCCGGCTTCTGAACCACTCGCTCCCGCCCGGCGGCTCAGCCGCCGGAGGTGGAGTCCTCCGCGCCGGCGCCGGGGATCGTCATGTCGTCGGGATCGTCGAGCCAGTTGTGCGGCAGCGACACCTTGGACCTCTCGCCGCTCTTGCCGCGCGGGCCGTCTGCCTCGTCCGGCCAGGGCTGGGCGGAGTCGAGCTCGGCGACCCGCTCGGCCATCTCGGACAGTCCGGCGACCGAGGTGAGGGCACGCCGGGTCTCGGCGCCGACGACGAAGCCCTTGAGATACCAGCCGACGTGCTTGCGGAAGTCGGCCAGGCCGTGCCGCTCGCTGCCGATGACCTCGCACAACAGCTCGGCGTGGCGCAGCATCATCGCGCCGACCTCGCCCAGGGCGGGCCGGGTCCGCTCGGACGACCCCTCGAAGGCCAGGTCGAGGTCGCGGAAGAGCCAGGGCCGGCCCAGGCAGCCCCGGCCGATCACCACGCCGTCGCAGCCGGTCTCGGCGACCATCCGCAACGCGTCGTCGGCGCTCCAGATGTCGCCGTTGCCGAGCACCGGAATCTCCGGCACCGCGTCCTTCAGCCGCTTGATCGCGTCCCAGTGCGCGGTGCCGCCGTAGTGCTGGCGGGCCGTGCGGGCGTGCAGGGCGACGGCGGCGAGGCCCTCCTCAACCGCGATCCGGCCCGCCTCCACGTACGTCAGATGGTCCTCGTCGATGCCCATCCGCATCTTCATGGTCACCGGCAGCGGCCCGGCGCCGGCCACCGCCTCCCGCAGGATGGCGCGCAGCAGGTTCCGCTTGTACGGCAGTGCGGAGCCGCCGCCCCTGCGGGTGACCTTGGGCACCGGGCAGCCGAAGTTCAGGTCGATGTGATCGGCCAGATCCTCCTCGGCGATCATGCGCGCGGCCTTGCCGATGATCGCGGGATCGACGCCGTAGAGCTGGATGCTGCGGGGCGACTCGTGCGGGCCGAACCGGATCATCTGGAACGTCAGCGGCACCCGCTCGACCAGCGCCCGCGAGGTGATCATCTCGGACACGAACAGGCCGCCGCCCTGCTCCCGGCACAGGGTGCGGAAACCGATGTTCGTGATGCCCGCCATGGGTGCGAGCACCACGGGAGGCCAGACCTCGAGTGCGCCGATTCTCACCCATACATTCTCCCCGCCGCCGGCCGTGGGCCGTACAAGATCGTGGACGGGGGGCTTTTGTCCCGGTTAATCTGACCTGGACCAATCGTGGGGAGGTCGTCATGCTGCTGCGCCTGAGAATCGCCCTGCCGGACCGGCCGGGCTCGCTCGGCCAGGTGACCGGGGCCCTCGGAACCGCGGGCGCCGACATCACCCAGGTGACCGTTCTCGATCGGGGCGACGGGCGCGCTCTCGACGACTTCACCGTCTACTGGCCGGACGCCGCGCCCCGGGACGACCTCGTACGCGCCCTCGACGACGTCGAGGGGGTTCGGATCGAGGGGGTCTGGAGCACGCGGGAGGCCCCGGGCACCTACCCGGAGCTGGAGATCCTCAAGTTTCTCAGCACCGCGGGCGACCGCGCGCTGGCCACGCTGATCGACTCCATGCCGGTCCTGTTCAGCGCCGACTGGGCCGCCGCGGCGACGGAGGGGGACCCGCGCGTCACCGTCTACTCGAGCTGGCGGGCGCCGGAGGAGGTGCCCTTCCCCGAGGAGACGCCGTCGCGGCCGGCGGCCTCGACGCTGCCGTCCGGCCTGCACGTGGTCGTCGCGCCGCTGCCTCCGCTGGCGCTCACGCTGATGCTCGCCAGGGCCGAGGGACCGGCCTTCCACCGCAACGAGGTGCACCGGTTCACCCGGATCCTGGAGATCTTCCTGACCCTCCCCGCGATCGAGCGCGGAGCCGACCGCGCGTTCCGCAGACCGGCGGCACGGCCGTTCTGAGTACGCACACGAGCGGAAAACCCGGTACAGTAGCGACGTCGCCGTAAGGCGGACGCGGAAGTGGCTCAGTGGTAGAGCATCACCTTGCCAAGGTGAGGGTCGCGGGTTCGAATCCCGTCTTCCGCTCCGAGGGGCCGCACATCCGGGCCTCACTCTGGTGGAGTGGCCGAGAGGCGAGGCAACGGCCTGCAAAGCCGTCTACACGGGTTCAAATCCCGTCTCCACCTCTGGTTCCGACCTGACCCACCCGGACTCTGATCCTATCCAGACAGTCCGGGCCGGGTTCTTCTCAACGCACGGCGCCGGGCGCACACTGAAAGAGACACGACAGGCGATTTCGGTGGAGTAGCCGTGCACGGTGACATGCCCGAAGCGATGCCCATGCTGTCTCGTGGCAAGCATCGCAATCCCAGCAAGGGCGCCTGCTTCATGGAGTTCGCGTCCTACCTCGCCGGTGAACGGTGGAGCGACCACCCGTCGTGCACGCATCCGCTGCTCGCCGGGCTCGCCCGCCTCGTCAACGACCACACCTCGGACGCCGCCCGGCCGCGGCTGGCCGGGCTGATCCCGTCCGTCATCGGCCTGACGGGCGACGATCCGCGCCTCGACGCGCGGATCGCCCTGTGCGCCGCCACGGCCGCGCTGCCCGTCGTCGCGCACGAGCGCCAGCTCGCGATGGCCGTCTCGATCTTCTCGGCCGAGCACGTGCTCGCCGAGGTGGAGGGCCGGTCGCCCCGCGACCTGGACCCGCGCAGCAGGGAGGCCCTGGCGCAGGTGCCGGAGGCCGCCCGCTGGGCCCGCGACTTCGGGCGCGGGGTCCGCGTCTCGCCCAAGGGCTTCCGCAGGTACGCCGCGCCGAACACGGTGCAGCTCGCGGTCCGGGGCATCGCGCAGGCGTGCGTGCCCGACCCCGACACGCTGCTGCGCGACCTGCTGGCCGGCGCGGTCGAGGACTGCTGGGCACTGCTGCGCGGCGGCGCCGAGCCGGCCGGGCCGGTCACCGTGCCGGCGGTCGACCCGGGCCGGTGGGCGGACGCCTGCCGCCTCACCGGCCTGTCCGCCTGACCGGCGGGGCCGTCCGCCTGACCGGCGAAACTCCGGCGACCCGGCTCGATCGGCCCGGCGGGCCGGTCCTGCCGATCTGCCCCGCTGACCGGCTCAGGCCGGGGCGGGGTCGTTCGCGGTCCGCTTCGACGACGACCGCCGCGACGCCATGACCGGCCGGATCAGGAGGGCCTGGGCGAGCACGAACACGCAGAAGATCCCGAGCACCCAGCCCCAGCTCACGTCGGTCAGGTGGTGCATGCCCCGATAGAGCCGGGACAGGCCGACCGTCAGGGCGGCCCCCGCGCCGAGCAGCCACCACAGCGCCTTGAGGATCGTGTGCCGGTGCGTGTGCAGGGTCAGCACGAGGGCGACCCCGCAGTAGAACGCCACCGCCGCGCTGGTGTGACCGGACGGATAGCTGGACGTCGGCGGCGCGGGATCGAGGTGCTGCACGTGCGGGCGGGCCCGCTGCGCGAACACGGTGGCGAGCAGGAAGATCGCCGACTGCGCGCAGACGGCCGCCACCAGGAAGGCCGCCTCCCGCCAGCGCCCGTAGGCGAGCCGGAAGAGGACGACCATGATCCCCGTGATCACGATGATCACCGGGGTGTCGGACAGCATCGAGCCGTAATGGGTGACCGTGTTCCAGAACGGCGTGCGCTCCTGGGCGATCTCACGACTGATCGCCTCGTCCTGGGCGATGAGCGACGAGTGCTCCAGGACCCGGGTCAACAACAGTCCCAGCCCGAGGGTGACAAGAGCCATGAGCGTCAGCGGAAGCAGGATGCGCCGCGCCACCACGGCCACCGTCGAGGACGACGGCGTATGAGCGGCGGGGCGGCGTTCACGAACGGTGACCAACTCGTCCTCCTTGGGGGGCTACTTCACTCTTCGTCTCCGGCCCGACGCCTTCCCGCAGCGGCTGGGCGGGGCGGCGTCCGACCTCTCTTCGCCAGGTCTCGAAAGCGGCGCAGGTCGCCGCGACCACGGCCACACCGACCACCAGCCCGGCCACGACGTCGCTGAACCAGTGGACGCCGAGCGCGATCCGGCTGAAACCGACCAGCAGCGGGATCAGCACCGCGAGCGTCCACGCGATCACGCGCCCGCGTTGCCGTACGAGCGGCAGGACGAGCAGCAGCAGGATCCCGGCCCCGAGCGTGGCGTTGACCGTGTGCCCCGAGGGGAACGACGCGCCGGGGGCGATGGCGACGGGGTCGGGCAGGTGCGGCCTGGCCCGCGCGACCACGATCTTCAGCGCGAGGCCGAGCAGCCCGCCGACCGTGATCGTGGTGCCCGCCCACAGGGCCAGGTGGTAGGCGCGGCGCCAGACCAGCCACGCGACCGCGGCGCCCACGGCGATCCGCCAGGTCCACGGCTGGAAGACGTCGCTGACCAGCCGCATGAACTGGGCGAAAGCCGGGTTCGTGTACGCGTACGCGTGCAGGTTGTGCGCCGCGCCCTCGTCGATGCGGGTGAGCGGGCCGAAGGAGGTCTTCACGAAGACGAGCAGCACCGTGAACGGCACGCCGATCAGCGCCAGTGCCGCGACCGCCACCGTGAGCCGCAGGCCCAGCCTGCTCTGGGGGTCGAACCGCCTGCGCAACCAGTTCATCGGCCGCTCCCCACCGGCTGCCGCTCACGCGCCTGGACCGGGGCGGCGGTGCCGGGGTCGGGTGCGGCCGGCTCGCCGCAGCCCGCCCGGCAGGCCTCCAGTTGCGCGCTGAAGGCGAGGCCGAGGAAGAGGGCCATCGAGCTCAGGAACGACCAGAGCAGCAGTGCCATGACCGCGGTGAGCGGGCCGTACGTCGCGCCGAAGGTGCCGCTGCTCGCGGTGTAGAGGGCCAGCAGCCAGGTGAAGAGGGTCCACAGCAGAACCGCGACGGTCGCGCCGACCGCCAGCCAGGTGTGGCCGGGCTGCTTGCGCCGGGGCGAGGAGCCGAAGAGAACCGAGATCGACAGGACGGCCAGCAGGAAGCCGATCGGCCAGCGCAGCCAGCCCCACAGGCGCTGCGTCGTGTCGCTCCAGTGGTACACCTGCGCCGCCGCGTCGCCGACGGCCCCGCCGCCGACCAGGATGACGAACCCGACGCTCATGAAGACACCGGCCGTGACCGCCATCAGCAGCGCCCGGCCGTACTTGGCCTTGAAGGGCCGGTCGCGCTCCATGCCGTAGATGCGGTTCGCCCCGCGCTCGAACTGGCCCATGGCCGTGGTCAACGCCACCAACGCGGTCAGCAGACCGAACCACAGCGCGAGCTTCCCCCCGGCGCCCGAGGCGTGGTGGCTCTGGTCGAGCGTCTCCCGGATCACCTGCGAGCCGGCACCGGGGGTCAGCCTCCGCAGGGTGAGCTCAAGCAATCGTCCAAGCCGTTCCTGGTGGACCACCGAGCTCAGCCCCACGATCGCGATGGCGCCGGGGATGATCGCAAGGCAGACCTGGAACGCCAGCGCGCGGGCGCTGCTCGTGCCGTCGCCGTACCTGAACCGCACGAACGAGTCCCGGATCAGGTGCCAGCCGCCATACCGCCGTAACGTGACGTAGGCGTCGTCGGCCGACAACTCCTCGCCGCTCATGCTCCGGGTCTCCGGTACCGGGGTCGCGGTTCCCATGTGAGTCCTCACGTCGTCAGGGGGTGGGGACCACCGGGGGCCGGGTCGCGGGCCGGCCTCCGGCGGTCCCCGCAGGCCCACCGACTACCCCGATCACGGCGCTCGGAACATCATCCGCCGCGGCGGGCGTACCTTCACAGAACGGCGCAGCCCACCCGGACGGCGACCCGGGGCGACCAGCGCCCGGAGATCACGTCCTGCGCCTGGGCGTACGCGTTGGCCGGCCGGCCGGCCGCGGCGCAGTCGAACACACCGGTCTTCTTGCCGAAGCTGCCGCCGGCGTAGCCGCTGTGGGCGCTCGCGTTCACCGTGCCGCTCCAGTAGAGCCTGCCGGTGTTGTACCGGATGTAGAGGCGCACCTGGCCGAGGTTGTAGTGGTCGCCGTTGATCTTCAGGCGCGGGATGTCGTCGACGGAGGTGCTGGTGGAGGTGCCGTCGCCGTTGTCCACCGGCGGCACGGTGTAGCGGCTGATCCAGAGCCGCGCCGACACCTTGCGGTCGGCGGCCCTGCTGTTGTCGGCGGCGGCCTGCGACCGGACGGCCGGGGTGACGCAGACGTCGTCGCCGCTGAAGGCCTCGCGCCAGACGTAACCGGTCGTGCAGGTGTGCGGGCCGAACGCGCCGGAGGTCCAGCGGGAGGCCTTCGCGGCGTTGTCGGCCCGGGTCTGCGTCCGGGTCGCCGACGTGACGCAGACGACGTCGCCGGTGCGGGCCTCGCGCCAGACGTAGCCCTGGATGCAGGTGTCCGGGCCGAAGTCGCCGGTCGCGGCGGCCGGGCCGGCCATGAGCGTGACGGGGGCGGTGACGGCCAGACCGGCGATCGTGGCGGCGGCCAGACCGAGCAGGGTGCGCTTCATGACGATCTCCTGAGGTATCCGGGTGCGGGTGCTGTTCGGATCTCCCGGTCCGGCCGTCGCCGCCGGGAGGGTGCAACTCAGTGATAGGCGGGCCCGCCTGCACGTCTCTTGACACCCGCTTGCCGCAAGCCACCGCAAGTGGCCCGCAAGCGCCCCCGGAAGTGTCCCGGGAGCGCCCCCTGAAGTGCTCAGTAGGACTGGATCTCCAGCAGGTTGCCGTCGGGGTCGCGGAGGTGGGCGGTGCGGCAGGTCGGCCCCCACTCGGGCCTGGCGACCGGCGGCGCCACGACCCGGCCTCCGGCGGCGGCCGCGACGGCGGCGGCCCTGTCGACGTCGTCCACCGTGAGGACCAGCATCGTCCCGTCGCGCCCACCGCCGCTCTCGCCGCCGCCCTCGCCCTCGGAAGCGGAGCCGAGCGCGATGCCGGTTACCCGCGCCAGCATCTCCCGGTCGAGCAGGGCCAGCACCGCCTCCCCGTCCCGGTCCCAGTTGGCGTACGGCCCCGCCTCGTCGCCCTTGACGAGGCTCGCGCCCGCCACCGCGGTGAGCATGCCGTCGTAGAAGCGGAAGCACTCGGCGAACCGGGAGGCGAGCACACGGGGGTAGAGAGCGTCCACGGCGAATCCCTTGGGTAGTACCAACTATTGGAGGCGCCCTATCCTGCTCTCGTGAGCGAGGTGCCGCAACTTCCCCCCTCCCTGCTCGGGATAACCGCGTTCCTGCTGTCGAAGGTGGGCGTCGCCGGGCGTCGCCGCATGGGCGACCGGCTGCGCGGGCACGGCATCGGCCTGTGGGACCTGGCCGTGCTGGCGGCGCTCCGCGACTTCGGCCCCGCGTCGCAGCGCGAGCTCGGCGCCCGGCTGGGCATCGACCCCAGCGACCTCGTCGCGGTCATGGACACGCTCGTCCCGCTCGGCCTCGTGGAGCGTGACCGCGACCCGGAGGACCGGCGGCGCTACCGGGTCGCGGTCAGCCGCGCGGGCCGGGCCACGCTGGAGGCAGCCCTGCGCGACGCCGGGGCCGTGCGCGACGACCTGCTGGCCGCGCTGGACGAGGAGGAGCGGGCGACCCTGCACGCGCTGCTCCGCAAGGCGTACGGCGGCCTGGACCCGCGGGCCCGGGACTGACCGGGCACGGGACCAAACGGGCACACGACCGATCGGGCATACGACCAGCCGGGCACGGGACCGACCGGGCCGGACGGCCGTCAGGAGCCGGTGAGCCAGACGTATCCGGCGAAGCGGCCGGTGACCCGCTCCCGGCGGTAGGAGTAGAGATCGGCCGTCTCGATCGTGCACCGGGCGTCGTGCCGCACGTCGGCCACCCCCGCGCGGGTGAGCTGGGCCGCGATCCCGGCCCGGATGTCGAGCGCGGGCGTCCCCCGCCGGGTCCGCGACCACGTCTCGGGCACCCGGGCGGCCACCCGCTCGCGCAGGTCCTCCGGCACCTCGTAGCACAGCCCGCAGGCCGAGGGCCCGATCACCGCGATCATCCGCGCCGGCTCGGCGCCGCCGGCCGCCATCGCCTCGACCAGGGCGGGCACCACCCCCGCCTCGGTGCCCGGCCGTCCCGAGTGCGCGCCGCCCACCAGGCCGGCCACCGGGTCGGCCAGGAGCACGGGCGCGCAGTCGGCGACCAGCACCGCCAGCCCGAGCCCGGGCCGGTCGGTGAAGACCCCGTCCAGGGCGGGCGGGTCCGCCCCGAACGGCGCGCCCGCGTAGGCGACGTCCGTCCCGTGGACCTGGCGCATGAACACCACCTGGTCCAGCCCGAACCCGGCGGCGGTCTTCGCGCGGTTCTCGGCGACCGCCGCCGGGTCGTCCCCCACCGCCCCGCCGAGGTTGCGCGTGCCGTACGGCCCGGTGCTCACGCCGCCGTGCCGGTCGGTGAAGGCCATCTTGACCCGGTCGATCGCAATCACGGCTTCAGCGTACGGCCGGCGCCCGCTCCGGGGGGACGCGCCGGTAGGGATCTTGGAACGTGGCAGTACGTTTGCGGCCGACGGAAGGAGCCGGGATTGCGCGCGGTTGTGTACGAGGAGTTCGGCGGGCGGCCCGAGGTGCGCCGGGTGGCGGACCCGGTCGCGCCGCCGCACGGCGTGGTGATCAGGGTCGAGGCGACCGGGATGTGCCGCAGCGACTGGCACGGGTGGATGGGACATGACGCGGACATCACCGTGCTGCCGCACGTGCCGGGCCACGAGCTGGCAGGCGTGGTGGAGGCGGCGGGCCCGGAGGTGACCGGCTGGCGGCCGGGCGACCGGGTGATGGTGCCGTTCATCTGCGCCTGCGGGAGCTGCCGCGAGTGCCTGAGCGGGAACCAGCAGGTGTGCGAGCGCCAGACCCAGCCCGGTTTCACCCACTGGGGATCGTTCGCCGAACTGGTTGCGATCGACCACGCCGACGTGAACCTCGTCCCGTTGCCCGCGGGCATGTCCTTCGCCACCGCGGCGAGCCTGGGCTGCCGGTTCGCCACCGCGTTCCGGGCCGTCGTGGAGCAGGGCGGGGTGCGGGCCGACCAGTGGCTCGCCGTGCACGGCTGCGGCGGGGTCGGGCTCTCCGCCGTGATGATCGGCGCCGCCGTGGGGGCGCGCGTCGTCGCCGTGGACGTCTCGCCTGCCGCGCTCGACCTGGCCCGGCGGTTCGGCGCGGCCGAGTGCGTCCAGCTCCGCGGCGGCTCCACCCCGGAGGAGTCGGCGGCCCTGGTCAGGGCGGCGACCGGCGGCGGGGCCGAGGTCTCCGTCGACGCCCTGGGCGACGCCGCTACGTGCGCCGCGTCGATCGCGGGCCTGCGCCGGAGGGGCCGCCACGTGCAGGTGGGCCTGCTGCCCGGGGAGACCGCGCTGCCGATGGGCCGGGTGATCGCGCACGAGCTGGAGATCGTGGGCAGCCACGGCATGGCCGCCCACGCCTATCCCCCGATGCTGGAGCTGATCGCTGAGGGCGTGCTCCGGCCCGACCTGCTCGTGACCCGGACGATCGGCCTGGAGGACGCCCCGGAGGTGCTGACCCGGCCCGGGACGTCCGCCGGTGTGACGGTGATCCTCCCGCAGCCCGCCAGGGCGACCTGGTGTCCTGAGTCGTGAATTCCATGACTGTCCGGGTGCATGGCTCGATGTGCGGGGCGCCCGGCGGCTCAACGTCGCCGGGCGGTGGCGCTCGGGGTGGTCGGGCACAGCGGGAACCGCGGCGTGTCCGGCAGGTAGCGATCCCAGTCCAGTTCCACCGGGCCGGCGCAGATGTCGTCGATCACGCGGGGCACGTCAGGGTCCAACCGCCACAGCGCGCCTTTCTGGATGCTGATGAGGAGCAGTTCGCCGGTCTCGGGAAGGAACCGGGGGTTGGTGAGGCCCAGGCCTTCGACGCGGAGGGACATGACTTCCGCTCCCGAGGCGAGATCCCACATACGGATCGAGGCGTCGTCCACCACGGCGGCCATCCGGCCCTGCGGGTCGAAGGCGACCCTGGCGGGAAACTTCACGCCGCCGGCTTCGACCACCGTACGCGGAGAGCTCGGGTCGGTGGCCTTCAGCAGGGTCAGGTTGCCCGACGTTCTGCCGAGCACGGCCACCGTGCCGGCGGGACCGGCGATCGGGTACACCACGTCCGGAGTGCGCATCAGGGTCGCGATCCGCACACCGTCGAGTCTCCACAGCTCGGTGGCGTACGCCCCGCTGTCGCGTCGGGTCAGCACCCCCTCCGAACCGTCCGGAACCACCGACGCGTCCTCCACATCGCCGGCCGAGAGCCGGCGGACCGCTCCTCCGGCGACTTGCCACACCACGGCTGTACGGTCCGTTCCCATGGCCATCACCATGCTGCCGTCCCGGGTGATGCCTCTCACCATCGGGAGGCCGGCGGGAAGGGCGATCTCGCGTGGATGGTCCAGGTCCGAGACGTCCCACAGGTGGGACGTGAAGGCCGTCCCGTTCCAGGTGACCACGTGGCTCCCGTCGGCGCTGGTGGCGTAGTAGAAGAAGCCGCTGGGCAGCACACCGGCGGGCCGCCAGCCGGTGCCGTCCCGACGCCAGAGCCGATAGCCAGGGGGGGCCGCGGACTCGTCGGCCCGTATGGTGACGGCGATCCGGCCCGGCGAGTCGATGTAACCCTCACCGAGGATGCTCGCCCCCGTCGCGGCATCGGCGAGGATCAGCGCTGCACGGGTCTCGGGCGTCGGGCTGATCCGGTAGGCGGCCAGGGCGAGCGCCGCCGCATCGCGCGGCCTGGTGAGCAGGAGGGTACGGGCGGCATCCGCGGCGCGCAGTCCTATGGCGTCGTTCCTCTGGCGGTCGGCTTCGCGTTTCGCCGTAACGCCCAGGCCGACGGCTCCCGCCAGCAGGACGACCAGCGCGGAAAGGGCCGCGATGAGCATCCTCAGCCGGCGTTGCCGCCGGCGGAGCTCGGTCGCGCGGAGCACCTGCGCCGTCAGACCGGCGTCGAGGAAGTCGTGTTCGATCGGGTTGAGCCGGTCGCGCAGGCGGTGGACCAGGGCCAGGTGCTCCCCACGCCACAGGAGGTCGGGGTCGCGTCCATGCCCCTGCCAGGCCGCGGCCGCCTCGATGACCCGGTGGTGCGACCGGAGAATGTCCCGGTCCTCGGCGATCCAGGCGGCCAGCCGCGGCCACGCGCGCAGCAGCGCCTCGTGGACCAGCTCGGCGCCGTGGTCGTCGAGGCTGACCAGCCGAGCCGCGGCGAACCGCTCGAGCGGGCCGTGCGGTTCCGCCAGCTCGTCACGCCGGATCCTCCGTTTGGTGTCCTCGGTGCCGTCGCCGGGAGTGACCAGGCGCAGGAACATCAGCCGGGCGGCGTCCCGTTCCTCGCCCGCGAGCTGCTGGAAGGTCTGCTCGGCGGTGCGTGCCAGGGCGTGCTCCACGCCACCGACGTCCTCGTACCCGGCCAGGGTCAGCGTCATCCCGCGGCGACGCCGCCACGTCTCGGCGAGCGCGTGCGATACCAGCGGCAACGCCGACGGCTGCCCGGTGACATCGGACATCAGCCGGGCGAGCAGGGCGCCCTCCACGGAGGCACCCGCTCGCGCCGCCGGCTCGGTGACGGCGCGGCGCAGGTCGTCGGCCGACATCGGGCCGACCAGCAGCTGAGCGCGGTAGAGGGCGGCGACCAGCTCGGGGTGGCGGCTGCAGTGGCCGTAGAAGTCGGCGCGCACGCCCAGCACCACCCTGCTGCGTGGAGAGGCCGCGGCCGTCAGCGCCCGCACCAACCACGACCGGTCGTCGTCGGCGCAGAGAGTGAACACCTCCTCGAACTGGTCGACGATGAGGAGCAGCTCGCCCGGCACCTCGGACAGCCGGCGGCGCAGGGCGTGCGGGTCGGCGGCGAGTTGCTCGCGCAGGGGGGCCAGCGGCTCGTCGACGAGCCCGGCCACGACCGTCGACACCTCCGTCACGGGGTCGTGTCCGGGGGTGAGGACCAGGGCGGTGCGCTTGGACTTGGCGACCAGCCCGGCGCGCAGCAGCGACGACTTGCCGGCGCCGGACGCGCCGAAGACGCCCACGAACGGCCGCTCGTCGACCAGGCGCACCAGGGCCTCGGTCAGCGCCTCCCGGCCGAAGAACCGGTCGGCGTCCTCGACCTGGTAGGCCGCCAGCCCGACGTACGGCGACGGCGCCTGCTCGTCCACCGTGGCGTCGGACGCGGCCAGGTCCCGCCACCGGTCCCGCCACGCGTCGACGTCGCCGTCGCAGGCCGCGACGAAGGCCAGCGTCACCGCGAGGCTGGGCAGCCTCCGCCCGGCCACGGCCTCCGACAGCGCGGCCGCCGAATAGCGGGCCCGCCTACCCAGCTCGCGGTACGGCGGCTGCCCGGCCTGCTGCCGTAATCGCCGCAGGTCGCCGGCGAACCGGAGCAACGGCGTGTCCTCAGCGCCCAGCGGGCGTTCCTGACGTGGCATCGCCACCCTTTCCCACCCCGATATCGCCCTCGGCATTCTTCACCGCAGCCGGCGAGACCTCGAAATCTCACCTTCCGTGAACACGCGAGCACCAGAGCCGATGTTCGTTGTTCGTGGTTAGTTGTTCAGGCGCCGAGGGCGAACCTGAACACCCCGTCCGACCCTAGTGTCGGGCACGTCCCGTTCCCGCCGAACGGCCATGCCGCCGGGGCCGGGCCTCCTCATCGACAAGTCACCGAAAGTCGCGTCAGTAAGCGCGGCGGGCGATTCCCGGATAACTTCCACGGCTCGTGGCCGGGTTCGCCGTCCGGTCATCTAGGAAAGGGAACTTCTTTGTCGTTATCACGGCTTGGTCGCTTGGCGTCTGCGGTGGTCGCGGCGGGTCTCGTGGTTCTGACGGCGGGGCCGGCGCACGCCGACTTCGCCACCACCGGCACCGAGCCCGCCTACCCCTACGCCCAGCCGGTGGACGCGAACGTCCCGAAGCGAGGCTGCGCCACGACACTGTCCGACCCCACCAACGCCAGTGCGAGCATCCCAGCGGTTCAGGTGATCTACGCCTGGCACGAGGGGTACGGGAACCGCTACAACGACGTCGTCGAGCAGATCGCCAAGATCGTCGACCGGATGGACTGGTCGGTGGACGAGTCGACCGACTACGACCAGCACATCAACTTCAGCTGCCGGACCGGTTACAACACCAGCACCTACTCCGGCTACGCCCAGGCCCTGGTGATCCCGGAGAAGATCGAGGGCGGGACGATCGGCAGTGAGATCGCCGCCGACGTCGTCGCCGACGACCTGGCGGCGGCGGGCTACGACAACGCCAACCGCCGGTACGTGGTCTTCGAAGACTTCAGCGAGGGTACGGCGCAGGGGCACTGCGGCCAGGTCTGCCTGGCCACCGCGGACGAATGGGACAGCGGCACCATACTGCACGAACTGGTCCACCTGTCCGACGCGGATCACGCCAAGGCCACTGAGGTGCCCGAGACCGTCGACGTCTCCGACGTCATGTCCAGCCAGTGGGACAACTGGAATCTGGACCAGGAGTTCAACAGCTACTACGACCCCAGCGAGCTCACCGCGAGGTTCCCCAACTACGGCCTCGCGGTGAACGTGGCCACCACCCCGTGGTTCACCTCGCCCGTCTGCTGCGACGTTGGCTACAGCAACGACCTGCTCACCGCCGAGGAACGCGGGATCGAGTCCGTGGCGCCGTCCGGCTACCCGGCGAGCTTCACCCTCTCCGGCGGCGGCTGGATGCAGGTCACCCCACCGGGGTCGGACGCCCAGGTGTCGGCCAGGTACTTCGACGGCCGCCGGTCCCTGACCATGAACGTCCAGTCGTGGTCTGAGGGGGTCCTGTCGCTCAGCCGCAAGCCGGCGGTGACGGCGGGACAGCGGTACAAGTTCTTCGCCCGGGTGACGACCGCCACCTCCGGCAACGTCAAACTCCGGCTGTCCTGGTACAACTCCTCCAACACGCTGATCTCCAACAGCGACAGCTCGACCTACGCCCTCAACTCCGACTGGCAGGAGTACAGCGTCTCGGCGGTCGCTCCGAGCGGCGCGGCCACCGCGCGACTCTCCGTGGTGAGCCCGTCCGGCCAGACCTTCGCCTACGTGCTGGACAGCCTGCAGCTCAACCACTGCAACAACGGCAAGACCACCGACGGATGCCGGCTGGACGGCCTCCTGCCCTACACCTACTAGACGGCGGTCAGACCAGACCGGCGTAGAGAGCCTGGGTCCGCTCGGCGATGCGGGCCCAGGAGAAGTGCTCGACCGCGCGCACGCGACCGGCCTCGCCCATCGAGGTCGCGCGGCCGGGATCGCCGAGCAGCGCGTTCACCCGTTCGGCCAGTGCCGCGGCGAACGCCTCGGGGTCGCGCGGCTCGCCGTCCCGCCCCTGGTCGATCGGGACGAGCAGGCCCGTCTCGCCGTCGGCGACGACCTCGGGGATGCCGCCCGTCGCGGTCGCCACGACGGCGGTCTCGCACGCCATCGCCTCCAGGTTCACGATGCCCATCGGCTCGTACACCGAGGGGCAGACGAACACGGCCGCGTGGGTCAGGATCTCGATCACCTCGGGCCGGGGCAGCATCTCGGAGATCCAGACCACGCCCTTGCGGGAGGCCGACAGCTCGCGGACCAGCCCGGTGACCTCCTCGGCGATCTCCGGCGTGTCCGGCGCGCCCGCGCACAGCACGATCTGCGCGTCGGGGGCGAACGACCGGGCCGCGTGGAGCAGGTGGACCAGGCCCTTCTGCCGGGTGATCCGGCCGACGAAGACGACGTACGGCACGGCCGGGTCGATGCCGTGCCGCAGCAGGGCCCCGGTGCCGCGCGAGGGCGCGTACTCCTCGGTGTCGATGCCGTTGTGGATCACCTGTACGCGGTCCGCGGGGACGTCCGGGTAGGCCGTCAGCACGTCGCGGCGCATGCCCTCGGAGACCGCGATGATCGCGTCGGCGGCGTGCAGCGCGGTCCGCTCCGCCCACGACGACAGCGTGTAGCCGCCACCGAGCTGCTCGGCCTTCCACGGGCGCAGCGGCTCCAAGCTGTGCGTGGTGACCACGTGCGGCACGCCGTACAGCATCTTCGCGACGTGACCCGCGAAGTTGGCGTACCAGGTGTGGCTGTGCACGACGTCGGCGCCCTCGCAGCCGGCCGCCATCTCGACGTCCACGCCTAGCACCTGGAGGGCGGCGTTGGCGCCGGTCAGGCCGCCGGGCACCTCGTACGCCCGGACGCCCGGCTCCTCGCGCGGCGCGCCGAAACACCGCACCCGGACGTCGGCCAGCCGGCGAAGCTCCCGCGCGAGGTACTCGACATGGACTCCGGCGCCGCCGTACACCTCGGGCGGATACTCACGGCTCAGCAGATCGACACGCATACGAGGAGCTTAGGCCGGGCACCGCCGGGCACGGCGCCCGGGAGGTCATGCGATGCCCGGCCTCGACCGAAATGTTCACTATTTGCCGGTGCGCATGGTGTTTGTTGGGCGTTCGGCGGGTTAAGGTCCTGCCTATGAAGGTCCTGGCGATCGTGCTGGCGGGTGGTGAGGGGAAGCGGCTCATGCCGCTTACCGCGGACAGGGCCAAGCCCGCCGTGCCCTTCGCCGGGATGTACCGCCTCATCGACTTTGTGCTGTCGAACCTGGCGAACGCCCACTATCTGCAGATAGTGGTGCTCACCCAGTACAAGAACCACAGCCTCGACCGGCACGTCTCCCGCACCTGGCGGCTCTCGTCGATGCTCGGCAACTACGTCACGCCGGTCCCCGCGCAGCAGCGGCTCGGGCCGCACTGGTTCTCCGGGTCGGCCGACGCGCTGTTCCAGAACCTCAACCTGATCTACGACGAACTGCCGGACCACGTGATCGTCTTCGGCGCGGACCACATCTACCGCATGGACCCGCGCCAGATGGTCGAGCAGCACATCGACTCGGGCGCGGACGTGACCGTGGCCGCGATCCGCCAGCCCATCGAACTGGCCGACCAGTTCGGGGTCATCGAGGCCGACGCCTCGGGCCGCCGGATCGCGGCGTTCCGCGAGAAGCCGAAGGACGCGGTGGGCCTGCCCGACGCGCCCGACCAGATCTTCGCCTCGATGGGCAACTACGTCTTCAGGACCCAGGCGCTGATCGAGGCGCTGCGCGAGGACGCGCTCGACCCCGGCAGCAAGCACGACCTCGGCGGCAACATCATTCCGATGTTCGTGAAGAGCGGCGGCGCCGAGGTGTACGACTTCGCGCACAACAAGGTGCCCGGGTCCACCGAGCGCGACCGCGGCTACTGGCGTGACGTGGGGACGCTCGACGCCTACTACGAGGCCAGCATGGACCTCGTCTCGGTCCAGCCGGTCTTCAACCTCTACAACGACCGGTGGCCGATCTACTCGGGCCACGACCCGCTGCCCCCGGCCAAGTTCGTGCACAACGAGGGCGACCGGGTGGGGCACGCCCTGGACTCGCTGGTGTCGCCCGGCGTCATCGTCTCGGGTGGCACGGCGCTGCGCTCGATCCTCTCCCCCGGCGTGGTCCTGCACTCCCACTCGCACGTCGAGGACTCGGTGCTGATGGGCTGCGTCAAGGTCGGCAGGGGCGCGATCGTCCGCAAGGCCATCATCGACAAGAACGTCGTCATCCCCGACGGCGCGCGCATCGGGTTCGACCCCGAGTACGACCGCCAGCGCTTCACGGTGACGCGCGAGGGCGTGGTGGTCATCGGCAAGAACGAGATCGTCGACCGCTGACGCGCGGGCCGGCCGGAGCCCGGCCGGGTCTGTTCAGCGGCCGTTGATGCGCCACATGGGCTCGACGACGGTCCACTGGGCCTCCCACGCCCGGCGGGCCCGCCTCTGGTTGACCATGCGGGTGCAGGTCACCAGCAGCGCGAGGAAGGCCGCGGCGGCCAGCGGCACGCCCGTGCCGACGGTCATCGCGGCGACCACCGTGGTCTCCCTGTCCTGCGGCCGGGGGGTGATCACGCCGGTGGCGTCGGTCCAGATGCGCACGGTCTCGCCGGCCCGCCTGCTCGGCGAGACCTCGATCACTCCGGACCTGGGCGTGCCGTCGGGAGCCTGCCACGCGGCCTGGGCGTGCCCCACCGCCGCTCCGGCCACCGACAGCCGGGGCGTCGCCACGTCGCCGCTCAGCGTGGCCACCACCTGGTATCGGTCGTGCGCCTGCCGGGCCTCGGTCTTCAGCCCGTCGCCGTACTCGCGCATGCCCAGCAGCACGCCGAACACGACCGCGGCCACGACGCCCAGCACCGCGGCAAGCCGGACCACCGCTTCGACCCGGTCGCACCGGCGTCGGAGCGGATTCCTGTCGAGGCCCAGCCATCGGGCGAACCTGGCGAATGGATTCTGCGACATCTCACACCTCACAGGGTCATTACCACTGCGAGTCCCGTTTATGCCTATTTTGCATCCCAAGAGAATCCAGGGGAACGCCCCTCCCGATATGCCTGGAGACCTTCGGCCAATTCGCCGCTCTCCCGGGCCTCCCGCTGCCAGGCGAGCACCTCGGCCTCGTCCGCCAGGCCGTCGACGACCCGCTTGGCCGCCGCCAGCGTCAGCCGGGACCGGGCCGCCATGGTGGCCGCCAGGCCGTACACGCGCTCGCGCAGCAGCCCGCCGGACGGGCAGACCTCGTCCACGAGGCCGGTACGCAACGCCTGGTCCGCGCCGATGAGCTCGGCGGAGAAGAGCAGCAGCTTCGCGGTGGCGGGTCCGGCGATCTCGGCCAGCCGCCGGGTGGAGCTGAACGGGTAGACGACCCCGAACCTGGCGGGGGTGACGCCGAAACGGGCCTCGGCAGAGGCGAAGCGCAGATCGCAGGCGAGCGCGAGCTGGCATCCGCCGCCGACGCAGTAGCCCTCGATCATCGCGATGACGGGTTTCGGAAAGGCTCTCAACGCGCGTTCCGCGAGGATGGTCAGGCCAGTGTCATCACCGTTATCTCCAAGCTCATTGATTTCCGAAATATCGGCACCGGAGCAGAAAGTTTTGCCTGCCCCGGTAAGGATGAGGACCCGGACTTTCGGATCCGCCGCCAGGTCCGCCAGGATGGCCGGCAGGGCCCGCCACATCGCGGCGCTCATGGCGTTGCGCTTCTCCGGCCGGTTGATCGTCAGGGTGGCCACATGCTCGTCGAGACCGAGTTCGTACCCGTCGGTAGCGTCCACTCCTCGATTGTGCGGGTCGCCCCCTTCCGCCTGCCATCGGGGTCCGCCCCCTGATGGCATAATCACCGCGCGACGGGACGACCCCGTACACGCGATCTCAGGGAGTATGGGTGTTCGGGATCCTCCGGCCGTGTGCCCGGCACTCCTGCCCGTCGGTCCACGAGGCGTGGCGCGCGCACCTGTGCGGCCTGTGCCTGACGCTGAGGGACCGCCATGGGCAGTTGGCCCGGACTGCCACCAACTACGACGGTCTCGTCCTGTCCGTCCTGACCGAGGCGCAGACGGGCGTACGCCCCGGGGCGAGCCGGCGGACCGCCGGGCCCTGCGCGCTGCGCGGCTTCCGACCGGCGGAGGTGGTGCCGTCGGCCGACCGGGGCGCCCGCCTGGCCGCGGTGGTCTCCCTGGCCCTCGCCGCGGAGAAGATCCGCGACCACGCGGCCGACGGGGACGGGATCGCCGGCCGGCGTGTGCGCGGCGCCCCGCTGCGCGCCGCCGCCGCCTCCTGGACCTCGGCCGCGCGGCGCGGCGGGGAGGCGATCGGCTTCGACACCGCCGTCCTGACCGAGGTCGCCGGGCGCCAGGCGCTGCTGGAGGCGTCCGCCGGACGTACGCTGCTCGGCCTCACCGAGCCCACCGAGACCGCCGCGGCGGCGGCCTTCGCGCACACGGCCGTCCTCGCGGGGCGGCCGGGCAACGCCGAGAGCCTGCGCGAGGCCGGCCGTCTCTTCGGCCGCCTCGCGCACGTGCTCGACGCGGTGGAGGACCTCGCCGAGGACCGGGCGCGCGGGGCGTTCAACCCCCTCGACGCGACCGGCACCTCGCCGGACGAGGCGCGGCGGGTGTGCGAGGAGGCGTTGCACGGGCTGCGCCTCGCCGTGGCCGACCTCGACCTGGAGGAGCGCCATCTCGTCGAGGCGCTGCTGTGCGGCGAGACCCGCCGCGCCGTCACCCGTACCTTCGGGGCTTCCCCGAAGGCGGCCGCGCGCCGGCACGGTCCCGCCCGCCCGCACCACCTCGCGGCGCCCGCCGCGCGGCACACGGAGTCGCCGGGCATCACGTGTACGGCGGTGGCCGGGGCGACGACCTTCGTCACGTGCGGGCTCTACCGGCCGCCGTGGAGCCCCTACCGGCAGGCGCCGTGGACCGACCGCTGCTTCTGCGACGGCTGTGACTGCCCCGACTGCTCGGGATGCTGCGATTGCTGCTCGGGCGACGGGTGCTGCGGCGACGGGTGCTCCTGCGGGGACGGCTGCTGCTGCGACTGCGGAGCCTGACACCACCGGCGTCAGGAGCGGCCTCGCGGGGCGTGGCAGCCCTTCGGCGATCACGTACGGGATAGGGTCGGCGCATGGGAAGATCACGGCCTTTCCACCGGTTCACCCCGGCCGAGCGGCGGCTGTGGCAGGCCTATCCCACCGGAGCCTGGGTCGACCTGCGCGAGGGCCGCGACGTGGACGCGGGCTCGGGCGGCTCCTGGGGCCGCTCCCGGATCGTCCGGGCCGAGGTGATCACCGCTCTGCTGCTGAGCAGGCGGGACGACGGCTCCGCCTGGGTGCCGGGCGTCCGCCTCGCCGGCGCCCGGATCGTCGGCGACCTCAACCTGTCCGACGCGACGGTCGAGGCGAAGATCCACCTGCTGGACTGCCACATCGCGGGAACCGTCTCGCTGAACGACGCGAAGACCCGGGGCGTACGGCTGCGGCACTGTGACATCTACCGTTTCCGGGCGAGCCGGGCCACCGTCGACGGGCTGCTCGACCTCGACCGGTCGGCCGTCCACGCGGGGGTGCGCCTGGACAACGCCCGGATCACCGGGCAGCTCCGGCTCTCCGGCCTGCGTCTGGGCACGCCCGGCGCCGCGCCGTACCGGGGCGGGCAGCCGGGAACCTCGCCGCCCGAGTCGTCCCGCTGGAACGGACCGGAGGGTTCGGAGGAGCCGCGGGTGTGGGAGTCGGTCGCGCTGTGGGCCGGTGGGCTCGCCGTCGAGGGCGGGGCCTTCCTGCGCGACCTGCGCGCCACGGGCGGGCTGCGGCTGATCGGCGCCCGCTTCGCCAGCGGCATCTACCTCGAAGGGGCCGCCGTCGCGGCGGACGCCACGCCCGCCGTGCACGCCGACCACCTGCAGGCCGCCGCGGCCGAGCTCGGGGCGGGCTTCACCTCCGACGGCACCGTACGGCTGCGCGGCGCGCGCATCGGCGGGGTCCTGTCCTTCCACGGCGCCGTCGTCCGGGCACCGGGCCGCGCGCTGCATCTGAGCCACCTGCAGGCCGACGAGCTGATCCTGCTGCCCACGTCGGTCGAGGGAGAGGTCAACCTCGGCTACTCCCGCTTCGGGGTGCTGTTCGACCGGCCGGAGAGCTATCCCGCCGGGGTCCGGCTGAACGGGCTGACGTACGAGTCGCTGCGTGGCCCGGCCACCCTGGCGGACCGGCTGACCTGGCTGCGGCGCGACCCGGGAGGCTACCGGCCGCAGCCGTACGAGCAGCTGGCCGCCTACTACCGCAGGATCGGGCACGAGTCCGACGCCCGCCGGGTGCTGCTGGCCCGGCAGCGGGCGCGGCGCCGGACGCTGCGGTTCCCCGGGCGGCTGTGGGGCCGGCTGCTCGACGGGCTGGTCGGGTACGGATACCGGCCCTGGCTGGCCGGTGTGTGGGCCGTGCTGCTCCTCGCGGCCGGCACGGCCGTGTTCGCGCGCTGGCAACCGCACCAGATCGGGCTGGACGAGTCACGGCACTTCAGCGCCTTCGTCTACACCCTCGACCTGCTGGTCCCGGTGAGCCTGTTCGAGCAGCGCGGCGCCTGGGAGCCGGTCGGCTGGACCCAGTGGCTGGCGTACGGGCTGATCGCGGCGGGATGGATCCTCGCCACCGCGCTGATCGCCGGCGGCACCCGGGTCCTGCGCGGCTCCCACGCCCCCTGACCCCGGCCCGGACGCTCGCCGGCCGAGGTCATGCCGGGCACTCAGCGTACGGGGGTCTCGACGCGCAGGCGCGGCAGGCTCTCCGGGTGCTTCTCGCGGATGAACGTCACGAGGTGCTCGCGGATGTCGCACCGCAGGTCCCAGGCGCTGGCCGAGTCGGCCGCGCTCATCAGCGCGCGCAGTTCGACCAGCCCGTTCGCGGTGATGTCGGTGACCTGGAGCGTCCAGTCCTTCTGGTCCCACAGCGGGTTGTCGCGCAGCGCCCGGTACAGCTCGGCCCGCACCTCCTCCACCGGCACCGACCAGTCCACCAGGAGGTACACGCTGCCGAGGATGCGGCTCTCGTGCCGCGTCCAGTTCTGGAAGGGATGGCTGGTGAAGTGGGACACCGGCAGGATCAGCCTCCGCTCGTCCCAAAGGCGCAGCGCCACGTAGGTGAGGGTCAGCTCCTCGATGCGGCCCCACTCGTCCTCCACCACGACCACGTCGTCGAGCCGCAGGGCGTCGCTGAAGGCGAGCTGCAGCCCGGCCAGCAGGTTGCCGAGCGTGGACTGGGCCGCGATGCCGCCCACCACGCCGGCGATCCCGGCGGAGGCCAGCAGCCCCGCGCCCAGGGCCCGCACCTGCGGGAAGGTGAACAGCATCGCGCCCAGCGCGATCACCACGACGACCGCCGCCGACACCCGGCGCACCAGCGCGATCTGGGTGCGGATGCGCCGGGCCCGGCGGTTGCGCTCGCCCTCGATCCGCGTGAGCCGGTCGAGCACCACGTCGGTCACCGCGTACGCCGCCTGGATCAGCAGCCAGGTCACGCAGGCGATCAGGAGCAGCGACAGCACCCGCTGGAAGCCGTGGGAGCCCGATCCCGGCATGTCGGGGTCGTAGGCGGCCTTGACGGTGCCCACCACGGCCGAGGCGAAGCCCGGCCAGGTGCAGCGGCGCGCGAACGGCCCGGCGAGCGCCCATCGGTCGCCGATCAGCCGCGACCTGAGCACCCGCCGGACCAGCTCCACCGCCACGATCGCCGTCCCCACCGCGATCGCCAATGTCGCCCAGTTCCACGCTGCCGCTGTGACGGCGCCCCCGTTCGTCGTCATGGGGTTCCCTTTGCCCGGGAATGGAACCCCCTTAAACGGGATCAGAAGGCTTCGTCGAAGGCCACCTCTCCCTCGACGGCCACCTGGTAGGCCGAGACCCGCCGTTCGAAGAAGTTCGCCAGCTCCTGCACGTCCTGGAACTCCATGAACGGGAAGGGGTTGGCCGTGCCGTACCGCGCGGGCAGGCCGAGCCGGGCGAGCCGGCGGTCGGCGACGTACTCCAGGTAGCGGCGCATGTTGTCCGCGGTCATCCCGCCGGTGCCGTCGCCGCACAGGTCGCGGGCGAAGGCCAGCTCGGCGGCGACCGCCTCCTCCATCATCCGCACGACCCGGCCGGCCAGCTCGTCGTCGAACAGGTCCGGCTCCTCCCGGCGTACGGTGTCCACCACCTCGAAGGCGAACTCCATGTGCATGGACTCGTCGCGGAACACCCAGTTGGTGCCGGTGGCGAGGCCGCCCAGCAGCCCCCGGGAGCGGAACCAGTAGACGTAGGCGAAGGCGCCGTAGAAGAACAGCCCTTCGATGCAGGCGGCGAAGCAGACGAGGTTGAGCAGGAAGGCCCGCCGGTCCTCCCGCGTCTCCAGCCGCGACAGCTCGCTGATCGAGTCGATCCAGCGGAAGCAGAACTCGGCCTTGTCGCGGATCGAGGGAATGTGCTCCACGGCGGCGAACGCCTTCACCCGCTCGTCGTGGTCGGGCAGGTAGGTGTCCAGCAGGGTCAGGTAGAACTGGACGTGCACGGCCTCCTCGAACAGCTGGCGGCTCAGGTAGAGCCGGGCCTCGGGCGCGTTGACGTGCTGGTAGAGGTTCAGCACGAGGTTGTTGGCCACGATGGAGTCGCCGGTCGCGAAGAACGCCACCAGCCGGTTGATCAGGTGCCGCTCACCCGGCTCCAGCGTCGCCAGGTCGGCGAGGTCGGAGGCGAGGTCGACCTCCTCGACGGTCCAGGTGTTCCTGATCGCCGCGCGGTACCTCTCGTAGAACCCGGGGTAGCGCATCGGGCGGAGGGTCAGGTCCATGCCCGGGTCGAGCAGCATCGTTCTCATTGGCACGCCTCGCAGATCTCGGGGTTCTCAAGGGAGCAGGCGACCGCCTCGGCGGGGGTGACGGCCTCCGCGGGGGTGACGGCCGGCACGGTCGTCTGGGCGATCCTGGTCGCCGGGCGCGAGCGCAGGTAGTAGGTGGTCTTCAGGCCCGACCGCCACGCGTAGGCGTACATCGACGAGAGCTTGCCGATCGTGGGCGCGGCCATGAAGAGGTTGAGCGACTGCGACTGGTCGACGTACGGCTGCCGCGCGGCCGCGAGGTCGACGAGCGCCTTCTGCGGCAGCTCCCAGGCGGTGCGGTAGAGCGCCTTGAGCTCGCCGGGGATCGCGGGGATGTCCTGGATCGAGCCGTCGTGGAGCTTGATCGCGTCGCGGATCGCCCGCGTCCACAGCCCGAGGGCCTGGAGGTCGCGGACGAGATACCGGTTGACCTGGAGGAACTCCCCCGACAGCGTCTCGCGCTTGAAGACGTTGGACACCTGCGGCTCGACGCACTCGTAACAGCCCGCGATCGAGGCGATCGTGGCCGTCGGCGCGATCGCGACCAGCAGGGAGTTGCGCAGCCCGGTCTCCGCGATCCTCGCGCGCAGCGCCGCCCACTCCTCCGGGTGCGCCGGGGCGCACGGGTAGTGGTCGGGGTGCAGGACGCCGCCCGCCGCTCGTGTCTCCTCGTACGCGGGGTGGCGCCCGCGTTCGGCGGCCAGGTCGGCCGAGGTGCCGTACGCCGCGAGCGCGATCTCCTCGGCGATCCGGGTGGACAGCGCCAGCGCCTCCGGCGAGTCGAACGGCAGGCGCAGCGCGAAGAAGACGTCGGCGAGGCCCATGACGCCGAGGCCCACCGGCCGCCACCGCTGGTTGGCCGCCTCCGCCTCGGGGGTCGGGTAGAAGCCGAGGTCGATCGTGCGGTCGAGGAACCGTACGGCGGTGCGGACCGTGGCGCGCAGCCGGCCGAAGTCGACGGCGTCTCCCTCGGGGGTCAGGTGGGCGGCGAGGTTGACCGAGCCGAGGTTGCACACGGCGGTCTCCCCGTCGCTGGTGACCTCCAGGATCTCGGTGCACAGGTTGGACAGGTGGATGACGTTGCGCGGCAGCGCGGTCTGGTTGGAGGCGCGGTTGGCGGCGTCCTTGAAGGTCATCCAGCCGTTGCCGGTCTGGGCGAGGGTGCGCATCATCCGGGCGTAGAGGGTGCGGGCGGGCACCTGCCGGACGTACCGCCCGGAAGCCTCCAGCTCGCGATACCGGGCGTCGAACGCCTCGCCCCACAGGTCGGTCAGCTCGGGGGTCTCCTTGGGGTCGAACAGCGACCACACGCCGTCCGCCTCGACCCGGCGCATGAACTCGTCGGGCACCCAGTTGGCCAGGTTGAGGTTGTGGGTGCGGCGCGACTCCTCGCCCGTGTTGTCGCGAAGCTCCAGGAACTCCTCGATGTCGGCGTGCCAGGTCTCCAGGTAGACGCAGGCGGCTCCCTTGCGCCTGCCTCCCTGGTTCACCGCCGCCACCGACGCGTCGAGCGTGCGCAGCCAGGGGACGATGCCGTTGGACAGGCCGTTGGTCCCCCGGATCAGCGACCCGCGCGAGCGCACCCGGGTCCAGGCGACGCCGATCCCGCCGGAGTACTTCGACAGCCGCGCCACCTGGCCGTACCGCTCGTAGATGCTCTCCAGTTCGTCGCGCGGCGAGTCGAGCAGGAAGCACGACGAGAGCTGCGGGCGGCGCGCCCCGGAGTTGAACAGCGTCGGCGAGCTGGGCAGATAGGCGAGCGCGGACATCAGCCGGTACAGCTCGGCCGCCTCGCCGACGCTCGCCGACAGGCCGCAGGCCACGCGCAGCAGGAAGTGCTGCGGGCGTTCGAGCACCCGCCGCGTGACCGGATGCCGCAGCAGGTAGCGGTCGTAGACCGTGCGCAGCCCGAAGTACTCGAACCGGTCGTCGGCCGCCGGGTCGATCAGCGCGTCCAGCGCTTCGGCCTCGTCGGCCACGAACGCGGCGACGGCGTCGCCCAGCAGCCCGGCCGCGTGGGCGGCCGCGACCGACTCGGAGAAGGCGCGCACCCCCTGGCCCGCCGTCTCCTCCTCGATGACCCGGGCGAGCAGCCGCGCCGCCCGCCGGGAGTTCTCCGGGTCGGCGACGACCCCCGCCGCCGCCTCCTCGATGGCCCGCCAGACATCCGCGGTCTCCCCCGCGCCGCGCGGCCCCGTGCCGGGGCGCGCGGGCGCGGAGACCGGGTCGGTGATCGTCATCGGTCGCCCTCTCCTCCTCGTCTCCTGACCCGGCCGGCCGGAGGGGAGGGGACGCCGCGGCGCACGCGTGCGACGGCACGGCCTGCGGGCGGCGGGCCCTCCCTCGGGGCACGGCGCGGGCGCGCGCGGTGACTCCGCGCGCGGTCGCGGGCAGGTCTTCGGGCTCGCGGGCGGCCGGCGGGACACACGCCCGCCGGACCTACTGGCCGTCGCTTCCCGGTGCGCTCACGCACCAGTGCTCTGTGACGGCGGTCGTTCCCGCTCACCGCTGCGGGGCAGCCCCGGATTCACACCGGGTTCCCTCTTGCCTCACCGAGGTGAACCAGCGACGCGATGGATCCTACATCTAGTGGGCGATCTCGCAAGCGGCCCTACAAGTTGTGTTGCTCACCGGATTCCGAGATCATCGAGAAGCAGGGCCGTACGACGCGCCTCGCCCGTGAGCCACTGCCGGAACTCCTCGCCGGCGAGCCACATCGGCGTCCAGCCGTTGCGCTCGCACAGGCGGAGCCAGGCGGGCGAGTCCGCGACGGCCCGGCACAGGCCGATCAGCGCGTCGCGCTCGCGGGCCGCCACCCCGAGGGGGGCGAGCAGGCCGGTCCAGTTCGCGTACGCCACCCGCACCCCCGACTCGGTCAGCGTGGGCGCGTCCAGGCCGGGCAGGCGCTCGGGAGCGGAGACGGCGAGCGGGCGCAGCCGCCCGGCCCTGACGTGGGCGGCGACGTCGCCGCGCCCGCCGAAGGCGAGCGCGGTCGTCCCCTCGGCCACCGCCGCGACGGCCCGGGCGGGGCTGTCGAAGGCCTCGTACGCCGCCAGCCGCGGATCGGCCCCGAGACCCCGGGCGGTCAGGCCGAGCAGCAGGTGGCCGGGCCCGCGGTCGGGCCCGCCCGCCACCTTCACCCGCTCCGGGGTGCGCAGCAGGGCCGCCGCGACCTGCTCGAACGAGCGGTAACCCGAATCGGGGGAGGCCACCAGCACCTGCCACTCCCCCGCCAGCCTGGCCAGCGGCACCGTCCGGGCGGCGAACGGCCCCGCGTCGCCGGGCGCGCGACCGAGCGCGCAGTCGGCCAGCAGGAGGGGGTCGGCGACCATCAGCCGGTCCGGCCGTCCGACGGCGAAGCGTCCGACGGCCGACGCGCCGCCGCCCCCAGCGTCCCGCGTGACCAGCACTCTGCCGGCCCAGCGGCGGGCCTCGATGAGGGACTTCAGGCTCCGGGCGACGCCGTCCCCCCAGCACTCCGGCGGGCCGGGGACGAGGAGGGAGAGCTCCCCGCGGTACGGAGGCGCCGGGGTGCCGCATCCGCCCGCCAGGGCCAGGACCCCCAGTGCGAGAACCGTACGGCGTCGCATGCCGGCACCCTCCCCCCGAAGAGCCCCTTATGCGGACAGACTATGAGCAACCACCCCATGTCATGACATAACGGACGTTACGGATGTGGCGATCGGCGGATCGGCGAGCGCGCCGCTCATGTCGTCGGTGCCGATCGGAGGCGCGGTGACAGATGCGCACCGTCCGGCTCGCGTCCGCGACGCGAGCCGGACGGGACGTGGAGGAGCTACTCGACCGTGACGCTCTTGGCGAGGTTGCGGGGGCGGTCGACGTCGCGGCCGAGGGCGACGGCCGCGTGGTAGGCGAACAGCTGGAGCGGGATCGTGAGCAGGATGGGGTCCAGCTCCACCTCGTTCCTGGGCACCACGATGCAGTCGTCGGCCGCCTCGGAGGTGCGGTGGCCGACCATGAGGATGCGGCCGTGCCTCGCCCGGATCTCGCCGAGCGTGGTGAGGTTCTTGTCCAGCAGTTCGTCGTCCGGCACGACCGCGACGGTCGGCAGCTCGGGGCTGATCAGCGCCAGCGGGCCGTGCTTGAGCTCGCTCGCCGGGTAGGCCTCCGCGTGGACGTAGGAGATCTCCTTGAGCTTCTGGGCGCCCTCGCGGGCCACCGGGTAGCCGCGGACCCGGCCGACGAACATCATGCCCGGCGCGTCGGCGTACTTCTTGGCCAGCTCCCTGATCCGGTCCTCCAGGGTGAGGATCTCCTTGATCTGCTCGGGCAGCCGCCGCAGGCCGTCGCAGATCCTGCGCCCGTCGGCCGGCGACAGGTCCCGTACCCGGCCGAGGTGCAGGGCGAGCAGCGCGAACGCCACGGCGGTGGAGGTGAACGCCTTGGTGGAGGCCACCGAGACCTCGGGCCCGGCGTGCAGGTAGATGCCGCCGTCGGTCTCCCGGGCGATGGCGCTGCCGACCGTGTTGACGATGCCGAGCACCCGGCCGCCCTTGCGCTTGAGCTCCTGAACCGCGGCGAGCGTGTCGTACGTCTCGCCCGACTGGCTGATGGCGACGTACAGCGTGTCGGGCTCGACGACCGGGCTGCGGTAGCGGAACTCCGAGGCCGGCTCGGCGTCGGCGGGGATGCGGGCCAGCTCCTCGATGAGCTGCGCGCCGATCTGCCCGGAGTAGTACGCGGACCCGCAGCCGATGATCTTCACGCGGCGGAAGGACCGGGTCTCGCGGGCGTCCATGTTGAGGCCGCCGAGGTGGGCGATGTGGAACCGGTCGTCGATGCGGCCGCGCAGGGTGCGGGCGACCGTGTCGGGCTGCTCGGAGATCTCCTTGAGCAGGTAGTGCTCGTAGCCGCCGTTGTCGTAGTGGCCGGCGTCCCAGTCGACCGTGAACGGCTCCTTGGCGGTCTCCCGGGCGTCGCTGGTGAACGTGTTGAACCCGTCGGCCTTGATGACCGCGAGCTCGCCGTCCTCCAGGTGGACGACCTGCCGGGTGTAGCGGATGAGCGCGGCGACGTCGGAGGCGGCGAACATCTCCTTCTCGCCGAGGCCGAGGACGATCGGGCTGCCGTTGCGGGCGACCACGATCTCGCCGGGGCGCTGCGCGTCGACGACGGCGATGCCGTACGTCCCGACGACGCTCTTCAGCGCCCGCAGCACGGCCTCCCGCAGCGAGTCGGTCTCCTTGACCATCCGCCCGACGAGGTGGGAGAGCACCTCGCTGTCGGTCTCGCTCTCGAACTTCACGCCCTCGCCCTCCAGGCGGCGGCGCAGCTCGTCGGCGTTCTCGATGATGCCGTTGTGCACGACGGCGATCCGCTGCTCCTGGTCGAGGTGCGGGTGCGCGTTCACGTCACTGGGCGCGCCGTGCGTGGCCCACCGGGTGTGCCCGATCCCGATCGTGCCCTTGAACTTCGCGGGCACCGCCGCCGCCAGGTCGGCGACCCGGCCCTTGACCTTGCGCGTCTTGAGACTCCTGGAGTTCACGATGGCGAGGCCTGCCGAGTCGTAGCCCCGGTACTCCAGCCGCTGGAGACCTTCGAGCAGGATGGGCGCCGCATCCTTCGGCCCGACGTAAGCGACGATTCCGCACATAACCGCTCCTATCCGTAAACGATCCTCCGGAGCTGGCGCAGGGTCAGCTCCGGTGCCGCGACACGCCTTCCCGCGAGCTCGGCGGAGATCCTGGGGAAGATCTGGTCGTTGGTCAGCCCCCTCGACTTGAGTTCGCCGTGGCGGCGCCGCACGTAGTCTTCCGCGGGCTCGCCGAAGTACGCCAGGACGTCGGCCACCACGCGGGCCGCCTCACCCGGACCCAGAGAGGTGGTCCGGGTGAGATGGCCGATCAGATCCTCGAAGGGATGCCGTGCCGTGGACACAGAGCAGGACCCTAACGCAGCGCGGATGCCGACTAACAAGTTTCTTGCCCGTTTTCGGGCAGGATCAGTCCCGAAAGCGGCTCCGCCGGGCCGCACGGCTCATGGAGGAGCGACGTCCACGAGCCGGCCGAATCCTCAGTCCGCCGGGGCGGCGGCCCGCAGCACCTTCATGAACGCGCGCATCCAGGCGGGGTGGTCGGGCCAGGCCCGCCCGGTCACCAGGTTCCGGTCGACGTGCGCCTCGCTGTCGACCCAGGTGCCGCCGCCGTTCTCGACGTCCGAGGCGCAGGCGGGGTACGCGCTGCTCTCCCGGCCCTTCAGCACCCCGGCCGCGGCCAGGATCAGCGGACCGTGACAGAGCGCGGCGATCGGCTTGCCCGCGCCGGCGAAGTGCCGCACGATCTCCTGGACGTCGCGGTCGCCGCGGAGGTACTCGGGCGCGCGCCCGCCGGGGATCACCAGCGCGTCGTACTCCTCCGGGTCCACGTCGGCGAAGGCCACGTCGGCCGCCCAGGTGTGGCCCGGCTTCTCGGTGTAGGTGTCGTAGCCCTCGACGAAGTCGTGCACGACGAACTGGAGCTTCTTCGCCGACGGCGCCGCGATGCGCGTCTCGTAGCCCTCCTCCAGAAGCCGCTGGTACGGATACATCACCTCCAGGTCCTCGGCCGCGTCGCCCGTGATGATGAGCACTTTCGCCATGGCGGGTAACCCCCTTCGCGTACGGTTGCGCCTCATCCTGCGCACGCCCTCTCCGGCTGGTCAACGGCTCGTCGCGACGCCGGATCACCTCGGCCGCTCTCGGATCGCTCTCCGGGTGGGAACAGATGGCACCGGCACCCCCGGGGATCCGCTAGAGTTGAGCACGCGTCGCCGGGGAAACCCGAGCGATGGCTGCGGAAGTGGCTCAGTGGTAGAGCATCACCTTGCCAAGGTGAGGGTCGCGGGTTCGAATCCCGTCTTCCGCTCGGAGCCCGGACGACATCCGGGCACGGGCGATTAGCTCAGCGGGAGAGCGCTTCCCTGACACGGAAGAGGTCACTGGTTCAATCCCAGTATCGCCCACCACCTCGTCAAGGCACCCATGCGGCGGTGCCTCACCGGCCGGATGGCCGTCATCCCTCTCACAGGTAACCGCACGTCGGGTACGACGTCGCGCGTTCGCGCGCGTACACGGCACCGTGTCAGCGGCCCCGGGCCGACGATCCTGAGCCGACGACACAGGTCAGCGATACGGGTCACGGTGCGGAAATCGGTGGTGCCGACGCCGGCCGCGGCAGGCGTCGGCACCGATATATATAAAACGACCGCGGTGCCGGACGCGCTTTCCCCGGCGTTCCGCACCGCCGGTGCGGCCCCCGCCATGAGCACCGGCGTCGTCTGTGGGCACGCCCATCCGTAGTGGCCTGTGCGACGCGCCTCGTCGTAATCATTTTCTATCAATTATCGCCATCCGGGCACAATCTATTTTCTGCAACGATCCCGCGACATGATCTCGATATTGCCTACATGACGACATTTGTCGGCGAATCAGCCCTGCCTGAGCCCTGTCGTGAATTGCGACAATGGCGACAGACGAGAACGAGGCCGCGCCCTCCGGACGATTCTTCTCCGCGTTTGTATGAATCCGCGCGATATGCAGGCTCACCAGGACGCGACGACGAGGGCCTGCGGCGCGGCCCGGCGCATCCGGGTCCGCAGCCAGAGCAATTGAACGGCCGTCTCGGGGGTGCAGCGACCGGCCAGGTCGAGGAGATCGTCGTCCTTGAGCCCGCGGGCGACCAGTGCGACCACGCTCCAGGAAAGTTCGCATTCGGTCGCGAGAAGGTACAACCGGTGCAGCTCGCGCAGCAGGACCAGACCGCCGTCCCCGCCGTTACCGCCTTTTCCTCCGGCCGCGCGTGCGGGCGTCAGCCGCAGGCGTACCGCCGTCCCGAGGCCCACCCCCTCGGGGCCCGCCCGCTGGAGCTCCGTCCTCGTCGCGTCCAGAATCGCCGGATCCGGCGCCCACGGCTCCATCCGATGCTCCATCTGCTGAGGGCCCCGGTATCGCCGCTGGAACGGCTCGAGCCGCTCGGCGTGCGCCCGGCACTGCGCGGCCAGGCGCTCGCACACACCGCACAGGTCGGGCTCCCGGGGATGGCCGCGCCACAGCGCGTGGAACCCGCCGGACAGCTCGTGCTCCGTCCGCAGCAGGACCTCCAGGTAGTCCGCCAGGTGGACGGTCACCGATCGGCCCACCCGGAGACGGCCTTCCCGCCGGCCGTACGCGCGGTGTCAGTGCCCATGGCCCCCACCCTTCTCCGGTGATCGCGGACGTCAGACCTCCTCGTAGCGTTCGCGTACGGCGACGCCGTGCCCGAGGGGCGCGGTGGCGGAGCAGACGCCCTCCACGGGCGTGAGCGCTCCGGCGGGCTCCCCCTGCCTGGGGGCGACCCGCACCAGGCGCACCGCCGCCGCGGTGCGCAGCGGCTGCCGCGACACCGGGTCCCACGAGGTGAGGGTGAGCTCGGCCGCCGCCCGCGCCACGGCCTCGGACCGGCCGTCGAGCCGCAGGACCACGGCTCCGGGCCGCACGCCCGACAGCCGGGCGACGGCCTCCAGCGCGCCCCGGGGCGACTCGGCCCGTACGAGGTCGCCCTCCTCCACGCCGTACGCCGCGGCGTCGCCCGGATGGACCTCCAGGTGCGGCGGGGCGGGAGAGCGGCGCTGCGCCCGGCAGACGAGGAGAACCAGCGGATGCTCGTCGTCGGCCACCTCCGGAGACGGCTCGTAGTCGGCGGCGTGGAGGAACGCCCGTCCCCGGGGGTCGTCGGCGCGGTACCGCTCCTCGCCGTACTCCGCGCCCGTCGCCAGGTCCGCGCCGAACGCCTGGCAGCGCCCCGGCTCGGTGGCGAACCTCCCCCCGGCGTACAGGCGTTCCGCGCCGTAGGAGCCGGCCGGCGTGCAGGGCCACTGCACGCCGCCGGTCCTCAGCCGGTCGTACGTGATGCCGGTGTGGTCGCAGGGGCGGCCCCCCGAGCAGGCCTTCCACGCCTCGAACGCCGACTCGGCGTCGGTCCAGCCGACGAGCGGCAGGCCGTCGCGGTCGCGCAGGTCCATCCGCCGCGCGTAGTCGAGCAGGACGGCGAGGTCCGCCCTCGCCTCCCCCGGTGGCTCCACCGCCTTCTCGCACAGGTGCACCGTCCGGTCGGCGCCGGTCACCGTACCGGTCTTCTCCCCCCAGGCGGCCGCGGGGAGCACGACGTCGGCGAGCCGCGCGGTCTCGGTGAGGTACGGATCCTGGACGACGACGAACAGGTCCTCGCGGGCGAGGACCTGTTCGAGCCCGGGAGTCGCGCTCACGGGGTCGGACGCGGTGATCCACAGCAGCCCGACGGAGCCCTCCTCGGCGTACCCGAGGATCTGGGTCGCGTGGGTGGACGGCCCCCAGTGCGGGATGACGGCGGGGTCGACGTTCCAGAGCCCGGCGAGTTCGCGGACGTGTCCCGGGTCGGCCCAGTTGCGCAGGCCGGGCAGGTCTCCCGCCGAGCCCGTCTCCAGCGCGTCGCAGCCCGGGCCGCCGAGCTGGAACAGCCCGGCCCCGGGCCGGCCCAGCATGCCCAGCAGCAGGTGGAGGTTGTCGACCTGGCAGGCCGCGGCCGTCGCCTGGTTGGAGCCGAGGAAGGCCGGGCCGACGGTGGACACCAGCCGTTCGGCGGCGCCCAGGATCTCGGCGGCCTGCTCGATCCGCGCGACCGGCACCCCGCAGATCTCGGCCGCCCGCTTGGCCGGGTAGGCCTCGACGGTCCGCCACAGCCGTTCGACGCCGACGGTGTGCGCGGCGACGTAGGCGGCGTCGTGCCAGCCGTTCGCGAGGAGTTCGTGCAGCAGGCCGTTCAGCAGGGCCACGTTGGTGCCGCGGCGCACGGCGAGGTGGACGTCGGCCTCCCTGGCGGCGGGCGTCCGGTCCGGATCGGCCACGATCATCGCGGGCGGCCCGGGGCCGAGCCTCCGGTCGAGCATCCGCTCCCACAGCACGGGGTGGCAGGCCGCGCAGTCGTGGCCCCACAGCGCGAGCGCGTCGCAGTGGTCCACGTCGGTGTATGAACCGGGCTGACCGTCGGTGCCGAAGCTCGCCGCGAGGGCGGCCGCTGCCGCCGCCGCGCACCCCCGGGTGTCGCCGTCCATGTGCGGGGTGCCGATGCCCGCCTTGCCGATCACGGCGAGCGTGTAGTGCTCCTCCAGGAACAGCCGGGGCCCCGTGTGGAACGCGATCCGGCCCCAGCCGCCGGGCGCGGCGAGCAGTCGCCTCGACCGCGTCACGACGCGGTCCATCGCGGCGTCCCACGTCGACTCGACCAGCCGCCCGCCCTCGCGTACGAGCGGGCGGGTCAGCCGTCCCGGGCGCGGCCGCCAGGCGGGCCACTCGCGCGGATCCAGCCGCCCGTGGTTGACCCGGTCACCGGCCCGGCCGCGTACGCCCACCACCCGCCCGCCGCGCACCGCCAGGTCGACGGCGTCCCCGTGGGAACCGGCCGCCGACGCCGCGGGGACCCAGCGCTCGACCTCGTCCTCGGTGACGCCGTCCTCCAGGAACACGTCGACCCGCACCGGCCACGGGCTGCCCAGGCGGATGACCGGGGGAAGCGCGTCGCGCATGCGCCCCGGCAGGGCCGCGGCCAGCCGTTCCACCGCGTCGGGAGGTCCGTACGGCGTGCGCCGCCCCCTGGGATCGGCGATCCGGTCCAGCACCTGGCACCTCCGCGGTGACGATGTGTGAACGACGCTCCCCGTACCCGGCGCAATGTCCTTCTGATCCCGAATTCGCCCGAACTGACCGGTTCCTTTTCGAATACTTTCCTCAGCGTGATCGCGGAGTCACCCGCCCAGTGAGCCGTTCAGATAGCGCTCGGCCAGCTCGCAGCTGTCGCGCGTGTAGCCGGCGCCGAGCCGGGCGGCCACCTCGGCGGCCTGGTGGGAGCCGATCCAGGCGACGAGCAGGAGACGGCGGAACATGATGAACGTCCAGATCTCGGCCTCGTCCTCCTTCGGGAGGTCGAGCACGGTGCGGTAGCCGCGCACCCACGACTCCGCCATGTGCGGCACCTCGGGCCGGTGCTCGATGAAGCTGACGGCGGCGGCGAGGTCGTAGAGGTACCAGCCGAGGCCGCAGTCGTCGAAGTCGATCACGCTCGCCTCCGCCTCACCGTCCACCAGCAGGTTGGCCAGGCGGAGGTCGGCGTGGATGAGCCCGTACCGGTCCGGGCCCCTGCCGTACCGCCCCAGCCTGCGGCGCAGCTCGGCCTCGAGGCGGGCGAGCACGGCGTGCGCCTCCCGGTCCACCCCCACACCGTCCTGCCACCTGCCCCAGCGGGGCGAGGGCCCGAAAGCGGCGTCGAGGTCCCAGTGGAAGCGGGTGAAGGAGGCCGGCCTCGCCCAGCCGCGCGCGTGCCGGTGCATGCGGGCGGTCAGCGCGCCCAGCCGCTCGAACTCCTCCACCAGCCGGTCCTCGGCCGGTTCTGCGCCGGGCAGGAACTCGAACATCACGCAGCGGCGGGGCTCGGCGCCCGGATCCTCGACCGTGACGACGCGGGACCCGTCGCGGGCCGGCAGCACTCGCGGCGTGACGACGCCCGCCTCCTCGCGCAGCGCCTCCAGCCAGGCGAGCTCGCTGGCGATGGCGGCCGGGGACTGGTAGCCGAGCCGGTGGACCCGGAGGATCGCCCGCGTCTCCCCGTCATCCACGGTGAAGGTCGCGTTCTCCGACACGTTCAGCAACGTCACGACGGCGTCCGGGGGCAGCCCGTACCGCTCCAGGGCACGGCGGGCGACCCCCTCGACGCGGGCGAGGACGTCTCCGCCTCCGGACAGGTCGTGGACCTGCATGCGCACTCCTAACGATCAGTCGGCCGGTCGCCCCTCATCCTCCCCTGTGATCTCCGCTCCCGTGATCCGGCCCCGGCGGACGGGTGCCGGGGCCGGGTCGCGTCTCAGCTCAGCGGTTGGTCCACAGATGCCAGAACCAGTCGCCCTCGGAGCAGGTGTAGTGCTCCCAGTGGCCGCGGTCGATCCCGCCCTGGCCCTCTGCCACGCACCGCGAGTGGCTCGTGAACCAGGTGCGGTACACGTCGTCCCCGGCCGGTCGTCCGGCGGCGGCGTGGGCGGCGGGCGCCGCGAGAACCAGCGGGGCCGCGAACAGGGCGGCGGTCACGAGCGCCGCGATCCCGGCGCGCTCCAATGATCTGATCAACGGATACCTCTTCTCTGCGAAGCACTGACGCATGACAACGCAGAGCTACCCGGCAATCACACTCCGTATTCGGAGATTTTACGTTCGGTCCCGCACGAGCCGGTCGATCTCGGGCCGGTGCGGCATCGAGGTGCTCGCGCCCTCACGCCGGACCGACAGCGCCGCCGCCGCCGAGGCGAAGCGCAGCGCCCCATCAGGACCGAGCCCCTCGGTCCTGGCCACCGCGAGCGCGCCGGCGAAGGTGTCCCCCGCCGCCGTGGTGTCCACCGCCCGCACCGGTACGGCGGGCTCGTGGAGGCGGACGCCGTCGCGGGAGCCGTACAACGCGCCCCGGGCGCCGAGCGTCACGACCACCTCGGGAACCAAATCGAGCAGCGCTTCCAGCGCGTCGCGTGGGTCGTCCCGGCCGGTGAGGACCGCCGCCTCGTGCTCGTTCGGCACGATGACGCCGACCGCGTCCAGCAGCTCGGCGGGCAGCGGCACGGCCGGGGCGGGGGTGAGGATCACCTCCGTGCCCGTCACGGCGCCCGTCACGGCGCCCGCCAGGCACGCGGCGGCGACCACGGCCTCCATCGGCAGTTCCAGTTGCAGGAGCAGGGCGCGGGACCGCCCGATCGTCTCCGCGTCCTCCGCCGAGGGACCGGTGAGGGCGCCGTTCGCCCCCGGCACGACGATGATCGAGTTGTCGCCGCCGTCCTGCACGACGATGTGGGCGACACCGGAGGGGCCGGGGACGGTCCGCACCCCGCGCGTGTCGACGCCCGCCCCGGCGAGCGCCGCGCGCAGCCCCGGCCCGAACGCGTCGTCGCCCACCGCCCCGAGGAACGCGACCCGCCCGCCCGCCCGCGCGGCGGCGATCGCCTGGTTGGCCCCCTTACCTCCGGGGATCGTGCGGAAGGCGCGGCCCGTGATGGTCTCCCCTGGCTTGGGGGCCTGCGCCACGTACGCCACGAGGTCCATGTTGGCGCTGCCGAACACCGAGATCACGGCCGGTCTCCCCCGGCGAGCGCGAGCGCGCGGACACGGGCGCGGGCTCGGGTGGCGAACGCGGTCGCCGGCCCGCCGCCGGTCGAGCACCGGACCATCAGGCCCGGCTCCACGGTCACCACGCGCGGCGGCAGCGAGCCGTCCCGCAGACGGTCGAGCAGCAGCCTCGCGGCGGCCCTGCCACGCTCGGCCCAGCCGAGCGAGACGCTGGTCAGCGACGGCCACGCGACCGAGGCGAGGTCGGTGTCGTCCATGCCGACCACCGCGACGTCGCGGGGGACGTCCCTGCCCTGCTCCCGCAGCACGTCGAGGGCGCCGAGCGCGATCAGGTCGCTGGCGCACATCAGCGCGTCGAGACCGGGAGCGCGCGCCAGCAGCGCCCGCGCGGCCCGGGCGCCGCGGTCGCGCGTGAAGTCGCCCACCTCGACCAGGTTCTCGTCGTACGGCAGGCCCAGCAGTTCCAGCGCCTCCCGGTAGGCGGCGGCGCGGGCCGCGCCCGGCGCGGTGCCGAGCGGGCCGTTGAGCAGGCCGATCCGCCTCCGGCCGAGGCCGTGCAGGTGGTTCATGGCGAGCAGGACGCCGGTCCGCGAGTCGCCCCGCACGTTGTCCACCGGCGTGCCCTCCGGCACCGGGCCGACGACGACCACGGGGACCCGCGCCGTGGTGACGGCCTCGATGTGCTCCGCCCCGACGCCGCGCAGCGGGCTGATGATGAGGCCGTCCACGTAGCGCTCCCGCAGCCCGCGCAGCACGCACACCTCGTCCTCCGGGTCGCCCTCGGTCGAGTGGAGCAGCAGGCGGTATCCGGCCGCCTTCAGCACGGCCTGGATCTCCCGCACCATCGCCACGTAGACGGGGTTGCCGATGTCGGACAGCGCGAAGGCGATCTGGTGGGTGCGGCGGTTGCGCAGCGAACGTGCCACCGAGTTGGGCACGTAGCCGAGTTCGTCGGCCGCGCGCATGACCCGGCGCACCGTGTCCTCGCGTGTGGGCAGCCCGTTGAGCACCCGCGACACCGATGCGATCGACAGGCCGGCGCGTTGCGCGATCGTGGTGATCGTGGGACCCTCGGTCACGGCCACCTCACTCTGGGAAGACTCTCGTGTACTCGTCCACGCGTGGCAGCACGCGGGGAGCTGTAATCGTTTTCAGCGTGGACGGCCCTTATCAAAGCGACGGCCACCAGCAGCGTCAAGTAACCGAGACGTAAACGTCTAGATCACCAAGCCGCAACAAGCCGCGCGTTGGTTCTGCTCTTCGACCGGTTTCGCCCTAGAATCCGCCGATGTGAACGAAGGTCACGAGGACCCGCCCAAGCTCCCCACCCGGGAGCGATCCTCCCGGCCCGGGACCGGCCGCCACCGACGGCCGCTGCCGGCCGACCTGCCGGCCGACGCGCCCGCCCTGGTCCTGGCCGTGCCGGGCAGGGCCGGAGATCCGGCGGGCCAGGGCGCGGACGTGGCCGCCGAGGTCGCCTCCATCGTCCGGATCGACAATCCGCAACTCGACCTTCGCATCGTCTCACTGGCCGACGGCGGCACCGATCTCGTCAAGGAGTTCTCCGACATCGCGGCCAAGCGGCCGGCCGGCGGACCGGCGGCGGTGGTGGTGCCGCTCGTGACCGGACCCCATCCCCGCGTCCGGCGCGCCGTGCGGGACGCCGTGACGCAGAGCGGGGCCGCGGTGCGGATCACCGAGCCGCTCGGCCCGCATCCGCTGCTGGCCGAGGCCCTGCACGTACGGCTGTCCGAGGCGGGCCTGGCCCGCGCCGACCGCATGCGGCTGTTCAACGTCTCCTCGCCCGTCGACGGCATCATCGTCGCGACCGCCGGAGGCGACGAGGCCGCCCGCGGGGCCGACGCGACGGCCGTCCTGCTGGCCGCCCGCCTGACGCTTCCCGTCGTCCCCGCCGCGCTGGACGGCGTGCCGACGGTGCGCGACGCCGCCGAGCGGCTACGCAAGATCGGAGCCAACCGCCTCGCCATGGTGCCGTACGTCATCGGTCCCGAGGCCGACAGCGAGCGGATCACGACGGCGGCCGAGGCCATCGGCGCCGGCTGCGCCGAGCCTCTCGGCGCCCACGAGTCGGTGGCCCGCATGGTCTGCGTCCGGTACGGCGCCGCCTTCGGCGGTTTCGACGGCTTCGACGACCTGTCGGACTGAGCCTCGCCGCCCGCCTCAGCCCTGGGGTCAGGGCAGCGGGCGGCGGCCGGGGAAGCCGAGGTCGCTGCGGTGATACCAGCCGAGGGCGGTCTCCCCCTCCAGCCAGCACAGCCGTACGGACACGCCGCCGAGCACGGCGGGGAAGTCGACGAGCAGCGGGGCGACGCCCTTGATCTCGATCTCCTCGGCGTCGAACCAGCTCAGGATCTCGTCCATCCGCGCCTCCAGGCCCTTGGCCTCGGCGAGGCCGCCCAGAGCGGAGGTCCCGGCCTGCCGCAGGTCGTGGGTGAGCTCCGCGAGGTCGGCGCGGACGGCGACGAACGCGCGGGCGTGCTCCAGCACCTCGGGCATCAGCGACCCGGCCTCGTCCAGCGTGAAGATCCTCGCCACGCTCCGGACGCTACCGCATCGGCCCGCCGGAAGGTCACAGGCGGCGGCGCAGCAGGCAGAACTCGTTGCCCTCGGGGTCGGCGAGCACATGCCACTGCTCCTCGCCGGTCTGGCCCACCTCGGCCCGTACGGCGCCGAGCTTCAGCAGGCGGTCCAGCTCGTCCTCCTGGTCGCGGTCGGTGGGGTTGACGTCGATGTGCAGGCGCAGCTTGCCGCGCTTGCGCTCCGGCACGGGCGCGAAGACGAGCGTCGGCTGGAGGCCGCCGAAGCCCACGCCCGGCGGGCCGATCTCGATCCACCCGTCCGTGCGCTGGAGGACCTCGAAGCCGAGCACCTCGCACCAGAACGCGGCGAGCCGCTCGGGGTCGTGGCAGTCGACGACGAGTTCACTGATACGACAGGCCATGACTGCGGCTTTACCCGCGGACGGGCTCCCCATGCAGCGGGCAGTGGGCGACCTCCGGATGGGCCTCCAGCCATTCGATCCGCTGCCTGCTCTCGTCGTCCATGGGCGTGTAGACCACGATGCGGGTCTCCGGCGGCGCGGCCAGCGCCATGCTGGTGGACGTCAGGCGGATCAGACCCACCGACGAGTGCTTGAACAGCTTCATCCGGACGCCCGGTCTGGCCACCTCATGCATCGCCCACATTCGGGCGAACTCCGGGCTGGCCGCCGACAGCCGGGTGACGAAGCCCGTCCAAGCCGGCTCTCCCACATGCCTGCCGAAGGCCGCCCGCAACGTCGCGACCATCTGCGGGAGTTCCTCGTCCTTGTTCACGAGCGGGCAGCAGCAGTCCGGCATGGTGAACACCCGCCACAGGACGTTACGCTCGAGCCGTGGCCGATCGACCACGGACGCGAAGATCGTGCCGTAGGCGGCGTTCCAGGCGAGCAGGTCGTAACGCCCGCTGTAGACGCACGCGGGCAGCGGGTCGAGCTGGCGCAGGATCGTGTGCACCTCGGCGTCGAGGCCTTCCCCGTCGCCCGCCGGATCGGCGATCTCCGGCAGGTCCGCCAGCCGGTAGAGGTGCTCCCGCTCGGCCGCGTCCAGCCGCAGCGTACGGGCGATGGCGTCGAGCACCTGCACCGACGCGTTGATGGGGCGGCCCTGCTCCAGCCAGGTGTACCAGGTCACGCCCACACCCGCGAGCTGGGCGACCTCCTCCCGCCGCAGGCCCGGTGTACGGCGGCGCAGGCCGGGCGGCAAGCCGACGTCCTCGGGCCGGATCCGCTCGCGCCTGCTGCGCAGGAAGGCCGCGAGCTCCTCACGCCTGGTGTTCCTGGTGCGAATCCCCGTCGTCACCTCCCTATTTTGGCGAGTGCGCGCCCGCGTTGCCAGGTGGTGTCAGTACCAGTATCGGCAGGCTCTCGTTACCGGTATCGCGACGGCCGCATCGTTGCCGCCATGACCACTGTCACCACCCGCGCGCCGGCCGCGCGGCGAACCTCGCCGAGTCTGCTGCTCACCGTCATCCTGGCGGGGCAGTTCATGGCCGTCCTCGACGCCACCATCGTCAACGTCGCCGCGCCCACGATGCGCGCCGACCTCGGGGCCACCGGCTCTGGACTGCAACTCGTCATCTCCGGCTACACCGTGGCGTACGCGATGCTGCTGATCACCGGGGCACGCCTCGGCGGGCTGCTCGGCTACCGGCGGCTGTTCCTCACCGGGCTCGCGGTGTTCACGGCCGCGTCGCTGATGTGCGGGCTCGCCCCGTCGACCGGCGTGCTGATCGCCTTCCGGCTGGTGCAGGGCGCGGGAGCCGCCCTGATGGTGCCCCAGGTGCTCAGCCTGATCCAGATCACCTTCGACGGCGCCACACGGGGGCGGGCGCTCGGCGTCTACGCCACGGTCATCTCGGTCGGCGCGGTCGTCGGCCAGGTGCTCGGTGGGCTGCTGGTGACCGCCGACCTGTTCGGCACGGCCTGGCGGCCGGTCTTCCTGGTCAACGTGCCGATCGGGCTCGCGCTGCTGGCCGTCGGCGCCCGGACGCTGCCCGCCGCACACGTGCGGCGTGAGCAGGGGCTCGACGTGCCCGGCCTGGTCACCCTGTCGCTCGCGGTCTGCCTGCTGGTCGTGCCGCTCGTGCTCGGCCACGAGGAGGACTGGCCGCTGTGGGGGTGGGTCGCGATGGGCCTGTCGGTTCTCGCGTTCTGCGCGTTCCTGCTTGTGGAGCGGCGTGCGGCGCATCCGCTCGTCCCCGGCCGCCTGCTGCGCGCCCCCGGGGTGGCCGTCGCCGCGTCCGGCATCTTCCTCGTCATGGCGGCGTACGGCGGCTGGCTGTTCGCCATGGCCCTCCACCTGCAGGGCGACCTCGGCGACAGCGCCCTGCGGGCGGGCTGCCTGTTCATCCCCGCGGCCGCCGCCTTCGGACTGACCAGCCTCAACTGGAAGCGGCTGCCGGCCAGCCTGCACCGGCCGATGATCGTCGCGTCCGCCGTCGTCACCGCCGCAGGCGAGCTGGCCCTGGCGGCGGCGCTGGCCGGCGGCGGCCACGGCGAGCCGCTGCTGGAGATCAGCTTCGTGGCCATCGGGGCCGGCATGGCGGGCACGTTCAGCCCGCTCATGGCGGTGGCGCTGGCCCGGGTCGCGCCCGCCGACGCGGCCGACGCCAGCGGCCTGCTGGCGATGATGCTCCAGCTCGGCCAGGTCGTCGGCGTGGCCGTCTTCGGCACGCTGTTCCTCAGCCTCGCCCCGTCCACGCACGCCGCCACGGTGACATCGCTGTGGCTGGCCGCGGTGTCGCTGGCTGCGGGCGGGTTCGCGCTTCCCCTCCTGCGCACCCGCCGGGTCAACCGATGAGCACTCGGTGAGTGCTCAGATGAGGCCGAGGGCGAGCATGGCGTCCGCCACCCTCCTGAAGCCGTCGATGTTGGCGCCGGCCACATAGTCGCCCGGCATGCCGTACGCGTCGGCCGTCTCGAGGCAGCGGGCGTGGATGTCGCTCATGATCTCCTGGAGCCGCCGCTCGGAGAACTCGAACGTCCACGAATCACGGCTGGCGTTCTGCTGCATCTCCAGGGCGCTGGTGGCCACGCCGCCCGCGTTGGCGGCCTGGCCGGGGCCGAAGGCCACTCCGGCCTCCTGGAACACCCGGATGCCCTCGGGCGTGGTGGGCATGTTGGCGCCCTCGCCGACCGCGACGCACCCGGCCCGCACCAGCGCCTCGGCGTCCTTGCCGGTGATCTCGTTCTGCGTGGCCGACGGCAGCGCCACCTCGCAGGGCACCTCCCACACGCTGCGCCCGGCGACGTACGCCGCATCGGCGCCGCGGCGCTCGGCGTAGTCGCTGAGACGGCGCCGCTCGACCTGCTTGACCTGCTTGAGGAGATCGAGGTCGATGCCCTTCTCGTCCACCACGTAGCCGGAGGAGTCGGAGCAGGCCACGACGACGCCGCCCATCTCGCGCACCTTCTCGATCGCGTGGACGGCGACGTTGCCCGAGCCCGAGACGACCACGCGCCTGCCCTCGAACGACGTGCCCTTCGCCTTGAGCATCTCCTCGACGAAGAAGGCGCAGCCGTAGCCGGTGGCCTCGGTGCGCACCTGCACGCCGCCGTAACTCAGCCCCTTGCCGGTGATGACGCCGGACTCGTACCGGTTGGTGATGCGCTTGTACTGGCCGAACAGGTAGCCGACCTCCCGCTGCCCGACGCCGATGTCCCCCGCGGGCACATCGGTGTGCTCGCCCAGGTGCCGGTACAGCTCGGTCATGAAGCTCTGGCAGAAGCGCATGATCTCCCGGTCGGAGCGGCCCTTCGGGTCGAAGTCCGCGCCTCCCTTGCCCGCGCCGATCGGCAGGCCGGTCAGGCTGTTCTTGAAGATCTGCTCCACCGCGAGGAACTTGACGATGCCGAGGTAGACCGAGGGGTGGAAGCGCAGCCCGCCCTTGTACGGCCCGAGCGCGCTGTTGAACTCGACCCGGAAGCCGCGGTTGATGTGCACCTCGCCCCGGTCGTCCTCCCAGGGCACGCGGAAGATGATCTGCCGCTCGGGCTCGAAGATGCGCTCGATGATCTTCTGCTCCGCGTATTCCGGATGCTTGCCCAGCGCGGGACCGATGCTCTCCAGGACCTCGCGCGCGGCCTGGTGGAACTCCGCCTCCCCCGGGTTGCGGCGCAGAATGTTGTCGTAAACGCCCTCGAGCCTTTCGTGCAGCACTCGATCGCTCCTAGCCTCTGCCCGATTTCTCCTGATTCACTGTAGCGATGTCGAAGTTGTGAGAAAGACCGTCTCACCGGCGGACGACGGCCCGCCAGACGTCAATGACCAGGACCGGCCGCATGCCGACCGATTCGTACAGGCCGAGCGCCGGGGTGACGTTGTTGGAGTCGACGTGCAGGATCGTCCCCACCCGCCCCCGCCGCTCGTCGGCGGCGAAGGCTCTGCTGAGCAGCAGCTTCCCGAGGCCGTGGCCGCGGAAACCGGGCCGCACCGCGAGCGTGCGGACATATCCGCAGTTCTCGTCGGACACGAAATGGTCGGTCCCGAGCAGCATCGCCGCCGGCTCGCCGTGGACGCGGGCCAGCAGAAGCTGCCCCCAGTCGTTCGCGCTGGACGACTCCATCTCGGCGGTCCACTCCTCGAACGTCTTCGGCACGAACCCGAAGTGCTCGGCGAAGCCCTCCTGGTGCACCCGATGGGCCGTCCGGAGCACCGCCTCGCGCCCGGGGGCGCCGGCCTCGACCCCGACCCCGGGCAGGAACACCGGCCGTACGCCGGAGTGGTCGGCCCGCATGCGGTGGAAGCTGGTGGCGGGGGCGAAGCCGCGCCGCTCGGCGGCCTCGCGCATGGCCTTGTCCTGCTCGTAGAGGCTGATGTCCACCACCGCGTGGTCGTGCCCCGCCTCGCGGGCGAGATCGGCGGCCCGGCCGAGCGCCATGTCCCACAGGAGGGCGGCCGCGCCGGGCTCCCGCGCCTGCACGTCGATGTCGACGTTCTCGCTGGCGCCGTTGCGCCTGGCGTAGCCCCAGCCGAGTAGCCGCCCGTCCGAGCGGACCAGCCAGCTGTCGTGGTCCAGGTCGAGCTCCTTCAGGGTGTCGGCGATGTCATCGAGCGTCCAGTCGGGCCTGCCGGTCACCTCGATGTCGTGCTCGGCGACCAGTTCGTGCACGGTCGCCGCGTCGGCGACCGCCGGCCGCCGGATTTCGTAGTCGTTCACGTCGCATTTGTACGTTGAGTGACTTGTGAGGGACTTGCCGGAGCCTTGTGCCACCATGAAAGTTTCCCGCACTCCGGGGCGCCCCGCGCGCGGGCGCCCGTCGTAGGCGCTGATCAGAGGGGCGACACCGAAAGACATCGGCCTCGCGGTTGATCCGGGCGCGACGATGTGGATTCCATGGTCCCGCAGTGGCAGGCGGCTGCACGCGATCGAAGGCAGCCGCAGGGTTCACGAGCCGCACGGCGGCCCGCCGTCCCGGGAGCATCGATGTCCAAGCGTCTCACCGAGCGTCTCAGCGCGTGTCTCAGGGCACGTCCCACCGTGGCGCTCGCGACCGCCGTCGCCGCGCTGGCCGCCGGCGCCGCGTTCGTCACGGCCCGCCCGACGGCGGCGGTGGCCGCGACCGGCGGGTTCGACTTCACGCGGGCCCAGGTCGCCGCCACGGGCCTGCAGACGCCCTGGGGACTGACCTTCCTCCCGGACGGCAGCGCCCTCGTCTCCGAACGCGACACGGCGAACATCATGCAGGTGCGTCCCGGTTCGTCGCCCGTACGGGTGGCGACCGTCCCGAACGTGTCGCCCGGCGGAGAGGCGGGCCTGCTCGGCATCGCGGTCTCCCCCACCTACGCCGAGGACCAGTGGGTCTACGCCTACTTCACCGCCGCGTCCGACAACCGGCTGGTCAGGTTCAGGCTGAACGCCCCGCAGACGCAGCAGGTGCTCCTTTCCGGCGTGCCGAAGGCCCAGTTCCACGACGGCGGGCGGATCGCGTTCGGCCCCGACGGCATGCTGTACCTCTCAACGGGCGACGCCGGCACCTCCGCCAACGCGCAGAACCTGAACAGCCTGGGCGGCAAGATCCTGCGGATGCGGCCCGACGGCAGCGTGCCGCCGGACAACCCGTACGGCTCGCGCGTGTACAGCTACGGCCACCGCAACGTCCAGGGGCTCGCCTGGGACGAGGGCGGACGGCTGTACGCCAGCGAGTTCGGCCAGAACACCTGGGACGAGCTCAACTACATCGTCCCCGGCGGCAACTACGGCTGGCCCACCTGCGAGGGCGTCTGCACCGACTCGCGCTTCCGCAACCCCATCGTCACCTGGAGCACGTCCGAGGCGTCGCCCAGCGGCCTGGCGTACGCCAACGGCACGCTCTTCGCCGGGGCCCTGGCCGGGAAGCGGCTGTGGACGGTGCCGGTCAGCGGCGGCAGCAGGACCGGCAACCCGGTGGCCGAGTTCCAGGGCACGTACGGCCGGCTGCGCGCCGTGGCCGTCGGGCCGGACGGGTGGCTCTGGGTCGGCACGAGCAACCGCGACGGCAGGGGGACCCCCGCGGCGAACGACGACCGGATCCTCCGCGTCCCGCCCGCCGGCGGCTCGTCGCCCAGCCCTTCTCCCAGCCCTTCGGCCTCGCCGTCGCGCAGCCCCTCCGCGTCGCCGAGCCCGTCGGTCAGCCCTTCCGTCAGCCCGTCCGCGAGCCCGTCGGCCGGCCCGCGCGCGTGCTCCGCGACGTACCGGATCGTGAACCAGTGGCAGGGCGGGTTCCAGGGCGAGCTCGCGGTGCGCAACTCGGGGACGGCGGCCATCACGTCGTGGACCGTCACCTTCGCCTTCCCCGACGGCCAGCGCGTCACGCAGTCCTGGAGCGGCCGCTTCACTCAGTCGGGCGCCGCGGTGACGGTCGCCAACGAGACGTACAACGGTGCGCTGGCCCCGAACGCCTCGACGACGGCCGGCTTCAACGCGAGCTGGTCCGGCGCCAACCGGGTCCCGTCCCCGATCAGCTGCACCGCCACCTGACCTGGCACGCTTATCAGTCCTACTAATAATTGAATAAGAGCCTGGCCCGTATACGAATCGCATTGTTCGGCGATGTGAACGGTCCCGTGTCCCGCTAATGATCGCAGGGGTCGCCTACGCCACTCTCGGGCTCGTCGAGCTGCACACCTTCCGGAGCGGCGTCTACGACCTCGTCATCTTCGACCAGGTGGTGCGCGGCTACGCGGAATTCATGCTGCCCGGCTCGCTCGTCAAGGGTCAGTGGAACCACATCGGCGTTCCCCTGCCGATTTTCAGTGACCACGTCTCGCCGATTCTCGCCCTGCTCGGGCCGCTTTACTGGGCACACGACGGGGGCGATCGCGGCCGTCGCGTCGATACCGCAGTTCGCCTTGCGTACTCTGTTCGGCCCGTCGTTCTACTCCGGGACCCCGCGCCAGGAGGCCGCCGCCGGGGCGGCCGCCCTGATTCCGGACGGCGCGCTCGTCGAGGCCGCCAACCAGCTCGGCCCAGCCCTCACCTCCCGCGCCAAGGTCGTGATCTGGCGTGACATACCGTTACGCGCTCCCTGGGTGATCGCGGACACCGGCGGCCCGCAGCCGATGTTCTCGTCGCGGACGGCCCAGATGGCCGACGTACAGCTGCTGCGCGACTGCGGCTACGAGCAGCTGTACGACAACGACGGCTACCTGGTGCTCCATGCCGCCTCGCCGGGATCCGCCACACCCGACCTGACACCCCACCGGTGCACCCCGGACGGCGCTCACTCCTCGTAGTCGTCGTCCCAGTCCGGCCAGCGGAGACCGAGCCTCTCCGCGAACTCCGGGCTGCCGCCGACGATCCTGGCGTGGGGCCTGGGGTCGTTGCCGCGCAGCCAGTCCACCAGACGCGCCGCCTGGTCGCCCGCGTCCGTGTCGTCGATGAGGACGGTCCACTGAAGCAGCACCCACGGCTCGTCGTCCGGCTGATCCTCCCCGTCGGCCGACGGCTCACGCGGATGCCAGAAGACGACCTGGATCTCGTCCCGCCGGTCGGCCTCCGCGTAAGTTCCGCCCGCTTCGCACTCCCACGCCGCCAGGAGGCCGGGATCCTCGCGCAGCGAGCGACGCACCTCACGGGCGACCGTACGGGCGGGCCACTCCCAGCCGTGATCGTCCACGGCCCGGGCGACGACCTCGTCGTAGGAGCCGGCGCCGAAGCGGAACGGCTCCAGCTCGACCGCCGGCGAATCGGGGTCGCGCCAGCCGCGCCAGACGACCGTGTCACCGTCACGGACGATCGTGACATAGAGGGCCCCACAGCACCCCTCGGTGCAGTACGCCTCGGCCAGCCGTACCTCCCGGACCTCCTCGGTCGCCTCCAGGCTGCCGAGCACGTGCTCCGGCGGGTAGGGCCGGCCCTTGCGGAACGCCCGTGCGACGACCGGCCGGCCGTTGACCAGCGGCCTCGTCTCCACGCGGCCCGGCAGCGCCGGATCGGGGACGACGACATGCACCGCCAGCCGGTCTCCCCCGTCCCCCGCAAGCCGCGAGGGGAATCGCGGCATGACCGGCAGGGTGGCGATCGCCCGGCGCGCCCAGGCCGCCCGCCGGCGGGTCACCGGGTCGGGCGACCGTGCCGCCCCGGCGAGCGCCTCCGCCGCGCGCGCCGAGGTGAGCAGGCGGCGCAGCCGCTCCAGCGTCGCCTCCCGGACGCCGGGCCGCCACGGCAGGCACGCGGCGTGGCCGCTGGTCAGGTCCTCCGCGAGAGCGGCGGCCGAGGCCAGCGAGTCCAGCACCGGGGGCACGGCCGCCGCGCGTACGGCGAAGGCCGCGAGGGCCCGGCAGGCGTCGTCGTAATCACGCAGGGTGGAGAAGTCCTCCCAGGCCATCGCCTGGAGGAGCCGGCCCGCCACGAGGACCGCCTGGTCGACGGTCTCGTCGTCTTCGAGGACGTCCGCGAGGCGTACGGCCTGGGCCACCCGCAGCGCGTGGCCACCGGCCGTGGGATCCTGGTCCGTGGCGTGCCGGAGCAGCCAGGCGACGGCGACGGGATCCTCCGCCCGGCACATCGCCTCGATGGCACGGCTGAGGGTGAGCAGTGCCGACCGCTCCGCCAGCCACACCAGCGCCGCGGCAGAGCCGGGGATCGGCTCCAGCACGGCCACGGCCACGGGCCCGAGACAGCGCAGCAGGCCGAGCGTACGGACCAGGGGGACGTCCTCCGGGCCTGCCCTGCCCGCCAGCAGGCACAGGCCGGTCAGCGCGGGACGGCGGTCCCTCGCGTGCCGGGCCAGCCAGACGCCCGTCTCGCGGGCGGGCTCGGTGGCTAGCCAGGGCAGGCCGTCCAGGACGTCGGGCCTGATCGCCCACGCGGGGACGTCCAGGGCGCGGAGGTCCTCGTGCAGCTCGTCGAGGGAGCGACCGGGGCCGTCGAAGTGGGCGCGGAGCACCGCGGCCAGCGTGGCTCTGGCCTGCTCGACGGAGAAGGAGCCGCCGCCAGGCCGGGGACCTCGGTGGTCGGCGTCGTCGGGGTAGGGGCGCCCGCCATTGGGAAGGGGCGCGTCGGGCGTCAGCGCGTGCAGGCGGGACGCGTGATCGAACAGGGACAGCCGGTGGTCGAGCGCACCGCGCTCGCGGGCCAGGCTCACCGGCCGGAGACGAACTCGATTCTCTCGTTCATGCCACTCACGATGTCATCCCCGCCCGCCGGCGGCAAGATCGAATGCGTGGGCGCCGTACGCGCGACAGCGTCACGGCCCGCGCGCCCTGGCCGCCGTTACGGAGCCGGCGGAGCGGCAGCGGGGCCGGTTCGCGTCAGGTGGTTCGCGTCCCCCGGGCGGCGGCCCTGGCCCGCCCGTATTCGGCCAGGGCGTGGAAGGCCGCCTTGGGCTCCCACGGCAGTCCCGGGTACGCCGTCCCGGTGCTGCCCTCTTCGAGGACCTTGACGACGCCGTAGCTGGCGAGGTCGAAGTCCCGCTCGGGGTCGCGCTCGGGGTCCGCGGAGGTCGGCAGGTCCCAGCGGGCGAAGGTGTAGACGAACGCCGCGTCCACGCCCTCCTCGTCGTAGACCTCGAGGAGTCTCCGTACGTAGCGCGCCTGCTCGTCCTCGTCCCGCACGACCGCCTCGGTGAGGCGGACCGGGCGCGCGCGCTCGTCGTACTCGACGATCCCGTAGCCGCGAGAGGCGCGGTCACCGGCCCCGAGGTAGGGGGCGCACCCGAACTCCGTGACGGCGAACGGCTTCCCCTGTGCGGTCTGCGCGCGCAGCCCGGCACGGAAGCCGGGCTCGGCGGCCCCGTCGAGATAACCGGCGTCGGTGGCGATCACGTCGAACGGGGTCCAGTCCACGCCCTCGAACGGCAGCGAGCCGTAGCTCACCGGGCCGCCGAACCGGCGGCGGACCTCGGCGACGGCCCGGGCGAGGAAGGCGTTGACCCGGGCACGCGCTTCGGGGATGGTGACCGTCCTGCGCTCCGGGTCGGCCAGCGCGCGAAGCCGCTCCTCGTGATCGTCACCGGGGAGGAATCCGCCGTTGAACAGGCTGATCTCGGAACCGGTGAGGTACACGACGGACGCCCCCTCCCGGCGGAGCCGCTCCGCGCGCCCCGCCCCGTCCACGAGCAGCTCCAGCAGTTCGCCGGAGGTGGGCCCGTTGGTGAACGGGCAGTACCAGACCTCCAGCCCGGCCTCGGCGGCGTGCCGTGCCGCGATCTCCAGGCGGTCCTGGTCCGCTCCGGTGACGCGGACGGCGTCGCAGCGCAGGTCCTCCCTGATGATCCGCATCTCGCGGCGCACGACGTCCGGGTCGAAGGGTTCGTGGGTGGTCGTCCCGCCGGTGGAGAAGCCGACGTCGTAGTTGATGCCGAACACACGCATGGGTCTCCGTACGTCACAGTTTTGGGTACGCGCCGTACCTTAACACTGCGACCGGCGATTAAGGTACTCAAAGTACCTTGTAGGAGGCCTCGATGTTCTGTGGAAGATCATCACTATAAATACACGTATGTCCAAAAAGTGAGTATTAGTCAACGGATGCATTGACTCGTGGTTGATTAGAACTGAAACACATGGTTCCAGAGTGACTGTCTGTTCTTAGTCGTGGACGTGGTGCTACGGTATGGGCCTGTTCACGCCCTGCTGTGAAACGGCACCGCATGGCCGTCCCGCCTTACAGGAAGAACAGCAGGTTCGACGCGGCCTTGTCATGCTCTGCCGCCACCCCGAGGACGCCGATGTCAGTAGATGTACCCCACCGGGCGCGGAGAAGGTTTTCACCAAGGGAACTGGTGGTCCTCGCCTTTCTCGGCACCGTGATCATTACGGCCTGCGCGTGGTTGTGGGCGATGTCCATCGCCCCTTATGAGGCCAGAGTGCTTATGGCGCTCGTCGGCGGGGTCTCGGCCGTACTCCTGTCCGGCGCCGTCGCGGCCGCCGTCCACTACGCCGGCACCGGTCGCCGGCTGCGTGAGCGGGCCGAGTGGGCCGGCGCGCGGTTCGCCTGGCTGGAGCGGGAGACGCTGCGGACGGCCGAGGAGTCGCTGCCCGCGCTGGGACGTCAGGTGCGGGACGGCGCCTCGGTCGCCGACTCGCTCTCCCGGATACCGCAGCCTCCGGACGGCCCGCTGCGGCACCTGCTCGAAGCGGCCGGGCACGAGCTCGAACTGCTCGGACGCGAGCGCGCCGCCGCCGAGGTGTCCCGCGATGCGACCGAGAGCGAGATCTCCCGGCTGATCGACGACACGCTGCCGGAGCTGTTCCGGCGGATCCAGACGGACCGGATGTCAGTGAGCGCCGCGCTGGCCGAGATCCGCCAGCCGGGGCTGGACCCGCTACGCGACCTGCTGCGCGAGACGGCGCGGCAGCTCTCCGAGAGCGAGCGCAGGGGCACCGCCGTGATGGCGGCGTGCGCCGGGGCCGCGGCCCGGGTGCAGGCACAGGCCACCAGCCTGCTCGCCCGGCTGCGCGAGCTAGAGGAGCAGTACGGCGAGCATGAGGAGGTGTTCGCCGACCTGCTGGACCTGGACCATCGCGTCTCCCAGATGAGCCGGCTGGCGGACAACATCGCGCTGCTGAGCGGCGGCCGTTCCGGGCGGCGATGGACCCGGCCGATCGTCATGGAGAGCGTCCTGCGCGGCGCGATGGGCCGCATCAGCGCCTACCGGCGCATCCGGCTGCACTCCACCAGCACCGTCGCCGTCGCCGGGTACGCGGCCGAGGGCGTGATGCACGCGCTGGCCGAGTTGATGGACAACGCCGCCACGTTCTCGGCGCACGGCACCGAGGTCCACGTGTACGTGGACGAGGAGGACGCAGGCGTCGTGATCACGATCGAGGACAGTGGCCTGGGGATGCGCCCGCGCGAGCGGCAGCACGCCACCAGGCTCGTGTCCGAGCCGCTCGACCTGCGGACGCTGTCCGGTACCCGGCTGGGCCTGGCGGTCGTGGGACGCCTGGTCGACAAGTACGGCCTGACGGTCAGCTTCCGGTCGTCCGCCCGCGGTGGCATGGGGGTCGTGATGCTGATCCCGCGCCTGCTGATCACGCAGCCCCTGTCGGCCACCGTGCCGCCCGACGCCGAGGCGTCGGTCCGCCACCCCGCGCGGGCCGCCGTACAGGCCGCCGTGCAGGCACCGGCCGTACCCGCGCAGGAGGGGCCGGCCGACGCGTCCGAAGACCTGCTGCCCAGGCGGCGCCGGGGACAGACGCTGGCCGAGGCGACCAGGGCGCGGCAGGCGTCGCCGGCCAAGCCCGCGCGCGAGGGGCCCGACTCGGCTGCGAGGTTCGCCGCGTTCCGCCAGGCCGGCGGCCGTGGGCGTACTTCCCCTTCAGCCCCTCCCCCGGCCCCGGGCGACTCTTGACACGCGTCCGCCGACCACCGGACGTCTTTGGATTCACAGATGAGGAGGCAGGGGGCGTCCCTCCCGCGCCGAAGGGGCACCCCGTCGTTTCTATGAGCACAACCGACGCTTCGCACACCACCGATCGTGACTTCGACTGGCTACTGGAGAACCTCAAGAAGAAGACCCCGGGGATCAGGCATGTGCTGGTGCTGACCAGGGACGGCCTGAAGATGAGCTTCACCGCCGGCCTCGGCCGGGACGGGGCCGACCAGCTCTCCGCCCTGGCCGCCGGGATCCAGAGCCTCTCGCTGAGCGCCTCCGCCGAGTTCGGGGACGGCATCGGAGCGGGGCAGGCGATGGTGGAGTTCGCCGGCGGACTGCTGCTCATCGTGCCGGCCGGGGACGGCGCCCACCTGGCCGTGGTGGCCGAGGAGGACGGCGAGGTGGGGCTCATCGCGCACAACATGAACGAACTGGTGGAGCAGATCGGGGTGTACCTCACCGCGGCGCCGCGGCAAGCGGAGAACAGCGACGACCGCGGATGACACGGCGAGCCATCGACCAAGAAGACCCTGACCGGCTCTACACGGTCACCGGTGGGCGTACCAGTGCCGATGAGAAGACCTTCGACTCCGTCTCCCTCATCGTCAGCGAGTGCGCCCCCACCCCCGGTATGCAGTCCGAGCACATCAAGATCCTGCGGATGGCCCAGCGGCCGACGGCGGTGGTGGAGATCTCGGCGGAACTGCGGCTGCCGGTCAGCGTGGTGAAGATCCTGCTGTGCGACCTGCTGGACACCGGTCGCATCACCGTCCGTCATCCGTCGATCGCCGCACAGGCCGGACGACCGGATCCCGAAATCCTCAGGCAGGTGCTCGTTGCACTCCACAACCTCTGACCAGATGGCGGCCACCACGCGTACGCCGCTACGCACGACCGCCGCGGACGCCCTGAAAATCGTGATCGTCGGCGGGTTCGGGGCCGGAAAGACGACCATGGTCGGCTCGGTGAGCGAGATCCGCCCGCTGAGCACCGAGGAGCTCATGACCCAGGCGAGCGTGGGCATCGACGACGCCAGCCGGGTACGGACCAAGTCGACCACCACGGTGGCCTTCGACTTCGGCCGGATCACGCTGAACGAGAGCAAGGTGCTCTACCTGTTCGGCGCGCCCGGTCAGCAGCGGTTCTGGTTCGTGTGGGACCAGTTGTTCGCCGGCAGTCTGGGCGCGGTCGTCCTGGTGGACGCCCGCCGCCTGGAGGATTCCTGGTACTCCATCGACCGGCTGGAGCACCACCGGACCCCGTTCGTCGTCGCGGTCAACCGCTTCACCGACGGGCCCACCCTGGATTCGGTGCGCGAGGCGCTGGCACTGTCGCCCGAGGTCCCGCTCATCGACTGCGACGCGAGAGAGCGGTCCTCGTCCAAGCACGTGCTGATCACGCTCATCGAGCACCTCACCCGCACCTACGACCAGCTGCCCGCCCGAGAGAGCATGCCGTGACGAACTCCCCTCCCCTCCACGACCCCACAGACCCGTCCGCCGCCTCGCCCGCGTCGCAGCATGCCGAGCGGAGACGGGAGCCGCTGGAGGGATACGCCGACCACGCCGATGCCGTACGACTGCACGCGTCACTGATCGGCGACGACCCGACCGCGCTGTTCCAGGAGATGCGCCGCGAGCACGGCCCCGTCGTCCCCGTTCTCCTCGACGGCATGCCCGTCTGGTACGTGATCGGTTATCGCGAGCTGCACCATGTCACCAGCCAGCCGCGGTTGTTCAGCCGCGACCCCAGGCGCTGGAACCTGCAGGACCTCCTCCCCCCTGACTGGCCGGCGCGCCCGTACGTGACATGGCAGCCGTCCGTGATGTACACCGAGGGGGCCGAGCACCAGCGGCGGGTCGGCGCCATCAGCGACGCGCTGGACACCGTCGACCGCACCGAGCTCGCCCTGATCTGCGAGCAGATCGCCGACCGCGCGATCGACGAGTTCTCCGGGGACGGCCAGACCGACCTCATCTCCCGGTACGCCGACCGGATTCCGGCTCAGGTCATCACCCGGCTGTTCGGGCTGGCGGAGACCGACCTGCCGGAGCTGGTCGAGGACGTCAACCACGTGCTGGGCGGGGGCGAGGAGGCCCTCCCGGCGGTCACCCGAATACTGGGCAAGCTCAGCCGGCTCATCGCCGACAAGCGCGCCCTGCCGGGCCACGACCTCACCTCGCACATGCTGGCCCACCACGCGCGGGTCACCGACGAGGAGATCGTCCAGGACCTGATCATGACGATGATCTCCTCCCACGACAACTGCTCCAACTGGATCGGCAGCACCCTGCGGCTGATGCTGATGGACGACCACTTCTCGATGAGCCTGCAGGGCGGCCGCAGCAGCGTCGGCGAGGCGCTGAACGACGTGCTGTGGAAGGACCCGCCCACGCCGAACATGCCCAATCGCTGGGCCGTGCAGGACTGCGAGCTGGCCGGGCGGCGCATCCGCCGGGGCGACATGCTGGTGCTCGGTGTCGCCGCGGCCAACGCCGATCCGCAGGTGCAACCGGCCGCGCATGCCGGCTCCGGCGCCAACCGGGCGCACCTGGCCTTCGGCCACGGCGAGTACGGTTGTCCCTTCCCCGCGCCCGAGCTCGGCGGGATCATCGCCAAGACGGCCGTGGAGGTCCTCCTCGACCGGCTGCCCGACGTCTACCTCGCCGTGAAACCGGACGCGCTGCGCTGGCGCCCTTCGCTGTGGGTTCGCAGCCTGGAGGCCCTGCCCGTACGGTTCAGCCCGGCTGTGCCGACCGGCCAGGGCCTGTCGAACACCTGGAACGCCTCCAGGTGAGGTCAGGCCGGAGCAATAAGGTGCTCACATGGAATACGGACGACTTGGCACCACTGGTTTGAAGGTCAGCAGGCTCTGCCTCGGCATGATGAGCTACGGGGAGCCCTCCAAGTGGGGCGGCTGGGCCCTGGAGGAGGATCTCGCCGAGCCCATCGTCCGCAGGGCCGCCGAGGGCGGGGTGACGTTCTTCGACACCGCCGACATGTATTCGGCCGGGGTCAGCGAGGAGGTCACCGGGCGGCTGCTGCGCAAGATCTTCGCCCGGCGCGACGACTACGTGCTCGCCACCAAGGTCTACTTCCCGATGGGCGAGGGTCAGAACGACGGGGGCCTGTCCCGCAAGCACATCATGTCGGCCGTCGACGCCTCTCTCACCCGCCTGGGCACCGACCACGTCGACCTCTACCAGATCCACCGGTGGGACGACGAGACGCCGATCGAGGAGACGATGGAGGCGCTGCACGACGTCGTCAAGGCCGGCAAGGCCCGCTACATCGGCGCCTCCAGCATGCGGGCCTGGCAGTTCGCCAAGGCCCAGCACACCGCTGAAAGGCGCGGATGGACCCGGTTCGTCTCGATGCAGAACCACTACAACCTCCTGGACCGCGAGGAGGAGCGGGAGATGATCCCGCAGTGCCTCGACCAGGGCGTGGGACTCATCCCGTGGAGCCCGCTCGCCCGCGGCCTGCTCGCCCGCGCCGGCCAGGCGGCCGACACCGCGCGGCAGACCGGCGACGGCGCCCGGCAGCGGCAGCTGTACGGTGGACCGGCCGTCGAGGAGATCCTGGACCGGGTGGCGCGGACCGCCGCCGACAGGGGCGTCTCGCCCGCCACCGTCGCCCTCGCGTGGCTGCTCGGCCGTCCGGGCGTGACCGCCCCCATCATCGGCGCGACCAAGGAGCACCACGTGGACGACGCGCTCGCCGCGGTGGACCTCACGCTGACCGAGGAGGAGATCGCCTTCCTGCAGGAGCCGTACCAGGCCAGGTCGCCGCAGTACTAGCGGGCCGCCCGCCGCGGAGCGGCATGCGGGTCACGACCGAAATGCGTTGCCGGGGGCCGAGGGCGGGCGGCAGGCTGTACGGGTGCTGATCCGACGTGAGAACCCCGGCGACGCCGAGGCCGTGCGTGAGGTGGTCGCCGCCGCCTTCGCTCCGCACCAGGAGGCCCGCCACCCGGGCCGGCCGCACCTGCCGCCGGTCGAGGCCGTCCTGCTCGACGAGCTGCGTACGGACCCGGGCTGGCTGCCGGAGCTGTCGCTCGTCGCGCCGGCGCCGGACGGCGGGATCGCGGGTCACGTCCTCTGCACCAGGGCCCACGTGGGGACCGTGCCCGTGGTCGGCCTCGGCCCGCTGTCCGTGCATCCCGCCCACCAGCGGCGGGGAGTCGGATCGGCGCTGGTGCACGCCGCGCTCGGGGCGGCGGAGGCGCTCGGCGAGCCGCTGGTGGGGCTCCTCGGCGACCCCGCCTACTACAGGCGGTTCGGCTTCGAGCCCGCCTCGGCGCACGGCGTCGCGGCGCCGGACCCGTCCTGGGGCGAGTTCTTCCAGGTGCGCGTCTTCGGACGGTCCGCGCCGCGCGGACCGTTCGCGTACGCCGAGCCGTTCTCCCGCGTGTGACCGGCCTCCGACCATGCCCTCCGACCATGCGCCTGGCCCCGGTTCCTGTCGTACGGCTGCCGTACGCTGGCGGACATGGGACGGGCCAATGACGAGGCGGCCGCGGCGCTGCAGGAGTACGCCGAGCTTTTCGCGCTGAACGGCGGGGACGCGTTCCGGGTGCGCAGCTACCAGAAGGCGGCCAAGTCGATCGCGGGGTTCCCCGGAGACCTCGGCGAGACCGACGTCCGGTCGATCCCCGGGGTGGGCGAGGCCATCGCCAAGAAGGTCGAGGAGTTCCTCGCGCGGGGCAGCTTCCGGCAGCTCGACGACCTGCGCGCGCGGGTGCCCGAGGGGGTGCGCAGGCTGACCCGGATCCCCTCGCTCGGCCCGAAGAAGGCGCTGTTCCTGTTCCAGGAGCTGGGCATCGACTCCCCCGCCGCCCTGGCCGAGGCCATCCGGGCCGGCCGCCTCGGCGGCGTGCGCGGCTTCGGCGCCAGGACCGAGGAGAACCTGCTCAAGGGCATCGAGCACATGGAGCGGTCGGGCGACCGGGTCCACCTCGGGATCGCGACGGACCTCGCCGAGCGGGTCGTCGCCTCGCTGCCCGCCGAGAGGATCGCCGTCGCGGGGTCGCTGCGGCGGATGCGCGAGACGATCGGCGACATCGACGTCCTCGCCGTCGGCGACCCCGGCCTGATGGACCTGTTCGCCCGGCAGCCGTACGTCACCGAGGTCATCGCGAAGGGCGAGCGGAAGACCTCGGTGCGGACCGACCGCGGCCTGCAGGTCGATCTGCGGCTGGTCCCGGCCGAGTCGTGGGGCGCCGCGATGGTCTACTTCACCGGCAGCAAGGAGCACAACGTCCGCATCCGGGAGATGGCGGTCAGGAAGGGCTGGAAGCTCTCGGAGTACGGCCTGTTCGACGGGGAGCGGCTGATCGCGTCGGAGACCGAGGAGGAGATCTACCAGGCGCTCGGCATGCGGTGGGTGCCTCCCACGCTCCGTGAGGACGGCGGGGAGGTGGAGGCCGCGCTGCGCGGCGAGCTGCCGCGCCTGGTGGAGCTGGGCGACCTGCGGGGCGACCTGCACACCCACACCGACCTCACCGACGGGATCGCCTCGCTGGAGGACATGGTCGCCGCCGCGGCCGCCCGGGGCTACTCCTACTACGCGGTGACCGACCACGCGCCCGACCTGGTCATGCAGCGGATGACGCTCGACAAGGCCCTCGCCCAGCGGGCCCGCATCGCCGACCTTCAGGCGAAATATCCGGACATGCGGTTGCTGCACGGCAGCGAGCTGAACATCGCCCCCGACGGCTCGGTGGACTGGCCGGCCGAGGTGCTGGCCGGGTTCGACGTCTGCGTGGCCTCGGTGCACTCGCACTTCACCCAGTCGCGGGAGGAGATGACCCGCCGTTTCGTCACGGCCTGCGAGAACCCGCACGTCCACGTCATCGGTCACCCCACGACCCGGAAGATCGGCAAGCGGCCTCCGGTGGACGCCGACTGGGACGCCGTCTTCCGCGCCGCCGCCCGGACCGGCACGATCATGGAGATCGACTCCTATCCCGACCGAGCCGATCTGCCCTCCGATCTCGTGCGGCTCGCGCGCCACCACGGCGTGACGTTCTCCATCGACAGCGACTCCCACGCCATCCCGCATCTGGCCCACCAGAGGTACGGCGTGGGGATCGCCCAGCGGGCCTGGCTCACGCCGGACGACGTCGTCAACACCTGGCCGCTCGACCGGCTGCTGGCCCGTCTCGGCGGCCGGTGACCAGATCTCGGTCCCCCGGCCTCAGATCTCCCGGAGTATCGCGTGGAGCAGGGACTCGGTGTTCGCGGCCGGCTCGGCCTGCACGCTGAGCTCGCTCATCACGACGGTGTAGTCGTCGACGTCCTCCTGCTTGTCGAGGTAGAGAGCGCCACTCAGCTGCTCCAGGTAGACGACGTCGGAGAGATCGGGCTCGGCGAACCGCAGGATCGTGAAGGAACCCCCGGCCGCGGCGTGACCACCGGCCCGGAACGGCAGGATCTGCAGGGTCACGTCCGGGCGCGCGGAGACCTCGATCAGGCGCTTGATCTGGCCGCGCTGCACGGCGCGGCCACCGACGGGGCGGCGGAGCGCCGCCTCGTCCATGACGGACCACAGCCGGGGCCCGTCGGAGTGGTCGAGAAGCCGCTGACGCCGCAGGCGGAGGCTGACCCGGCGGTCGATGTCGGACATCGACGCCCTTCTGTGGCGCACGCGGAAGACCGCGCGGGCGTACTCCTCGGTCTGCAACAGGTCGTTGACGAACTGCGCCTCGAAGGTGCGGATGGTGGAGGCGGCCTCCTCCAGCCCGACGTACGGCCCGAACCAGCTGGGCAGCAGGTCGTTGTACTGGTGCCACCAGCCGGGCACGGCGGCCTGTCGCGCCAGTTCCAGCATCGTCTCCCGCTCGGCGCTGTCGGTGACGCCGTAGAGGGTGAGCAGTTCGGCCAGGTCGTGCTGCTTGAAGGGGATGCGGCCGAGCTCCAACCGGCAGATCTTCGAGTTGGAGGCGCGGATCGCCCGCCCCGCCTCGTCCCGGCTGATGTTCCTGCTCTCACGGAGGCGGCGTAACTGCCCGCCGAGCATCATGCGCAGGACCGTAGGTCCGCCCCGCGGCTGAGCCGGTCGTCCGTCCGTGAAGGTCGTCCCCGCTCCAGCCGAGATCATCTCTGTCCTCTCCTCGGTCCGCACGTGGCGCATGGCCAAGTGATGCGCCTGTACCGGCGCTTTCGAACAACCATGTCATATCGGATCACCATTCGTGGGGCGGCGGCTGTAACCGGTTGCAAGGGAATCCTGACCGGCCGCGATCGTCTGGCCCGGGTCACGGCCACACCTCGACATCCCCCGGCGGCACCCGGGAGAAATGCGGCGGTAACGCGCCACTGCCATGATGGTCACGGTACGCAGGCGAGTGATCGCCGAGCGCCGGGGAGGAGTGCCAGGAGGATGACGAGATGCGCCAGCTGACGGCACTCGACGCGCAGTTCCTGTCCGTGGAGTCGGCGACGACCGCGGCTCACGTGGCCGGCGTGGCCGTCTTCGACCCGTCCTCCTCACCCTCGGGGGGCCTGACCCGCGAGGCCCTGCTCACCCTGCTGCGCGAGCGGCTGCACCTCGCCGCGCCGTTGCGGATGCGGCTGGCCGACGTGCCCTTCGGCCTGGACCGGCCGTACTGGATCGACGACCCGGACGTGGACCTCGGCGCGCACGTGCACGAGACCACCCTGCCCGCGCCGGGCGGCGAAGGGGAGCTCGCGGCGTACGTGGCGGACGTCCACGCGCGGCGGCTCGACCGGAGACGCCCGCTGTGGGAGGCGCACCTCATCCACGGCCTGGCCGGCGGGCGGGTCGCCCTCTACATGAAGGTGCACCACTGCGCGATCGACGGCGTGACGGGGTCGGAGATCCTGACGGCGCTGCTCGACCCCTCGCCGCAGCCGCGCCTCGTGGAGGCGCCCGCACCCGCGTCCCCGAGCCCCGCGCCGCCGCAGCCGCCCGGGCTGCTCGCGATGCTCGCCGGGGCGATCACCCGGACGATCGTGCAGCCGGTGGAGGCGCTCTGCTCGCTCGCCCGCGCCGCCGCCGACCTGGACGCGATCCCGGTGCTGTCGGCGCTGCCCGACGCGCGGCTGGTGGCCCAGGCGGCCCGCGCGCTCGCGGGAGACCCGCGCCGGCTGCCGGAGACGCCGCCGCTGGCCGCGCCGCGCACGCCGTTCAACGGCCCGATCTCGGCGGCGCGCGCGGTCGCGTTCGGGTCGGTGCCGCTCGCGGAGGTCAGAAGAGTGGCCAGGGCCTTCGGCATGGGCCCGAACGACGTGGTCATGACGCTGTGCGCCTCGGCGCTGCGACGCTGGCTCCTCGCGCACGACGCGCTGCCCGACCGGCCGCTGGTCGCCGCCGTGCCGGTCGCGCTGCGCGCCACGGCGGCATCGCCCGGCACGCCGGACGGGCGGGTCGGCAACCGCATCTCGGCGATGATCACGCCGCTCGCGACCGACGTCGCCCGTCCCGGGGAGCGCCTCGCGGCCGTACGCGCCGCGCTGGGCGCCGCCAAGCGGCGTTTCGCCGTCTCCCACCGCAGCTGGCTGGACGACGTGTGCGCGATGGTGCCGAACGCGTTCGCCGCGCTGGCCACGCCGCTCGTGTTCCGGCTCGCGGGAGTGGCGGGAGCGGGCGTGAACCTCGTCGTGTCGAACGTGCCCGGCCCGCGCCGGCCTCTCTACCTGTGCGGCGCGCGGATGCTCTCCTACCACCCGCTGTCGGTGGTCACCGACGCCACCGGCGGGATCAGCATCACCTGCGCGTCGTACGACGACCGGCTGGACTTCGGCGTCGTCGTGTGCCCGACCCGGGTGCCGGACGTGTGGAGTGTGACCGGCCATCTGCGCGAGGCGATGGACGAGCTCGTCGCGCTGCTCGACGAGGCGCCGCCGCACGGGAACCCCGGGCGGGAGTCGCCGGAGGAGCGCCAGGAGCCGGAGGGGCGCCAGGAGAAGGTGCCCGCCTGAGGACGTCCGGCGAGCCGGCGCCGCCGAGCGGTGCGGCTCATCGGTGCGGCTCATCGGTGTGGCTCATGAGTACGGTTCACCGGTCGCCGAACGGTGGCGGATCGGCGGCAGATCAGTGCAGCGCGTTGGCGATCAGCTCCGCCACCGCGTCGGGGTCGATGTGGTGGCCGGTGAGCAGGCAGATGCTCTCCTGGTAGAGCAGGACCGCGGCGAAGGTGGCGGCGGCGGCCTCCACCCGGGCGGCGTCGCCGCGCCCGCCCGGCAGGGCGAGCTCCAGGGCGAACCTGGCCCTGCGGATGATCTCGCTGTTGAGACGGCCCAGCCGCTCCCGTACGGACAGGTGGGTGTCGGCCTCGCGGAACAGGATGCGCCGCATCGCGGGGGACGCCCGCAGCGGCAGCCCGCGGGCGAGACGCGACAGCGTGCCCGCCGCGTCGCCGGGCAGGGCCTCGACCTCCTCCTCCGTGACGACCGTGCGCTCGTCCACCAGCGAGACCAGCACGTCGATCTTGCGCGGGAAGTAGTGGAAGACCAGTCCCTTGGGCACCCCGGCGAGCTCGGCGATCCGCGCCGTCGGCGTCGCCTCGTAGCCGCCGCCCGCGAACAGTTCCTCGGCGGCGTCGAGGATGCGGGTGCGGGCGTCGCCGTCCTGCGGGCGTGCCCTTCTCCGGGAACGGGACCAGGCCTTGGCGGTCTGGAGGGGGTGGTCCACGGACCGAACCCTAACCAGAGCGGGTGCTCCAGCACCATGACGCGAGGGACAGGGCAGTCATACGCCCGGCCGCGGGCGGGTGGCTCGCGGCCGGGCGTACGGGGGCGCCGGCGGGGTGCGGCCGGCGTCCCATGTCAGTGCGTCACCTCGGCGGCTCACCTCAGCGGCTCACCTCAGTGACCCGCGTCAGTGGCTCGCGTCAGTGACCGGTGGCCTGCTCGGCGCCGATGCCGGTGAGCGAACGGACCTCGATCTCGGCGTACTTCGATGCGCTGTACTCCTTGCTCAGGACCGTGCCGAGGTATCCGCACAGGAAGCCGATCGGGATCGAGAAGATGCCGGGGTTCGACAGCGCGATCAGGTGGAAGTCCACGTCGGGGAACATCGCCGTCTTCGCGCCGGAGACGACCGGCGAGAAGATCACCATCACCACGGCGCTGATCAGGCCGCCGTAGATGGCCGAGACCGCACCCGCGGTGTTGAACCTCTTCCAGAACAGGCTGTAGAGGATCGCGGGCAGGTTGCCCGACGCGGCGACCGCGAAGGCCAGCGAGACGAGGAAGGCCACGTTGAGCGACTGGGCGAAGATGCTCAGCGCGATCGCGACCGCGCCGATCACGAAGGCGGCGATCCGGGCGACCACGACCTCCTGCCGGTCGGTCACCTGGCCGCGCTTGAACACGTGGGCGTACAGGTCGTGGGCGAAGCTGGAGGACGAGGCGAGCGTGAGCCCGGCGACGACCGCGAGGATCGTGGCGAACGCGACCGCCGCGATGACCGCGAGCAGCACCGTGCCGCCGACGTCGCCGAAGACCTGCGTGCCGATCTCCTGCGCGAGCAGCGGCGCCGCCGTGTTGCCCGACTTGTCGATCTTGCCGTGGACCAGGGCCGCCGCGCCGAAGCCGAGGACCAGCGTCAGCAGGTAGAAGACGCCGATGATGCCGATGCCCCACAGGACCGACTTGCGGGCGTCCCTGGCGGTCGGCACGGTGTAGAAGCGGATGAGGACGTGCGGCAGACCGGCGGTGCCGAGAACCAGGGCCAGGCCGAGGCTGATCAGGTCGATCTTGCCCCAGATGCCCTGTGCCTCGGTGCCGTACTTGAGGCCGGGCTTGAGGAACGCCTCACCCTTGCCGCTCGCGCCGGCCGCGTCGCCGAGCAGGCCGGACAGGTTGAAGCCGAACTTGCCCAGCACGAGCAGGGTGATGAGCGCGGCGCCGACCATCAGCATGACGGCCTTGACGATCTGCACCCAGGTGGTGCCCTTCATGCCGCCGAAGACGACGTAGACGATCATCAGCAGGCCGACCGCGATGATCGTCCAGACCTTGCCGGTCTGCGAGGTGACGCCCAGCAGCAGCCCGACCAGGGAGCCCGCGCCGACCATCTGCGCGAGCAGGTAGAAGATGCTGACGACGATCGTGGACACGCCGGCCGCCGTGCGGACAGGGCGCGGCGACATCCGGAACGCCAGCACGTCGGCCATCGTGTACTTGCCGGAGTTGCGCATGAGCTCGGCGACGAGCAGCAGCGCGACCAGCCAGGCGACGAGGAAGCCGATCGAGTAGAGGAAGCCGTCGTAGCCCGACAGCGCGATGATGCCGGCGATGCCGAGGAACGACGCGGCCGACATGTAGTCGCCGCCGATCGCCAGGCCGTTCTGCAGGCCGCTGAACGAGCGGCCGCCCGCGTAGAAGTCGGACGCGCTCTTGGTGTTGCGGCTCGCCCAGAACGTGATGCCGAGCGTGCCGGCGACGAAGACCACGAAGAGGATCGTGGACAGGGTCTCGTGACTCACTTGGCGCCCTCTCCGACCTCGTCACGGCTCTCGGCCCCGGCGCGCAGCTCGTCGGCGATCGGGTCGAGCTTGGCCGCCGCGTGCCGCGAGTACGCCCAGGCGATCAGGAACGTCGAGACGAACTGCAGCACGCCGAAGACGAGGGCGACGTTGATGTTGCCGAACAGCTTGGTGCCCATGAAATCCCGGGCGAAGCCGGACAGAAGCACATAGAGGAGGTACCACACCAGGAAGGCGATGGTCATGGGGAAGGCCCAGGACCGGTAGCGGCGACGCAGCTCCTGGAACTGCTCACCCGCCTGTATACGTTCATAGACCGATGGATCGTGCTGGACGGTCACAAGATCTCCTTGGGCAAGTGATCTGAATCACCACAACGTAGGAGCGTGGTGCGCCAGCCGACGAGCCCCGGGGGCCGCCGCGTCGCCCAGCCGTACCGCCCGATCGTTCACATGGCGCGACGATGCGACGAATGGTCGGTTGCGCGCGCCCAACGGCCGGGCGGCGCGGGGAAACCGGTCACATGTGACGAGGACGCCAGTCGCCGCGGTCGACGTTCAGCGTCTCCGGCGTGTGCAGGCGGACCATCGTGCGCGCCACGCCGCGCGGCACCCGTGAGGGCGTCAGCAGCGACACCGTCACCATGACCGTGAACGACACGGGCACCGTCCAGGCGGCCGGCTCGGCCAGCAGCGAGCCCGCCCAGCCGGTGTGCGGGCCGCCGCTGATCGTCACTACCACGGCGGCGCAGGCGAGCCCTCCCCCGGCCAGCAGTCCGGCGAACGCCCCCGTCGTGGTCAGCCTGCGCCACCAGATGCCGAGCACGAGCAGCGGGCAGAACGACGAGGCGGCCACGGCGAACGCGAGCCCCACCACGGTCGCCACCGGAAGCGACCTGGCCGCGCCCGCCAGCGCGAACGGCACGACCACCGCGAGCACGGTCGCGTAGCGGAACGAGCGCACCCCGCCGCGCAGGATGTCCTGCGCGATCACCCCGGCGACCGACACCGTCAGCCCCGAGGAGGTGGACAGGAACGCCGCGAACGCGCCCGCCGTCACCAGCGCCGTGAGGAACTCGCCCACCGGGCCGCCGACCAGCCGCCCGGGCAGGGTGAGGACCACGGTGTCGCCCGCCGGCATGCCGTAGACGTGGCCGAGGTATCCGTACACGGCGGGCATCACGTAGAAGGCGCCGAGCAGGGTGAGCACGACGAGCGTGGTGCGGCGCGCGGCGCGGCCGTCGGGGTTGGTGTAGAAGCGGACGAGCACGTGCGGCAGTCCCATGGTCCCGAGGAACGTCGCCAGGATCATCGAGTACGTCTCGTACACCGGGTGGTCGCGGCCGTGCAGCGGCAGCGCCCACTCGTCTCCGGCGGCGAGCCCCGGCGCGCCGCCGGACCACCAGGCCATCAGCATGAACACCAGCGGCAGGGCCAGCGCGGTGAGCTTCAGCCAGTACTGGAACGCCTGCACGAAGGTGATCGACCGCATGCCGCCCGACAGCACGTTCGCCGCCACCACCGCCGCCACCAGCAGGCTGCCCGCCCACGGCGGCGCCCCCGTGATCGTACGGAAGACCAGCCCGGCGCTCTGGAACTGCGGCATGAGGTAGAGCCAGCCGATCAGCACGACGAGGACGCTCGACAGCCGCCGCACGGCCATCGACTCCAGCCGCGCCTCGGCGAAGTCGGGCAGCGTGTAGGCCCCCGAACGGCGGAGTGGCGCCGACACCAGCACCAGCAGCACGAGGTAGCCGCCGGTCCAGCCGACCGGCAGCCACAGCATGTCGGCGCCGAACGTGAGGATGAGCCCCGCCACGCCGAGGAACGAGGCCGCCGACAGGTACTCCCCGCCGATCGCCGAGGCGTTCCACAGCGGCGAGACGGTGCGGGAGGCGACATAGAAGTCCGAGGTGGTGCGGGACATGCGGATGCCGAACGCGCCGATGAGGACGGTCGCCAGCAGCACCACGCCGACGGCGGCGATCTGGCCCACCTACGCTCCGTTCTCTCTCACCGGCGCACCGTGCTCACCGGCACGGTCCACACCCGGCGCACGGTCCTCACCGGCGCTCCACGAGGTCGGCGAAGTCGCGTTCGTTGCGCTCGGCCTGCCGGACGTACAGCCAGGCCCCGACGACGAGCGCGGGATAGATCAGCCCGGCCAGGACCACCCACGGCAGCGGCAGCCCGAACAGTTCGGCCGCGCGCAGTTCCGGGGCCAGCAGGAACAGCAGCGGCAGCCCGCCCACCACGCAGGCCAGCACCGTGCACACGAAAAGGGCCAGCCGGAACTGCGTGCGCACCAGCGAGCGCATGTAGACCTCACCCAGGTGGGTCTGCTCGTCGATCTCCCGGGTGAGCGGATGGCGGCGCCGGCGGGCCGCCGCCGTGCGCGGGCTGGTCACCGTCACCCGGCGCGGTCTGCCCGTCACCGGGCCTGGCCCTTGCGCGCCCGGCGGACGAGCAGGTCGCGTAACTCCCGGGTGTGCCGCCGGCTCACCGGGATCTCCGTGTCCCCCACGCGCACCACGCACTTGCCCGAGTCGATGTGCAGTTCGTCGATGTGCCTGACCGCGACGAGATGGCTGCGGTGCACCCGCAGGAACCCGGCAGACGCCCAGCGCTCCTCCAGCGTCGCCAGCGGGATGCGGACCAGATGGCTGCCGGTCGCGGTGTGCAGCCGCGCGTAGTCGCCCTGCGCCTCGACGTACCGCACCTCGGTGCTGGCCACGAACCGGGTCACTCCGCCCAGCTCGACCGGGATGGTGTCGGCCTGCGGCCCCTCCCCCGGCTCGCCGCGGCTGCCGCAGACCCGGCGGATCGCCTCCGCGAGCCGCTCCGGCCGTACGGGTTTGAGCAGGTAGTCCTCGGCCTTGAGCTCGAAGGCGTCCACGGCGTGGTCGTCGTACGCCGTGACGAACACGATCTTCGGCGGGCGGGTGAACTGGGTCAGCAGCCGGCCCAGCACCACTCCGTCCAGCCCGCGCATCCGGATGTCGAGGAACACCGCGTCGACCGGCCTGCCGTCCGCGATGGCGCGGTCGAGCAGTTTGAGCGCCGCGGCGCCGTCGCGGGCGGTCAGCACCTCGCCGATGCGGGGGTCCGCTCTGAGCAGGTAGGCGACGTCCTCCAGCGCGGGCTGCTCGTCGTCCACCGCCAGGACCCGCAGGCCGCTCACGATCACCCCTTTCACCGGCCGATGCTCTAGAGGGTGATGACCAGGACGACCGGAAGTCAACGTTTGCGCGTGTCACGAGACGGTGTCAGAGCACCGACACCCCGGGGTGGTATTTGGGGATCCGCACGGTGACCTTGGTGCCCGCGCCGGGGCCGGTCTCGACGACCAGCCCGTACTCGTCGCCGTAGACCTGGCGCAGCCGCTCGTCCACGTTGGCCACCCCGATGCCGCCCGCCCCCGAGCGGTCCTCCCCGGCCAGCGCGCGCCGCAGCCGTTCGGGGTCCATGCCGACGCCGTCGTCCTCGACCGTGATGCCGCACTCGGCGCCGTCGTCCTCGGCGATGATCGTGATCCGCCCGGCGCCGGGCTTCGCCTCCAGGCCGTGCCGTACGGCGTTCTCCACCAGCGGCTGCAGGCACAGGAACGGCACCGCCACCGGCAGGACCTCAGGGGCGATGCGCAACGTCACCAGAAGCTGGTCGCCGAACCGGGCCCGCTCCAGGGTGAGGTAGCGGTCGATGGACCGCAGTTCCTCGGCCAGCGTCGTGAAGTCGCCGTGCCGCCGGAAGGAGTATCGGGTGAAGTCGGCGAACTCCAGCAGCAGCTCCCTGGCCTGCTCGGGGTCGCTGCGGACGAACGACGCGATCGTGGTCAGCGAGTTGTAGATGAAGTGCGGGGATATCTGCGCCCGCAGCGCCCGCACCTCGGCCTCCATCAGCATCGTCCGGGACCGGTCGAGCTCGGCCAGCTCAAGCTGGGAGTCGACCCACCGCGCGACCTCCTGCGCCGCCCGCACCAGCCCGGCCGAGGCGTGGTCGCCGTACGCCGCGAGCGAGCCGACCACCCGGTCGTCGGTGGTGAGCGGGACGACCACGGCGTGCCGGACGGGACACTCGGGCAGCGCGCAGGCGAGCGCCCGCACCTGGGTGCGGCCGTCCTTGAGGGTCTCCGCGGCGTGCTCGAACGCGTCGGCGGCGTGGTGGTCGCCCGCGCCGTCGTACACGAGCAGTTCCTCGCCGTTGGTGATGGCGATGGCCGGGGAGCCGAGCAGCTCACGCAGGTGCCGCGACGCCTTGAGCGCGCCGGCCTGGGTCAGCCCGGCCCGCAGCGGCGGCGCGGCCAGCGACGCGGTGTGCAGCGTCTCGAAGGTCGCCCGCTCCGCGGGGCTGCTGCCGAGGTCGCGCCGCCCGCGCAGGACCCGCCAGAGCACGACGGCCGGCACACTGACGAGTACGGCGACGACGAGCGCCGTGACGACCGGTTCCACGCCGCCGCAGCCTACCCCCCGTCACCCGCGCGGCTTAAGCGTCGGCCCCGGCGCTACAGGTCCTACAGATCCAGCTGTGCGGTATCAGCGAGAGCCGGGAGGGGACCAGCATATCTGAACTACTTCAGATATGCTGGTCACATGAGTACGAGAACTGTTCCCTACAGCGCCTTCCTTCGCGGTCCCTCGCAGGTGCTTCCCTCCCTCGACAGCGCCGACGTCATCCTTGAGCGACGCGACGACGAAGACCTCGTACTGATGCGCGCGGAGCGTTTCGAGGCGGGTGCGGCCAGCCTGCGCATCGCTGCCCGCGCTTTGGCGATCGTCGCGCGTCGGAACAGCAGCCTCGCCGAAGATGTTCTGGCCGAGGAACTCCCCTGGCTCACCTGGCTTCCGGACACTGAGCGTCCTGCCTGTGTGAGCGAGCTGCTCAACCATCTGATCGCCGGGGCGGACACGGGAGAGCTGCTCCCGTTCGCGCGTGCGTTGACGGCCTGGCGATCGACTGCCGTGGTGTGGAGTGATCCGGAACTGGCCCGGGAATTGCAGGGTCCCTTCCCTGGTGACGGTCCCGAGGTCCCTCGTCCATCCGAGAGTTCGTGATGCCGGGGCGCGGTGACGACGTCCCGCGGCCGAATCCCTGGACAGTACGGTTCGCTGATCGTCGCGCGGCTGAAGGCTGGACGCATCTCCTTCGCCACGCCGCCGAGAATCTCGACCGAGCGTGGGTGGCCATCACTGCCAATCCGCGTCGTGTGGACAGCCGTCAGCACCGGCTCAAGGGCTCCCTCGGTACCGTGAAAATGGTCGGCGTAGTGCTGGAGCAGTGGCAGTACGAAGCGACCTCGGGTGGACGTATCTGGTACGCGATCGATGACGGCGAGCGCACGATCTGGATCACCCGGGCTGGGGCGGGACACCCCAGGCAGACCGATGCGTGAGCCGGACCGGCCGGGAGCGCACAGCCGCACGTCCAGGGCGAAGTCGACGGTGCGCCAGCGGCCGGCAGGATGAGGCGGGCGAGGGCGCGCACGGACAACGTCCGGTCCGGCATCTCACTCAGTCGCCGACGTCCAGCGCGGCGCGGATGCGGGCGGCGTAGTCCGCGATCTCGGCGTCGCCGTCGTACTTGACGCGGGGCCAGAAGAAGCCGCGCAGGCCGTCCTTGCGGTTGCGCGGCACGACGTGGACGTGCAGGTGGGGGACGCTCTGGCTGACCCGGTTGTTCATCGCGACGAACGTGCCGGCCGCGCCGGTGCCCGTCTCGACCGCCCGCGTGACGGCCTGGACCCGGGCGAAGAACGGCCCGACCTCCTCCGGCGGAAGGTCCGGGAGCGTCTCGACGTGGCCGCGCGGGACGACGAGCACATGCCCCTTGAACACCGGGCGGGTGTCGAGGAAGGCGGCGGCGACCTCGTCGTCGAGCACCACCCGCGCGGGCCGCTCCCCCGCCACGATCTCACAGAACACGCAGCCGTCCACGAGACCCATTCTGGATCACGTACGGGGCCGTGGACGTGCCACGCGGAGGCCGGGCACCGCCGCCGCCTTCCCGCGGCCGCCTTCCCGCGGCCGGCGTACGGCGGAAGCCCGGCCGGGGATCACTCCTGGGCGTTCTTCGCGGCCTGCTGAGCGTCCTTCTGGACCCGTTCGATCTGGTCCTGCGTGACGTTCAGCGCGCCGAACTGCTTGACCGCCTGGTAGTAGGTCCAGGCGAGGCCGTCGCAGGTGCTCTTGCTGACGCCGGAGTAGCCCGCGCAGACCTGCCGCATGTCGAAGTAGAACCCGTCGTCCACATGCGACTTGTTGCCGGAGAACTGGTTCACGGCCTTGTAGTTGCGGTAACCGAAGTCGTGCCGGCGGCAGGGCATCCTGAAGTCGAACCCGAGCGGCTGGTCGGGGCTGCTGGAGCACAGGTCCGTCGACCAGTCGAAGGCGTAGGCGGCCCAGGCCGCCTGGTCCTGCCAGGCCGAGCGCCAGCTGGCGGCGCTGGAGGCGGTGGGCTGGGTGAAGGTGGACAGTGCCGCGAGCTTCTGTTCGAGGGTCACGGCGTGTGCGGGGAGAGGCGACGCGAGTAACGCGGCGAAGGACAGGGCGGCGGCGGTGAGGGCGCGTTTGACCATGGGCTCTGCCTTTGGGTGGGGGGTGCTCTCACGGCAGGAATCTGCCACCGCCCAAGAATGAGCCCATGCATGCGGAAATTCTCGCGCCAGACCAAATCGAGATGACGGCGTACGTTCGTGAACAATCGCTCTTTACAGCAATGATGGATTCTTGTAATCGGACTCCTGTCCTTTACCGGCCGGCCCGGATCTGTTCATTGTCCGCACCCGCGGTCGGCGCCCGGCTCGGCGTACGCGGCCTGGCCACAGTGTCCCTCAGCCAGTGGCGACGTCCGGAGCCGCCTCGTGATGGACGGGAGATCAGACAAGGGTGGCGAAGTTGTCCATGCGCTCCCTCAGAAGGAGAGCTTCCTTGACCCGTTGCTGCCTTTGCAGCAGGTCGAGTGCCTGCTGCCAGACCTGGAGGGCGTCGGCGTATCGGCTGAGCGCGGCATAGACGTCACCGAGGCTGGCGAGGGATTCCGCCTCCCCTCTGGTGTTGCCGACTCCGCGATACGTCGTCAATGCCTGACCGTAGTAGGTCAAGGATTCGGCGTGTTTCCCATTGCTCTGCGCGATCAGGCCGAGACTGTGCAAGGTGTCCGCTTCACCGTCCGGATGCTCATGCCGGCGGAACAGGGCGAGAGCCCGCCGACAGCTCGCCTCGGCCTCTTCGTAGCGCCGGAGTCCGGCGCAGATCCAGCCGATCGCGTTCAGGGCCCGCGCCTCCTCCACCAGATCGGAGATACTCCGGAAGAGCGTAAGCGCCTGACGCGCGTGGACCAGCGCCCGTTCCAGGTCGCCGTACCGTTCCCACCCCACCGCGAGCGCGTAATGGGTTCGGGCCTCCTCCCCCGTCACACCGCCCGATCTGGCGCAGACCAGGGCCAGGTCAAGTTGCTCGAAAGCATCGTCGCCCTGGCGTTCCGCCGTGTATGCCTGACCGAGATAGCGATGCGCCATCGCCTGCATGGCCAGGTCTTTTCCTATTTCCGCCGCCTCCAGCGCAAGCTGCCAGACGGCCAGCTGATCGCGGCTCCGCCTGCGACGCGCGTGAAAGGTGACCAGCGTGCGAGCCAGCTGCCATACCTGCGGATACCACCCTCGGCGCATCGCGACCTGCTGCATCTCGATGAGGCGGGGGTGTTCGAGGTCGAACCAGGCCATCGCCTCCGCCGTGTCGCGAAGCGGCTGAGGCGCGCATCCCGCCGACGGCGGGGCGAGGGCGACCGGTGGACGGCGTGAGTCCAGCAGCCGGTCCGCCGCGTAGGCGGTGTGAAGGTAATGATCGACCAGCCGGCGCAGCGCCGCGTCGCGGCTCTTACGCCGCGACCTCGGCTGTGCCCCGTCCGCGCTGTACAGGTGAACCAGATCATGCATGCGGTACCGGCCCGGTACGTACTGGTGCACCAGCGATGTGTCCTCCAGTTGCTGCAGCAACTCCCGGCACGTCACCAAGGGTGTGGCGGTCAGGCCGGCTACGGCGGCAAGGCCGAGGTCCACGGTGGGAACCGCGCCGAGCAGGTCGAAAACCGTCGCAGCCTGGGGCTCCAGCGCGTGATAAGACCAGGAGAAGACTGCGCGCAGGTCGGTTCTCGCCTCGCCGGCACTCAGGGCGCTGAGCCGGGCAGAGGCATCACGGAGCTCCTGAGCGAGCGCGTCAAGGGGATGGGCGGGATTCGCGGCCGCCCTCGCGGCGACGATGCCCAGCGCCAGAGGCAGGCCGCCGCAGTGCTCGACGAGCGTGTCAAGTGACTGCTGCTGGTCGGCCACGCGCCGTCGGCCCAGATGTCCCGCCAGCATGTCCCGGGCCTCGCGGGCCGAGAGGAGGTCCAGGGTCAGCAGGCGCGCGCCGTGAGTCACGGTGAGGCCTCGTAGCCGGTGGCGGCTGGTCACCAGCACGGTGCATGTGGGGCTGCCGGGTAGGAGCGGGACGACCTGAGTGGTGTCCCGAGCGTTGTCCAAGACGACCAGCATCCGTCGCCCGGCGACGACACTCCGGTAGAGCGCCGCCTGCACGTCGAGGTCTTTCGGCACAGAAGCCGGCGGAACGCCCAGTGCCTCAAGGAAATTCCGCAACGTCACCTGTGGCGCCACCGGCGCCAGTTCCGGACCGAACCCGCGAAGGTCGGCATAGAGCTGCCCGTCGGGAAAACGATCGAGGCGCATGTGTGCCCATTGCAGCGCCAGCGATGTCTTGCCGATGCCGCCGGCACCACCGATCGCGGAGATGACGACGGTCTCACCCCGGTCCTCCGCCGCCTCGTCCAGATGAGCGAGCTCATCCGCTCTTCCCGCGAAGAACGCGGGCGGTGCCGGAAGCTGGCGCGGAACCACCGGCCGGTCGGCGCCCGGACCTCTCCCCGTGTGCTGCGACGCGTCCGGCACGCACGGGCTCGAGGCGGCCGAGTCGCCTCGGGCAGGCGCGGCCTGGCGGGCGAGACGGCTTCTTGCCTCCAGCCAGATCGCGACCTCCTCAGCGGGCGCGCAGGCGTGGAGGAAGGCGACCAGCGTCTCCGTCCGTGGCAGCGCCTGCCGGCGCAGGGTGTCGGCGACGGTGCTGCGCGCGAGGACCTCTCCTCGGCGTGCCGCCCGCTCCTCCAGTTGCCGGTACGTGAAGCCCGACCGCTCCTTGAGCTGCCGTAGTAAAGCGACGAATTCAGCCGCGCTACCCGCCTGGCGCGGGTCCCCCGTTACCGCAGTCATCCCCGCAATGCTTCTGGTCGACTGTGGTCGGCGTCAACCGCGGACCGCGGCGTCCTGTCCGGGCTGTCCGGGACCATCGCCGGACACGACCGTGACCAGGGGCTCCTGTCGCGCTGTGTCCGGGACGGCCGGCGTTCCTTGTGACCGCTCCAGTGCCACGCCGAAGCTGTCAATCAGATGATCGGCAAACGGGGGAGCGCCGGTGTGGGGTCACCGGAAAAGAATGGCCGCGTTCGGGGCGACGGCGCTGTGTTCCTGCCCGGCGCGGAGATTCAGGCCTTTGGCACTGTCGCCGGCAGGCGCGGCCCACGACTGACGGGGTGAGGGAATCGGCGATGCAGGAAACGGTGTTCCGGAGTGAGGATCTCCCCGTGACGGACCGGTTCACGAGGTGGCGCGACATGGCCTGCCAGGCCCATGTGCCCACCATGGTCCGCAGTGAACACGAGAGGGACTTCCGGGCCACGCTGCGCGTGCTCCAGCTCGGCGCGATACAGATATCCTCGCTGACCCACCCGTCGTTGCGGGTGGAGCGAACCCGGAAAGGCATCCGGCAGTCCGATCCCGGCACGTACTGCCTGGCGCTTCCGCTCCGCGGCACAGTGCGATTCGCCCAGTCCGGCAGGGAAGCCGAATGCGGCCCGCAGGATCTGATGTTCTACGAGACCTCGCGGCCCTTCCACGGATGGATCGCCCCCCACGACGACGGCGACGTCTCACACATGGTCATCCAGATCCCCAGGGACGCGCTGCCACAGTCCTCCGCCGAGCTCGGCCGGCTCACCGCGGTCCGCCTGCCCGCCCGGGAGGGGATCGGCGCCCTGTTGTCGAACCACCTCCGTGAAACGGCCCGGCAGGCCGGCACTCTGACCCCGGCCGACGCCGCTCGCCTGTCCTCTGTCACTCTGGACCTACTGGGCGCACTGTGCGCTCACCACCTCCATGCCGAGCCCGGCGCCGGCGTAGGGCCGGAGACGCGTCGGCAGGTTCTGCGCGCGCAGATTCACGACTTCATCCAGCGACGGCTCGGCGATTCCAGCCTCACGGCGGACGTCATCGCCTCCGCTCACCACATCTCGACCCGCTACCTCTACACACTCTTCGACGACCAGGACCTCGGCGTCGCCGGATGGGTACGCCGGCAGAGGCTGGAGCGCTGCCGGCGCGATCTCGGCGACCCCCACCTGCGCTCGCGTCCGATCCATTCGATAGCGGCCCGCTGGGGTTTCCCCGACAGAGCGCACTTCAGCCGGACCTTCCGCGCCGCCTACGGCAAGTCTCCCCGGGATTACCGGAATTCCGTCCAGTACGACGACGGCTGTGCATGAACCGACAAGAACCGCGCAGACAACGGCAACGACGCCTTGATGGCGAAATAGAACACTGACGCATGAACTCGGGCCTGTTCGCCCGGGTGAGGTATCGCGGTCGGCCGACCCCCACGCGGGCCTGGTGAAGCTCTCGCCACTGAGAGGGCGTCTGATTTGAACACCCGCGAGCCTGCGGTGCGGCCTCAGCCATGCGTTCGGTGATCCAGCGGTCTGCCCACGAGCACCGAAACGCCCTCCAAGAGGAGTTCCGCGTGCGATCAACTGCGCGGACGCCATGCCCAACGAGTGCGGACCGGCCTCGCACAAGCGTTCATTGCAGAGGTAGTCAACTAGGGTACGCAAATCGTCAACGACCTTTTGGTCGGTGTGGGGCATATTTAGAGAAGAGATCACCGAAGGGGTGATGTCAGTTGCATCTATCCTCGAAGGGGAAAAATGCCCAACAAGTTCGCAGTAAGTATTCTCGTAAGCGCAGCACTTGCGGGATCACTCGCAGCGGCGGCTCCTGCTCTCGCCGAAGCGACCGGCAACGCGAGCACCAGTAGGTCTGCATCGTGCGTTCAGCTTCTGGGCTGGTCGACCAACACAAACCTAGGAGTGCGATACGTAAAGGTCCACAATAACTGCGGATCCAAGAAGTGCTACCGCGTGGTTCAGTCGGGCGGCAACCCTCTGTTGAGCGTTGCCGCATACGCCACCGAGACGGACGGCTACTCCAGCACCGTTTTCCCTCAAGGAACTGGCATTTACGACGCTTCATGCACGGCATGCACGGGGCTGGCCAGCCTGTCTCCTGAGTTCTAGAGCCCCCTGCTCAGGAGGCAGATCAGCCTTCAGTACTCCAGTCACACTTAGCGATCTTCGCGGTTGAGGTGGCATGGAACGGCCATCACGTGATCACTTGGAGTTTGTGAAGACATCTGGAGATCACGTGATGGCCGTGGCCGCAGGGTGGACCCTGGCCGCCAGATCGTCACTCTCAACGACCTGATGACGCGGATCGCGCATCGGGTCAGCCGCATCGCGCCACGCGCGGGCCGTACGCCGGTGACGGGTCACGGGGCGGCGGGCGGCCGGTCCAGTCCGGTCAGCCTGGCCAGGGTGGCGAAGCCGTCGTCGGTGCCGGGCCAGTGGCGGCGTACGGCGGGCAGACCGGCGCGACGCACGACCGAGCGCAGGACCGCGGTGACCACGATGGCGTCGTCGGCGTATCCGAGGACGGGGATGAAGTCGGGCACCAGGTCGATGGGGAAGGCCAGGTAGGCCAGCAGCAGTCCGAGCCGCACGCGCACACCGCGGGGCAGATCGGGGTCGGCGGCCAGACGGCGCACCAGACGCAGCACGTCGGGCAGCAGCCGCAGCGCCTCACGCAGCAGTCCCCCGCGCGGCCGGACGACCGCCAGCATGCCGATCAGAGCGATCCAGGTGACCAGCAGCGCGACTGCGACGCCGATGAGCAGATCCCACGCCCACGATCCGGTCACGCCCACTCCCCCAGGTCACGGCCGGGCGGCCCGGCGGCCATCAGCGGTGGCAGGACGCGGCAGGCGGCGCGGCCCCATGCCGCCACGGCCGTAACCATACGCGGCATGGGCAGCGTCGTCAGCCGGTGCGGGACTCGCTCAGGCCCTCTTCGAGGGCGGGCTCCTTCGGGGGGTCCCGGGGGTCGACGTACGGCTCCGCGGGGGACTCGCCGTCGGCGATCCTGCGCCCGCGCTGGAGCTCGGCGTCGAGCTGGGCCCCGGTCAGGATGACGATGTTCGACAGCCACAGCCAGATGAGGAAGACGACCACCGCCGCGAGCGTGCCGTACGTCTTGTTGTAGGACCCGAACCGCGCGACGTACAGCCCGAAGCCCGCGGAGACCACGACCCAGGCCACGACGGCCAGCAGGCTGCCCGGGCTGAGCCAGCGCACACCGGGCTGGCGCACGTTGGGCGCGGCGTAGTAGAGCAGCGTGATCATGCCCGCCGCGAGCAGCACCAGGACCGGCCACTTCACGATGCTCCAGACCGTGACCGCGGCGGGCCCGAGGCCGAGCATCCCCCCGGCGATCTCGGCGAGGCGGCCGGTGAAGGTCACGGCGAGCACGGAGGCCGCCATCAGGATCACCAGCAGGAGCGTCAGGCCGACCCGGAGCGGGGTGACCTTCCAGAACGGACGGCCCTCCCGGATGTCGAAGATGGCGTTGGTCGCCCGGATGAAGGCGCCCATGTAGCCGCTGGCGGCCCACAGCGCGAGCAGCAGACCGGTGATCGCGAACACCCCGGCGGTGCCCTGGTGCTGCTGAACGTTGGCGAGGCCGGTCTGCAGCAGTTCCTGGACCGGCCCCGGCGTCAGCGACTTGACGTTGTCGAGCAGCGGACCGATGGCGTCCTGGCCCAGCAGGCCGAGGATCGACACCAGCACGATCAGACCGGGAAAGATCGACAGGACGGCGTAGTAGGTCAGCGACGCCGCCCAGTCCTGGACGTTGTCCTCCTTGAACTCCTTGGCCGTGCGCTTGGCGACTCCGATCCAGTCGCGGCGCGACAGCCTCTCCAGCGGCCCCTGCTCGTCCTCGGGGTCGGTCATCGGTGGGCGAACCTCCGGGTGAACGTGTTGTGCTTCGCGGTCGCGAACACCCGGCCTCCGCGCATCGCGCGGGTCCCGCCGAACATGCCCTTGCCGAACGCGCTCTTTCCCGCCATGCCCTTGCCCGGCATGCTCTTCCCGAACATGCTCGCGCCGCCGAACTTGCCCTTTCCGCCGAACATGCCCTTGCCGAACGCGCTCCGGCCGGACATGGCCTTTCCGCCGAAGACACCCCCGCGGCCGAACATGCCCTTCCCGCCGAACATGCTCCTGCCGGGCATACCCATGCGGGACATCGCCCGGCGGCCGCGCATGCCGGTCCTGCCGTACAGGCGGATCCGCGCGGGCAGGCCGGCCTTCGCGGAGAGGCTCCGCCTGCCCGTCACGCCCCGCTTGCCCAGCAGGCCCGGACCGCTCAGGAAGATCGGCACGCCGAGCCCGGTGGTCTTCGCCGTACGGCCCCTGCCCCCGGTCATCCGGCGCAGCAGCAGCACCGCGCCCCCGGCGGCGGCGACCGCGCCGGCGGCGGCCACGAGGCCCGGACCGGTTCTGACCTGCTCGCCGGCCCGGCCGGCCGCCTCACGCATGTGCGTCGGGGCGGCCTCACGCACCCGCCCGGCCACTCCGGTGGCCCTTGCCCGCGCCGCCGTCATGGTCGCGTGCATGCGCTCCTGCGCCCGGCCCTTGATGTCCGCCTTCGCGGCCAGGGCCTCGATCGTGTCCCCGAGATCGTCGCGGGTGCGCTCGATGTCCCGGCGCACCTCCGAGATCTCGTCGTGGCCCTTGTCGTGCTCGCCGCCTCTCCTCCCGGTCTCGGTCTCGGTGCCCCCCGTCGTGTCCCGCGCCGCGGCGACGGGCTCCGGGCCGGGCCTGGCCTGCCGTACGGCGTTGAGCGACTCGGTGTCGGTGACCGGCTCTGACACGTCCTGTCTGTGCACTCCCACGGTCCCGGCGTTGGGCCGGGCCGCACCGGGGTCGGTCTCGGTCATCTGCGCGCACTCTCCTTCATGACGTCGATGTCTGCCTTGAGGCTGCGCATCGCCTCGTCGGGAGTGGGCGGCGCCGCCCGGGACATCTGCTCCTTGCCCACCAGGGCGAGCAGCCCGGCGATCGCCAGCAGCGCGGCGCCCACGATCAACGCGGCGGCCCAGGCCGGCAGGATCAACGCGAGCGCCAGGATCGCCGTGGCCACGAGGGCACCCCCGCCGAGCAACGCGACGACGCCGGCGGCGCCGAGCAGGCCGGCGCCCATGCCGGCGCGCTTGCCCTTGCGAGTCATCTCCAGCCGCGCCAGTCGCAGTTCGTCGCGGATCAGCCGGGAGACGTCCTCGGACAGCCGGCGGACGAGATCGCCCGTGGACGGCGACTCCTTCTGGATGGTCATGGCCTGCCTCCCTTCCAGGTTGGGAAGCGCCTACCCGCAGCCAAGAGCCCTAACCACCACCGTCCCCGGGGTGAACGGAGAGACCGGAACAGATGAAAGTTTCAGTTCAGTACGCACACGTTTTTTGTCACAGGCGGGCAAAAGGCCAGCAAGGGGCCTCGGCTCACGGCACCGTACGGCCACGGGGTGAGGCTCCGGCAACGCGTCATTGACATACCGGGGGCCCAATCCACAATCCTGATGTGGGAGCGCTCCCATCGTATCGGTTCAGATCCACCCCTGCCCGCATCGGCTGTCGAATCCGCTACCTGGCACTTCTTCAGCCGATGCTTCCCACCCCTATTCTTTTTGGAGACCCCCCGCAAATGCGAACGAGAGCTCTTAGCACGGGAGCGCTCCCACGATCGCGGAGACGGATCGCCCTGCTGGCGGCCGCCACCGTGTCCGGTGGCCTCCTCGTCGGGCTGACGCAGACGCCTGCGTCCGCCGCCGTGGCCTGTGATGTCCAATACGCGCTCAACTCCTGGGGTTCGGGCTCCGGCGGTTTCACCGCCAGCCTGGACATCAAGAACCTTGGCGACCCGATCAGCAGCTGGACGCTGAAGTTCAACTTCCCGAACGGGCAGAAGCTGTCGAACGGCTGGTCGGCCAACTGGAGCCAGAGCGGCGCCACCGTCACGGCCACGAACATGTCGTGGAACGGCAACCTCGGATCCGGCGCGATGACCAACGTCGGGTTCCAGGGAACGTGGACCGGCAGCAACAACAAGCCCGCCTCGTTCTCCGTCAACGGGGTGACCTGCGGGGCCGTCGTGAGCCCGTCCCAGTCTCCGTCCCAGTCGCCCTCGCAGTCGCCGTCCCAGTCCCCGTCCCAGTCCCCGTCGCAGTCGCCCTCGCAGTCGCCGTCGCAGAGCCCCTCCGCGTCGCCGTCGACGAGCCCCAGCACCGGGCCGGACAACCAGTACGTCAAGAACTTCCTGACGATGTACAACAAGATCCACGACCCGGCCAACGGGTACTTCTCGCCGCAGGGCGTGCCGTACCACTCGGTCGAGACGCTGCTCGTGGAGGCGCCGGACCAGGGCCACGAGACGACGTCCGAGGCCTACAGCTACTACCTGTGGCTGGAGGCGATGTACGGCAAGGTCACCGGCGACTGGTCGAAGTTCAACACCGCGTGGCAGTCGATGGAGAAGTACATCATCCCGGCGCGCGCCGACCAGCCGACGAACGACAAGTACGACCCCAGCAAGCCGGCGACGTACGCGGGTGAGTGGAACGACATCTCGGGGTACCCGTCCAAGCTCGACAGCGGCGTCAGCGTCGGCACCGACCCGATCGCGAACGAGCTGAAGAGCGCGTACGGCACCTCCGACATCTACGGCATGCACTGGCTGCTGGACGTCGACAACACCTACGGCTTCGGCCGCTGCGGCGACGGCACCACCAAGCCGGCGTACATCAACACCTACCAGCGCGGCCCCGAGGAGTCGGTCTTCGAGACCATCCCGCAGCCGTCCTGCGACACCTTCAAGTTCGGCGGCCCCAACGGGTTCCTCGACCTGTTCACCGGTGACGCGTCGTACGCGAAGCAGTGGAAGTACACGAACGCGCCGGACGCCGACGCCCGCGCCGTCCAGGCCGCCTACTGGGCGCTGACCTGGGCGACCGAGCAGGGCAAGCAGTCGCAGATCTCCACCTCCGTCTCGAACGCGGCGAAGATGGGCGACTACCTGCGCTACTCGATGTACGACAAGTACTTCAAGCAGCCCAACTGCACCAGCACCTCCTGCCCGGCGGGCACCGGCAAGAACGCGTCGAACTACCTGCTGTCCTGGTACTACGCCTGGGGCGGCGCGACCGACACGTCGGCCGGATGGGCGTGGCGCATCGGCTCCAGCCACAACCACTCGGGTTACCAGAACCCGCTGGCGGCCTGGGCGCTGTCGAACGTCAACGCGCTGAAGCCCAAGGGCTCGACCGCGGTCACCGACTGGTCGACCAGCCTCACCCGGCAGCTGCAGTTCTACAAGTGGCTGCAGTCGGCCGAGGGCGGCATCGCCGGCGGCGCGACCAACAGCTGGGAGGGCCACTACGCCGCCCCGCCGTCCAGCCTGCCGAAGTTCTTCGGCATGGCCTACGACTGGCAGCCGGTCTACCACGACCCGCCGTCCAACCAGTGGTTCGGCTTCCAGGCCTGGAGCATGGAGCGCGTGGCGGAGCTCTACTACGCCAGCGGCAACACCGACGCCAAGGCCATCCTCGACAAGTGGGTCGCCTGGGCGCTGGCGGGCACCACGGTGAACTCCGACGGCACCTACCAGATCCCCTCGACGCTGGTGTGGACCGGTCAGCCGGACGCCAGCTTCAGCGGCACCGGGATGCCGCCGGCCAACACCGGCCTGCACGTGAGCATCCGGGACTACACCGACGACATCGGCGTGGCCGGTTCGTACGCCAAGGTCCTGATGTTCTACGCGGCCAAGTCGGGCAACGCCCAGGCCAAGGCCACGGCCAAGGCTCTCCTGGACGGCATCTGGAAGAACAACCAGGACGCCAAGGGCGTGTCGGTCAACGAGACCAAGACCGACTACAACCGCCTCGACGACCCGATCTACGTCCCGTCCGGCTGGAGCGGCAAGATGCCGAACGGTGACCCGATCAACAGCAACTCGACCTTCATCTCCATCCGGTCCTGGTACAAGAACGACCCGGACTGGCCGAAGGTCCAGTCGTACCTGAACGGCGGCTCCGCGCCGGTCTTCCGCTACCACCGCTTCTGGGCGCAGACCGACGTGGCCACCGCGCTCGGACAGTACGGCCTGCTCTTCCCGAATGGCTGAGCACGCCGTGTAGGCCGGGGTGCGGTGTCGCCTGACCCTTCACCGCACCCCCAGTAAGCCGGGGCGCGGCGGCGCCTGACCCGCCGCCGCGCCCTCGACCCCCCCACCTATGCGAGGCACACCTTCATGCGGCGTACGTTCCCGGCTCTGGCGGCGCTGATCATCTCCTCGGCGGTCGTCCCGGCCGCCGTCCCCTCCACCGCCGCGGCGGCCCCGGCGTACAACTACGCGGAGGCCCTGCAGAAGTCGCTCTTCTTCTACGAGGCCCAGCAGTCCGGCAAGCTGCCGTCCACGAACCGCGTCTCCTGGCGCGGCGACTCGGCCCTGAACGACGGCAAGGACGTCGGCCTCGACCTGACCGGTGGCTGGTTCGACGCGGGCGACCACGTCAAGTTCGGCCTGCCGATGGCGGCGAGCACGACGATGCTGGCGTGGGGCGCGGTCGAGTACCGCGACGCCTACACCTCGTCCGGGCAGATCTCCTACCTGCTCAACAACCTGCGCTTCGTCAACGACTACTTCGTCAAGGCCCACCCCTCCCCGAACGTCCTGTACGGGCAGGTCGGCAACGGCGGCGACGACCACAAGTGGTGGGGACCGGCCGAGGTGCTGCCGATGGCCCGGCCCGCCTACAAGATCGACTCCTCCTGTGGCGGCTCCGACCTGGCCGGCGAGACCGCCGCCGCGATGGCCGCCTCCTCGATGGTCTTCCGGCCCACCGACGCGACGTACGCCGACAAGCTGCTGACACACGCCAAGCAGCTCTACACCTTCGCCGACACCGTGCGGGGCAAGTACAGCGACTGCATCACCGACGCGGCCGGCTACTACAAGTCCTGGAGCGGGTACAACGACGAGCTGGTCTGGGGCGCCATCTGGCTCTACCGCGCCACCGGCGACTCCTCCTACCTCGCGAAGGCCGAGTCGTACTACGCCAACCTCGGCACCGAGCCGCAGTCGACGACCAAGTCGTACAAGTGGACGATCGCCTGGGACGACAAGTCGTACGGCTGCTACGCGCTGCTCGCGAAGCTGACCGGCAAGCAGCAGTACGCCGACGACGCCAACCGCTGGCTCGACTGGTGGACGGTCGGCGTCAACGGGCAGAAGGTCGCCTACTCCCCCGGCGGCCAGGCCGTGCTCGACCAGTGGGGGTCGCTGCGTTACGCGGCCAACACCGCCTTCGTCGCCCTCGTCTACAGCGACTGGCTGACCGACGCCACCCGCAAGGCGCGCTACCACGACTTCGCCGTCCGCCAGATCAACTACGCGCTCGGTGACAACCCACGCAAGTCATCGTTCGTGGTGGGCTTCGGCGCGAACCCGCCGCGCAACCCGCACCACCGGACCGCGCACGGCTCCTGGTCCGACAACCTCAGCGAGCCGGCGCAGAGCCGCCACATCCTGTACGGCGCGCTCGTCGGCGGCCCGACGTCGGCCAACGACGCCTACACCGACAGCCGCAGCGACTACACGATGAACGAGGTCGCCACCGACTACAACGCCGGCTTCACCAGCGCGCTGGTCCGGCTGGTCAAGGAGTACGGCGGCACTCCGCTGGCCGGCTTCCCCGGCACGGAGACCCCGGACGGACCGGAGATCTACCTGCAGGCGTCGGTCAACGCCACGGGCTCGACCTTCACCGAGATCAAGGCGCTCGTCGTCAACCACTCGGCCTGGCCGGCGCGGGCGCTGAGCGACGGGTCGTTCCGCTACTACTTCACCCTCGATGGCGACACCACGCCCGGCCAGATCACGCTGAGCTCGGCCTACACCCAGTGCAAGCAGCCGACCGGCCCGACGCAGTTCTCCGGGAAGATCTACTACGTCACGATCGACTGCTCGGGCCAGGTAGTCGCGCCGCAGGGGCAGTCGCAGTCGCGGCGCGAGGTCCAGTTCCGGATCGCCAGCTCGGGCTCGTGGGACCCGTCGAACGACTGGTCGTACAAGGGCGTCGCGACGACGCCGGGGTCCACGCCGGTGACCGTGGAGAACATCACGCTCTACTCGGGCTCGAACAAGATCTGGGGCAACGCGCCCGGCACGGAGCAGTCCCCGTCGCCGAGCCCGTCCGCCAGCCCCTCCCCCTCGCCGAGCCCGTCGGTCTCCCCGTCCCCGTCCCCGTCCCCGTCCCCGTCCCCGTCCCCGTCGCCCAGCCCGACGCCGACCTGCCCGCCGTCGAACACCGGTGACTGCGAGCCGCCGTTGTCGCCGTCGCCGTCGCCCAGCCCGAGCCTGTACAAGGCGTGCACCGCCACGTACAAGCTCACCAGCTCCTGGCAGGGCGGCTTCCAGGCCGACGTCACGGTGAAGAGCTCCGGCACCACGGCCATCTCCGGCTGGACGGTGACCTGGGCGTTCCCGAACGGCCAGACCATCTCCCAGTTGTGGAGCGGCACCGTCAGCCAGAGCGGTTCGATCGTCAACGTGAAGAACCTCTCCTGGAACGGAAACCTGGCCGCCGGCGCCACCACGAGCTTCGGCTTCACCGGCAACGGCACCGGCGTCGTCCCGTCCTCCGTCAACTGCTCAGCCGCGTAGCCCCTCCCACGGGCTCGCCCACAGTCGCCCGCCTTCCCCAGTCGGACCCCTCTCTGGGGAAGGCGGGCATCCACCTTTCTCCTGGCAAGTCGGCACCATCCATACGGACATGACCGAGGGAAGGAAAGCACGATGATCAGGACGACAATCGCCGCGGCGGCGCTGGCCCTGGCGTCCGTGGGGACCGCGGCGGCCACGGCCGCTCCGGCCGCCGCCGACTCGCTCGGCTGCACGGCGACCTACGTGATCAGCAGCGTGTGGGGTGGCTCGCAGAGCTACGGCGCACTCGCGCAGGTGACCGTGCGCAACAGCGGGTCGTCGGCCATGAAGGGCTGGCGCGTGTCGGTGCGTTACACCGACGGCACCGTCGTCAACCGGGTCGGAGGAGCCGTGTCACTCCCGGTGATCGGCCTGCCGGGCATCTACGCGTTCGGCAACGAGAGCTACAACGGCGCCCTCCCGGTGGGCGGCTCGACCGTCTTCAGCCTCCTGACCAGCGGGGGCGGAGGCGCCGCTCCCGCCGTCACCTGCACGCCCTCATGACCGGCGCCTGACGGCGGCAACCACACGACGATCCCCCCGGGAGGCCTCCTCCCGGGGGGATCGTCGTCATGCGCTGTGTCGTGTGACACGTCGGAAACGGTTCACCAAGCCACGTCCGCCGGCCCCGTCACCAGGCCTCCGGCGGCAGGTTCACGTCGCCGACACGGTCGTAGATCACGGTCTCGTCCGCAAGCCTGACGACCACCACACGGCGGGCCAGCCCCGCTCTCTCCAGCGCCTTCGCGGACTCCACCGCGTTCTTCGCGTAGTGGTAGCGGTCACGGCTACCGGTGTACGGGCTCTCCCTGTCGCACCTGACCTCGTAACGGTCGTCAGGCCACGGATGGGCGAGCCCGTCCAGGTTGCGGCGCTCGATAGCGGTCGCGGTCATTGCACACCTCTCTTATCGCGGGGACCCCCGCTCAGAAAGACCCCCCTGCCCCCCATTCATCCAAGTATTCCTCATATGCAACATATGTTTCATACGACCCCCTCGAATGGGGGTTCGAGGTCAGCAGGGTGTCACGCGGAGGGCAGGCTCACCCGGAAGACGGTGCGTCCGGGGCGGCTCTCGACGTCGACCGTCCCGCCATGGGCGGCCACGACCGCCCGGACGATCGCGAGCCCGAGGCCGCTGCCGCCGGAGGCGCGCGAGCGTCCCCTGTCCGCGCGGACGAACCGTTCGAAGACCTCGCCCTGGAGGTCCGCCGGGATGCCCGGGCCGTCGTCGGTCACGGTCAGCTCGACCCGTCCGGAACCGGGGCCGGACCCGCCCGGCGCCCCTTCACGTACCGCCCCTTCACGTACCGCCCGATCACGCAGCGCCACGGTGACGGTCGTGCCGGGCGGGGTGTGCGCGCGGGCGTTGCCCAGGAGGTTGACGACCACCTGGTGCAGCCGGTCGGGGTCGCCGGGGACCGTCACGGGTTCCTCGGGCAGGTCCAGCCGCCAGTGGTGGCCGGGAGCGTAGACGCGGGCGTCACCGGTGGCGTCGATCACCATCCGGGTCAGGTCCACCTCCTCACGGGCGAGCGGCCGGCCCGCGTCGAGCCGGGTCAGCAGCAGCAGGTCGTCGACCAGCTTGCCCATGCGGGACGACTCCGCGTCGGCGCGCTCCAGGGCGTGGCGCACGCTCCCGGGCACCTCCGCGGGGTCGCGCCGGGCGAGCTGGACGTGGGCGCGGACGGTCGCGAGCGGTGTGCGCAACTCGTGACTGGCGTCGGCGGCGAAGGTGCGCATGCGTTCCTCGCTGGCGTGGCGGTGGGCCAGCGCCTGCCCGACGTGGCCGAGCATGCGGTTGAAGGCCAGCCCCACCTGGCCGATCTCCGTACGGGGGTCCTCGTCGGGCACCCGGTCGGGCAGCGCCACCTCGCCGTCCGACAGCGGCAGGCGGGCGACGCGCCGGGCGGTGGCCGCGACCCGGTCCAGCGGGCGCAGCGAGAGCCGCACCCACACGGCCCCGGCGACGCCGGTCACGAGCACGACGACGGCGAACACCGCGATCTCGGCCAGTTGCAGGCGGCGGACCGTGTCGTGCACGTCCGCCAGCGGCAGGCCGGTGAGGAGGACGTCCCCGCCGGAGCTCCGCACGGCCATCAGGCGATACCGCCCGAGCCGCGACAGGTCCAGGGTGTGCCCGGCGCCGTCGGGCGGCACGGAGGCCAGCGCCCTCTCGTCGGCCGCCGGCAGGGACGGGTCGGCCCGGCCTACCACGGCGGGCGTGCCCACCTGGCCGTTCACGACCCGGACGCCGAGCGTGCCGGGCGCCTGCCCCCGGGTGTCCCCGCGCTCGGCGAACGGGTTCCGCCCGTCGTACCCGTGGGGGTGCTCCTCGCGCTCCTCGTGCTCCAGGCTGGCCGCGTACCGGCCGGCCTGCATGCCGAGCTGCTGGTCCACCCGGTCCACCATGAACCGTTCGAGCAGCAGGGAGGACGCGGTGCCCGCCGCCGCGCAGGCCAGCACGAGCAGCACCAGCGTCCCGGCGACCAGCCGGGCCCGCAGTGTGCGCGGCGGCCCCACCCGTACTCTCACGGCTTGAGGACGTATCCGACGCCCCGCACGGTGTGGATCAGGGCGGGGCGCCCCGCGTCGATCTTCTTGCGCAGATAGCTGATGTACAGCTCGACCACGTGCGCCTGCCCGCCGAAGTCGTACGACCAGACCCGGTCGAGGATCTGCGCCTTGCTGAGCACCCGCCGGGGGTTGCGCATGAGGAAGCGCAGCAGCTCGAACTCGGTCGGGGTGAGCTCGACGAGCTCTCCACCCCGGGTCACCTCGCGGGCGTCCTCGTCCATCACGAGGTCGCCGACCGTGAGCCGGTCACCCTCGGCCGTACGCGCCATCCCGGCGCGGCGCAGCAGCCCGCGCAGCCGGGCTAGCACCTCCTCCAGGCTGAACGGCTTGGTCACGTAGTCGTCCCCGCCCGCGGTGATCCCCGCGATGCGGTCCTCGACGGAGTCACGGGCGGTGAGGAACAGCACGCAGACGTCCGGGGCCTCCGTCCGGAGGCGGCGCAGCACCTCCAGCCCGTCGAAGTCGGGCAGCATCACGTCCAGCAGCACCGCGTCCGGCTGGAACTCCCGGGCGGTGCGCACCGCCGACGCGCCGTCGCCGGCGGTGCGCACGTCCCACCCCTCGTATTTCAGGACAGCGCCCAGGACCTCGACGAGGTCGGGCTCGTCGTCGACCACGAGGACGCGCACGGGCGTCCCGTCGGGGCGGACCAGATCAGGCAGGCCGTTCGATGTCGTACGCATGATGATGCCAGGGTCCTCCCCACTGCTCCGGCGCTTCCTCTGAGAACGTTCTGAGAATCCTATGAAGGCTCCCGGCGTGCCCCTGTTCATAGGAAAACAAGAGGTTCGGTTGGCACCGTGAGTCGCGTACGAGGAAGGGGAGGCACCTTTGACCACGACCTTCGCCGGCCGGGCGGCGGCCACGGGCCACGCGCAGCCGCCGCCACGAGGGGTGCGCGCCCGCCCGGAGGCGGTCCTGGCGGTCGTCGCCGCGGGGACGGTCGCCGTGGCCGGCCTGTGGTGGGCGCACACGCCCGCGGTCGCCGGCCTCGACGGCCGGCTGACCAACGCGGGCCGGGTCACCGGGCTGCTCGCCGCGTACGCGATCGCCGTCCTGCTGGCGTTGATGGCCCGCGTCCCGGCGCTGGAGCGCGGGGTCGGCGCCGACCGGCTCGCCCGCTGGCACTCGATGGGCGGCCGCTACGTGGTCGGCCTGTCGGTCGCCCACATGCTCCTGATCACCTGGGGTTACGCGGTGACCGAGCACACCGACGTGGTGCGCGAGACGGTCACGCTCAACCTGACCTACCCGGACGTGCTCAAGGCCACGGTGGCGCTGCTGCTCCTGGCGGGCGTCGGCGTCGTCTCCGCCCGCCGGATCCGTCCGAAGCTGCGCTACGAGACGTGGTTCCACCTGCACTTCTACACCTATCTGGCCACCTGGCTGGCCTTCGGCCACCAACTGGCCACCGGCGAGGAGTTCATCGGCGACCGGCCCGCGCAGGTCGCGTGGTACGCCCTCTATCTGGGCGTCGCGGCGCTGCTGGTCTGGTACCGCTTCCTCACGCCCGTACGGCTGGCCCTGCGCCACCGGCTCAGGGTCGCGCGGGTGGTGCGGGAGGCGCCCGGCGTCGTCAGCGTCCACGTCACGGGACGGCGGCTCGACCGGCTGCGGGCAGAGCCGGGCCAGTTCTTCCGCTGGCGGTTCCTGACCCGGGACCTGTGGTGGTCCCCCAACCCCTATTCGCTGTCGGCCCCGCCGCGGAACGGCGAACTGCGGATCACCGTGAAGGACCTGGGCGACCAGAGCCGCTCGCTCGCCGGGCTGCGGCCGGGCACCCGCGTGCTCGCCGAGGGGCCGTACGGCGCCCTCACCGGGCGGGCGCGCCGCGCGCGCAAGGTCCTGCTCGTCGCGGGCGGCATCGGCATCACCCCGCTGCGCGCGCTGTTCGAGGCCCTGCCCGCCGCCCCCGGCGACCTGACCCTCCTCTACCGGGCCCGTGACGCGGGAGACCTCGTCCTCCGCGCCGAACTGGAGGAGATCGCGGCGACGCGGGGCGCGACCCTGCACTACTGCGTCGGCCCCCGCGCCCTCGTCGGCGACCCCTTCAGGCCCGAGACGCTGGCCGCGCTCGTGCCCGGCCTGCGCGACCACGAGGCGTACGTCTGCGGGCCCGACGGGATGACCACCGCCGTCGTCGCCGCGCTGCGCGCCGCCGGAGTCCCCCGCCGCCGCGTCCACCACGAATCGTTCGAGTTCTGAACCATCCCCGGATTGGAAGTTCCATGCGCAGAGCCATTCTGGCCGTGCTCGCGACCGCCGTCGGCCTCGTGCTGCTGCTGTCGTTCAAGCCCCATGAGGTGATCTCGCCCGCCGCGCGCCCCGCCGCCGTGGCCGAGGGGACCGGCCCCGGGGCCGACGACGGCGACGGCGACGGGGACAGGGGCGAGGACGGGGGCCGCTTCGGCCGGGGATTCCCGGACTCCTCCGGGCCCCGGGATGCGCAGACCCAGGAGACCCAGTCCCAGGAGACACAGTCCCAGGAGACACAGGGCGGCTGGAGCGGGGCGGGAGCCACCGCCGGCGCCACCAGCGGGGAGAAGACCGTCACCGGTGACGCCGCCGACACCCGGTGGGGGCCGGTGCAGGTGGAGATCGTGATCTCCGGCGGGAGGATGGCCGGGATCAGGGTGCTGGTGGCCCCGCAGAACAACCACCGGGACATCGAGATCAACAACGAGGCGCTGCCGATCCTCGACGAGGAGGCGCTGTCGGCCCGGTCGGCCCAGATCGACGTGGTCTCCGGCGCCACCTACACCAGCGACGGCTACATCCGCTCGCTGCAGAGCGCCCTCGACAAGGCCGGCCGCTGATGCGTCACATCGAGCACGTCATGGGCACCGTCTTCTCCTTCGACATCCGCGACTCCGACGGGCGCCACTCCGACCCCGGGCCGTACGTCGCGGAGGCGGTGGCCTGGCTGCACCACGTGGACGAGGTCTTCTCGACGTACAAGCCGGACAGCGCGGTGAGCCGCCTGAGCCGGGGCGAGATCACCCTGACCGGCTGCCCGGCGGAGGTGGCGGACGTCCTGCGCCTCTGCGAGTCGGTCGTGCTGGTCTCCCACGGCTACTTCACCCTCCATCCCCGGGGCCGCCTCGATCCCTCCGCCCTCGTCAAGGGCTGGGCGGTCGAGCGCGCCTCGGCCATCCTTCGCGCGGCGGGCGCCGCCGACCACTGCGTGAACGGCGGCGGGGACGTCCGGCTGTCCGGCTCGCCCGCGCCCGGCCGGTCCTGGCGGGTCGGCGTCGCCCACCCGCTCCGGCCGGGCGAACTCGCCGCCGTGGTGTCGGGGACCGACCTCGCCGTGGCGACCTCGGGCACCGCCGAACGCGGCGCGCACGTCGTCGACCCGCACACGGGCCGACCGGCGGCCGGGCTGGCCTCGGTGACGGTGGTCGGGCCCGATCTCACCCTGGCCGACGCGTACGCCACGAGCGCCTTCGCCATGGGCGCCGCGGCCAGAGACTGGGTGGAGGGCCTGCACGGCTACGAGGCCTTCGCCGTCACCTCCTCCGGTGCCACCTGGCGCACCTCCGGCCTCCACCCCCGGAGCCGTGGCCTGACCACGACCTGACCTCGGTGCGCCGTCGCCGCACGCCCGCCGTCATCGACGGCGAGAAGGTACGCGAACTCAGGATGTCCGCGTCATCGGGCGAGGGCCTGCTTGAGGCGGGTGGCGGCGACCACGGCGGGCCACAGGCGGGTGGCGAGGTTGCGGGCGAGGATGCCGCCTCGCGTGGCGGGGGCCAGGAGCGCCGACGCCTGGCCGACGGCGCGCTGCCTGGGCTCGACCAGGCGCCGGTGGACGGCCTCGTACCGGCCGAAGGCCGCGCCGGGATCGCCGGGATGGGCGGCCAGCGCCTCGGCGAGGGTGAACGCCCCCGTCATCGCCAGCGTGGAGCCGTCGCCGAACAGCGACACGCAGGAGGCGGCGTCGCCGAGAAGCGCGACTCTGCCCTTCCACCAGCGGGGCAGGCGCACCTGGCTGACGGAGTCGAAGTAGAGGTCGTCGGCCGTACGCACCCGTTCGAGCAGTTCCGGCGCCCGCCAGGACACGTCCGCGAAGGCGGCGGTCAGCATCCGCTTGTGCTGCCCGGTGTCGCGGTGGTCGAACCCGGGCTCCGCCGGGCTCCGGTAGAGGAAGAACGCGCCCGCGGACATGGGGCTGACGGCGACCGCCTTGCCGGGGGCGTTGTGCATGAGGATGTCCCGGCCGGACCCGGCCACCGCCTCGACGCCGAGCGGTGTCGTCGCGACGTACAGGCCCATGTGGCGCACGAAGCCGTTCTCCTGGCCGAACGTCAGGCGCCGCGTCACCGAGTGCAGGCCGTCGGCGCCGATCACCAGGTCGAAGCGGCGGGAGCCGGCGCGCTCGAAGGTGACGTCCACGCCGTGCTCGTCCTGGGCGAGCCCCGTGACGGAGTCGTCGAAGAGGAACTCGGCGTCGTCGCGGCTCGCCTCGTACAGGATCGACGCGAGGTCGCCGCGCGGCACCTCGACCTCGCCCGGCCGCTGTACGGCGCGCATGTCCATCCGGGCGACCCGCCTGCCCGCCGCGTCGACGAAGCTGACCCCGGTCGTGCCGGTGGCGGCCTGGTGCAGCCGGGGCAGGACGCCCATCCGTTCGGCGACCGCGACGGCGGCTCCCCTGACGTCCACGGGGTTGCCGCTGGACCGCACCTCTCCCGCGCGTTCCACGACCGTGACCTTGAACCCGTTCCTGGCCAGCCAGTAGGCCAGCGTCGGCCCCGCGATCCCGGCCCCCGAGATGAGCACCGCGCTCATGACACACCCCCTAACCGGAGGAATTTCCTCCGCATGATGACGGTATCCTAACCGGAGGAAAATCGTCCAGATCCTCTTGAGGTGACCGTGGAGAAAGGGCTGCGCGCCGACGCGCGCCGCAACCGGGATCTGATCGTCGCCGCGGCCCGTGAGCTGTTCCTGGAGCAGAACGTCGACGTGCCGTTGGAGGAGGTCGCCCGCCGGGCGGGCGTGGGCGTCGGCACGCTCTACCGCCGCTTCCCCGACCGGGACGCGCTGCTGCGCGCCGTCGGCGAGGAGAGCCTCCGCCGCCTGGCGGACCTGGCGGAGACCGCCGGGCGGGAGGAGCCGGACGCGTGGCACGCGCTGTGCCGCTTCCTGCGCGGCGCGGTCGCCCTGCGGCTGGGCGTGCTCGCCGCGAAGCTCGATCCCCTCCTGCACCAGCGGCTGCGCGTCGGCGCCGACCTGCGGGAGATCCGGCAGGGGGTCGCCGCCGCGGTCCTGCGGCTGACCGAGCGGGCGCAGGCGGACGGCGCACTGCGCGCCGACATCGGTCCCGGCGACATCGCCCTGCTGATGACCCTGCACGTCTACACGCCACCGGCCGTGCTCGGCGAGGAGGCCATGGCGCGGATGGTGGAGATCATGCTGGACGGCCTGCGCGCCGACCGGAGATCACCCCTTCCCGGGGCTCCGCTCGACGCCGACGCCCTGCGCCGCTACACCACGGTCGACGGCACTCCCCCCGGTTGACGGCCGGCCCCAGCAGTACGACAAACCGTCACAGATCATCAGTAATCAAGGAATTTCCGGTCGCCGGTCGTCGCTGGACGCTCAGGTTCCAGCGAACGTACGGCGCCGGAGGCGCTGCTAGCGTTCCGGGGTGGCGGGAGGAGACGGTGTGCTCGTGCTACACGCGGCCTGGGACGGCGGGCGGCTTGTGCTCTGGGCGGAGGAGACGGCCGGCGCGGAGCCGGTGACCTCCAGGGCCAAGGTCCGGCCCCATCCCTTCGCCGCCCCGGCGAGCGCCCTCGTCGCCGCGCTGCCGGGCTGGGGGGAGGCGGCGGCCGAGGCGGCCGGAAAGGCCGCGCTGGGTGAGGTGGTGCTGCTCCTGCCCGGTTCGGCGTCCGGTCCCCTGCCCTCACCGGAGACCGGGTTGCAGGTCCGCGCGCGCCGGGCCGGGATCAGGCCGTGGCGGGTGCCCGCCCTGCTGGCCGACGCCGGCGCGGCGATGCGCTTGCTGACCACGCTCGGCGAGGCGGCCCACACACCGGCGGAGTCGCCGGAACCGGACGACCGCCTCGCCGACATGCTCCCCGGGCCGTCCCTGCGCTATCTCGCGGTCGTCGCGGCCCACGCCAGGGAGCTGGTGCGGCGGGGCAGGGTGCTGCCCCAGCTCGTCACCGAGCACGGCGGCTACGCGGCCCGCTGGCGGCCGGTGCTGACCGGCCCGCACGCCGACCGCTTCCGCGAGCTCGCCGCCGCGATGCCGCCGGTCTGCCGGGCCGTGGAGGAGGAGCGCCCGTCCGCCCACGTGCTGATGGAGGCGCTGGCGGGCCTGGCCGACGCCGCCGTACGGCAGGCGCTGCCGGAGCGCCTGCTGGGCGGGCACCGTCCGGGGCGGCGCGCCCCCCTGGCCGACCGGTGGACGGTGGCCCTCACCGGCGATGAGGCGGACCTGCCCGGGGCCGGCCGGGAGGAGGCGGAGGCGCTGGCCCGGCCGCTGCAGGAGTGGTTCCGGGCGGCCCACCAGCTCGACGGCCCGGTCAGGGTGTGCTTCCGGCTCGTCGAGCCCGAACCTGAGCACGAGCCCGAGCCGGAGCCGGAGTTCGAGCCGGAGTTCGAGCCCGTGTCCGGTCCCCGGCCCGGCTCCGCACCGGTCGCGGGCCCGGCCGTCGCCGCCGGGTACGCCGCGGCCCACACGGGCGCTGCGACCGGAACAGACACGGCGGCCCACGCGGACGGCGGCAGGTGGCGGGTGGAGTTCGCGCTCAAGTCGGCCGAGGACCCCAGCCTCTACCTGCCCGCTTCCCTCGTCTGGACGGGCGAGACCCTGCCCGGTCTGCCGGGCCTTCCCGGGCGGCCGGACGAGACGCTGCTCGCCGGTCTGGGCCGGGCGGCCCGCCTCTATCCGAGGATCGACGACGCGCTCCGGGAGGCCCGGCCGGCGCACGTCGACCTCGACGTCGAGGGCGCCTTCCACTTCCTGCGCCACGCCGCGCCGCTCCTCCAGTCGGCCGGGTTCGGCGTGCAGCTCCCCGCGTGGGCGGGCCGCGCCCGGCTGGGCCTGAAACTGACGGCCCGGTCGCGCTCCGGGCCGGGCGCCGCCGCCGACCAGGGGTTCGGGCTGGCGCAGCTCGTCGACTTCCGGGCCGAGCTGGCCGTCGGCGACGAGACGATCAGCGAGGCGGAGCTGGCCGAGCTGGCCCGGCTCAAGGTGCCGCTGGTCCGGCTGCGGGGGCAGTGGGTCGAGCTGGACGCCCGGCAGCTCGGGGCCGCGTTGAAGGCGGTGGAGCGGCGCGGATCGGGCCAGATGACGGTCGGCGAGGTCGTCCGCGAGGTGGTGCACGGCGGGGACGACGACCTCCCTCTGGTCGGGGTGGACGCCGACGGCCTGCTCGGCGACCTGCTCTCCGGCGAGGCCGACCGCCGTCTCGAACCCGTGGCGACCCCCGCCGCCTTCCACGGCACGCTCCGGCCGTACCAGGAGCGGGGTCTGGCCTGGCTCACCTTCATGTCCCAAATCGGACTCGGCAGCATTCTCGCGGACGATATGGGACTTGGTAAGACTCTTCAGACATTGTCCCTTCTTCTGCGCGAACGCGAGGAAGAAGAGCGGGCGGGGGCGACGCTGCTGGTGTGCCCAATGTCGTTGCTCAGCAACTGGCAGAAGGAGGCCGCCCGGTTCGCACCGTCGCTGAAGGTCTACCTCCATCACGGCTCAGGCCGCCTGCGCGGCGCGGAGCTGGCCGAGCGGGTCGCCGCGGCCGACATCGTCCTCACCACCTACGGCACGGCGTTGCGCGACCGCGACGTCCTCGCCGGGTTCACCTGGGCCCGGGTCGTCTGCGACGAGGCGCAGGCCGTCAAGAACTCTGCCGCCCGGCAGGCGCAGGCCGTACGCTCCCTCCCGGCGCGGACGAGGCTGGCGCTGACCGGCACGCCGGTCGAGAACCATCTGGCGGAGCTCTGGTCGATCATGGAGTTCTGCAACCCCGGCCTGCTCGGACCGGCGAGGGCCTTCCGCGACCGCTACCAGGAGCCGATCGAACGGCACGGCGACGAGGCGGCGACCGCCGCGCTCAAGCGGGCCACGGGACCGTTCGTGCTCCGGCGCCTCAAGACCGACAAGACGATCATCTCCGACCTGCCGGACAAGATGGAGATGAAGGTCTGGTGCACGCTGACCCCGGAGCAGGCGAGCCTCTACCAGGCGGTGGTCGAGGACATGATGGGCCGGATCGCCGGCAGCGAGGGCATCGAACGGCGCGGGAACGTGCTGGCCGCGATGACCCGGCTCAAGCAGGTCTGCAACCACCCAGCCCACCTGCTCAAGGACGGCTCGCGGCTGGCCGGGCGGTCGGGGAAGCTCGCCCGGCTGGAGGAACTGGCCGAGGAGATCGTGAGCGAGGGCGACAAGGCGCTGGTCTTCACGCAGTACGCCGAGTTCGGCTCGATGCTGCAGCCCTACCTGGCGGCGCGGCTCGACCGCCCGGTGCTGTGGCTGCACGGCGGGCTGCCGAAGAAGACGCGTGACGCGCTGGTGGAGCGGTTCCAGACCGATGACGAGCCGATGATCTTCCTGCTCTCGCTCAAGGCGGCGGGCACCGGGCTCAACCTGACCGCCGCCAACCACGTCGTGCACGTGGACCGGTGGTGGAACCCGGCCGTGGAGAACCAGGCGACCGACCGGGCGTTCCGCATCGGGCAGACCCGGAACGTGCAGGTCAGGAAGTTCATCTGTGCGGGCACCCTGGAGGAGCGGATCGACGAGATGATCGAGCGCAAGCAGGCCCTGGCGGAGAGCGTCGTCGGGACGGGCGAGGACTGGATCGCCGGGCTGTCCACGGCGGAGCTGCGCGAGCTGTTCCGCCTGTCCCCCGAGGCGGTGAGCTGAGTGCCCGCCGGACGGGACGGCTGGTTCGAGGCCGCGCGGCCCATCAGGGTCGACGGCGGCATCAGGGCGCGCTCGAAGCGGGGATCCATCGGCGAGCAGTGGTGGTCGCGGCGTTTCGTCGACGTCCTCGAGCTCATCTGCGACGCGGGCAGGCTGAGCCGGGGGCGCGCGTACGCGCGGCGGGGCCAGGTGCTCGACCTCGACCTCGGTCCCGGCCTGGTGAAGGCCAGGGTGCAGGGCTCCCGCCCGGAGCCGTACGACGTGCGCGTGCGGATTACAGCGTACGGCGCGGACGATTGGGCGGAGCTGACCGGGGCGCTGGGCGCGCGGGCGGTGCACCGCGCCAAGCTGCTCGCCGGGGAGATGCCGCCGGAGATCGAGGACGTCTTCGAGCAGTGCGGACTGCCGCTCTTCCCGGGCGAGCGCGGGCTGGACATGGAGTGCTCCTGCCCCGACTGGGGGTTCCCCTGCAAGCACCTGTCCGCGGTGCTCTACCTGCTGGCCGAGGCGTTCGACGCGGACCCGTTCCTGGTGCTGGCCTGGCGGGGCATGGCCAGGGACACGCTGCTCGACGCCCTCCGCCACACCGGCGGGCAGACCGGCGGGACGGGCGGCGGGACGGGCGGCGGGACGCCGGCGCCTCTCGACGTGACCGACGTCCCGTTCGCGGAGCGGGTCGGCGACTTCTACGATTCGGGCGTCTCGCCGGCCCGCCTCGGCCCGCCGGCCGATCCCGGCTCGCCCTCCGACCTGCTGCTGCGCGCGCTGGACCCGCCGCCGGTCAAGGCCAGGCACATCCCGCTGCTCGACCTGCTGCGGCCCGCCTACCGGGCCTTCGCCGCCGAGGAGGACGCGTAGCGGATCAGGTGTCCACGAAGTCCTGCGGGACCATCACCCGCAGTCCGTTGGGGATGCTCTTCAGCACCAGCGGGGTACGCAGCCGCACCTCGCCGTCGATGTCGGCGGCCAGCGGCGGGTCGGTCTCCAGCAGCATCTCCTGGCCGGTGACGAACGGGCCGCCCGCGAGGCTGGTCCATTTGCCGGTGGTCGCCCGTACGAGCGTCTCCCCGAGCAGCCGCAGCCGCTTGCCCGAGCCGAGCTGGTAGGCCACCAGCCTGCGGTTGTCGATGCTGACGTCCCTGGCGATCTGCCAGCCGCCGTGGAACCGCCCGTTGGCGATGTTGAGCTGGTGGGTCAGCAGCTCGTGGCGTTTGCCGTCAACGGTGATGTACGCGCGGAACGGCCGGTGCCCCGGCAGGATCGTGAGCGCGGTCAGCGGGTAGGCGGCCCGGCCGAGCATACGCTTGACCCATGGCCTGACGGTGCCGGCCACCTCGACCGACACGCCGAAGCTCGCGAGGTTGGCGAACGGCCGGTCGCCGCACATCCCGAGGTCGATGTCGGCCACCTTGCCTCCGCTGAACACGCCGATCGCCCCGGCGAGATCGAGCGGCAGCCCGAGGCTGCGGGCGAAGTTGTTGGTGGTGCCGAGGGGCAGCACGCCGAGGGCGACGTCGCGGCCGGCCACGTGCCTGACCGAGCTGCTCAGCGTGCCGTCTCCGCCGCCGACCACGAGGAGGTCGGGCCCGGCGTCGAGCGCGCGGGTGAGCACGTCGCGCAGCCGGGAGGGGTCGGTCACCGGATGGACGCCGGTGAGCCGGAAGTCCCCGTCCTTCAGCAGCCGCAGCACCTCCGCGTAACGGCGGCGGCCTCGCCTGGACCTGGTGTTCACGACGACGGCGGCCTTCCGGTCCCGGTGGATGGCCGCGGTGTGATCCGCCTTGCTCCGCACGCTGACATGCTAGGGGCCGCCGGGCGCGGGCGCGCATCGCCGCCGGCCGTTCCCGGCCCCGGATCGGGACGCCGGGACGCCCCCCGGCATGGACGTGCCCGGCACGCCGTCCATGAACGGACGGCGGCCGGGCACCGTGACCATGCACCGTGGCAGGGCTCGTGACCATGCACTGTGACCATGCACTGTGGCCACACCACGGGCTGCCGGGTGGCGTCACGCCACCCGGCGGCCGTTACTTCTTGGCGGGAGTGATCTGGACGACCGCACCCAGGTTGAGCGGAAGCGGGCTGACCAGCTTGATCTGCACACCGAGCTGCTTGCCCTCGTCACCGGGGTTGCCGCTGCCGAGGATCGCGCCGCCGATGTCGGTGCCGTAGAGGTCGGTCGCCGGCGTGCCGTCGGGGTTGACGATCCTGGTCGAGTACGGCTGGTTGTCCTTGGACGGGATGACCACGGAGGCGTCGCGGTGGCGGTAGTACAGGCTGCCGTCGCGAAGCTCCAGGCCGGGGTACCAGCCCTTGGCGTCCGTGAACTCCTTCACCGCGGGCTGCTTGCCGAACGAGGTGCAGTACTCCGTGAACGGCTCGCCCTCGACGCACTCCTTGAACGGGTACGTTCCGGCGAAGTTGAACGCGGCGTTCGACGACTGCGGGCGCGACGGGAGGTTCTTCAGCGTGCTCGGGTCGTGCGCCGCCGCCTCGCCCGTACGGCGCAGCGGCTCGTAGTGCGAGTCGACGAGGAGCAGCTGGCCCTTCGGGCCCACCGACGGCAGGTCGAACGTCGTGTCGGACACGTTGTTGTTGCCCTGCGAGGTGTCGCGGTACCAGACGAGCAGGCCCGGGGCGTTGTAGGCGATCTTCTCGACCTTCCACGCGCCGTCGCGCAGCCAGGTCGTGTCGTACGCGTACTTCAGGCCCTGGTCGAACCCGTCGAAGTTGCGCCACTCGGCGAGGTAGTACTGCGCCGCCTGCACCCGGCCGGGGTGGATGATCCAGCCGCCGCCGGTGGTGTCGGTGAACGTGCCCTTGACGGTCGTCCAGCCGTTGGCGCCGCCCTCGACGTCGTCGGTCCAGACCGCCGTGGCGCCGTTGGTGACCGAGAAGTCGTCGTTGAACCAGCCGCGCTCCACGGAGGCCGCGTCCGTGTTGTACCGGAAGCGGATCTGCACGGTCTTGCCGGCGAACGGCGCGAGGTCGGCGTACAGGTGGTGCCAGCCGCCGCTCTCGCCGGTCAGGCCGTACTTCTTGCCGCCGTAGTCCTTCATGCGGCCGTTGGGGTCGGTGTAGTCGTCACCGGTGCTGACGAGCGTGCCGTCCTCGTCGAAGATCTTCTGCTCGGCCCAGGTGGCGCCGCCGTCGGCGGAGACCTCGAAGAAGCCGTAGTCCCAGTCGGCCTCGATGCCCCAGTCGCTCCACCAGCGGAACTTCACGTCCGAGCCGGCCGGCACGGCGACGGTGCGGACGAGCTTCTGGTCGGCCCAGTTCTGGTCGCTGTTGGACCACCACATGTTCGACCCGCTGTGCGGGGTGGACATGATGTTCAGCTTGTCCGGCAGGTTGATCCGTACGCCGTCCTCGGTGCCCTTCGGCGTCCGGGAGGCCTGCCCGATCACGGCGAGCTGCTTGGCCGCGCCCGGCTCGATGATCTTCGGGTTGGCCCAGCCGAGCACCCACTTGTCCCAGATGCTCATGTGCGTCGGCAGGGACTGGAAGATCGGCCCGGAGTGCGAGCCGCTCGACATCAGGTCCCAGAAGTCGACGTCGGAGTCGCCCGCGCCGGTGGTGTCGTACAGGTCCGGCAGACCGAGGTCGTGGCCGTACTCGTGGGCGAACACGCCCACGCCGGAGTCCTCGGGCTGGAGGATGTAGTTGGAGATCTTCTTGCTCGTGCCGGGGATCGTGTAGCCGCCCGCCACGTCGCTGGAGTGGGCCCACAGGGCGAACGTGCCCTCGTTGCCGCCGCCGCCGGACTTGTCCTCGCCCGCGTGGATCAGCACAAGGTGGTCGATGACGCCGTCGGGCTCGTCGAAGTTCCCGTCGCCGTCGGCGTCGGAGACGTCCTCGACGTCGTAGTCGGCCCAGGGGAACGAGGGGTTCGTCTTCACCAGGGTGTCGACCGCGTCGACCGCGAGCTGGGCGGCGCCGCGCGGGTTGTCCGGGTGGCCGGTCATGTCCTGGGGGTAGGTGCCGCACTTGCCGGCGCCGTACCACGCCTCGGAGTGCGGGACCTTCAGCCAGCCGACGGCCTCGCCGGTGACGGTGTAGGCGCCCTTCGACAGCTCCTCGTACATGTTCTTCATGGTGGAGCCGGAGATGTCGATGCCCTTCTTGCCGTCCCGGGGGTCCTTCAGGTCCGGCCGGACCCGGGTCGTGATCCCCTTGGAGGTGTAGAGCATGTTGTTGTAGTGAGCGGTGTTGAAGTCCGCCACCCACATCGAGTTGTTGTCCTTGCCCCCGCCACCGGCCGTCGCCGGGTTGGGGATGTGGTTGTGGAGCGGGCCGTTCAGCTTGGTGCCGGCCGGCTCGGTCACGCAGTCGTTGACGTCGTCGGTCGTCTTCGGGTGCGACCAGCCGGAGAAGTCGTCGTTGGCCTGGTCGTTGAACTCGACCAGCAGCGTGAGCAGCTTGGCGGTGCGGGTCGTCTTCGCCTTCTTGTAGATGAAGTCGAAGGGGTTCTTGCCGGTCCTGATCGCCTGCTTCTCGTGCTGCGCCAGCACGCGCGCCGCGACGGGGTTGCCGGCCGCGAACTTGTGGTCGATCGCCGCGGCGAGGGCGGCGGTGCGCTTGGCCCCCTTCGGCGGGACCTTCTCCTCGGTGGTGGTGAAGTCGCCCTGCACACGCGGCGGTGCGTAGTTGATGTAATGGTCGGTGGCCGACGGCTGGTAGCCCGCCGTAGGCGCCGCCGCCGCACCGGCCGCGGCCAGACCTCCTGCCGCCAGCCCGAGCGCGGGCACGATCGCGGCGAGACGCCGGATTCTCTTGGACAACGAGATCCCTTCCCGTCCGGGTTCCCCGGACACCATGCACAGCGCGCCGGGATGAGCGCGCATGCGGGACCTTAGACGAGGGGGTAAAGGGATCGTAAAGAGCCGCCATGCATGGTTGTCAAAATGTGATGTGTACCAATATCCGTTAGTAATTCCGGTTGCGACCCAATATCCGGTCATGTCGTACAGTCCAGACGTGACCGAAGCGACCTCCGCGCCGGCCTCCGGGCTGGCCTCCGCGCTGCCGGACGGGCTCGTCCTCACCGACCCCGACGTCATGGACGCCTACGCGCGGGACCGCACGTTCGCACCGCCGGGCAAGCCGCTCGGCGTGGTGCTCGCGCAGTCGCGCGACGACGTCGTGGCCACGCTGCGCTGGGCGAGCGCGCACCGGGTGCCGGTGGTCCCGCGCGGCGCCGGCACCGGCCTGGCGGGCGGGGCGACGGCCGTGGACGGCTGCGTGGTCCTCTCCCTCGCGCGGATGACCGCGATTCGGGAGCTGTCGCCGCAGGACGAGATCGCCGTCGTGGAGCCCGGGGTCATCACCGCCGACCTCGACCGGGCGGCCCGCGCGCACGGGCTGATGTACGCCCCCGACCCCTCGTCGTACGAGATCTCCACGATCGGCGGCAACCTGGCGACCAACGCGGGCGGCCTGCGCTGCGTCAAGTACGGCGTGACCCGCGACTCGGCGCTCGGGCTGGAGGTGGTGCTGGCCGACGGGCGGGTGCTGAACACCGGCCGCCGCACCATGAAGGGGGTCACCGGTTACGACCTGACCGGCCTGTTCGTCGGCTCGGAGGGCACGCTCGGCGTGATCACCGCCGCCACGCTGCGGCTGCGGCGGGCGCCGCGCGAACTGTCCACCGTCGCGGCCGAGTTCACCTCGCTGCGCGACGCCGCCGCGGCCGTCGCCGCGATCATCGCCGAGGGCTGCCAGCCGTCGATGCTCGAACTGCTCGACCGTACGACCCTGCGGGCCATCGACGACTGGAAGAACATCGGGCTGGAGCCGTCCACCAGGGCCATGCTCATCGCGCAGGCGGAGGGCCCGGCCGACGAGTCCGCCGCCCGGATGGCGGAGCTGTGCGCCGCGGCGTCGTTCGTCGCGGTGTCGTCCACGCCGGAGGAGGCCGCCGAGCTCGTCGGCGTCCGGCGCCTCGCCTACCCGGCCAAGGAGCGCCTGGGCCAGTGCCTGGTGGAGGACGTGTGCGTGCCCCGGTCGGCGCTCCCCGAGATGATCACCGCGATCGAGGAGACCGCCGCCCGGCACGGCGTCCTGATCTCGACGGTCGCCCACGCGGGGGACGGCAACGTGCACCCGGTGTTCGTGTTCGACCGCGGCCTGGCCGAGCCGCCGCCCGAGGTCTGGGCCGCGGCCGACGAGGTGTTCCGCGCCGCGCTCGCCCTCGGGGGGACGCTGACCGGCGAGCACGGCGTCGGGCTGCTGAAGAAGCGCTGGCTCGGCCTGGAGACCGGCCCGGTGGCCGCCGAACTGCACCAGGGCATCAAGCAGGTCTTCGACCCGCTGAACATCCTCAACCCCGGCAAGGCCATCTGACGGCCGTTCCCGATCCGGTAGCGTTTGGCACCGTTGGTGGGGTTATCGGGGTAATCGGGGGCGATGGTGGCGTTGGAGGCTGGGGACCCGGCCCGCCTGGGCCCGTTCACGCTCGTCGACCGGCTCGGGGAGGGCGGCCAGGGGGTCGTCTTCCTGGGCCACGGCCCGCAGGGCGAACAGGTCGCGGTGAAGCTGCTGCACACGCGGCTGGCGGCGGATCCCGAGGCGCGGGAGCGCTTCCTGCGCGAGGTGGCGCTGGCGCAGCGGGTCGCGCCGTTCTGCACCGCCCCCGTGCTGCACGCCGACCTCGCCGGCAACCAGCCGTACATCGTCAGCGAGTTCGTGCCGGGCCCGTCGCTCCGGCAACTGGTGGACCGGGAGGGCCCGCGCCGGGGAGCGGCGCTGGAACGGCTCGCCATCAGCACGGCGACGGCGCTGGCCGCCATCCACCGCGCGGGCATCACCCACCGCGACTTCAAGCCGGCCAACGTGCTGATGGGCCCGGAGGGGCCGGTCGTGATCGACTTCGGGGTGGCCAGGGCGTTCGACTCGCCGCAGGCCACCGCGACCGGCGCGTCCATCGGCACTCCCGCCTACCTGGCCCCCGAGGTGCTGTCGGGCGGCACGGCGGGCGCCCCGGCCGACATCTTCGCCTGGGGCGTCACGATGGTGTTCGCCGCCACCGGCAGACCCGCCTTCGGCGCGGACTCGATCCCCTCGGTCATCACCCGCATCCTGCGCGACGAGCCCGACCTCGGCGACCTCGCGGCACCCCTGCGCGACATCGTCGCCGCCTGCCTGTCGAAGGACCCCGCGCCGCGGCCCTCCGCCCAGGACGTCGTCTCGCGCCTCACCGGGCAGGCCCATCTCACTCCCCCGCCGCCCCCGCTGCCCCCTGCGCGGGCCGCGGCTCCCCCCGGGCACGTCACCGTGCCCGCGGCGGCGAGGAGACCCCGGCGTACGGTGCTGACCTGGACGGCGGCCGGGATCGGGGTGCCCGCTCTGGTGGCCGCGGCCTTCCTGGCGCCGTCCTGGGTCTCCCTGCGGGCGGCCGGGAGCGAGACCACCGCGACGGAGGCGCCCGGCCAGGCGGCGTCCGCGCCCGCCGAACCGCCGATCCCGCCGCCGTCCGACCTGGCGACTCCCTCGGGACACCGGACCGGGAGTCCGTCGCCGGGTTCCGCGACCCGGAGGCCCGGTTCGAGACCCGATGCGAGACCCGGTGCGACCGCGAAGCCCGCCGCCTCGCCCGCGCACGGCCGCCGGGCGCGGCCGTCGCCCACGGCGACCGGACCGGCGGCGGAGCCCACGGAGGCCCCTCCGACGGCGAAGGCCAGTCCGGCCCCGACGAAGGCCACCGCGACGCCCAGACCCAGCCCGACGGCGAAGGCGACTCCCACGAAGACCGCCGCGCCCAAACCCAACCCGTACACGGCCAAGGGCGTGTGCGGGACCGGCTTCGCCGTCGTCGACTCCCACTCGTACGGCGGGCAGGCGACGACGTACCTGCTCTACAACGCCTCCACCGGCCGCAACTGTGTGATCACGCTCTCTCGCTACACGATGCCCGCTAAGATCAGAATGAGCGTGGTGCTGAAGGTGAAGGGGGGCGCGTCGGCCGCCGACGCCGGCGCCTACACCGTGTACGCGGGGCCGCTCCGGCTGCCCGCCAAGGGCAGGTGCGTCATCTGGGGCGGCGGGTACGGGGGCGCCTCCTGGAGCAGCGCGTGGTCCCACTGCGGCTGACCCCGCGGAACCGCGGCTGAACCACGGCCGAACCACGGCCGGCCAGGAGTGTGCGGCACGAATGTCACCGCCCGGTGGCAGACTCGGCTCGTTGACGTGATCGCGGACCAACCGGAGGTTCTCACCGTGACACAAGTCGGTTCGGTGGCGCCATGACCGTGCTCGTGAGCCGGCTGGACCCCTCCGGCGCCGAGTACGGCGCGCGGCGCGAGGCCATGCTGGCGAAGCTCGCCGAACTGGAGGCCGAGCAGGCGAAGGCCGTCGCGGGCGGCGGGCCGAAGTACGTCGAGCGGCACCGCGAGCGCGGCGGGCTGCTCCCCCGGGAGCGGATCGAGTTGCTGGTCGACCCCGACGCGCCGTTCCTCGAACTGTCCCCGCTGGCCGCCTGGGGCACCGAGTTCCCCGTCGGCGCGAGCGTGGTGACCGGGATCGGGGTCGTCGAGGGCGTCGAGTGCGTGATCACGGCCAGTGACCCGACCGTGCGCGGCGGCGCGTCCAACCCCTGGACGCTGCGCAAGACGCTGCGGGCCGCCGAGATCGCGCTGCGCAACCGCATGCCGTACGTGAACCTGGTGGAGTCGGGCGGCGCGGACCTGCCGACGCAGAAGGAGATCTTCATCCCCGGCGGGCAGGTGTTCCGCGATCTGACCCGGCTGTCGGCCGCCGGGATTCCGACGATCGCGCTCGTCTTCGGCAACGCGACCGCCGGCGGGGCCTACGTCCCCGGTCTGAGCGACCACGTCGTGATGGTGCGGGAGCGCGCCAAGGTTTTCCTCGGCGGCCCGCCGCTGGTGAAGATGGCGACCGGCGAGGAGTCCGACGACGAGTCGCTGGGCGGGGCGGAGATGCACGCCCGCGCCTCCGGCCTGGCCGACCACCTCGCGGCCGACGAGCACGACGCGCTCCGGATCGGCCGGCGGATCGTGCGGCGGATCGGTCGGCGTAAGGCCGGGCACGCCGCCGCCCGCGACTACCCGGCTCCCCTGTTCGACGAGGACGAACTGCTGGGCATCGTGCCGGAGGACCTGAAGGTCCCCTTCGACCCCCGCGAGGTCCTGGCCCGGGTGGTGGACGGCAGCGACTTCGACGAGTTCAAGCCGCTCTACGGGCCGAGCCTGGTCACCGGCTGGGCGAGCGTCCACGGTCACCCGGTCGGGATCCTCGCCAACGCCCAGGGGGTGCTGTTCGGCGCCGAGTCGCAGAAGGCCGCGCAGTTCATCCAGCTCGCGAACCAGACCCGCACGCCGCTCGTCTTCCTGCAGAACACGACGGGCTACATGGTCGGCAGGGAGTACGAGCAGAGCGGCATCGTCAAGCACGGCTCGCTGATGATCAACGCGGTGGCCAACTCGACCGTGCCCCACATCACGATCGTGATGGGGGCCTCCTACGGCGCGGGCAACTACGGCATGTGCGGGCGGGCCTACGACCCCCGTTTCCTGTTCAGCTGGCCGAGCGCGAAGTCGGCCGTGATGGGCCCGGCCCAGCTCGCCGGGGTGATGTCGATCGTCGGCCGGGCCGCGGCCGAGGCGCGCGGGCAGGTCTACGACGAGGAGGCCGACGCGGCGATGCGCGCGGCGGTCGAGACGCAGATCGAGGCGGAGTCGGCGGCCTTCTTCCTGTCCGGCCGCCTCTACGACGACGGGGTCATCGACCCGCGCGACACCCGCACGGTGCTCGGGATGTGCCTGTCGGCGGTCGCGGGGGCTCCTGACCCCGGGCGGGCCGGCTACGGCGTCTTCCGGATGTGACGGGCATGCTCTTCGGCTTCCATGGGGGTGGGTCATGATCGGGCGGCTGCTGGTGGCGAACCGCGGGGAGATCGCCCGCAGGGTGTTCCGCACCTGCCGTGAGCTGGGTGTGGAGACCGTCGCGGTCTTCTCCGACGCCGACGCGGACGCGCCGCACGTGGCCGAGGCCGACCAGGCCGTACGGCTCGGCGCCCCGCTGGCGTACCTCGACCCGGACCGCGTGATCGAGGCGGCCCGCCGCTCGGGGGCCGACGCGGTGCATCCCGGGTACGGCTTCCTGTCCGAGCACGCCGGCTTCGCCCGCGCCGTGCTCGACGCCGGTCTGACCTGGATCGGCCCGTCACCCGAGGCCGTCGCCGCGATGGGCACGAAGATCGAGGCCAAGGCGCTGATGGCCGAGGCCGGGGTGCCGGTCCTGCCGACCATCCCGCTGTCCCCGGACGCCCCGCCTCAGCTCACGTTTCCCGTGCTGGTCAAGGCGTCGGCGGGCGGCGGCGGGCGGGGCATGCGGGTGGTGCGCGACCAGGCCGGGCTCGCCGAGGCGGTCGCGTCGGCCCGCCGCGAGGCCCTGTCGGCCTTCGGCGACGGCACGCTGTTCGCCGAACCGCTGCAGGAGGGCGCCCGCCACATCGAGGTGCAGATCCTCGCCGACGAGCACGGCACGGTCTGGGCCCTCGGCGAGCGGGAGTGCTCCATCCAGCGCCGTCACCAGAAGGTGATCGAGGAGGCCCCCTCCCCCGCCGTCACCCCCGAACTGCGCCGGGAGCTGAGCGACGCCGCGATCCGGGCCGCCCGCGCGATCGGCTACACCGGCGCGGGCACCGTCGAGTTCCTCGTGTCGGACGAGGGCTTCTTCTTCCTGGAGATGAACACCCGCCTGCAGGTGGAGCACCCGGTGACCGAGTGCGTGTACGGGGTCGACCTGGTCCGGCTGCAGATCGAGGTGGCCGAGGGCGCGCGGCTCGCCGCGCTGCCGCCGAGCCCGGTGGGCCACGCGATCGAGGCCCGCCTGTACGCGGAGGACGCCGAGGGACGCCCCCAGAGCGGCGTGCTGCACCGCTTCGAGATCCCCGGCGTGGACGGGGAGTTCGGCCTCGGCGCCCGGCTGCGGCTCGACTCCGGCGTGGTCTCCGGCGGCGAGGTGGGCGTCCACTACGACCCGATGCTCGCCAAGGTCGTCTCGTACGGCGGGGACCGGGCGGAGGCGGCCCGGCGGCTGGCGCACGCGCTCGCGCGGGCCCGCATCCACGGGCTGACGACCAACCGCGACATCCTCGTGGGCGTGCTGCGGCATCCGGACTTCCTGTCCGGCGCGCTCGACACCGGGTTCCTCGACCGGCGGCCCGTTCCGGCGTCGCTCGCCGGGCCCGGGGCCGTACGGCTGTCGGCCCTCGCGGCGGCGCTCGCCGGGGCGGCGGCGAACCGGGCGGAAGCGCGGCGCGACGGGGTGCTCGGCGGATTGCCGAGCGGCTGGCGCAACGTGCCCTCCCAGCCCCGGCGCACGGCGTACGACACGGAGGACGGCGGCCGCCTGGAGATCACCTACCGGCTGAGCAGGGACGGGCTGCGGGCCGAGGGCTTCGAGGACGTCGCCCTGGTGTCCGCCGACCCCGGCCGGGTGGTGCTGGAGACGGGAGGCCTGCGGCACGCGTTCGAGGTGGCGGTCTATCCGGGCGTGGTGCACGTCGACTCGTCTCTCGGGCCGGTCCGGCTCACCCCGGTGGAGCGGCTGCCCGAGCCCGCGGCGCGGGTGTCGCCGGGAGCACTGCCCGCCCCGATGCCGGGTACGGTCCTGCGTGTCGAGGTGAAGCCCGGCGACGTGGTCGAGGCCGGGCAGCCGGTGGTCGTGCTGGAGGCGATGAAGATGGAGCACCTGATCGTGGCCCCCGCCTCCGGCACCGTGGCCGCCCTGCACGTGGTGCCCGGCGCGCGGGTCGAGGCGGGCGTGCCCCTCGCCGACATCGAACCCGCACCCGAGACCAAGCCCGATGTCAGGCCCGAGACCAGGCCCGAGACCAGGCCCGATGTCGAGGCCCGCGAGGGAGCCCCCGCCGAGGCCCGCAACGAGGATCACAACTCGGCCGGCGTCGAGCCGTGGGATGCATTTGCGGACACTACGGGCGCCCCGGCCCCCGGCCAGACACCTGTGGCCGCCACCGACCCGGCGGGCGGCCTGGCGGCGGGCCGCGACGGCACCGGGGAGAACGCCCAGACGGACACGTGGGGCGACCTCCCGCCGGACGCCGGCGGCCCGGAGCCGGGCACGGGCACGGCTCCGGGCGGCGCGGCTCCGGTCGCGGACCCAAGCGCGAACCCAGGCGCGAACTCGGGCACGGCTCCGAGCGGCGCGGCTCTGAGCGGCACGGTTTCGGGCGTGGACCCGGGCACGGCCGCGGGTGGCGGTGCGGTCGTGGCTCCCGGCCCGGACTCGGGCTCAGATCCGGGCGCGGCTCCGCGGGGGGAGGCGGAGCAGCGATGAACGCGACCGGCGAGCCGTCGCGACACCCGCAGATCGCAGCGGGTGCGCCCACGGGCGCGCGGCCCCCGGAGGGGATGGAGGCGACAGCGGATGCGGCGGCCCCCGCGAGCACGGAGTCGTCGGCAGGGGCGTCGGCGAGTGCGGGGGCGCCGGGGGATCTCGTGCGGTGGGAGCAGGCGGGTGGCGTGGCCACGATCACGCTCGACTCGCCGCACAACCGCAACGCCCTGTCGTCCCGGCTGCTCGCGCAGCTCGACGAGGCCCTGTCCCGGGCGCTGGACGAGCCCGCCGTACGGGTGATCGTGCTGACCGGCGCCGGGCCGGTGTTCTGCGCCGGGGCGGACCTGAAGGAGCAGCGCGCGGGCGGGGCGCCGGTGACCACGTCGTTCCCCGGCGTCATGCTGCGGATCTGGGAGAGCCCGAAGCCGGTCGTGTGCCGCCTCAACGGCACGGCCAGGGCGGGCGGCCTCGGCCTGGTGGCGGCGTGCGACTTCGCGATCGCCCCGGCGAGCGCGTCGTTCGCGTTCACCGAGGTGCGGCTCGGGGTGGTCCCCGCGATGATCGCGGCCACCTGCCTGCGCCGCCTGGAGCCCCGGGCCGCGGCCGAGTACCTCCTCACCGGCGAGGTCTTCACCGCCGCTCGCGCGGTGGAGATCGGGCTGCTCACCCGGGCCGTACCCGAGGAGGACCTCGACGCGACGGTGGCGCACTACACGGGCATGCTGCTGCGCGGCGGCCCCGAGGCGCTCGCGATCACCAAGCGGCTCGTCCGCGAGGTGCCGCTGATGCCGATCGAGGAGGGCCTGCGGGAGATGGCCGCGCTGTCGGCCGAGCGGTTCACCTCGGAGGAGGGGCGGGAGGGCATCCGGGCCTTCGCCGAGAAACGCCCCGCCGCCTGGGTCCCCTCCGATATCGCGGGCGCGGAAGCCGCGCGATGACGGCCGGGGCCGGGCGACCGGGACCGCTGCGGATCGCTAACTGCGGCGGCTTCTACGGCGACCGGCTCTCGGCGGCGCGGGAGATGGTCGAGGGCGGGCCGATCGATGTCCTGACCGGCGACTGGCTCGCCGAGCTCACCATGTCGATCCTCGCCGGCAACCGGCTCAAGGGCCGCCCCGGCTACGCCCGCACCTTCCTCACCCAGATGGAGCAGGTCCTCGGCACCTGCCTCGACCGGGGCATCAGGGTGGTCTCCAACGCGGGCGGCCTCGATCCGGCCGGCTGCGCGGAGGCGGTGTCCGCCCTGGCCGACCGGCTGGGGCTGCGCGCGAGCGTCGCCCACGTCACCGGCGACGATCTCATGCCGCTCGCCGGGCCGCCGGTCAACGCCGGCACCGGCGAGATCCTGCGGGAGACTCCGCTGACCGCGAACGCCTACCTGGGCGGACGGCCGATCGCGGTGGCGCTGGAGCACGGCGCCGACGTCGTCGTCACCGGGCGGGTCACCGACGCGGCGCTGGTCACCGGGCCCGGCATGTGGTGGTTCGGCTGGCGGCCCGGCGACCTCGGCCCGCTGGCCGGTTCCGTCGTCGCCGGGCACGTCATCGAGTGCGGCTGCCAGGCGACCGGCGGCAACTACGCCTTCTTCGAGGAGGTGCCCGGCCTCCCCGACTGCGGCTTCCCCATCGCCGAGCTGTACGCGGACGGGTCGAGCGTCATCACCAAGCACCCGGGCACCGGCGGGCTGGTCTCGACCGGCACCGTGACCGCGCAACTGCTCTACGAGATCGCCTCGCCCCGCTACCTCGGCCCCGACGTGACGGCCCGGTTCGACACCGTCCACCTGGAGCAGGAGGGGCCCGACCGGGTCAGGATCACGGGCGTACGCGGTGAGGCCCCGCCGGAGACGCTGAAGGTGGCGGTCACCTACGTCGGCGGCTACCGCAACACGATGACGCTGGTGCTGACCGGCCTCGACATCGCCGCGAAGGCCCGGGCCGCGCAGGAGGCGATCTGGGCCCGCGTGCCCCGGGACTCCTTCGACCAGGTCCACGTGGAGTTGACCCCCCTCGGCCCGCACGCGTACGAGCCGGGCACGGCCGCGGACACAGGTGGGACCGCGTTGCTGCGGATCACGGTCATGGACTCCGACGCCCGCAAGGCGGGACGGGCGTTCTCCTCGGCGGTGGTGGAGACCGGCCTGGCGAGCTACCCCGGCTTCTTCGGGCTGACGCCGCCCGCCGACGCCTCCCCCTACGGCGTCTACTGGCCTTCCTCGGTCGACGCCCGTGCCGTGCTCCCGGTCGTGACCGTCGGCGGGGTCCGCATCGAGGTGCCGTACGCGCCGCCCGGGCCGCTGGTCTCCCCTGACGCGTACGGCCCGACCGGCGGCGTCACGGATCACCAGGCGGCACCGCCGTACGCGGGTGATCTCACGGCCGGGCCGGTCCGGCCGCTGGGCCGGGTCGTGGGCGCGCGGTCGGGCGACAAGGGCGGTGACGCCAATCTCGGCGTCTGGGTGCGCGACCCCGCCCGCTACCCGTGGCTCGCGGCGTTCCTGACCGTGGAGCGGCTCAGGGAACTGCTGCCGGAGATCGGCGGGCTGCCGGTGGAGCGGTTCGCGCTGCCCAACCTGCACGCGCTCAACTTCGTGATCCACGGTCTGCTGGGCAGGGGCGTGGCCGCGAGCCCGCTCCTCGACGCGCAGGCCAAGGCGCTCGGGGAACGCCTGCGCGCGGTCCGCGTGCCGGTCCCGCCCTGAACTGCCTCGTGCCGCTCCCGCACTAGGATTGCGCAATCGCAGGACCGCCCGCATGCGGAGGTGGAAGTGAGCGGTTTCCATCAAGCCCGCATGGACCTGGGGGTCCGGCTACGCCGGCTGCGGGAGAACGCCCGCCTGTCCGGGAAGGACCTCGCCGAGCGGCTCCACTGGCAGCCGTCGAAGGTCTCGCGCATCGAGAACGCCCGCCAGACCGCCTCCGAGGACGACGTGGCCGCGTGGGGGAAGGCCGTGGAGGCCGACCCGCAGACGATCGACGCGCTGGTCAGGCAGGCGGCCGGGCTCCAGGAGCGGCAGGACTCCTGGCGGCAGCGGCACCGGAACGGCCTGGCCGCCCTGCAGGAGGACATCCGCGACCTGGAGACGCGCACCCTCCTGTTCCGGGCCTTCGAGCCCGGGGCGGTGATCGGGCTGCTGCAGACCACCGAGTACGCCCGGCACGTCTTCGGGAAGCTCAGGCGGCTGTACAAGTCGACCGCCGACGTGGACGACGCGATCCGGGTCCGCATGCGGCGCCAGGAGATCCTGTACGACCCGGCGCGGCGGTTCCGGTTCGTCATGCCCGAGTCGGTGCTGCGCTACCGGCTGGCGCCGCCCGACGTGATGCGCGGCCAGCTCGACCGGCTGATCGCGGTGACGACGCTGCCGAACGTGGAGTTCGGCCTGCTGCCGTTCGAGGCGCCGCTGCCGTCCGCGCTGACGAACTCGTTCTGGATCTACGACAACGCCCTGGTGGGGGTGGCCACCGGCACCAGGGACCTGCTGCTGCGCGACGCCGGCGAGGTGGATTTCTACGCCCGGGCGTTCGAGGAGTTCTGGGAGGCGGCGGCCTTCAGGGACGACGCGAGGGCGCTGATCGTCCGCGCCCTCGACGACTACACCCTCCACCAGCCGCGCTGACCCACACTCCACGCCACCCGCCCGCCGCGCGGACCCACGCATCGCGTTCCCGCCCGCCGGGCCGCGCGCCCCGTGGCGCCGCGTCAGGCGCCCGGAGCCCTTCAGAGCTGAGTGGCGAGCGAGCGAAGCCCGGCGATCACCTCCGCGCCGCCGGGCGCGTGATCCGGATCCACCAGCCACTGCAGCATCAGACCGCTCAACAGGGCGAGCGGCACCGAGCCGCCGAGCCCTTCGCGTCCTTCCCGCTGCCCCCTGGCGAGGTGTTCGCGTACCTCCGGTGACCGCTCGGCCCGCACCGCGGCCTCGAGTTGGGCCACCCACAGCGCCCGGTGCGTGGTGAAGCTGTCGATCAGCGCCTGCCAGCGCTGTTCGGGCCTGTCGGACGGAGTGCGAGAGGCCAGCTCCTCGGAGAGCTCGTCGACCGCCTCCACCAGAGCCTGCGTGAGCAGGGCGTCCTTGGAGCCGAAGTGGTAGCCGATGGCGGCGTGACTGACTCCGGCGGCCGAGGCGATGTCCCGGACGGTCGTGTGCGCCCAGCCGCGTTCGACAAGGCACCGCTTGGCGCCGGCCAGCAGATCCTCTCGGTTTCCCATGCCGAGCAGCATACGAGATCGATTGCCCATTTGGCTTATCCAAATGGTTTGACCAAATGGACAAGACCCGGCTACGGTCGTGCCATGACAGCGACGAAGGTTCTGATCTCCGGGGCGAGCGTGGCCGGACCCGCCCTCGCCTATTTCCTGCGGCGCGACGGCTACGAGGTGACCGTGGTCGAGCGCGCACCGGACCTCCGCGACAGCGGGTACGCCGTGGACTTCCGGGGCGCGGCGTTCGAGGTTCTCGACGAGATGGGCATCCTGTCCGAGCTCCGCGAACACGACACCAGGATGAGCGGCACCCTCCTCGTCGACGAGGAGGGCACCGAGATCGGGCGGCTGCCCGCCGAGGCCTTCGCCGGCGAGCTGGAGGTGCCCAAGAGGGAGCTGACCCGGATCCTGCACCGCGTCACGGCGGGCGACGTGACGTACGTGTTCGACGACTCGATCAGCGCGCTGACCGAGCGCGAGTCCGGGATCACGGCCGAGTTCGAACGCGGCGCCACCCGCGAGTTCGACCTCGTGTTCGGCGCCGACGGCGTGCACTCGAAGGTCAGACGGCTGGCCTTCGGCTCGCCCCCCGGCGCCCTGCGGCACCTGGGCCTCTCCGGTGCCGGCTTCAGCACCGTCAACCACCTCGGACTCCGCCGGAGCGGAATACTGCAGCATGGCGCGGACCGGGCGATCTTCCTGCTGAGCACGGGCGACGCAGACCGGCTCACAGTCAGCCTCTCCTTCTCCACCGCCTCTCCCGCGCTCGACCGGCGGCCCCGGCACGAGCAGGAGCAGGCGGTGCGCGCCGCCTTCGCCGGGCGCGGCTGGGAGGTGCCCCGGCTGCTGGAGGCGATGAGCGAGGCCGACGACTTCTATTTCTCCTCGACCTGCCAGGTCCATCTGGACCACTGGTCGGCGGGCCGGGTCGCGCTGGTCGGCGACGCGGGGTACTGCGCCGCGCCGACCAGCGGCATGGGCACCTCACAGGCGCTGATCGGTGCCCGGACCCTGGCGCGCGCCCTCGCCTCGGCCGGCGGCGATCACACGACCGCGTTCGCCGCGTACGAGGAGGAACTGCGGCCCTACGTCGCGGAGAACCAGGCGACAGGCCGGGAGACCGCGGTCACGATGTTCGGCGGAGGGGCCGCCCCTGCGGATGCGCACACCTCGTGACCCCTCGCCGAGGCACCGCCGCCCTGGCGGACGCGCCGGACGCACGGGCGACGCGACCCGTCCCGGCCGCGAGCCCGCGCGCCTCATCCGCCGGTATGCCGTCCGTCACTCGCCCAGCACGGTCTGCAGGTCCATGACGTGGTCCTGCGTCTGCTGCAGCAGCGGGCGCAGCGCCTCGGCGACGTCGCTCAGGCCGAGCTGCTGGGCCTGCTCCACCCGCTCGCGGTAGCGGCGCAGCTGCTCCTGCTCCAGTTCGAGGTCGAGCCGCAACGCCTGCGCGCTGTCGGTCGCGACCGGGATCTCGGGAACGCGGACACTCGGCACGCCGCCGAGGAAGTCGATCTGCTCGGCCAGCGTGCTCGCGTGGTTGAGCTCCTGGCCGAGGTGCTGCTTGAGCTCCTCGATGATCGACAGGTACTGCGCGCCCTTGATCGTCGCCGCGTGCTGGACGTACTGCACGATCGAGCGGTACTCGCTCTCCAGGTCCTCGTTCAGGAGGGCGATGAAGGCCTCCGTGTCCATGGGTGATCGTCCTTTCGTCATCGAGAGGCCCTTCCCGTACCCGCGAAGGTGGCGGCCGAACGCGTCCGGTCCCGATATCGGCCCTGGGTATCGGTGCTCGTACGCGCTCAGCTCAGGCGGTAGAGGGTGCTTGTCCCGGTTCCCCCGTATTCGGACGCCGGGACGAGGGTCGCGTTGGCCTTCACCCAGGCGGTGACGGACGAGTCGGCCCCGCCGCCGGGTCCGCGTCCCTCGCCGAGCAGGACGTACCGCAGGCTGCCGTCCGCGGCGTACCTCTTCAGCAGGTCCACGGTCATCGCGGGATCGGAGCCGGTGAAGCCGCCCATCGCGATGACCGGCTCTCCGGCCGACAGGATGAGCGAGGAGGCGCTCTGCGCGCTCCCCACGGCGACCAGCCAGGTGGCACCGCCCTTGTTCCGCTTCAGGTAGGCGGCCATCTCGGCGTCCACGGCCCCGCCCGTGCCTCCAGGTCCGCCCATCCGCCCGCCCAGCCGTCCGTCCGTCCCGTCCTCCGGCCGCCCGGGCGGTGTGCCCTGGCCGGGAGGGCCACCGGAGAGGCCAGCGCGCCCGCCGAAGGGGCCCCCGCCGCTCCCGGTCGCGGGGCCTGCGGTGGGGTTGGTGCCGTTCACCGCCGTGCCGAGCGGCGTCACGGCGTACGCCGCCGGTCCGGCGAGCCCGGCCAGGACCGCCGCGGCCGATGCGAGCGCCGTGACCCGTGCCACCGCCGCGCCCCACGTGGCCGCACGGCGTCCGCGCCCGGCGTCGGGGTCCGCGTCTCGCTTCACGGGGACGAACGCCGAGGCCACCAGGGCGAGCACGGCCATCGCCGTCACGCCCGCGATCGTCCAGGCGAGCCAGGGCACGAACTCCGGCGTACGGCGCAGCACGGCGAACGACCAGGCGCCCGTCGCGGCGACGGCCGCCGCCAGGACCGGTCGCCAGGCCCGGGACGTACGGGCCGCCCGCCACATCAGCACGCCGCCGGCGCCGGTCAGCGCGGCGATCGCGGGAGCCATCGCGGTCGTGTAGTAGGGGTGGAAGGTGCCGCTGGAGAAGCTGAACACGGCGTAGTGGACCAGCAGCCAGCCGCCCCAGAGCAGCAGCGCGGCGCGGACGGGCCGGGTCGCGGGTCCGTACGTGTGCCGGGCGGCCAGGAGCAGGCCGCAGACGAGCGCCACCGCGGCGAACGGGAGCAGCCAGGAGATCTGCCCGGCCATGACGTCGTTGAACAGCCGCCCGGCGCCCGCCGTGCCGCCGAACCCGCCTCCCGGGCCGCCTCCCGGGCCGCCGCCGAAGGCCCGGGTGAGGCCCTCGGGCAGGTCGCCGGACGCCGCCGCGGGGAGCCGGGCCGGCCCGCCGTCGCCCGCGCCGCCGAAGACGCGGCCGAGGCCGTTGTAGCCGATCACCAGGTCCCACACGCTGTTGTCGGTGCTGCCCCCGATGTACGGCCGGGAGGAGGCCGGGGTCAGGTCGACCAGGACCATCCACCATCCGCTGGAGACGACGAGCACCGCTCCGGCGGCGAGCAGGCGCCCGATCCGCCGTACGAGCCGCCCCGGCGCCGCGTACAGGTAGGCGAGGGCGAACGCGGGCAGCACCAGGTAGGCCTGCAGCATCTTGGTGTTGAAGGCGAGGCCCACCAGCACGGCGACCATCAGCAGCGTGCGCAGGCGCCCGGTGCGGGTCGCCTCCAGGCAGAACCACCCGGCCGCCACCAGCAGGAGCACCAGGATCGTGTCGGGGTTGTTGTCCCGGTTGATGGCGACGGTGATCGGCGTCAGCGTCATCACCAGCGCCGCCAGCAGGGCCGCCACCCCGGCCGCGCGCTCGCCGAGCCCGCGCAGCGACCGCCGTACGGCCGAGCCGACCAGGGCCACCGACCCGACTCCGGCCGCGGCCTGCGGCAGCAGCATGCTCCACGTGCCGAAGCCGAAGATCCGGGCCGACAGGCCCATGACCCACAGCGCGAACGGCGGCTTGTCGACGGTGATGAACGACCCGGCGTCCAGCGCGCCGTAGAAGAACGCCTTCCAGCTTCGGGTGCCGGAGTAGATCGCGGCCGCGTAGTAGTCGTTGGCGTACCCGTTGCGACCGAGCGCCCAGGTGTGGAGGACGGCCGCGAGGACGAGGACGGCCCACCTGCCCCAGCGCAGGAGCGGCGGCACACGGCCGGCGGAGGCCCGGTGTCCGATCGGGGTCATGGTGGCGAGCACGGTCATCGGGAGTCCTTGCCGGGCGCGAAGACCCAGGATCGCAGGAGCAGGAAGCGCAGCAGCGTGGCGAGGCCGTTCGCGACGATCACGGCGGCCATTTCGGCCGCCCGCGGCGCCCCGGCGGGCAGCGCGGTCAGGCCCGCGCTGGTCAGCGCGAGCCCCGCGACGAAGGCGACGAGCCCGCCCAGGTGGTGCCGCAGGGCCCCCGCCCGGCCGCGTACGCCGAAGGTGAAGCGCCGGTTGGCGGCGGTGTTGGCCACCGCGGTCACCAGCAACGCGACCGCGTTGGCGATCACGGCGGGCAGGACGGCGCGCAGCGTCCAGAACAGCGCGAGGTGGGCGGCCGTGCTGATCAGACCGATCACCGCGAACGCCGGGATCTGCCTCCTGATGGACGTGGTGACCGGGCGGGCCGGCGGACGGCGCAGGCTCGCGCGGGCGACCCGCCACATGCCGCGCAGGTCGCCGACCGCCGTCCTGACGATGTCCACCCGGCTGTCGGGGTCGTCCACCCAGTCGACCGGCACCTCGTGGATGCGCAGGCCATGCTGCTCCGCGAGCAGCAGCAACTCGGTGTCGAAGAACCACTCCTCGTCGCGCACCGCGGGCAGCAGCGCCTGCGCCACCTCCGTGCGGACGGCCTTGAAGCCGCACTGCGCGTCGGAGAAGCGCACGCCCATCAGCGACCGCAGGAGCAGGTTGTAGACCCGCGAGATGATCTCGCGCTTCGGGCCGCGCACCACGTTGGCCCAGGGAGAAAGGCGGGTGCCGATCGCCAGGTCGCTGTGCCCGCTCAGCAGCGGCGCGACGAGCGGCAGGAACGCGTCCAGGTCGGTCGACAGGTCGACGTCCATGTACGCGACGACGTCGGCCTCGCTGGCCTCCCACACCCTCCGCAGGGCCCGGCCCCGGCCCTTGCGGTCCAGGTGCACGGCCCGCACCCCGGGCAGCTCGCCCGCCAGCCGCCCGGCGATCCGCCACGTGGCGTCGGTGCTCGCGTTGTCCGCGATCGTCACGCGGAAGCCGTACGGGAACTCGCGGGCGAGGTAGCCGTGCAGCCGCCGCACACTCGCGGCCAGCACACGCTCCTCGTTGTGGACGGGGACGACCACCTCGACCAGCCGGGTCCGGCGGGCCGACCCCGCCTCCGGCCCGGACACCATCGTTACGCTCATGGCCCCACGCTCGCGACCCCTGATGGGACCGCCCTGAGCCCTCGATTAACGCCGCATGAGAACCCACCCTTGATGTCCATGACGCTCCGGAACCGCGCTCACGGCCCGCCGGCAGTGCCGCGACCAGCAGAAAACAAGCGGAGTCAGGCAGGGGCAAGTGATATCACTACTGCGACCATCATTGATAGCATCGAAGGGTGAAACAACTACTGCTTCGGATCGATGACGACCTTCATCGGCGTATCACGCGCCGAGCTCACCGCACCGGCCGATCCATCAACGCGACCGCCGCAGAGATCCTCGCGAAGGGCGTCGCCGATGAGACGCTCGACGCACGGGCGGAACTGCGCGCCCGGGCCCGCCGCCTGGGCGTCCTCGCGGAAGGTTGTGTTCCTGAGACGCAACGGGTGACCAGCGCTGACCGCGAGCGCGCTCTGGAGACGACCGAGGGTATCGGCCCCATACTCGACCGGCTCTGGGCCGAAGGTCGCTGACCGCCACCATGCTCACCTACGTCGACTCCTCCGTCCTCGCCTGCGCCTACCTTCGTGACGAGCCTGGTCATGGCCGGGCTCGTGAGCTTCTGGACGATCCTGATCATCTATTGGTGACAGGAACGCTGACGGTGGTTGAAGTGACCGGCGTTCTGGTGCGCGCGGCACGCACGCAACGGCTGATGGACCTGGACGGAACTCTCGCGGTTCTGTCGTCCGACCTTGGCGAAGACGGTCCTGTCACGCTGCTCGCCGCTCCACGTGAGGCGGTCGAACAGCGCGCCACCGAGATCGTCTATGCCCATGCGTTGCGTGCGCTCGACGCGATTCACCTCGCCATGGCCGAGATCGCGGCGATTCCTCTTCTGGAGGAAGAGGGAGACAAGCTCGGCTTCGCCAGCCGCGATCGCTTTCAGGCGCAGGCCGCCGAAGCACTCGGATTCGCTCTCGTGTGAACACGCGGCTGTGCCGGTGTGTCAGGTGGTGACGGTGGCGACGGGGTCGAGGCCGTAGGTGCGGGCGTAGCCGTTCTCCACGCCGACGAGGAGGTCGACGACCTCGAAGTAGCGGTCCCAGAAAGGTGTTTCGCGCAGCGCGTCGATGAGGAGCTGATAGGCGTGGTGGTCGTCCGCCTCCCAGACCCAGACGTCGGTGACGCGCGCGGAGTAGAACTCCGTGTCGTAGAAGCGTGACCGGACGCCGGTGGTCCTGGCCTCGATCGCGGGGACGACCTGGGTGGCGAAGGCGTCCGCCCGTTCCCGGACGGTCATGGCGAGCCATTCGGGCGTGGTCTTGACGAGCATGAACGCGGTGATCGGCGGTTCGGTCGTCTCAGCGGGCATGATGTGCTCCCTTTGTGGTGGCAGGTGGTCTCGGTCTGGTGGGCATCACGGATGCGCCGGCAGGCGGCAGGCGAGGACGGCGGGCTTGAGGGTCCGGGCGCACCACTGCTCGAAGGTGGTGGGGGAGGCGGTGTCCGGCGTACGGGTGACACCGGCGTCGAGGCCGTCGTCCTTGGCCCGCTTCATGTCGACGACGCCCTGGACGAACGCCTCGTTGAGGCCGTATCCGGCGAGGGTGGCGTGCAGGTCGTCGAGGGACTGGCGTTCGTAACGGACGGGACGGCCGAACTGCTCGGTCATGATGCGGGCCAGGTCGTTCGGGGAAAGGTCCCGCGGCCCGAGGACGGGGACGCTGCCGGTGCCGGTCCAGGAGCGGTCCAGCAGCAGACGGGCGGCGACGGCCGCGATGTCGGCGACGGCGACGAGGGGGGCCCTGCGGTCGGCGGCGACGACGTCGGTGAAGACGCCCTTCTGGCGGATCGAGCCGGCCTCCTCCAGAAGGTTCTCGAAGAAGGAGGGGCAGGCCAGGGCCCGGTAGGCGACGCCGGTGCCCGCGATGAGGTCGTCCATGTCGAGTGACGCAGTGACGAGTCCGGCGCGCCCGGCGACCGGGGTGCCGCGGCCGAGCGCGGAGACGCCGACGACATGGCCGACACCGTGGGCGGCGAGCGCCTTCGCGGCGGGGCGGGTGAAGCCGCAGTAGGCGTCCGCGGGGGTCAGGGAGGCGTCCGGGGGGACGAGCCAGAAGACGGCGTCGGCGCCCTCGAAGGCCCGGTCGACGACCTCGGCATCGCCGTGCGAGCCGGTGACCACCTCGACGCGTTCGCGTACCGGGCCGGGGAGCCTGGCGGGGTCGCGCACGACCACGCGCAGTTCTTCACCACGGGCGGGGGCGGACTCCAGGAGCAGGGACAGCAGCCGGCGGCCGATGTTCCCGGTCGGAGCAGTAATGACGATCATGAGAACCTCGTGGGTCGCGTCGGATCGGAACGCCTCCAATCCTGCGGAGGGCCGCAGTGTTGCCACAATGGGAACTTCAGCATGGAATCATTGCCTGAAATGGAATTACGCTGGTGAACAGCTCAGAGCCGATCATCGACGCCAATCTCGCCGTCGCGCTGGACGCCCTGCTGGCCGAGCAGAGCGTCACCCGCGCCGCCGCCCGCCTGCGCACCTCCCCCGCCGCCATGAGCCGCACCCTGGCCCGCCTCCGCCGCATCCTCCAGGACCCGCTTCTGGTCCGGGCCGGGCAGGCCATGGTCCCCACCCCCCGCGCCCAGGCCCTGCGCGACGAAGCCGCCGCGGTGGTGCGCCGCCTCGAAGCACTGCTCACCCCCGGCGCCGACGTCGATCCCGCCACCCTGCGCGGCACCTTCACCCTGCAGACCGCCGACCTCGTCGGCGCGGCGCTGGCTCCGGGACTGCTGCGACGGGCCCGGCAGGAGGCGCCAGGGGTCTCGTTGCGGTTCCGGGCCGAAGAGCTGGAGGCCGGGCCGGCCCTCCGCGACGGCCGCATCGACCTGGAGATCGGATCCATCGACCACGTCGACCCCGAAACCCGGGTGGAAGAGCTGGTCACCCTCCGGATGGCGGCGGCCGTCCGGCCCGGTCATCCCCTCACCGAAGGAACCCTGACCCCGGCCCGGCTCGCCGCCGCCGAGCACGTCGCGGTCAGCCGCCGCGGCCGGTTCACCGGCCCCCTCGACACCGCCCTGGCCGAGCGGAACCTCCACCGGCGGGTCGTCGCCGTCCTTCCCGGCCACCTGGCGGCGATGACCCTCGCCGCCCGTAGCGACGTCGTCTGCCTCATCCCCACCGCACCCCCCGGCGCCGGCCCCTCGCCCCTCACCGACCCCGCCGGCGCCCTCGGCCTCCGCCTCCTCGACATTCCCCTCCCGCTGCCGCCGTTGACCATCGGCATGGCCTGGCACCCCCGTCACGCCGCCGACGGAGCCCACCGCTGGCTCCGCGACGCCGTCCGCCGGACTCTTGGCGCACCCGCGATCACCTGAGGTGTCGTCAGCGGCGCGGGCCTGCCCCGGAGTCCGCGGCCTCGCCGGGGGCGAGGTCGGCCGGTGACGCCGGACGGCCCTCGCAGCGGGAGTCGGGCGGGATCGGCACAGGCGCGGGAGCCAGCCAGGAAAGGGCGCTCCGCTCGACGTTCCACTGGTGGAGGTCGACGGTGGTGTGCGGGACCGCGCCCGGCTCCGGGCAGAGCACCTGGGAGACCAGCAGGTCGTTGCGTACGAAACGGACCGCGCCGGAGCGTTCGAGGATGGTGACGAGACGGTCGTCGCTGGCGATCACGTAGCCGATCGTGACCTGTTCGGCCCCGCCGTTCGGCTTGGTGGCGATCTCCATGGCCGTGAGCGGCAGGATCGGCGACCGAAGCACCACCACTCCGGCGACCAGCGGAAAGAGCACGGCGAGCGTCCAGGTCAGGCCGTGCACCACCAACGGCGCGGCGGATGCGGGGACCGGCCCGGTGACCAGCGGGGCGAGCACGGGCGGCGCGGTGAGCAGGATCAGCGTGGCGACGTCACGCTGCGCCAGCGCCTGCATGATCGCCGGGCGGAACAGCAGGAGGACGAGGACGCCGGAGACCACCGGCACCACCAGGCAGACGGCCCGGATCCACGTCCGGTCCAGCGGGCGGCGTTCCCGCACGGTCAGCCCGGCCACCGCGAGCGTGAGCATGAGCAGGGTCGGCAAGAAACGGAGCTGCCAGCCGAGCAGCCCGACGCCCACGGCCACCGCGACCACCCAGTCGGGCACCCGGTCGGCGGCCCGCGCCACCCAGAAGGAGCGACGGGTGCTGAGCCGGTAGAGCGGCCCGAGCACCCGGCCGGCCAGCACCACGGCGGGCAGCACCCACACGAGCGTCAGCAGCACCGTGGTGAGCAGGCCGAGCGGGCTGACGTACTGCACGAGCAGCAGCAGGGTCTGCGTGTCCTGCCTGCTGGCGTACCAGAGCCGCATCACCAGCAGCACCAGCGGGAAGGCGGGCAGGAGCGTCAGCACCCACTCCTGGTTGCGCTGCGGCGCGCGGACCCTTGGCGTCCCCCCGGCCTCAGCAGCCATCGGCGGAAAGGGCTCGCTCCCACGGCCACCGGCGCACCTGCGGCGCTTTCAGGCACGGCTGGGTGCTCTGGGCCACGTTCACCCCGGGATTGGCCGCCAGCAGCGGACGGATGTGCCGGTCGTAGGCGTCCTCCCACATCCTGTTCTGCGGGTCGGCGTAGGAGCGGTACAACGCAAGCTCGACCAGGGTGCGCAGGGCGGTGTTGGTGCCCGTGTTCACCGCCCACATCTCGGTCGTCTCCAGCCCGATGTCGTGGTGTCTCAGCTTCCCGCCGGACTTGGCGACGAATCCCGCCATGATCGCGGCGTCCGTGCTGACGGCGTCGTACAGGTGGTCCTCCAGCCCCTCGAAACAGGCACTGATCTTGTTCTCCGCGGTCACCCTGGCGCCGCTCTCGGCCAGCGGGCCCTCCGAGGTCGAGGTGCCGAGCGTGCAGACCTTCTCGCCGGCGAGCTGGCCGAGTGAGGTCACCCGGGCGTGATCGGCCCGTGTCACCACCGACTGCTCGGTGAACAGATAGGGGCTGGAGAGGCCGACCGACGGATCCTGCAGCCGTTTGGCGGTGATGCTGAAGGTCGCCACCACGAGGTCGACGGTGACGAAGTTCCCGTCGGCGTCGGTGGCCTGGCGGCGGGCCCGGTCCTCGGTCTCGATGGACAGGAACTCCACCTGATCGGGCCGGAAACCGAGCTCACCGGCGATCATGTAGGCGATGTCGATGTCGAAGCCGGAGAAGGCGCCGGTCCTGTCGCGCACCGCGATGCCCGGGGTGTCGTCCTTCACCCCGATCAGGAGCTTCTTCTTCCCCGTCAGCCGGGCCTGGTCGCGTAACTCGGCCTCGGTCGGCGGCCCAGCGGCGAAGAGGAGGTAACCGCCGACGAGAACCGCGGCCATGATGGCGGCCAGCCAGCCGTACAGCCGCAGCCAGTCTCCCCGGCGGCGAGGTGGTCCGGCCTCCGGAGGCGCCGGAGGGGAGCTCGGCGCAGCGGGTTCCGCCTCCGGCCGCATTCGCCGCGGCCGCCGTCCGAACCGCTTCCCCGACTCCACCCGAACAGCCTCCGTCGCAACGTCGAGCCCACCATATTCACGGAGATCATCCCGGAAAAGGGGTGTTCGCTTTCAGCGGGCGACTCCGGAGAACGAGAACGCCCCGCGAACAAGCCGGTGCGCGGTGAGCCGCCAGGGCCGGTTCCGCGGAACGAGCCGAGCACGCCGCGCCAACGGCGAGCGCTTCGATGTCGCCCTAGATCCCCGGATACGGCCTGTCCAATGTCGGAATGATCAGAGGACAGCGTCCACGTCAGGAGCGTCATCGGTAGCTGACACGGGGAGAGCGCGGACGGACCGCTCGGCCGCCGCGGACTCGATCAGTTCGGGGCTGCCGAGATGCCTCGTCGTCTGCTCGACAGCGCGGAGTTCGAGCAACTGGGTCTCCACCAGCTTGAGCGTGTGGAGCCTACGGGCGGTGACCATGACCCTGCCCTCGATCGAACCCACGGCCTCGTTGTACGTCTTGACCGACCGGTCGAGCGCCCTGCCGAGCTTGTCGAGGTGGCCGCCCATGACCGCCAGCCGGTCGTAGAGCTCACGGCCGAGCTCGTACACCTGCTTCATGTTGTTCTGCAGCGCGGCCTGGGTCCAGGCGTAGGCGACCGTGCGCAGCATGGCGATCAGCGAGGTAGGCGTGACGATCAGGACCTGCTTGTTGACGGCGTATTCCAGCAGGGTCGGGTCGTGGTCCAGCGCCGGCTGGAGGAAGGCGTCGCTCGGCACGAACAGCACGACGAATTCCGGCGAGGCGACGTTACGGAAGTACTCCTTGCTCCCGAGGGCATCCACGTGCTTGCGCAGCTGCCGTGCGTGGTCAGCCCAGTGCCTGCCCGCCTCAGCCTCGTCGCTCGCTTCGATCGCCCTCATGAACGCGTCCATCGGGACCTTGGCGTCCACGATCACGTGCTTGCCACCGGACAGGTGGATCAGCATGTCGGGCCGCTGCCGCGTGTCCTCATCGACGATGTGGACCTGCAGGTCGAAGTCGCAGTGCTCAACGAGGCCGGCCAGCTCCGCAGCCCGCTTGAGGTGCATCTCACCCCACTGCCCGCGGACCTGCGGCTTCTTCAGCGCCTCGACCAGCTTGCGGGTTTCCTGGCGCGTCCGGATTCCTTCCTCGGTCAGGGTGACCAACTGCTGGTCGAGCTTGGCCTCGGCGGTGGCCCTGGTGGTGCCGAAGTCCCTGAGCTGCTGGTCCATCTGGGCCAGCTGGTCCTTGACGGGCTTGCTGACCGCGCCGAGCGTCGCCTCCGCCCGCGTCACCAGCTCGTCCTGGGACTGCTTGAGCATGTCAGCGGCAGTGGCGCGGAGCGTCTCCTCCAGCAGCCGGTTGTTCTGCTCCCGCGTCTCATCGAGCTCCTTGCGTACGGCTTCCAGCCGGGTGGCCTGCTCCTGGAGGCTCTGCTTCTGCGCCGAGAGCTCGCTGAGCTGCTCCTTGAGCCGCTGAATCTCGTCTCGAAGCTCGGTCTCCTTGGCTTCCAGCGACGCGATCAGCAACTGGGCCTCGCGGAGCGCTCGGTCGGTCTCGGCGAACCGCTTCCGCTCGGCCTCGAGAGACAGCCTCATGCCCTCGCCCTCAACCTCGTGACGCCGCAGCTCCATACGAGCCGCGTCCAGGGCCGTCTCCAGCCCGGCGGAGCGCTCTCCGAGAGTCTTGAGCTCGGTCAGGGTGGCGGTGTGCTCCCGTTCGAGGTCTGCGGCGCGCTTCTGCGCCTTGTCGCGCTCCGAACGGAGATCGTCCATCTGCATCTGGGCCTGGCGATGCTGCTCCTGGACGACCTTCAGGTCGGCTCGCTCGGAGGCGGTACGGCTGCGGGCAACGAGGTAGGCGACCGCGGCGAAGGCGAGGGCAAGCAGGATCGGCATCATGACGGAACTCACCCGACACGCTTCCAGGGGTGGCAACGGCTGGTCTCGAAGTACTCGCCCTTCTTGAGCGTCACGCGCGCTGGGCCCTTGATGTTGTCGTTAGCGGTGATCGCGCTGAACTCGCCCGACGCGTTCCTCAGCCGGGCCCAGTAGCAGGCGAAGCCGCCGTCCGTGCCCGCCGTCTTGTACGTGCCGGGCTTGATGTCCTCCCCCACGAGGTACTGGCCGTCACCTGCCATGGTCGTTGCGGGGCCGCTCTCCCCCGTCTCCTGCGGCTGCTCGGCCTCCGAGGTCACCGTCTCCGTGATCGTAACCGTGGGCGCGGGGTCGGCTGCTTCGGTCACCGTCACGGCGGGCTGCGGCCCGGCGGCACCCTTCGTCTCCGCACTGCCGCCAGCGCCGATACCGATGCCGACGACCAGCGCGACCAGGGCCGTCACGCCGTACGACAGCCAGCGCCTGCCACCTCTGGAAGGCTGGGGAATGTGAGCGGCCGCGGGGTGCCACCCACCGGAGCTGTTGCCGCCGGGCATCTGGCCTCTCAGGTGCACAGGGGGATGCGGCTGATACGGCGGGCGGGGCTGCGGGCCGAAGGGCGGGGTCGGACCGGGATGAGACATGACTGTCGTCCTCTCGCGGTAGGGGAAGCCAGCGGCCTGACTCCCCTCGGCGGGGCTGAGTTCGGCGGGCCGCTGGTGGAGGACTATGACAAAGTTGCCGGGCTTCAGAGATAGAGATGCTTGATAACTTCCCTTATCAGCATTTCTTATCTATGACTCCTTCTCTGCCGCTAGGGTGTCGATCACGTCGGCTCACAACCAGCCGCAGTGCAAATGGTGGGGAGGAGGTTGTGCCAGTGCCCGAGGACGTCCATTGGCGGATCTCCTACGCCGAGATCGCGGCGCTCGCCGGAGTCAAGCGGCCGGTGCCCACCACATGGGCTCGCCGGCACGCCGACACCTTCCCCGAGCCGGTGGCGAGAGAGGGCGGGCGCCCGCTCTTCGACGGGTCAGCGGTGGTCGCCTGGCTGCTGGCCACCGGGCTTGGAAACGCGGATGCCCGCAAGCTCCGCTCGGAACTCGCGCTGCACACCCTGACGGGCTGGCGCGACCGGCTTCCCTCTCACCTCCTGATAGGCGGACTCACCGCGCTCATCTGCCTGCGGCAGCAGCAGGACGCCCCGCTCTCCGGCTTCGACTGGTTGTCCCTGCTGCGGCAGGCCGCCCGTCTCGACGCCGATGACACCTTCCTCCTGGCCGAACTGCGCGCGGTGCCTGACGCGGAGGGCGTCGGTACGGCTCTCTCGGCACTCGCCGATGAGTTGGTCGAGGCGGCGTACACGCCCGCCGAAGCCTTCGAGTGGGTGCTAGACGCGCGCCGCCGCCTGGGCGCCGACCAGTTGGTCGCTGACGAGCCCGCGCCCGTGCTCACCCGCGCGCTTCCCGGGCTCTGCGGGATCTCCGAGATGGAAGACGGCGCGATTCTCGCCACGCCGTACGCGCGCAGCGGTGATCTGCTGGCCGCCATGCACGCGCAGGCCGCATCCGGCGCCGGGCACACCTACCTCGCCGCCGACCCCGATGTGAATCTCGCCCGCCTGGTACGTCGCCGGATGCTCGTGCGCGAGGTCTACGAGTTCCAGCTGGACGTGACGGTGGGGTCGGAACTCGCCCTCAACGACTGGGGCGACCCCGATGTCGTGCTGTGCGCACTGCCGTACGAACCCGCCGAGATTCGCGACGCGCAGAGCGTGCTCGATCGGGTCCAGGCACTCACCGACCTGCTCGACGCGGGCCGCACCGCGGTCGTTCTCGGCCCGGCCGACGCCTTGGTCCGCCCGCTCACTCCGCACAGCGACGCGGACCGGCTTCGCCGATCGTTCCTGACAGACGGCCTGCTCAAGGCGGCGATTAGTCTGCCGGACGGAACGTTCCCCTACCGCCCGGGCTACCGCACTGCCCTGTGGGTGCTCAACCGGACACCGCACAAGGAGCGGCACGGCCTGGTCTTGCTCGCCGACCTCTCCGCCCAGCCACTCACCGAGCAGACTCTCGACGCGCTCGTCGAAGATGTGCAGATCTTCCGATCAGCGAGCTGGCAGGAGGACCGCCGGCACGCCCCACGGCACGCGGTGATCCTGCCGGTCAAGGTTCTCGACGAACGGCCCGGCACCGCCTTCACCCCGCAGCACCGGCCGCACGAGAGCCGTTACACCCGTGCCGTGATGGAGCGGCCCGAGCGCATCTCCCAGCTGGAGATCCGCCTGAGCGAGCTGGCCGAGCAGGTCCGACGGGATATCGATGGCGATGCCGGGCTACGTGCGCACGCGGTTCTGCGTCCGGAGGATCAGCCTGTACGGCGCACCAGGATCGGGCGCATGCTGCAGGACCGCCGTCTACGCCGGCTTCCCGGTCACCGCATCAGGGACGAGCACCTCATCTCCGACACCGACAGCGGCTATGCCGTCCTGGGCCCCGCCGAGGTTCTCGGTGTAGCGACCGTCGGCCGTCGGCGCATCGACCCCCTGTTGTTCACGGCGGCGTACGAGCATGCAAACCTTACCCGGCCCGGAGACGTCATCGTCACGACCAGCCCCGACTTCGGGGTGTACGTCGACGAGGAAGGGCTCTGCGTGGTCGCCTACCCGGCGCGCATCCTGCGGGCTCGGCCCGACGCCGAACGTCCGGTGCGTCCCCGGGTGCTGGCTGCGCTACTGCGGGCTGCGGCCGCCGAACACGGTCGCGTCAACGGAGCCGTACGAGCCTCCCGGCGCCTCGAAGACCTGCTTATTCCAGATCTCACCTCGGACGAGGCGGAAAGATACGACACTCTGCTCAGCGAGATCGGACGGCGCGACTCGATCCTGCGGGCGCAGGTCAGCGCCCTGGAGGATATGGACCGCCTTACCGCCGCCGGCCTCGCCGACGGCACCCTCACGCTTCTGCCCGCACCCCGCACTGTCTGAAGGAAGAAGGCCACCCCAATGCCCCCTGCTAAGAAATCCGCCGGCGCCCAGGCGGAGCTGTTCAACGCCTCCAGCGCCAAGGAGATCCGCGACATCCTCTGGAAGACGGCCGACAGGCTCCGTGGGTCTCTGGACGCAGCCCAGTACAAGGAGTTCGTCCTCGGCCTGATCTTCCTCAAGTACGTCTCCGACGCCTTCGAGGAACGCCGTACCCAACTGGCCAAGGAACTGGCCGAGGAGGGCATCGCCGAGGAGCGGCAGGAGGAGTTCCTGGAAGACAGGGACGAGTACGCCGGTCACAACGTCTTCTGGGTCCCCGAGGAGGCGCGCTGGTCGTGGATCGCCACGCACGCCAAGAGCCAGGGCGTGGGCCGCCTCCTGGACAACGCGATGGACGAGATTATGCGGGAGAACTCAGCGCTGACCGGCGTCCTGCCGAAGATCTTCAATCAGGACCGCGTGGACCAGAAGGTCCTCGGCGGGCTGGTGGACCTCATCAGCGACGCCCGCTTCTCCGGCAATGGCGACAAGCCGGCGCAGGACGTGCTGGGCGAAGTTTACGAGTACTTCCTCGGCAACTTTGCCAGAGCCGAGGGGAAGAAGGGAGGCGAGTTCTACACCCCCCGCTGCGTCGTCCAATTGCTGGTCGAGATGTTGGAGCCCTATGAGGGACGGGTGTACGACCCTTGCTGTGGCTCTGGCGGCATGTTCGTCCAGGCTGGCAAGTTCATCGAGGCGCACGCAGGCCACAAGTCGGACATCTACGTGTTCGGCCAGGAGCTCAACGAGCGAACCTGGCGACTGGCCAAGATGAACCTCGCGATCAATGGCATCGACGGCAACCTCGGCCCCCGCTGGGGCAACACCTTCGATGACGACAAGCACCCCGACCTCAAGGCCGACTTCGTCCTCGCCAACCCGCCGTTCAACATCAAGGACTGGCCGCGGAACGAGAATGACCCCCGCTGGAAATATGGGGTACCCCCGAAGAGCAACGCCAACTACGCCTGGCTCCAGCACATGATCAACAAGCTGGGCGAGCGCGGCACGGCGGGCGTGGTACTGGCCAACGGCTCCATGAGCTCGCAGCAGAATGGTGAGGGCGAGATCCGGCAGGCCCTGGTGGAAGCGGACCTTGTGGCGTGCATGATCGCGCTGCCGTCCCAGCTTTTTCGCACCACGCAAATCCCGGCCTGCCTGTGGTTCCTGGCCAAGGACAAGTCACCGCAGGGCGGCAAGCGGCTTACGGAGCGGCGCGGCGAGATCCTCTTCATCGACGCCCGCAGCATGGGCCATATGGTCGACCGCACCGAGCGCATCATGACCGACGCTGACATCGCCCAGATCGCCGGCGCCTACCATGCCTGGCGCGGGACCGCCTCGGCACGCGAGGCGGGGCTCGTGTACGCCGACGAGCCGGGGTTCTGCCTCTCAGCCGACCTGGACACGGTCCGCTCCCACGGCTATGTACTTACGCCTGGCCGGTACGTCGGCGCGGCCGAGACCGAGAAAGAGGACGCCGAGGCGGTCAAGGAGAAGATCGCCGTGCTGACAGAGGAACTGTTCGAACTCTTCGGCAAGTCCGACGAACTGGCCAAGATTGTCCGCGAGCGACTGGGGAGCCTGGGATGAATAATTGGCCGGAGTATCGACTCGGCGAGCTGTGCACGCGAATTACTGTCGGCCATGTGGGATCTATGACATCCCGGTACACCGATAAGGGAGTTCCATTCCTTCGCTCGCAAAATATCAAGCGCGGCCACATTGACTTCTCGTCGATTGTCTATATCGATCAGGATTTCCATGAGGAACTCACGAAGTCACAGCTGAAGCCGGGAGACTTGGTGATCGTCCGCACCGGAGAGCCTGGCACCGCAGCCGTCGTTCCAGCTGGAATTGGGCTGCTGAACTGCTCCGACTTGGTTATCGCGACACCAAAGTCAGACATGCACGCCCCCTTCCTCTGCTATGCCATCAACGAGACGGCTCAGGGATTCGTTCGCGCTCATACGGTCGGTGCTGTTCAGCAGCACTTCAATGTAAGATCCGCCAAAGAGTTGGTGCTCCGAGTACCATCACTTGAGGAGCAAAGAGCCATATCCGGGGTGCTGGGCGCCCTGGATGACAAGATCGCAATCAATGAGCGCATCGCGGCCACCGCACGCTCCCTCAGTCGTGTTCGAGGAGAAAATGCCATCCGGTCACATGTCGGAGAAATTGGCGTTTTGGGCGATTACATCACTATTACCAAAGGGCTGTCCTACAGCAGCATGGACCTAGAAGCTGGTGACGCCTATCTAGTGACCCTCAAGTGCATCGACCGTTCGGGGACATTCCAGCACCGAGGGCTTAAGCCATATTCGGGCAGAGCCAAGCCGTCCCAATTCGTCAAACACGGCGATGTAGTCGTGGCACAAACAGACCTCACTCAGCGAGCGGAGGTGCTTGGTCGCGCTGCACGTGTAGTGGAAACCATCGACGGTAAACATCTGGTGGCTAGTCTAGACTTAGCAATTGTTCGACCAACATCCTTCTTGACCTCGGATTACCTTGAGATTCTCCTGGGGACTCGAGAATTCAGGGAACACGCCTCGGCGTACGCAAATGGGACGACAGTCTTGCATCTGAATGCCCGAGCACTCCCTGAGTTCACGTTCCCTGTACCCGATGCCGCGCTCGTCGATGCAGTTACCAATGCGACACGGCCACTCTTCGATATTGCTGTTCAGGCACAGCGTGAAAGTCACGTCATATCAAACCTCCGCGACACCCTACTTCCTCAGCTCATGTCCGGCCGGCTCCGTGTTAGGGACGCGGAGATGATTGTCGAGGACGCGTTATGACCCCTCCCCCTGAACGCCCCCGGCTCCGTCCCTTAGAAATTGATTGGGAACTCCTGGCTCTTGACGAGCTGGCCGAGCTGGCCTGGTTGCCTGCGAACGGCAATGAGCTGGCTCCTGGTTCCGGGCACCGCAAGTCCTGGGACGACCTCATCCTCTACTCCGACCTGCACGAGGCAGTTGAGCGGCTCAATCCCGAGCTTCCGCCCGACGCCGTACGCGGAGCGGTGGAGGAGGCGGCGCGGGCGAGGTCGAGTGACGCCTACGAGGAGAACCGGACGGCGCACGGCTACCTGACCGGCGGCATCCGCTCGGTGACCTACACCGACGATTTTGGCGCCGAGCACAACCCGACTGTCCGGCTCATCGACCTGGCCGACCCGGCCGCGAACGTCTTCCGCGCGGCCCGGCAGGTCACCGTTATCCAGGGCGAGAAGAACCGCCGCTTCGACATCGTCCTCTACGTCAACGGCCTGCCCCTGACCGTACTGGAGATCAAGCGCGCGGGCGACGAGGACGCCACTCTGGAGGACGCCCACGCACAGATCGGGTGGTACGTGGCGGAGTTCCCGACCGCGTTCCGCTACAATACGGTCGTCCTGCTCTCCGACGGCGTCACCGCGAAGTACGGCACGCCGTTCACCCCGTTCGAGCACTTCGCGCCATGGAACGTGGACGAGGCCGGGGCGCCGGTCGAGTCGCTGGACGGCGCCGGCCTATCGGAAGCGGCGCAGAACCTCGCCCTCCACGGCCTGTTCACCCACGATCGCTTCCTCAAGCTGATCAGCTCGTTCGTCAACTTCGTGCCGCCGAAGAAGACCAAGCGGATCGCCAAGCCGCACCAGTACTTCGCGGTCAACCGCGCAGCGGAAGCCGTACGGGAAGCTGCTGCGACCGACGGCAGGGCCGGCGTGGTCTGGCACACGCAGGGCTCGGGCAAGTCCGAAGAGATGGTGCTCACCAGCAACCTGGTCATGCGTGACCCGGCGCTGCTCAACCCGACGATCATCGTGATCACCGACCGCAACGACCTCGACGACCAGCTCTACTCCACCTTCCTGGAGAGCGAGGTCCTGCCCGAGAAGCCCCGGCAGATCCTCACCCGCGCAGAGCTGCGCGCGGAGCTGGCCGCCAAGCGGACCGGCGGCATCCTGTTCACGACGCTGCAGAAGTTCGGCCGGACCAAGGAGGAGAAGGAGTCGGGCACCGACCACCCGCTTCTGTCCGACCGGCGCAACATCGTCGTCGTGGTCGACGAGGCGCACCGGAGTCACTACGACACTCTCGACGGGTACGCCCGCCACCTGCGCGACGCCCTGCCACACGCCACCCTGCTCGCCTTCACCGGCACCCCGATCTCCGAAGCCGACCGCAACACCCGCGAGGTGTTCGGCGACAAAGGTGCCCATGGCGGCTACATCGATGTCTACGACCTCAAGCGCGCGGCCGACGACGGCGCGACGGTGAAGGTCTACCACGAGAGCCGCGTGGTCGAACTCGTCCTCGACCGGGACCTCGACGCCACGGAGATCGACGAAGAGGCCGACCGGATCACCGAGGGCCTGGACGACACCGAGCGCCGCCGGATCGAGCAGGCCGTCGCCACCATGAACGCGATGTATGGCGCGCCGGCCCGCATCCGCGACCTCACCGCCGACCTGGTCACCCATTGGGAGGACCGGCGCAAGCGAATGAAACCGTTCGTCGGCGTCTCAGACAAGGGCGGTGCTCCCGGCAAGGCGATGATCGTGTGCGCGACCCGGGAGATCTGCGTCCGCGTCTACGACGCGCTACGCGAACTGCGGGAGGAGTGGCACAGCGACGACCCGGCCAAGGGCGCGATGAAGATCGTGTTCTCGTCGAACTCTCGCAAGGATCCCGAGCGCCTGCGCGCCCACACGCTGAGTGACTCGCAGCGCAAGGCCGTCATCAATCGCGCCAAGGATCCCGACGACGAGCTGGAACTGCTCATCGTCAACAACATGCTGCTGACCGGCTTCGACGCCCCGCCCATCCACACGATGTATCTGGACCGGCCGCTTCGGGGTGCCAACCTCATGCAGGCCCTGGCCCGCGTCAACCGCCGCTACCGGGGGAAGGAAGACGGTCTGCTGGTCGGCTACGCCCCGCTCACCGAGAACCTGCAGAAGGCTATCGCGGAGTATTCCGCAGCCGACCGCCAGGACCAGACGCTCGGCCAAAACATCGACCGGGCCCTGGACGAGCTGCGCAACGAGTTCGACATCATCGAGGGCATCCTGCGCGGCATCGACTGGCGCGGCCTGCTGGACCGGCCCATCGCCAACCGTTTCATCGACGCCGCGCTGCGCACCGCGAACCACCTGCGGGACACCAGGACCCCCGGCAACAACCCGGAAAAGCTCGACGACCCGAGCCAGACCCTCGGCCGCCGTTTCCGGGACCACGCGTACCGGCTGGAGCGCTTCTACGCGCTCACCGCCACATCGGCCAACATCGGGGAGCGGTTTCCCGACCATCCCGTGACGTGGATGCGCGACATCCAGTTCTTCGTCGAGGTCCGCGCCTACATGGCGAAGCTGGACGCGATGGACCGCGAGGCGAGGGGCCTGCCCGTCGCCCGTGACGTCGAGCTGTATCTCGCACATCTGACGTCCACCGTCGTGGAGACGAGCGGGGTCACCGACCTGTTCGCGGAAGCGGGCCTGGAGACCGCGGACCTGACCCATCTCAACGACGCCCTCATCGCCAGGCTCACCAACAGCGAGACGCCGCACCTGGCCGCCGAGGCGCTGCGCCGGCTCATCGAACGGAAGATGCGCGAGGTCACCCGGCACAACATCGTGCGGCGCACGACCTTCTCCGAACGTCTGCAGGACCTGATGATCAGGTACATGCGCGAGCAGCTCACCAGCGCAGAGATCATCGCCAAGCTGGTCGAGCTGGCCAAGGAGATCGCGAACGACAACAAGCGCGGCGAGCAGTTCACCCCGCCCTTGGACTGGCAGGAGCTCGCGTTCTACGACGCGGTCGCCGACCACGGTTCGGCCCGTGAGCTGATGGGAGACGAGATCCTGGCAGGCATCGCCCGTGACCTCGTCGTCCAGGTGCGGAAAAACCTCAAGAGGGACTGGATCTCCCGCGAACCGGTCCGCGCCCGCCTTCGCGCCACCATCAAGCGCCTCCTGGCCCGCTACAACTACCCGCCGGACCAGGAGGTCAAGGCCATCGAGCTGGTCCTCCAGCAGATGGAACACTTCGCCGACGTCTGGTCCAAAGACGGCACGGCCGACTGATCGGACAAGCCACACCCGCAGCGAAGCACCCGTCCCCGGTTCATGCCGTGGGCGGACCGTCTGATGGTCCCGGTTTCGAAGGTCCGTCCGCGCATAGCCGCAGCATGGCCAAGAAAACCAAGATCGATTATCTTCGCTACCACTCCCCTTCCCCAGCGTCGCGGGCCGCAACGCCGGCCCGCGACCTCGCGAATCTCGTGAGATGCCATGGCTCAAGACACCCGCCGAGTCCAGACCGCAGTTCTCGGCAGCCCTCACTCCGACCATCCGCTCTCCCTCCCCACTGATCGCAAGGCGGCCGTGCACTACCTGTCGCGTTACAAGGGGAAGCGCTACTTCTGCGGCGTGCACCTCGGCGGCTGCGGGTGGGAGCTCATGGACAAGCTCTACGGCGACCGGGTCTGCCACTTCGCCCACCACCCGGATCCGAAGGGGTTGGCACCGGCATGCGAGCGCCGTTACTCCGGCCCGGACAGCGCCGACCACCTCTACATTCACCGCGGGCTGACGACTGGCCTGGGCAGGGTCGGCGGCGCGCAGCGATTTCAGGGCACCCTGATCAAGGGCCAGTGCACAGACCTGCTGGTGAACCCGGGCAAGAACCGCTCGGCCGTCAAGGTCCAGTTCGTGAGCCTCCCGGCCGACGTCTGGACGAAGGAAGACGAGGAACTCCGAGCACGGCTCGGCCGAGTCGACTGGATGCTGGGTCCTAACGCACTCGCGAACGCCAAGCACCTGCTCGACCGAGACGGCTACGTGCTGCGCGTCCGCTGCGAGCAGCAAGGCAATGCTCGCGTCGTCAAAATTGGCACGGAGACGCATGACGGCGACCTCGAGTGGTCGGAGCTGAAGGACTGCGACATCAGCGAACGCGGGATCACCACACCGCTGCTCCGTAAGTTCCGGCCCCCCGCGCCGCGTCGCACAGCGTCATTCGCGAAACTGCCAGGCTTCCCGTTGGATGTCGAGGACATTGTCATCTATCCACAGGAGGTCGCGACCCGCCCGATAGCTGGGCTCGGTATTCCCGAGGGGTCGCATGTGGCCGCTACAGACATTCAAATCGCCGACGGCGAACGAGTGCACGCCCGGCTCATGGTCCCTGACCGTATCAATCTCCTGGTTGATGCGCCGTACGCTCTCATCAAGCCGGCGTCGGTGAACGCGATGAAGGGCCCCACCCACGCTACACCCGTCTGGACCATATTCAGCTCAGGCTTGAGGCCAATCTGGCCTTCGGAACAACCGAGTGTGTCACTTCCGGGAAAATCGAATCCAAAGTCTGCGCTAGCAACATCTACCGAGGAACCGCGGATTCATCCAAAAAAATCCCTTAGAACTTCCGGCCAGCCACTGGGACTGGTTAGGCACAAGCTGACCTCTCTTATTCAGAACATGCGCAATGCAAGGAGGGAAGGGAATTACCAAGGCCTTCTGCAGACGCTGGCCTCCAACGATGAGTTACTCACGACACTGACCCGGACGGCTTTCCGGCAGGAGAAGCAGGCGGTCGAAGAGCTTCGCCGCTGGGCCACCGCGCGGGAGGAGACCCGTCAACGGACCGAGCGAGAGGTTCGCGAGCAGAGTGCGGCGCTCATCAGGCAAATCGATCAGGCGAGAGGCCGCGGAGATCTGGAGGAAGCGCAGGGCGCGGTAGAAGCGCTCCGGAAGTCGCTAGTGCGCGTCTCACCGCAGAACAGGGGGTTCGCGGAGGAGGCCCAGAGCCTGCGCGAGTATGAATCCTGGTTGGAACAAGCCCGATCAGAACGAGATCGAGCGGCACGCATCCGCTCTCAAGAGGTACAAGCCGAGCGCCTCCGAGTAAAGCAGCATGATCGGCTGCGGAATGTGCTGGATCAACTCCTAGAGGCTGAACTAGCAGGAAAAGTGGGCGAGGTACGTCGACTCTATAACGAAGGCCGGTCTCTCCTCAGGAAATTGGGCGTGCATGCGACTGCCTATGAGATACGACAGCTGAACTTAACTGCCCAGTGGCTGGCTGCCGCCGTACCATCCAACCTCAAAGGCGATACCGAGATCTCGGGCGCGACATCGGACCAGAGCGCCTCTTCAGGCTCACCTGAGCTCGAACATCGCACTACCGTTACGCCGAGAAGGACCGCCCCCGATCATACCCCCAACAATCTTCGACATCTCACCACGGAAATCGGTGACCGTGTGGCTACCGTGTTGAGGCGAGTTGCCCGAGATCAGACAACCATCAGCTTGCAGGACCTTGCGAAAGAAGCCGAAACGGACAATTGGCTGTGCATCATCGCGCTCGTCGAGGTGGATGAGACGACCAGCAGCGCGGAGCCCCTGCTGTCCGCCCTGATGACGGCGCCGGACGGGGACGCGAGCCCTGAGTTCCGCGCGATCCTCGCAGGTCTCGGCTACGAGGTCCCCCAAACTGATCATGCGCTCCATCTCGTATGGAAGCGCGAGGTAGAGCGCACGCATGCCCACTATGCGGAGCCGTCCCGAGAGATGCCTGCGCGTCTGGTCCCCCGTAGGGCAGAGCCGGCGTCGTGACTTGCCAGGGCACCGGAGCCCCGCTCGTGCAGGCGCCCTCGATGGCTGGATGCGCCGCGTGAACGCCGCTATGCCTCGGATTCGACCGATTGTATTGGCCGGTAGGCCCTCATGGACCATTCGATCACAGCTAAGAAATGGAGAACCTCAATGAGCACTTACGCCGACCCTTTCGCCGACGGTGCAACCCGGATGAGCGAGTACGAGAGTCGGGTATGGGACACGCTCAACGAGCACTGGCAGCGCCGCAACAACCGCCGTAGTCTGCCTAACTGGGCGAGCACCGCGCTCAGTCGCACCGGTGCGGTCGCGGGAATCGCCGTGAGGCGGGTTACGGATGCTGTGCCGGAGTCGGTCGCGGAACCGATCCGTCGCGCAGGCGACGCGGTCGCCATCACGGCCGTACGGCCGGCGCTTGGAGCCGCGACAGCGTTGCTCGCGCTGGTCAACGACTGGGCCCTGGAGCTCAACGACCCGAAGAGCGTCGAAAAGCTCGCCCGCAAGCGAGGTTGCGAAGTCAACAGTTTCACCGAACTACGGCACCAGGACCTTAAGGTATGCGACCGGCTGCTGACTCGTAACACCCTCAGGTGGCGGACTACTGGCGCGTTAGAAGGTGGCGTCATGGGCCTGCTGGCTATGGTCCCTGTCGCCGGTATCCCCGTCGCGATGACAGCGGACATCCTCGTCATCCAGGTCCTGAGCACGTCGATCGCAGCGCGCATCGCGTACTCCTACGGCTACGACGCCAACGACCCCGCTGAGCAGATCTTCATTCAGCGCCTGGTACACCGGTCCTTCATTACACAGGCGGCCAAAGTCAAACCGTTGCGTGAGACCGCACGGGCAGCGAATGCAGTCAAGGGACGCGTAAGATGGTCAAACAAGCTCCGCCAGGACCACCGCCTCCTAGCCGCCCTTGAGAAGTTGATGCAGCAGCTAGGCCCGGCCGGCTCCAGGGTGCCAGTTAAAGACGTCGCCAAAGTCGTGCCGTTCGTGGGTGTCCTCATCGGTGCCGGCATGAATGCCACGGTCCTCGGCCGCGTGGCCGCCGACGCCCAGCGGTACTGCCAAACTCGATTCCTGTGCGACAAGTACGGGCTGCCGCTGCCAGCCGCACTGGCGACGGACCCGGACGACGACCTCCAGACCGACGCCATGTAATTGACGGCCGGTGCGAGTCGGATGACGTCAGCGTTCGCGGCCCAGGAGGATGTGGGGATAGCCGCGGTTGACTCGATCGCCGAGTTCGACGTCCAAATCAGCGATGAAAGCGTCGAGTTGTGCGATGGCTTCCGCGGGTTCGGTGGCCTGGCCCTTGAACTCGAACTCCACGAAGTCTCCCGCGCCCGTCACCGTGTCGAAGGCGACCTCGACCAGGCCGGGGACTGTCCACTCCTCCCGAACCTTTTCGACTGCGATCACGATGGTGAAGTCCAGGGCTTGAAGGGTACGGCGTAGTGCCTCGATGTCCTCGACCGGAGTCTCGAACTCGTCGCAGTGGGTCTTGACGACGGCGTCGGCGGGCAGCCATCGCTTGTAGTTGATGGAGTCGCCGTGCTCGGACTCGCGTAGGCGCAGCCATTCGGAGATCGTGTCGGGGGCGAGGAAGTCTCGGTGGGGGGCGTTGTAGTAGGTGTCGACCTGGCGGGTGGTGAGGCCGGGTTCGGCGCCTCGTTTCTCCAGTGCGGCTTTGAGCGCGGTGATGTCTTTCACCTGGTATTTCTGTTCGACCTCGATGTATCGCATGGTCGTCCTTCCGGCGGGTTCGGTGCCGTGGTCTGTTCGGTTGCCGAGCAGGTTAGGTGGTGACGGGCGGGGTTGGTGGCTCATCGGTGTGGGCGGTGGGAGATGACGTGGGCAGCGGGTTCGGCCAGGCGCCGCAGCAGGGCGATTTCCTGAATGGTGAGCGGTTCGCCAAGGCATGTGAGGTTCATGGTGATCTGGGTGCTGTCTCTGAAACCGACCAGCACCGGGCTGTCGGAGTCGCGGTGCAGGGCGTAGCGCAGCGCCAGCCGGACGAGATCGGCCGGCTGCCCGCCGAAGTGTTTGGCGATCTGGTTGAGGGCGTGATGGACCACGGCGATGGCGGTGGGGTGGAAGGCGGGGTCGGTGCTTCGGTGGTCGTGGTCGCTGAAGCTGCGGGGCAGAGTCGGTAGGTGCCGGCCGGTGAGCAGGCCCTGGGCCAGGGCCTGCTTGATGATGACGCCGACGTTGTGGCGGCGGGCGAAGTCGAAGATGTCGGTCTCGCCGGGGGCGTACGGCGGGGAGAGCAGGTTGTAGCGGGCGGTGAGCACCTGGGGCCTGATCCGTTCGAACAGGGTCAGGAATCGCTGGGCTGAGAGGCAGGTAGATGGGCCGTGCGCCCATTGCACGGCGAAGGCGTGTGGTGCGCGCATGCCGATCGCGGTGATCAGCCCTTGCCGCTGGAAGTGACGCATCTGGGCGAGGGCATCATCGAGGTAGCGGTCGCCGGGGCCGAAGTCGTCGCTGTGGAAGAAGTAGAGTTCCAGGTGATCGGTGCCGAGGTTGGTCAGCGTGGTTTCCAGCTGACGGCGGATCTGGCCGGGGTGATAGGGATGCTCGGCCGTCCCGGCGAAGTAGCCGACCTTGCTGGAGATGATCAGGTCGTGTCGGTTGGTCTGGCGCAGCAGGCGGCCCACGAGTCGTTCTGAGCGGCCCATCCCGTAGACGTCGGCGGTGTCAAACAGCGTGACGCCCAGCTCGTGGGCGCGGAGGAGACCGGCGTAGGAGTGTTCGGCGTCGACGCCGTCCCAGCCGATGGGCACCCGGCCGTTGACGGCGGGGCCGCCGATGGTCCAGCATCCGGCGCCGATCGCCGACACCGGCCGGTTCAGCCCGGCGAGGATGCGGGACGGCAAGCCGTGAAGGGTCATCACAAGCGTCCTTGGTAGGCGGGGGCGGAAGGGATCGGGGTCAGGTGCCGCAGGGGTCGGAGGCGTTGATGAGCTGCCAGCGCCCCTCGTCGTCGGCCCACCGGCCGTGCTCGCGCAGCAGGACCTCGGCTCGCTGAGGCGGCAGCGTCCCCGCCACCTGAGTGACCGTCTGGGAGACGCGGGAACGCAGCTTGCCCAGCAGAACATCGGCATGGGCGCGACAGCGCCCATTCAGGCGCTCCAGCTCGCCGGAGTCGTGAAGGGGCGTGTCGTCGAGCAGGGCCAGCATGGTGGTGAACAAGTCGAAGGCCGCCTGCTTGAGGACCTGGCGGGCGGCCCGGACGGCGTGGCGGGACTCGTTGTCCAGCACTTTCTCCAGCGACTTGAGGGTGTAGTCCAAGGCGAAGTTGCGGTCCACCCACCGCTGCGCCCACCGGCTGAGCACGCCGATGCGCCGGTCGGCGAACTCGGCGTCGATACGTCCCATGGAGGGGCGGACCTGCCCGGCCAGGCCCGCGTCGATGACCTTGCGGGTGTAGGCGGCGCCCACCAGGCACTCCATCGAGACCAGCATGTAGCTGATCTCGGTGAAGAAGGGGACACCTCGGCTGTGGGCGGCGACGAAGTCCTCATCGCGGACACCGTCGACGATCTGTTCGACGCTGAGGTGCGGCAGAGGTTCCAGCACCAAGTCGGTGCGGGCCTGGAAGGCGTGAGTGGCGTGCAACTCCTGCGCACTCATCAGGTGGTCGAAGGTGATGTAGGTGAAACGGGTCGGGACGCCGAGGGCGGACAGGGTCCGGATCGTCAAGGCGTTCTGTTCGCCGGTGGTCTCCTTGTGGAAGCGCTCCAAGACGGAGGTCACCCCGGACTCGACACCGAACAGGCAACGCCGCAACCCGCCGTCGACCAGAGACCGCCAGAGCCGGGCGCGCTCCAGGTGCCAGGCGCGGTCTTTGCCGGGCCACACGACTTGGTCGACGCGGCAGGAGGTCTCCCAGGCGAAGTTGTGACGGCGCAGCGTTCGGGCGATGGACAGCGCACGGTCCCCGGCACCCGCCCCCCGGCCGATGAACTCCTCATCGACCAGGTAGAGCGTGCGTGAGACGTGCGGGTGGCGGTCGAAGACGGCGCTGATCTCACTCAGCAGCCATTCCAGCCCCTCGGGAGCGGCTCCCGCCCAGTGGCCCTTGTGCCCCCGGGGGCAGAACGAGCACGAGCTCGTGCAGCCTCGGGACGTTTCCAGTTGGGCGACGCCGCCGTGGGCGAAGGTGCGTTCCAGCAGGTCCAGCTCCGGCCAGATGTCGGTCTGCTGTCGGTTGGCGACCGTCGGGGTGCGGCGGGCCCGGCCGATGGCCACAGTGCCCGGACCGCGCTGGATACTTCCTTGGTAGCCGATGCCACGGACCTGTTCCAGGCGCAGGTCGCCGTGCCAGTAGGCGAGAACGTCCTGGATGGTGGGCTCCCCCGCCCCGCGCGCGATCAGCAGCTCGGGGTAGCGCTCCAGCAGCAGCCGTTCGTTTCGGACGGTGAGGCTGCCACCCGCCAGCATCAGCGGCGGCGTCGGCCAACCGTTGAGCGCCTCCAGCAGCGCCAGCATGAGGTCGTGCTGGCCGAAGGTCGCCGATACCCCCACGATGTCGGGCTGGAGTTCGTCCACGCGGTTCAGAATGTCGACCAGGCTCGTCCCGAGCTGCATGTCCATCAGCTCGACGTGCCCCATCAAGGTGGCGCGGGCCGCCCGGGCGATGTCGGAGATGGCCAGAGGGAAGCGCGGCAGCGGGAAATACTCGGGGTGATAGAGCGCGACCAGTAGCACCCGGGGCCGCACCAGGCGGCCGAACGCGCTCGCCGTCAGTTCGGCGTTCGACAACCATGAGCTTGGGCTGACCAGCTCGATGTGACCGGCGGTCCAAGCCGGCCAGGAACGGCTGGCGTGCACGCGGCCGGACAGGTCGGCCAGCGTCCAGTTCGGACGCAGGGCGTTCTCCACCACCAGCAGGCGCCGCTCCAGCGTGCCGGTCACCACCGCGCGGGTGGGCAGATGCCGAGCGAGGACTCCGTTCAGGCCGATTAGGTCGTGCGTGGGAACGGCCTCCAATTCGGGTAAAGGCAGCGGTGCCTGCCCGAGCGCGACGCGCAGTGCGGTGAGCAGGCGCTGCATCTGCCCGGCGTTGGGCATCCGGCTGTCGGGCAGGGGTGGAGCGGATGTGTCAGGCATGATCGCCTCCTGGCTGGGGGCGGCAGGCATCGCCGCCGGTGCGGGGATGGGCATGCGAATGAGCGCGGAGCACGCGTACGGGAAAGGAGAGGGCTTGCGCGAGTGGCGCGGAAGGGGTGGCAGCCGCGGTCTCCCGGGGCCTCGCCCGGGGTGATCAGAGGTGGGACGGGGCAGCACTCACTCCCGGTTCACCTGTAAGGGGCGAGGCCGAGGGAATGGATCATCGACATACGACACGGCGCCTGACAGCGCGGGGACGGCGAACCAGACGCCCTTGCCGCTGTGCTCGCTGAGTGACAGCCGGGTCGGGTGGACGCCGCAGTGCCCTTTGGTCAACGTGGCGACGATGCCCAGGCCGAAGCCGCCTTCGTCGAGACGGTCGACAGCTTCGGCGTCGTCGGCCGTGGGCGTGGGCAGCAGGGGCACTCCGGCCTCGGCGAGCCGTTTGGCGACGAGGTCCTCCTGGTCGCCGGTGTCGACGATCTCGCAGGCGATCGGGGAGCCCGCATAGCTGATAAGGCGCATCTCGCATGGCCCGTCGGTGTGGACGAAGGCGTTGGTTGCGAGCTCGCTGACCACCACCTCGACCTCATCGAGCGCCGGGCCGTCCAGGTATTCAAGGATCTGCGAACGCAACAGCCGCCGCACCTGGTGCGGGCCGCCGTCACGGCTGAGCGACCAGGCGGTGACCCGGATCAGGCAGTGCTCCGCTGAAACGCGCACTGGCTGCTCGGGTGTTGGCGAGTAGCCCTGGGGGTCCATCCATGCTCCCGGATCGTGGCCACCAGAAGTCGTGGCCGTCCTGCGGTGGGCGTGCCAGGACGTGCGCGGATCCGCCCTGACGGTGGTTCACATGCGATCGACCAGGAGTCGGTGACTCGGCTGCCGACCGGAGTTCTGTGGTCTGGGACCACCGTCGTTCATCCGGGGTCGGCGTGGACCACGGCCTGATCGCCGTCTCTGGACGCCTGCTGCGCCTTTTGTCGAAATAGTGAATGCGTGCCGGGCAGCTATCGGCAGCCTGATCGCCGATAGTCGCCCGATCCGATTTACATCGACGGATTTAGTCGTAGCGTTGTGCCGATGACCTACGTCTCCGGAGGCGACCGCCGGGAAGGTGCGTGTGATGCCGCAAGAGCCACGCAGCCTCAAGCAACGGATGGACGCGCTGACGGCCGAACTGTCTGGACGCGGGCTGACATGGCGAGAAATCGCGACCGACTACCAAATCCGGTTCAAGCTCACTCCACTGCGGTCTTTCCGCGAGGCGCACCGATATACCCAAGCCAAGGTGGTCGCCCTATGGAATGCGCGTTGGCCCGACGACATGCTCAACGAACGCAGACTCCGAGCCTGGGAAAGCTGGCCCGGCCCGGCGGGCAACGAGCCACCGCTGTCGAGCCTGGAACGGCTGGCCCGCCTGTACCAGTGCCGGGCCGGAGATCTGGTCGGTGGTGACGATCACGGTCATCCTGGCCGACACGACTCCGCCCGCCATTCGCCCATGCCCGGTGTCGATCAGCCTGCACCCACCCAGCCCTCGCTCAGCCCGGCCGGCGTCGCCTCCTTCCTGGACGGGTTGCCCGCGTTGGCTCCCGGCGGTACGGCCGATCCTCCCGACAGGCATGTTCCGGCCGAAGCCCGGCTGCGTGAGCAGGAATTCGGCTATCTGGTCTCAGCTCTCACCCAGTGGGCTGACGGCATGAAGCGGCGGGACCTGCTCGGAGTGATAGCCGCCGCCGCTGCCGCCGCCTCCGCCTCTCCGCTGCTGGCCCACCTGGACGAGTCAGAGCTGGAGCGGCTGGCGCTGACCGCACGATCCCGATCCCGGGTCGACACGGCAGCAGTCGACCACGTAGAAGCGATCTTGCATCACGTCATGCGGCAGGAAGACAGCCTCGGTCCCCAAGCTGTCATGGAGACCGTATTGGCCCAGCAGAGCCTGGTTCGGCGCCTACTGCAGGCGAGCGCCGCCCCCGGGCTTCACCGGCGACTGATGACGCTGTTCGCCGACATCTCCCGCTTCATGGGCTGGCTGCACTTCAACGCCGGGGACTTCGCCGGGGCGGACCACTACTACGGCCAGGCCCTGCGCGCCGCCCACGAAGCCGACGACGATCTGATGTCCAGCTACATCCTGGCTCAGCGCTCTCACCTGGCCACCTGGACCGGAGATCCCCGCCAGGGTGTCGAGCACGCGCTTGGCGCGCTGATGTGGGCGCAGCGAGGCGGAAGCGACATCCTGGTGGCCTATGCCCAGGACGTCGGTGCGCGCGCCTACGCGGGCGTGCTGCGCCGCGAACGCGCCCGGGCTCAGGGCAAGGACTACGGGCGATGCCGGACCGCCATGGCCGCCTCCCGGACCGGCCTGGCCGCCTCTTGCGCCGACGATCCCGGCCGACGGTTGGTGTACTTCTTCGAGCCGAACTTGCTCACCCTCACCAGCGCCCTGTGCCAGCTCGACATGCTCAATCCCGGCCAGGCCATCGCCGACGCCGAGGAGGCGATCGCGGCGACCGCCGAGCGGTTCCCCCGCAACCGCGCCTTCGGGCACCTGTATCTGAGCAGGGCATACACCCAGAAACGAGAAATCGCCCAAGCCTGCGCCGAGCTCGTCCAGGTGGCCCGCCTGACCGGGCGCAACCGCTCCCAGCGCGTGGTGACCGCGGTGACCGACGCCCGCGTCGCCCTGTCACCGTGGAACCGTACCGACGCCGTCACTGGGCTGGACGAGCAACTACGCGACTACGGCGTCGTCATTGGAAGATCGCGGACGTAGATGTCGTAGGCGTCAGCGATGTCGCCGGGTGCGCCGGTCAAGCGGCCGGCGCACCACCACCCCCACGACCGGTACAGCCGCTGATTGGACTCCAACCGTGGCTCGACCGCCAGTGTCGCCCGCTGCGCCGGGCAGTCCGTGAGCACCGCGTCATGCACCGCCCGCCCCACGCCCCGCCCTCGCGCGTCCGGCACCACACCCATGTCGATGAGGGCGAACGTGCGCTGTCCCGTCTCTGCGGTGAAGTCCGCGTCCAGCGGCTCCAGCATGCCGTCCCACCATCTGGTGTCCGGCAGCAACAACGCCCCATAGGCGAAGCCGACCAGCCGCCCCTTCCTCCGAGCGGTCGCCAGCCGAAACCCCGGCCGCCCGAGTAACGTCATGTAGCTGGCCCGCTGGTGGACGAACTGCTCAGGCCCTTCGTTGTTCGGTGCGTCCCCGAACGCCGCCCGATAGGCGCCGCCCACCTCCTCGGCCAGTTCCCTCGCCTGTGTGGCCTCCAGCACGTCCAGCACCACTGCGTGGTGATCGTCTGCCTGACACGTGTCCGCCTGGCCACCGCCCGACCCGCCCATGCCCCGCCTCTTCCTTCTCTCTGGTGGCGAAACCGTACTGGAAGGCACCGTCCCGGCCTTGATCACTGAAGCCGCACCTCCCTGCCCAGCAATAGAACCTGGGAAGAGCCACAGCGAAAACCACGACAGCGGGAGGCCGGGTCAGGCGCCCGGCGCGGCCCCGGGCAGCACGATGGTGGCGAGGGTCCCGCCGACGGGGGCGTTCTCCACGGTGACCTGTCCCCCGGCATCCCGTACGGCCTGGCTCACGATGGCGAGGCCCAGGCCGGAGCCGGGCAGGCCGCGCGCCGACGGCGAACGCCAGAAGCGCTCGAAGACGTGCGGCAGTTCGTCCTCGGCGATGCCCGGCCCCTCGTCGCGCACGGTCAGCACGCCCTTGCCGAGCCGCACCGTGACGAGGCCGCCGGGAGGGCTGAACTTCACCGCGTTGTCGAGCACGTTCACCGCCGCGCGTTGCAGGCCGCGGGCGTCGCCGTGGACCTGCCAGGGATCGAGCCCAACGTCGAAGCGCAGCCCCGGGCCGCGCCGCCGGGCCCGCTCGACCGCCGCCGCGACCACTTCATGGAAGTCGATCTCGGCCGACGACTCGCCGCTCTCCGCCTCGCGCGACAGCTCCAGCAGGTCGCCGACGAGGCTCGACATCTCCTCGAACTGCTCCTTGACGTTCGCCAGCAGCCGCCGCTTGGCCGCGGGCTCGATGGCGCGGCCCGTGGCCTCGCTGCGCAGCAGCAGGTCGATGTTGGTACGCAGGCTCGTGAGCGGGGTGCGCAGTTCGTGCCCTGCGTCGGAGACGAGCAGGCGCTGGCGCTCCTGGGAGCTCGACAGGGCGGCGGTCATCGTGTTGAACGACCGGCCGAGGCGGGCGATCTCGTCCTCCCCCTCGACGGGGATCGTGACGGTGAGGTCCTCCGTCCGCGCCACGTGCTCGACCGCGCGGGTCAGCCGCGCCACGGGCCGCAGGGCCGTACGGGCGAGCCAGAGGCCCGCCACGGCGGCGCCGGCCACACCGAGCACGCTGACCGACCCGAAGACCACGGCGAGGATGCCCAGCGTCTGGTCCATCTCGGCGGTGGAGCGGAACACGCTGATCGTCACGGGCGCGGGCGGCAGGGCGAGCTCCGGGAACCGGCCCGGCGGTCCGGGCGTCCGGGGCACGTAGCGGGTCGTGTGGACGAGCACGGAGGTCCCGTCGGTGGTGACCGCGTCCCGCAGGATCGAGCCGGAGGTCAGCGCGCGTTCCGCCTCGGACGGCCGTACGTAGGCCGAGCCGGCCCAGACGCAGACCGTGCCGTCGGGCGCGACGATCTGCCAGCTCCGCCCCGAGGGGTCCCAGTCGGGGCGGGGCCCGCGGCGCTGCGTCTCGTCGCCGCGGCAGTCGCGCAGCGCGATCGCGATCTGGTCGGCCGCCGGTCTCAGCCGGGTCAGCGACCGGGCGATCTGGTCGCGCAGCTCGGCGCGGGCGAGCAGCCAGCAGGCCGCCGCCGACACCGCGACGGCCAGCGCGACCGCCGCCGCGATCAGCAGGGTGAGCCGGGACCGGAGCGAGCGGCGCCTCACGGCGACGACCGCAGCACGTAGCCCACCCCGCGCACGGTGTGGATGAGGCGGGGCAGCCCGCCCGCCTCCGTCTTGCGGCGCAGGTACATGACGTACACGTCGAGCGAGTTCGACGTCGGCTCGAAGTCGAAGCCCCACACCTCACTGAGGATCTGCTCCCGGGTGAGCACCTGGCGCGGGTGGGTCAGGAACAGCTCCAGCAGCAGGTGCTCGGTGCGGGTCAGCTCCAGCCGGTGACCGGCGCGGGTGACCTCCCAGCTCGCGGCGTCCATGCGCAGGTCGCCGAAGGCGAGCACGTCGCCGTCGCCGCTCTGGGCGGCGTACTGCCCGCCGCGCCGCAGCAGGGCCCGCACCCGGGCGAGCAGTTCGTCGAGCTCGAACGGCTTGACGAGATAGTCGTCGGCCCCCGCGTCCAGCCCGGACACACGGTCGCCGACGGCGTCACGCGCGGTCAGCATGAGCACGGGGACGCGGCTGCCCGCCGACCGCAGCCGCCGGCAGGTGGTCAGCCCGTCGAGCCGCGGCATCATGACGTCGAGGAGCATCGCGTCGTACGCCTCGCGGTTCCGCGCGGCGTCGTCGAGGAGGCCGAGCGCGGCCAGCCCGTCGCCGGCCGTCTCGACCCGGTAGCCCTCGAACTCCAGGCTGCTGCGCAGCGCCTCCCGCAGGGCGGGTTCGTCGTCCACCACCAGCAGCTTCGCGGCTTCCTCACGCACCGCCCCAAGTTATGCGAGCGTCATGAGAATCCGGTTAAGGGCGGTTTGTCCTACTGAGTCGCACCCGCCCGGCCGGTAATCCGGGTGCGAAAGCCGGACCGCGTTCATCCCGCCGAGTCACGCGTGGCCGAGGACGGCCATCGCGGCGTTGTGGCCCGGGATGCCGCTCACGCCGCCGCCGCGCCGCGCGCCCGCGCCGCACAGCAGCACCCGCTCGTGCGCCGTCTCCACGCCCCACGGGCCGCCGTGACCGCCCGGTCCGTCCTCCTCGCCGTCCTCCTCGCCGTACGGCCAGGACAGGTCGCGGTGGAAGATGTGCCCGCCGGGCAGGCCCGCGTCCCGTTCCAGGTCGAGCGGCGTCTTGGCCTCCAGGCACGGCTCACCGGAGGGAGCGCGCAGCAGGCAGTCGCCGATGGGCTCGGCGAGCACGGAGTCGATCGAGGCGAGCGTGCGGGCCAGCGCCTCCCGCTTGGCGGCCGGGTCGGCGAACAGCCGGGCGGGCATGTGCAGGCCGAACAGCGTCATCGTGTGCGCCCCCGCCGCGCGCAGCTCGGGCCCGAGGATCGAGGGGTCGGTGAGCGAGTGGCAGTAGACCTCCGCGGGCGGCAGGTCCGGCACCCGCCCCGCCGCCGCCTGCGCGTACGCCGCGGCGAGCTGGTCGCGGCTCTCGTTGATGTGGAACGTGCCGCTGAACGCCTCGGCGGGCGTCACGGCGGGGTCGCGCAGCCGGGGCAGCCGCGACAGCACCATGTTGATCTTCAGCTGGGCGCCCTCGGGCGTCTCGGGTGTCTCCCCGAGCAGCCGCGCGAGCACGGCGGGCGGCAGGTTCGCCAGCACCTTCCCGCCGGTCACCACCTGCTCGGCGCCGTCGTCCTGGCCGCCCGGGGAGACGTCCCGGAAGGTGACCTCCCCCGTGCCGGGGTCGACGGCCAGCACCTCGGCCCCCGTACGGATCTCGGCGCCGCGCCGCCGCGCGACGTCGGCGAGCTCGGCGGTGACCGCGCCCATGCCGCCGACCGGGACGTTCCAGTCGCCCGTGCCGTCGCCGATGACGTGGTAGAGGAAGCACCGGTTGGCCAGCAGGTCGGCGGCGGGGTCGGCGAAAGTGCCGATCAGCGCGTCGGTGAGGACCACCCCGCGCACCGTGTCGTCGGCGAACCGCTCGTCCACGACCTGCCCGATGGGCCGCTCGAACAGGTCCCGCCACGCCTCGTCGTCTCCCACGATCCCGCGCAGGTCCGCACGGCCCGGCAGCGGGTCGAGCAGCGTGGGCGCGACCCGCCGGGCGACGTGGGCGGTCATCGCGTAGAACCGTTCCCAGGCGTCGAGGTCGCGCCGCCCCCCGGTGACGGCTTCGAACGAGGCGGCGGTGCGGGCGGCGTCCTCGTTGTCCACGAGCAGCCCGGTGCCGCCGGCCGGGGTGTAGGAGGAGAAGCGGCGGCGGCGCAGGTCGAGCCGGAGCCCCAGCTCTTTGACGATCTTCGATGGCAGCAGGCTGACCAGGTAGGAGTAGCGCGACAGCCGCGCGTCCACACCGGGAAACGCCCGCGCCGACACGGCGAGGCCGCCCACGTGGCCGAGCCGTTCCAGGACCAGCACCCGGCGTCCGGCCCCGGCGAGGTAGGCGGCGGCCACGAGGCCGTTGTGCCCGGCACCGGCGATGACGACGTCGTAGTGCGAACGTGGCATGGAGCGTTCTCCCGGGTCTACGAGGCGCGGTGCCCGAAAGGTATCGCAAGATTGCCCCCTGGACCCGGGCAGAATATGACGAAGCCGGACAATTTTCCGCCAACACGAACAGGAGCACCATGCGCGTTTCCGATGAGGTCGCCGAGGCGCTGGCCGCCGGCCGGCCGGTCGTCGCCCTGGAGTCCACGATCATCTCCCACGGGCTTCCCCAGCCCCGGAACCTCCAGGTCGCCCTCGAACTGGAGGAGATCGTCCGGGAGGCGGGGGCGGTGCCCGCGACGGTCGCGGTGCTCGACGGCGTCCCCCGGGTGGGCCTCGACAAGGACGGGCTGGACCGCATCGCGACCGAGCCGGGCCTGCGCAAGCTCGGCTACCGCGACCTCGCCCCGGCCGCCGCGCTCGGGCTCAGCGGCGCCACGACCGTCTCCGGCACGTCGTTCCTCGCGGCCCGGGCGGGCGTGCGGGTGTTCGCCACCGGAGGGCTCGGCGGCGTGCACCGCGGCTGGACGTCGGTGCAGGACGAGTCGGCGGACATCGACACGCTCAGCCGGACCAAGATCACGGTTGTGTGCGCCGGCGTCAAGTCGATCCTCGACGTGCCCGCGACCCTGCAGCGGCTGGAGACGAAGCAGGTCAGCGTGGTCGGCTACCGTACCGACGAGTTCCCCGGCTTCTACCTGCACAGCTCGGGCGAGCCGGTGGACTGGCGGGTCGAGACGCCGGAGGAGGCCGCCGGGATCATGCGGGCCCAGGACGCCCTCGGCGGGCTGGAGACCGCGCTCATCGTGGCCAACCCGGTGCCGGCCGACCTCCAGCTCGACCCGGACCTGCACGACCGGGTGCTCGCCGAGGGCCTGCGCGCCGCCGAGGAGCGCGGCGTCACCGGGCAGGCCATCACCCCCTTCCTGCTGGAGTACCTCGTCGAGGGCACGGGCGGGGCGTCGCTGGAGGCCAACCTCGCCGCCGTACGCGGGAACACCGCCCTCGCCGGTCGGATCGCCGCCGCCTGGGCGGCCGGGTGAGCGCTCCGCCGGCGACCGGCCTGCTGGTGATCGGCGACGTGGTGACGGACGTCGTCGCGCTGCACGACGGGCCCCCGGCCACCGGCACCGACACACCCGCCGACATCACGCTGCGGCCGGGCGGCTCGGGGGCGAACACCGCCTCCTGGGCCGCCCGCCTCGGCGCCGACACCCGCCTCCTGGCGCGGGCCGGGTACGACACCGGCGAGTGGCACGCGGCGGAGCTGACGAAGGCCGGCGTACGGCCGCACCTGCGGATCGACCCCGGCCGTCCGTCGGCCGTCGTCATCGCGATGGTCGACGCGAGCGGGGAGCGGTCCATGCTCACCAACCGGGGCGCGAGCGGTCACATCGGCGTGGACGACTGGGCGCCCGATCTCCTCGACGGGGTCGGCCGGCTGCACCTGTCGGCGTACACGATGTTCGCCGGGCCGGGCCTGGAACTGGCCCGGCTGGCCATGCGCGAGGCGGCCGGGCGGGGCATCCCGGTCAGTGTCGACCCGGCCTCCTGCGGGCCGCTGCGGGAGTTCGGCCGTGAACGTTTCCTCCGCGAGACCGCCCCGGCGGCCACCGTGATCCCCAACCGGGAGGAGGCGCTGCTGCTCTCCGGGGCGTCCGACCCGGACACGGCCGGGCGGGTGCTGAGCGCCCGCTACGGCACGGCGGTCGTCAAGCTCGGGGCCGACGGCGCGCTGCTGGCCCGTGAGGGCCGTATAGTCGCCAGGGCGCCCGCTCCCCCGGCGGCGGTGGTCGACTCGACGGGTGCCGGAGACGCCTTCGCGGCGGGATTCCTGGCCGCCACGCTGGCGGGCGGAACCCCCGAGGAGGCGCTGCGGACGGGGTGCGAGGCGGGGGCGATGGCGGTCGCGCAGGTGGGCGGCCGTCCGAAGTCTGGGAACTTTACCCTATTGACACCAATTGCTGGTTTGCGGCGTAAGCTGCACCATTAGCAACATGCGTCACTCTCGGGAGGGTGCGGTCATACCGATGGACGCCGAGTCAACGATCTGCCTGAGCGACCTGGTCCCGGCCCTGCGCTGGAGCCGTCCTCAGCAGGTGGCCGAGATGCTGGCCGACCCGCGCCTGCCCGGCGGGTGGTGGGCATCCGTCACGATCGGGCACGCGGTGCGGGCGACCGGCGTCGACTGGCTCTGCGAACGGCTCGCCCGGCTGGCCGTCGGCCGCTGGGACCATCTGCCTCTCACCGACCTGCTCCCCGCGCTCCAGGTCCACACCGTGGACCCGGCCATGACCGGGTGGCCCGAGCCGGTCCGTACGGTGGTCACCCACCTGGGCGGGTGGTACCGGCTGCGCCGCATGACGCCCGTCGATCTGCGGACGCCCAGCGGCTCGGCCTCGCCGGAGGCCCTCCTCACCACGATCTTCCGAGAGGTGTTCGGGCACCTGGGGGAATCGGGCGGCGAACAGGCGCCCACCCCGGCCGCACAGGCGCTCCCGGGCGCACAGCCGGCTCCCGGCGCACAGCCTGTTCCGGGCATACCAGGCGCTTTGGCTGCACCGGGTGCCCTGGCGGCACCGGGCGTTCCGGCTACACAGGGCGCTTCGGGCGCGCAGGCGGTCCCGGGCGCCCCCACGGTCCAGCCCGCCGCCGGCCCCGTCTCCGGGCCGTTCCCGCAGGTCCCTCAGGTGACCACGCCGCCGGGAACCGCGGCACAGGGAAGCACGGCGCAGCAGTTCACCCAGCATCCCGCCGCGGCCGCGCAAGGGTTCCCGGGCACCCCGGGCCCGACCTCCCAGCCGTTCCCCGCCGCCGCCCAGGGACCCGCCGCTCACGGACCCGCCTCGCAGGCACCTCCACAGGCCGACGGAGCCCCCTCCCAGCCGTTCCCCTCCGTTCCGGGCGCCACCTCCCAGCCGTTCCCCGCCGTTCCGGGCACGGCCTCCCAGCCCTTCCCCGTGGCCGGCCAGGGACCCACGGCACAGGGACCCGGCTCCCCGCCGCCCCCGCGGGTCAACGGAGCCCCTTCGCAGCCCTTCGCGCGGCCGGACGCCGTGCCTCCCTGCCAGGCGGAGCAGGCGGCCGTACAGCCGGGAACGGCCCCGCCGCCCGCGAGCCTGCCGCCGGCGGGTGCGCCTCCCGGCCAGCAGGCCAGGCCCGCCACCCAGCCCTTCGCCCGGCAGCCCGGCGCCGCGCTCCCCCAGCCCCCGGCCCAAGCCGCGGGCCGGCCCACCGCCCAGTCCCCGTCCCAACCCGCGGCTCAACCCTCGACCCAACCGGCGGCACAGTCCCGTACGGAGCCTCGTGGCGAGGCGCGGCCGGAGGCTCCGGCGGCGCCGGAGCGGCAGCCGGCCGACCTGTCCGCGCACCCGATGGTCGGGGTCGTCGAGGGACTGTTCCGCGACTGGGACCCGCTCGCCCGGGCCGTGGCCGCCGAGCGGCTGTTCGCCGCGGAACCGGTGAGCCTGCGCGCGCTCGCGCACACCCTCGGCGTCGACCGCGAACTGCTCTCCCAGGCGCAGCGCACGGCCGAGGAGCGGGTTCTGCTGTGGCTGCGTTCCCCCGACACGGCACCGCTCACCGGGCATCTGTTCGGACTGACCGAATGGCTCGGCGCGGCGGCCACCCAGGAGCAGCTCATCGCGGCCGACCCGTCCCACCCGGTCGAGGTCCCGGCCCTCGGCACGCCGCTGTGGCGGGTGCTGGTCACGCTGATGCCCGACCGCCGCCTGCAGGACGGCTGGCTCGTGGTCGGCGACCTGGCCGGGCTGCGCGAGAAGACCCGCCATCTCCTGGCGAGCAAGCCCGCGGACGCCGATGTGGTGGAGCTGCTCGGCCAGCTCGGCATCCGCGCCCACTCGGCGAAGGCGTGGCTGGACTCGATGCCCCAGGCGGGCGCGCCGTCCGCGGCGGACGCGCTGCCGACGCGGCGCGGTCCGGCGGGCAAGCCGGCGCCGCTGCCGCGCCGCACTCCGGGGGCGAACGGCCACCACCACGGCCGCGGCGGCATCCCGGTCCCCTCCCAGGCCGGCAACGGGCCCGACGCCGCCACGGCGCTGGCTGCGCTGAACGCGCTGGCGAGCGGCACCCGGGGCGGGGGCGTACCCCTGCCGCACCTGGTGCCGAACCCCCGTCCGACCTCGGGCCCGGCCTCCGACCCGCGCCGCTGGCAGCGGATCGACGTGACCAGCGGTCACCTGCGCGGCGAGCCGGTGGCGGTCCCCGAGGGGTACGCCGCCCAGCTGGGCATGCGCCCGGGGACGCTGCTGTCGGTCACCGGCCCGGGGAACAACGCCGTCGTCCTGGTGTGGCGTGACCGGCAGCCGGTGTTCGACTCGCTCCAGCCGGTGCTCATGCGGCTGAACGCCCGGCCGGGCGACTCGGTCTACGTGACCGTGGACGGTTACCGGCTCGACGCCCAGCTCACCTCTGCCGTCTGACCGTCCCCCGCCACGCGCGGCGCACGGTGCTCCATGAGCAATGCGTCGCGCGTGCGCGCCGGCCTTCGCGAGCCCGCTTCCGGGAATGATCACCTTCCGCGCCGGCCCTGACAGCCGCGCGTCTTGACATGCAGCCATCCGGCTGCCAAATTAAAGGCAGCCAAAAGGCTGCATATCGATAGAGGGCGATCCGGAGACGAGGGCGAGCATGGACGAGGTGTTCAAGGCGCTGGCCGATCCGAGCCGGCGCGCGCTGCTCGACTCGCTCAACGCCCGCAACGGGCAGACGCTGCGCGAGCTGTGCGCCGGACTCGACATGGCCAGGCAGTCCGTCAGCAAGCACCTCGCGGTGCTGGAGGAGGCCGGGCTCGTCACCACCGTGCGGCGGGGCCGGGAGAAGCTGCACTACCTCAACGCCGCGCCCGTGCACGAGATCGCCCACCGGTGGATCAGCCGCTACGACCGGGCCAGGGTCCAAGCCCTGGCGGACCTGAAACTCGCCCTTGAGGAGACCCCGATGGACGCGCCGACCTTCGTCTACACCACCTACATCCGCACCACCCCGCAGAAGCTCTGGCAGGCGCTGACCGAGCCCGCCTTCACCCGCCGCTACTGGGCCACGGAGTTCACCACGGACTGGTCCGCCGGCTCACCGATGACCTGGGACAACCACGGCGTGCTGATCAGCGACCCGGAGCAGGTCGTGCTGGAGGCCGAGCCCTACAGCCGGCTCTCCTACACCTGGCATGCCGTCACCCCGGAGCTCGCCAAGCGCTTCGGCTGGGACGAGGAGACGCTCGCCCGGCTGTCCGGCGAGGCACGCTCGAAGGTCACCTTCACGATCGAGGAGCCCGCGCGGGAGGTCGTGAAGCTCACCGTCGTGCACGACGGCTTCGAGCCCGGATCGAGCCTGGCCGAGATGGTCAGCCATGGCTGGCCGAACGTGGTGGCGAGCCTCAAGACGCTGCTGGAGACCGGCGAACCGCTGCCGGCCGACGCGTGACCTCTCCGATCAGCCCCGGCGGCGCCGCGAGGCGTCACCGGGCCGGCCGCCTGGACGGCCACCCGGAGAGCACCCCGGCAGGCGGGGAGAAGGTCAGGCCTTCGGTCTGAGCATCTTCCGGTAGTAGGTCGCCGAGATCTCGTAGCCGAGGGCGCCGTAGAACTCGGCGGCCCGCCGGGTCGCCAGCGCGACGTACCCGGCCTGCCGCGAGCGGGCCCACGTCTCGAACTCCTCCAGCAGCCTGCGGCCGATGCCGTGGCGGCGGTAGCCACTCTCGATCATCGCCTCCTCCACCCAGGCGACCCTGCCGTTGGCGAAGAGCGTGATGTGGGTGAAGCCCAGCAGGTAACCGCGTACGGTCCCGTCCACGGTGGCGACCATGAGAAAGGCGTCCTCGTTCTCCAGCAGCTGCGGCAGCGCCGCGTCGAACGGCGCGCGCTCGGGCCGGAACGTCACCGCGAACTCGCGGGCGAGTGCGAAAATCTCGTCCGCGTCGGTCTGCTCGGCCCGCCGGAGCTGGAGATCACCAGACGTCATGAAAGGGACTCTAAGAGTACCCAGACACATACGTCCAATCAAAGCCCTTCCTGAGATCGATGGAAGGCCGGACACCGGCCGACCGGCCGGGCCGCGGCGTCGCCCCCGGCGCAAGGGAGAAGGCGTAACGACGCCGCCTTCGCTCGTGATACTCCATGTGCGACCGTACGGACACGCAACGAAGCGGATCACTGACCGAGGTGGGGGCTGTCATGGACGACACGGAGGCAGAGACCCCGTCCTCCACCGACGCCGGCCACACAAGCACCGGGCGCGGCGCCTGGCGGGCGAACGTCCTTGCCGGGCTCGGCTCGGTCGCCGACATCACAGCGATCGCACAGCTCATCGTCAGCGGCTCTCGGCAGTGGATACTCGTCGCGGGCCTGCTGTCGATCCTGGCCGGTCTGCTCGGATTCATCCAGCTCTTCAGGCGGCCGATCGGGGTGCGGGCCATGGTGATGGTCCTGCTGATCGGCACCGGCGCGGCGGTGACCGGCGCGACGACCGAGCAGTATCTCAACGAGCGCGCCGCCGGCTCCGCGTCGTCCGCGGACGCGGCCTCCTCCTCCTCTTCCTCGTCGTCGGCGCCCCCTTCTTCCGCGGGCGATGCCGCGTCAGTCGGCGCCCCGCCGTCTTCCGGGACCACGCCGGCTCCCGGGGCCACGCCGACGCCGTCGGTCGCGACGCCTCTCCCCACAACCGGTCAGGTGCTCCACGAGGCGAAGGCGTCCCTGAAAGACCAGGACTACCTGGACGCGGAGACCGGCATGATCGGCGAAGTGCGGCCGCGCGCCAGCGATGTCTGGTACGTGAGCCCCTACCGTGAGCTGTGGACGGCCGGCGGCGGCGCTCTGCCCATCACCCGCGTCGACGGCCGCCCGGACGCCGGCAAGTGCGCGGACGCACTGACGACTCGCGACTACGACCTGGTGGAGGTCGGCGAGATGAAGGCCGGTGACTGGGCGTGCGCGCGTACGGCGGAGGGCAACCTGCTCGCGGTCCAGATCAGCGCGGTGCCGACGGGCGACGCGCCGCTGGAGATCTCCTACGTCGTCTGGCAGAAGTGACCCGGCACCATCGGCGTTCGGCGCCGGCGTGGTGACGGGCGCGGCGGGTCCTCCCCCCGGGGGTCAGGGCGCGCGGACGTACGCGACGCCGAACCTGCTGTCGCCACGGATGCCGTTGGCGGTGTGGCACCAGACGTAGACGGACAGCCGGGGCGGTGCGGAGTACGAGTCGATGGTGCCGAGGTGGCAGTAGCCGCCCTCTGATCCGATCGCGGTGACCTGCACGTTGTCGCCGGTCTTGCCCAGGGTGTTCCAGGTCAGCCGGTAGTAGCCGACGCCGAGCCGGGAGACCGTCGGCACCTCGCCGTTGCCGCTGAACGAGTGGGCGGTGTCCACCACTGGATCGGCGGGATCACCGGAGACGCTGACGTAGGCGGCCGGCGTGCCCGCGTCCCGATGCAGGCCCGCACCGTCCACGTACGACAACAGCCACGGAGAGTCCGCGGGCTGTGCGGTGGCCGAGCCGCCGATCGCGTAGCAGCCCACGACGATCTCCACCCGGCCCGCGCCGGGTGTGGTGTCCAACGGGTTGCAGCGGGTCGCCCGCCCGTGGCCGTAGGGCGTCACCTGCACGTACCCGGTGCCCGCGGCGAACGGCGCGCCCTCCAAGATCACCCGGTATCTACCGGTGCTCTCACGGAGCACGCGGTTGACGCCGCCTCCCGCGTTCACCGTGCCGCCGTTGTGGACGGGGTCGACCGTGGCCGTGCCGCCGGCGCCGTCGTCGTACTGGACGGTGGCGTAGGGACGCGTCCCGGCGCCGGGCGCGGCGAAGAAGATCGTGAACCACCAGTCCACCGCGGCGCCGGCCTCGTTGAAGCAGCGCACCCTGATCAGTTCGTCGGGGCCGTCGGGCGCGTAGCCGGCGACCGCGCAGGTGCGGCCGCGGTACACGGTCCGGTACGCGGTCACGTGTGCGATTCCGGCCTGCGAGGCGATCCCGGGAAGGCGTACCTCGTACTCACCGGTGCCCGTGTGCACGACGGTGGCGCGCCGCCCGGCGGTGGCCGGGTCCAACCGGCCGGTGCTCCACTGCCAATAGGGATTGAGCGCGGTCTCCACACCGATCGGCGCCTCGGTGGTGGTGGCCCGGTCCATGTACGCGTAACCCCAGCGCGGTGTCGCCCCCGGCACCGGGCCGCTCGCCGCGACCAGCGCGTCGACGACGCGCGCCCGCTGGCGCTTGATCTCCTCCGTACCCGGCTCGGAGGCCGGCGGGGGCAGGGCCTGCCCGGCGTCGGGCGAGACTCCGATCCGGAACCCGATGCGCGCCCAGTCGTCGGCGCCGTCCAAGGCGTCGTCGTAGCCGTACTCGACCGGGTAGTCGTACCCGATCGCGGTCTTCGCCGTGTCCTCCGGCGAGGCCGGGGTCTCGCATCGTCCGTTGAGTCCCGCGTAGATCAGTCCGTACCGGGACAGGTCATCGGTGCCGGGGGAGGGCGTGGTCTGCAGGTCGTCGTTGGCCGGAGGGGTGCGATCCGGGTCGGTGCCCACGACGCACTGCTGGAACGCGCCGTTGACGTCGACCGCGACCGGCTCGGCGTCGACCACGAAGTCGGCGTCCCAGTCCAGCCCGGCCGAGCCGTCGCCCACCCGCAGGTCGCCCTCGTTGTCCCACCACGCCGCCATGGAGTCGGTGCCGGTTCCGATGCCGGTGTGCTCGTCGAGGTGCCGGCGGTCGAGCGGTGGCAGCACGGCCCGGGAGTAGTCGAGCCTGCTCACCTGGTCGAGCGCCTGGTTGAGGCGGGTGCCGAAGTCGGTGGCCGGGCCGATCGCCTCGATGCGCCCGCGCCACTCGCTGACGTCCGGCACTCCGATGAACTGGTAGTTGTAGTTCATCACCGACAGGTAGTTCGGCTTGTAGTTGACGTTGTCCGCACCGCCGTGGGAGAGGCCGAGGGCATGGCCCAATTCGTGGGCCAGCGTCCCGCTCTGCACCCGTACCGGCGCGCCGCCCGACCAGGTGCCGAGTGTGACCATGAAGTCCGGCCCGTGGCAGCACCACCCGCTGCTGGAGCTGTCGTCGTGCTGGTAGCCCCAGAGGTTGTAATGGAACAGGTTGGCCCGGCCGGGCGTGAAATCGGCCTCCCGGAAACGCAGGAAGGGTATCTGACCGCCCCGTTCGATGTTGAGCGGCTGCCTGCGCTGCTCCGGGGTGACCGCGATCGCGTCGTCGACGTCCACGAGCAACTGGACGCCGGGCCTGGGCGTTTCGGCGTACGGGCAGGTGGGCTGCGCCGGCCGCGCCGCGGCGTCGAACATGGCGACGGTCTCCTGGATCGCCGCGCCGTCCGGGCGGTCGTCACCGGCGTCCGTGCCGTCGTCGAGCCAATCGAGCTCGATCGCGATCGTGCCGCGGCACGGGTCGGCGCCGTGGTCCGGCAGCCAGGTGTCCACCGTGCCGTCGGCATGGGTGATGCCCTTCAGCTCGACGCGGTCGGTGAGGCCGTCGCCGTCGCTGTCCAAGTCCATCGTGCTGAAGGTCTGATCGGCGTTCTTGCGGAACCGATGCAGGAACCGGCCGGGCGGCGCGGCACGGTCGATCAGCACCGTGCCCGTGTCCCGGTCCACGACCCGCAGAGCGGCAAGGTCCCAGTTGTCGGCGCTGAAGTCGGGGGCGTCCGAGATGTGATGGAACACGAACCCGTCCTGCAGGGCACTCACCGGCAGGCACGGTGACAGCACCGCGTTCCAGGTGAAGGTCGCGTGGGGGCTGTCACCGGTGCCGCCCACGTGGAATTGCCGCAGCGGCTCGGGGTCGGGCGTGCCGTCGCCGTCGGCGTCCTCGAAGAGGAAGAACGGTCCCGTGGGCCGGTCGCCGAGGCGGATCGACTCCGAGGAGTCGTCGCGCAGGCCGTCGAGCCCCGTGGTGATGGTGAAGGCGACTCTGCACAACTCGCCGGGCAGGGCGTGCGCGCTCGGCATGGGTCCCGTCACCGCTGCCGCCAAGACCAGAACCGCCACCACCGCGCCCGGCAGCGCCTTCGACGAGGCTCGTCGCCACCATGACGTCATGAGCCCCGCCCCTCGACCCGATCCCGATATTCAATCGCATCAAAGCGCGACAGTTAGCAAATGACAATAACTCGATATAGCAATAGGTATTTTGGATAACCTTTTTCGGAGAAAAGGCCGCGCTGAACGTGCCGAGCACACACCCGGGCAGAAGAAGACCGGCGCCCGGCGGCGCGATCCGGAACGCCCCCGGCAGGTTACAGCCCCGGCTCGGTCAGGCGGGCAGGCCGAGTTCGCGGGCGATGAGCATGCGCTGGACCTCGCTGGTGCCCTCGCCGATCTCCAGGATCTTCGCGTCGCGGTAGAAGCGGCCGACGGGGAACTCGTTCATGAAGCCGTAGCCGCCGAAGACCTGGGTGGCGTCGCGGGCGTTGTCCATCGCGGCGTTGGACGCGACGAGCTTGGCGATCGCCGCCTCCTTCTTGAACGGCAGGCCGGCCACCATGCGCTCGGCCGCGTGGTAGTAGGCCAGGCGGGCGGTGTGCGCCCGCGCCTCCATGTCGGCGATCTTGAACTGGATGGCCTGGTAGCCCCCGATCTCCTGGCCGAAGGCCCGGCGCTCCCGCGCGTACCGCAGCGACTCGTCCACGCAGCCCTGGGCGAGGCCGACCGACACCGCGGCGATCGCCACCCGGCCCTCGTCGAGCGTCTGGAGGAACTGCGCGTAGCCCCGGCCTCGCTCGCCGAGCAGGTTCTCCTCCGGCACCCGGCAGTCGGTGAAGGAGAGCTCGCGGGTGTCGGAGGCCGACCAGCCGACCTTGGAATACTTCTTCGACACCGTCATGCCGGGCGTGCCCGACGGCACGAGGATCGTGGAGATCTCCGGCCTTCCGTCCTCCCGGCGGTCGGTGATCGCAGCCACCGCGACGACGGCGGTGATGTCCGTGCCGGAGTTGGTGATGAACGCCTTGGAGCCGTTGATCACCCACTCGCCGCTTTCGAGGACGGCGGTGGTGCGCATGCCGCCCGGCACGTCGGAGCCGCCGCCGGGCTCGGTCAGCCCGAACGCCCCCAGGATCTCCCCCGCGGCCATCCCCGGCAGCCAGCGCCGCTTCTGCTCGTCGGTGCCGTACCGGAGGATCGGCATCGCGCCCAGCGAGACCGCCGCCTCCAGGGTGATCGCCACCGAGGAGTCGACCCGGGCCAGCTCCTCCAGGGCCAGGCACAGCGTGAAGTAGTCGCCGCCCATGCCGCCGTACTCCTCCGGGACGGGCAGGCCGAACAGGCCCATCGCGCCCATCCTGCGAACGACGTCGTACGGGAACTCGCACCGCTCGTAGTAGTCCCCGATGACGGGGGCGACCACCTCGCGGGCGAACTCCTCCACCGACTTGCGCAGCTCGATGTGCTCGTCGTTGAGCATCTCAGATCTCCTCCGGTCGCTCCCCTTGGATCTTTCGCCTACTGCGGTCGACCACGCGGCGCCTCGCTTCAATGTCGTCGCCCATAGCTCCGCTATGGGCTCCTCCTCCGCCTTGCGATGCATCCGCCTGGTCGATCCTCGCTACGGCGAGATCCGCGGGAAGCTCCCTGGCGAGAGCCTGGACGACGCGGGAGGGGCTCGGCCGGCCCAGGATTCCGGCGAGCCACAGGCTGGTGGCGGCCAGCGACCTGACGTCCACCCCGGTCTCGACGCCGAGGCCGTCGAGCATCCACACCAGGTCCTCGGTCGCGAGGTTGCCGGTGGCGCTCCTGGCGTACGGGCAGCCGCCGATGCCTCCGGCGGAGGAGTCGACGACGGTGATCCCCCGTCGCAGTGCGGTCAGCGTGTTGGCGAGGGCCTGGCCGTAGGTGTCGTGGAAGTGGACGGCGAGCCGCTCCGGCCCGACACCGGCCTCGGCGAAGGCGTCGAGCAGGTCCTCGACGTGGCGGGGCGTTCCGACGCCGATGGTGTCGCCCAGCGACAGCTCGTGGCAGCCGAGGTCGAGCAGCCTGCGCCCGACCCCGGCGACCTGCGCGGGCGCGACCGGCCCCTCCCAGGGGTCGGCGAAGCACATCGAGACGTACGCCCTGACCCGCACGCCGTGGGCCAGGGCCCGCTCGACGACGGGCGCGAACATCTCGAACTGCGACTCGACCGTGCGGTTGAGGTTGCGCCGCGCGAACGACTCGGTGGCGCTGCCGAAGATCGCGATGTCGGTGACGCCCCCGTGGTCGGAAGCACAGTCGAGCGCCCGGTCGAGGCCTTTCTCGTTGGGGACGAGCACCGGGTAGCGGACCCCGGGCACCCGGGGCAGGCTCTCCAGCAGTTCCCCCGCGTCGGCGAGCTGGGGCACCCACTTCGGGTGGACGAAGCTCGTCGTCTCGATCGTGGTGAGCCCGGCCTCGGCCAGCCGGGCGACGAACTCGCGCTTGACCTCCACCGGCACGACGGCCGACTCGTTCTGCAGGCCGTCGCGCGGACCGACCTCGTAGATCGTCACTCGCACGGCGTCACCACCGCCAGCACCGCGTCCAGGTCCACCGTCTGTCCCGGCCGCACCCGCAGTTCGGCGAGCACGCCGTCGTCCGGCGCCGTCAGGGTGTGTTCCATCTTCATCGCCTCCACCACGACCAGAGGCTGCCCGGCGGTGACCCGGTCGCCCCGGGCCGCCTTCACCAGCAGCACCGTTCCCGGCATCGGGCTGCGGACCACGCCGTCCCCGGCGAGCGCGCCGCCCGCCCGGTCTCCCGGGTCGCCGGGCTCGTGCCGGGTCACCGGCCAGGCCCGGCCGCCCTCGGCGAGCCAGAGCGTGCCGCGGTCGCGGGCGACCGCGTACCGGCGGGTGACCCCGCCGAGCGACACCACGGCCGCGCCGTCGCCGAGCCGCGTCAGCCGCGCCCGGCCAAGTGAACGTCCATTAACTTCTATCCGGGCGTCGCCGGCCGGTCCCGCGATCCGCACCGGCACGCCGAGGTGGTGGACCGTCCAGGCGGGCTGCCCGATCCGCCAGCCGTCGTTCACGTCCCAGGGGTCGCCGTCGCCGGAGGGGCCGGCGAAGCCGGCGTGGAAGACGAGCGCCGCGGCGGCGAGCACCTCGTCCGGCACGCCACCACCGGCCGCGCCCTTCACCGGGCCGCCCAGCAGGTCGCCGAGCCGGCGCTCGACCAGGCCGGTGTCGAGCCGCCCGGCCGCGACCTCCGGGTCGGCCAGCAGCGCCCGCAGGAAACCGACGTTGGTGGTGACCCCGAGTATCACCGTGGAGCCGAGCGCCCGGTCCAGGGCCGCGAGCGCGCCCGCCCGGTCAGGGGCCCAGGCGACCGCCTTGGCCAGCATGGGGTCGTAGTCGCTGCCCACCGCCATGCCCTCGGAGAGCCCCGAGTCGAACCTGACGTCCTGTCCGGCGGGCTCCCGCAGCGCCAGGATGCGGCCCCCGGTCGGCAGGAAGTCGCGGGCGGGGTCCTCGGCGTACACCCGGGCCTCGACCGCGTGGCCGCGCAGGCGCACCTCGTCCTGCCCGAACGGCAGCGCCTCGCCGGAGGCGATCCGCAGTTGAAGCTCGACGAGGTCGAGACCGGTGACCATCTCGGTCACCGGATGCTCCACCTGGAGCCGGGTGTTCATCTCCATGAAGGAGAAGCCCCCCGGGTCGGCGGCCGGGACGATGAACTCGACCGTCCCCGCGCCGACGTAGCCGACCGACCGCGCGGCCTCCACCGCCGCCGCGCCCATGCGCGCCCGCGTCGCGTCGTCCAGGAGCGGGGACGGCGCCTCCTCCACGATCTTCTGGTGCCTGCGCTGCAGGCTGCACTCGCGCTCGCCGAGGTGGACCACGTTGCCGTGCGCGTCGGCCATGACCTGGATCTCGATGTGCCGGGGGCCGTCGACGTACCGCTCCAGCAGCAACGTGCCGTCCCCGAAGGCGGCCACGGCGGTGCGGCGGGCCGACTCGATCGCCGCGGGCAGTTCCTCCGCCGAGGCGACCCGCAGCATGCCCTTGCCGCCGCCGCCCGCCGACGGCTTGATCAGCACGGGGAAGCCGATGCGCCCGGCCGCCTCGGCCAGGTCGTCGTGGGGCTCCGCGCCGCCGGGGACGACCGGCACGCCCGCGCGGGCGACCGTCTCCTTGGCCCGGATCTTGTCCCCCATGGCCTCGATGGCCTCGGGCGGCGGGCCGACGAAGACGAGGCCCTCTTCCGCGCAGCGGCGGGCGAACCCGGCGTTCTCGGCGAGGAAGCCGTATCCGGGATGGATCGCCTCGGCGCCGCTCGTCCGGGCGGCCTCGACGATCCCGTCGGCGTCGAGATAGCCGCGTGGGAGCCGTACGGCGAGGTCGGCCTCGCGCACGTGCCGGGCGTCACGGTCGGCGTCGCTGTGGACGGCGACCGCGCGCACCCCCAGCGCGCGCAGCGTCCGGATGATCCGGACGGCGATCTCTCCCCGGTTGGCGATCAGCACACTGGTGAACATCACTCACATCCGGAAGACGCCGTAGCCGACGGGTTCGAGGGGGGCGTTCGCGGCGGCGCCGAGCGCCAGGCCGAGAACGGTCCTGGTGTCCACCGGGTCGATCACCCCGTCGTCCCACAGGCGGGCGGTCGAGTAGTAGGGGCTCCCCTGGTGCTCGTAACGGGCCCGGATCTCCTCGGGGTCGGCGTCGCCGACCATGGACAGGACGGTGGCGGCCTGCTCGCCGCCCATCACCGAGATGCGGGCGTTCGGCCACATCCACAGGAAACGGGGCGAGTAGGCGCGGCCGGCCATCGCGTAGTTGCCCGCGCCGAACGAGCCGCCGATGATCACGGTGAACTTCGGCACCCGGGCGCAGGCGACCGCCGTGACCATCTTCGCGCCGTGCTTGGCGATGCCCCCCGCCTCGTACGCCTTGCCGACCATGAAGCCGCTGATGTTCTGCAGGAACACCAGCGGGACCGACCGCCGGTCGCACAGCTCGATGAAGTGCGCGCCCTTGAGCGCCGACTCGCCGAACAGGATGCCGTTGTTGGCCACGATCCCGACGGGATGACCGTGAACGCGGGCGAACCCGGTGACCAGGGTCGGGCCGTACTCGGCCTTGAACTCCAGGAACCGGCTGCCGTCCACGATCCGGGCGATAACCTCGCGCACGTCGTACGGCCGGCGGGTGTCCTGGGGGACGATCCCGTACAGGTCGTGCGGGTCGTGCAGCGGCGGCTCGGCCGGCGCGACGTCCCAGGGGCGGGGGCCTCTCGGCGCGAGCGTCGCCACGATGTCCCTGACGATCTTCAGGGCGTGCGCGTCGTCCTCGGCGAGGTGGTCGGTGACGCCGCTGACGCGGGCGTGGACCTCGCCGCCGCCCAGTTCCTCGGCCGTGACGGTCTCGCCGGTCGCGGCCTTCACCAGCGGCGGCCCGCCCAGGAAGATCGTCCCCTGGTCGCGGACGATGACCGCCTCGTCGCTCATCGCCGGGACGTAGGCGCCGCCCGCGGTGCAGGAGCCGAGCACGGCCGCGATCTGCGGGATGCCCCGCGCCGACATCGTGGCCTGGTTGTAGAAGATGCGCCCGAAGTGCTCCCGGTCGGGGAAGACCTCGTCCTGCTTCGGCAGGAACGCCCCGCCCGAGTCGACCAGATACACGCACGGCAGGTTGTTGTGGAGGGCGACCTCCTGGGCACGCAGGTGCTTCTTGACCGTCATGGGGTAGTAGGTGCCGCCCTTGACGGTGGCGTCGTTGGCCACGATCACGACCTCGCGGCCGCCGACCCGGCCCACGCCGGTGATGATCCCGGCTGCCGGGGCCTGGTCGTCGTACATGCCGGTCGCCGCGAGCGGCGACAGTTCGAGGAAGCGCCCGCCGGGGTCGAGGAGGGTGTCGACACGGTCGCGGGGCAGCAGCTTGCCGCGCTCGGCGTGCCGGGCGCGGGCCCGCTCCGGGCCGCCCCGCGCCGCCGCCGCGAGCCGGTCGCGGAGCTCCGCCACCAGGCGCTCGTTCGCCTCGGCGTCGCGCTTGTACGCCTCGCCGCCCGGGTCGCACCGGCTCTCCAGCACCGGCCAGTCGCTTGTACTCATGCTCGAATGTTAGTCATCGTTAACTGACTCCGTCTACCATGGTGCCGTGAAGTCCCCTACCCGCAATCGGCGGGCCGAGATCCTCGACGCGGCCGCCGCCCTGTTCGCGGCACGCGGTTTCCACGGCGTGTCCATCGAGGACATCGGCGCCGCGGTGGGCGTGTCGGGGCCCGCGCTCTACCGGCACTTCAGCGGCAAGGAGGCCCTGCTCACCGAGATGCTGCTCGGGATCAGCGAGCGGCTGCGCGAGCAGGGGGCGCGGCTCGCCACCACCGCCGACCCGGACACGGCGGAGGCGGCCCTGGACGCGCTGCTGGCCGGGCACATCGAGTTCGCGCTGCGCCATCCGGCGCTGATCCGGGTGCAGGAGCGCGAGCTCGACAACGTGCCCGAGCAGGCCAGGCGGGCCATCCGGCGGCTCCAGCGGCTGTACGCCGAGGAGTGGGTGGCCGTGCTGGCCGAACTGCACCCCGACTGCCCGCAGGCGCGGCTGCGCGCCGCCGCGCACGCGGTCTTCGGCCTGCTCAACTCCACCCCGCACAGCGCGGGAGAGCTGTCCCCCGAGGCCATGGCCGGCCTGCTGCACACCATGGCCCGCGCCGCCCTGTGCCGGATCGGCTGACCGGCGGCTCTCCCCGCGATCAGGTCTCGGAGCGGCTCCCCCTGTTCAGGCCCTGCGGTCAGCTCCGGGTCGGGAGGGCGCGGGCGGCCTGCTCGATCTCGGCCTCGGACAGCAGCACGGCGCCGGCCGCCGGGCCCAGCGGCACGAAGCTGTCCCGGGAGGTCACCCGGGTGATCGGGCCGGTGAACCCGTTGTCGAGCAGCGCCGCCATCACGCCCTCGGAGACGCCGCCGCTGCGCCGGGTCTCGTCGGCGATCAGCACCCGGCCCGTGAGGTCGGCCGCGCGCATGAGGTCGTCGACCGGCAGGGGCGACAGCCACCGCAGGTCGAGCACCCGGCAGCCCATGCCCTCCGCCGTGAGCCGCGCCGCCGCCCGCAGGCTCATCCGCAGGCCGTTGCCGTACGTGACGATGGTGAGGTCGCGGCCGTCGCCGTAGGAACGGGCCCGGCCGACCGGGACGTGCGTCTCCGCCCAGCGGGCCGGCGGCGCGTACGGCGCGAGCCAGCCGTCGTCGCCCTCCTCGAACAGGTCCCGGGCGTGGTAGAGCGCGATGGGCTCCAGGAACACGCACACACTGCCGTCCACGCGGGCGGCGGCCAGGCAGGTGCGGAGCATCGCCGCCGCGTCGTCGGGCCGCGCCGGAGACGCGATGATCAAACCGGGGATATCGCGCAACGCGGCAATTGAGTTGTCATTATGGAAATGTCCCCCGAAGCCCTTTTGGTAGGCATATGAGGCAACTCGTACGACCAGGGGATTGCGGTACGCGCCCCGGGAGAAGAACTGCATGGTCGACGCCTCGCCGCGAATCTGATCAAGGGCGTTGTGCAGATAGGCGAGATATTGGATCTCGGGCACCGGCAGCATCCCCGCCAGCCCGCTGCCGAGCGCGAGCCCGAGGACGGCCTGCTCGTCGAGCAGCGTGTCGAAGACCCGCTCGCCGCCGAACCTGCGTGCCAGCCCCCGGGTCACGCCGTACACCCCGCCCTTGCGGGCCACGTCCTCCCCGAACACCAGGACCCCGGGGTCGGCCGCCATGGCGTCGGCGAGGGCGCGGTTGACGGCCTGCGCGAGGGTGAGCCCGCCCTCCGACTCCGGGGGCGCGGCGAAGGCCCGGTCGCGCTCCCGCGCGGGCGCCGCCCGCAGGGCCCCGGCCGCCACCGCCCGCGGGTCGCGCGGCGCGAGCGGCGCCATCACCTCCTCCGCGGACGACAGCCGGGGCCGCCGCGCGCACTCCATCGCCAGCTTCAGCACGTGGTCGCGCTCGGTCTCGTAACGCGCCAGCAGTTCGTCGGGCTGGGCGAGGCCCGCCTCCACCAGCAGCCGCGCCGTACGGACGAGGGGGTCGCGCTCCAGGTCGGCGGCGATCTCCTTGCGGGTGCGGTAGGCGATCTCCACGTCCGAGCCCGCGTGGCCCATCAGCCGCACCGTGCGCAGGTGCAGGAACGCCGGGGCGCGGTTGTCACGTACGTGGCGCACGGCGCGCGTCGCGGCGTCGTAGGTCTCGGCGAGGTCACAGCCGTCGGCGTGGAAGTACTCCAGCGCCGGGTGCCTGGCCCGCTCGACCCAGTCGCGCGGGGTCCGCACGCTGATGCCGAGGCCGTTGTCCTCGCACACGAACAGCACCGGCACCTGCAATCCGCGATGGCTGCCGTACGCCGCGGTGTTGAGACCCGTGAGGGCGGAGGCGTGGTTCAGCGACGCGTCGCCGAATCCGCAGACGACGACCGCGTCGCGGGGCCAGGGCGACGGCAGGCCCAGCGTGCGCGCCCGCTCGATCGCGAAGCCGACGCCGACGGCCCGCGGCAGGTGGCTCGCGATCGTGGAGGTCTGCGGGATGACGGCGAGGCGGGGGTGGCCGAACACCTTGTGCCGGCCGCCCGCGATCGGCTCCTCGGCCGACGCCGCGATCCCCAGCAGCACGTCGCGCAGCCCCTCCTCGGCCAGCCGCCCGGCCTGGGCGGAGCGGGCCAGGTAGAACGCGCCCGACCGGTAGTGGAGCAGCGCGGGGTCGGTCGCCCGGAGCGCGGCGGCCACGGCGGCGTTCCCCTCGTGGCCGGACGACCCGATCGTGTAGAAGCCCTCGTCGCGCCCGCGCATCAGGCGGGCGGCGACGTCGAGAAGCCGGCTGCCGAGTTGCACCGCGAACAGTTCCCGGCACCGGACCCCGGTGAGGCCCGAGCCGGGCCGGACCGGCAGATCCGGGTCCCCGGCGGGCCCCGGGGTCAGCGCCCCCACGGCTTCGGCGAAATGGGTCTCCACTGCTTCCCGTACCACACGGCCGATTATGTCGCAGGATGCTCGCTCCGTCCCGCACAGTGGGAACTCCCGGTATCCCTCCACCTTTTGATCAACTTAATTGACACAATTTGATGACGAATGTCATTTCTCTCAACCTATGCCGGTTATCGCCCGTCTACTTGAGAGGAATGACGTGGCACCCTCAGGCCGCGTTCACCGTTCGACCACCGGGAAGGATGGTTCAGCGGAATGTTGGAACGCATGCGCGCCGTGATCGCGGCGGTGGCCATGGGAGGAGCGGTCGCCCTGTGCGGAGCCGTGGCACTCCCGGCCGCCGCGGGCGCGGCGACGGTGACGGCGCCGAGCGACCTCGCCGTCTCCCCCAGCCCCGTGATCGTCGCCACCGGCGCGGGCACGCCGGCGACCTTCACCTACAAGTCGGCCGAGGCGGGCACCGCCCGGCTCCTCGACGGATCGGGCCGGGCCGTCGCGCTCGCCACCGGTCCCGCCGGCTCCGGCGCCTACTCGGCCAGGTACGGCTTCACCTTCAGGGACGAGCCGGGCGCCTGGAAGCTGGAGGTGAGGACCGGGGGCGGCACCGCGACCAAGGAGTTCCAGGTTCACTGGAACACCGGCCTCGACTTCGCCGCCTCGCCGGACGTGGCCGACCGCGGCGGCGTCGTCAGGCTGTCCGGCACGCTCACCTACGGCGCGTCGCGCGGGTACGCCGGCCAGCGGGTGTACCTCGCCTTCAAGCCCGTCGGCGGCTCCTACGGCCGGGTCGGCTGGGTGACGACCGACGGGCGCGGCCGCTTCTCGGCCGACGAGAGGGTGGACAGGTCCGGCTGGTGGCGGGCCGAGTTCGACGGCACCACCGCCGCCGAGCCCGCGACGAGCGACAGCGACCGGGTCGACGTACGGGACGCCGCCCGGCGCACCCGCGTCACCGGCTTCGACGCCTCCCCCGACCCCGTCCGCGCCGGCGGCACCCTGCGCCTGCGCGGCCGGTTGGAGATCGGCGGCGGGGACTTCTGGCGCGGCTTCCCCGACCACCGCGTGAAGATCCTCTTCAAGCCCGACGGCGGCTACCGCTGGCGGTACGTCACCTCCGCCTGGACCGGTGACCGCGGCTTCTTCGCCGCGGACGTCAGGGCCAGGACCTCCGGCTGGTGGCGGGCCGAGTTCGAGGCCGTCACCGGCGCGACGGGCTCGGTGAGCTCGTCCGACTACGTGACGGTCCGCGCTCCCCGGCCCGTGCCGCCGCCCGCCGCCGACACCCGGGTGATCCGCTTCAACGCCGCCCCCGAGCCGGTCGGGTACGGCAGGTACCTGACCTTCCGCGGCGCGCTCCAGGTGTGGGACGACGGCTGGGAGGGCTACGGCCACCAGAAGGTGACCGTGTGGTTCAAGAAGGCGGGCGGCTCCTGGCACTACGTCAAGACGCTGCGGACGAACGTCTCCGGCAAGTTCTGGGGCAGGACCAAGGCGACGCGCTCCGGAAGCTGGAAGGTGGTCTTCCCCGGTGACGACGAGGCGCGGCGCTCGTCCAGCCGCGCGGACTGGGTCCGCGTGAAGCACTAGAAAAACTAGGGAAGACGGTCAGGCCGGCCCGGGGCGGGTGTCACGCCCCGGGCCGATCCGCGTCACGGCCCCCTCGCGGACCGCGCGACCCGTTTCCGAAAGTTTTCGGTCAGCGTCTTTTCTGTTTCGTTGTCATTCCCGATCCGATTTGCCTATGCTTCCGTGCCAGGTCGGCATGATTCCCCCGGGACAGCGGAGGACGTCATATGACGGGTGGTGCGGCATGACGGCCGGACAGTACAGACAGGCCCTGGCGGACTTGGTCGCCGAGGTGTCCGAGGGCGCGATCGGCGCCGAGGAGGCGCTCGCCGGCGAGCGCTCGCTGTCGGCGCTCGGCCTGACCTCGGTGGCCCGGGTGCGGCTCGTCGACGCGATCGAGGACACCTTCGGGGTCGAGGTCGGCCTCGGCGGCGACTGGGCCTCGCTGGAGAGCGTCGACGCCCTCGCCGCGCTGGTGTCCCGGGCCGCCGAGCCCGGCGACCGGACCACGGCCGGCGCGTGACGACCCCGGAGGGCTCCCCGGCGCGGGGCGCGGGCGCGACGGTGGAGTTCCACGGCGCGCGGGAGGGCGAGGCGACGCTGACCTGGGGGCAGCGGCTGATCTGGCGGGCCGTCCATCTGATGGGGGACAGCCAGTCCTTCCTCAACTGCCCCTGGGTGCTGCCGGTGTACGGCAGGCGCGACCTCGCCACCGTGCTGGACACGCTGCGCGTGCTGATCGAACGGCACGAGACCCTGCGTACCACGTTCCACGGCACGCCGGACGGACCGGTGCAGCGGGTGAGACGCGACGGCCGGCTCACCGTGGACCTGGTGGAGGCCGGGGAGGAACGGGCCCTGCGGGTGGCCGAACGGATCTCCGGCGAGCTGAGCACGACGGCCTTCGTCCACGACCGCGAGCTGCCGCTGCGCTGCGCCGCCGTCCTGAAGGCCGGGCGGCCCATGGCGCTGGCGCTGACCTTCTCCCACCTGGCCGTGGACTTCCAGGCCCTGAGCCTGCTCTCGGAGGAGTGGAAGGTCCTGCTCAGAGGGGAGGAGCCGCCGCCCGCCGACTGGCATCCGATGGACCAGGCGGCCCTGGAGCGCGAGGAGTCGTTCCAGGCGCGCTCGGCCAGGTCGATCCGCTACTGGCGGGCCGTCCTGGAGGAGGCACCGCTCGACGTGTTCGACCATCCTCCGGGCGCGCCGGAGGACCCCCGGTTCATCGAGGTCGGCATGGAGTCGGTCGCGCTCGCCGCGGCGGCCGAGACGCTGGCCGAGCGGTGGACCATCAGCACGACCAGCGTCCTGCTCGGCGCGTGCGCGACCGTCCTGGCCACGGTGAGCGGCCGCACGAAGGCGGTCATGCAGCTCGTGCACAGCAACCGCCGCGACCCCCGCACCCGCACCATGATCGGCAACGTCGGCCAGGACGGCCTGTTCGTCCTCGACCCGCCCTCCGAGGGCTTCGCCGACGCCTGCCGGGAGGCGCACCGCGCCGCCTTCACGGCGTACCGCAACGCGCACTACGACCCCTTCGCCATGCAGGCCATGCGCGAGGACATCGGCCGCCGCCGCGGCCGGGAGCCGGACCTCGACGCGTTCTTCAACGACCGGCGGACCATCGGCACCTGGCCGGGAGTGCCTCGGCCCGCGGCCGGCGAGATCGCCGGCGAGTCCCTCGCCGACCTGACCGCGAAGACCCGCACGTATGTCACGAACGCCTGGCCCGGCGTCCGGTTCAAGGCGTTCTTCACCGTGGGCGCGGCCACCGACACGGGACAGCTCAGCCTCATCGCCGACACCGCCTACCTGCCCCTGGAGACGGCCCGCGCCATGCTCCTCGGCGTGGAGGCGCTGCTGGTCCGTGCCCTCGACGAGGACGTCCCGCTCGCCGCCGTCCCCCGGGTGTGCGGGGTCGGCCCGTACGCCGGAACCGTCTAGTCCGTCCGTCGGAACTGTTTAGTCCGTACGCCGGAACTGGGCCACGGCCACGGCCAGCAGGACCGCGCCGACGGCGGCGACCAGGCCGAGTTCGAGCACCACCGGCAGCCGGTGGCCGAACCAGCTCACGCCGGGGTTGAGCATCGCGTCCACCTGTGGCGGCACGTCGATGTGGCCGAAGACCGCCCGGCGCATCGGATCCACGGCGTACGTCAGCGGGTTGACCGTCGTGAGCACGTGCAGCCACGACGGCAGTCCGGCCAGCGGGAACATGGCGCCCGACAGGAACATCATCGGCATGATCGCCATCTGCATCACGCCGAAGAAGCTCTGCATGGTGCGCATCCGGGCGGCGAGCGTCACGCCGAAGGCGGTGATCGTGAAGGCGGCGAGGAACATCTCGCCGAGCAGGGTGAGGATCAGGCCCGGCGAGTACGGCACGCCGACCAGCCCCGCGAGCGCGAGGATGATCACGCCCTGCAGGGTGGCGACGACGGCGCCGCCCAGGCACTTGCCGACCACGATCGCGCCCCGGCTGACCGGCGCGACCAGCATCTCGCGCAGGAACCCGAACTCGCGGTCCCACACGATGGATCCCGCCGAGAACATCGCCGTCATGATCACGGTCATCGAGATCATGCCGGGGTACATGAACGTCCGGAAGTCGACGCCGGGGACCGAGCCCCGCACCAGCGTGCCGAGCCCGGTGCCCATCACGAACAGCCACAGCACCGGCTGGACCAGCGAGGACACGATCCGCGTGCGGTCGTTGGCGAACCGCAGCAACTCCCGGTGCAGCACCACCTTGACCGCCCGCAGGTCGTGGCCTCCGCCCGCCCGCGGCACGCTCACCCGGACCACGTCGGTCGTCATCCGCTCACCTTCCCCTGGCCATCGCGCGCATCCACTGGTTGCCGGTCCCCGACGACTCCGCGTCGCGGATCGTGGAGCCGGTGTAGGACATGAAGACGTCGTCGAGCGAGGGGCGCGACACGCTCACCGACCGGATCGGCACGCCGAGGCCGGCGAACAGCTTCGGCACGAACTCCTCCCCCGACGGGACCGCGAACGTCACCTGGCCCTCCCGTACGGCGGCCTCGACGCCGAACCTCTCCCTGAGCAGGACCATCGCGCGTTCGTCGTCGCCGGTCTGGATCTGCACGCGGTCCTTGCCGACGCTCGCCTTGAGCGCCTCCGGCGAGTCGATCACCACGATCTCGCCGTGGTCGATGATCGCGATGCGGTCGCAGTACTCGGCCTCGTCCATGTAGTGCGTCGTCATGAAGATCGTGATGTCCTCGCTGTGACGCAGCTTGCCGATGTATCCCCAGATGGCCGAGCGGGTCTGCGGGTCCAGGCCGACCGTGGGCTCGTCCAGGAAGAGCACCCGGGGCGAGTGCAGCAGCCCGCGGGCGATCTCCAGCCGGCGCTTCATGCCTCCGGAGAACGTCATGACCTTGCCGTCCCTGCGGTCCCACAGCCCGACCATGTCCAGCACCTGGCGCATCCGGTCGCCGACCAGGTCCTTCGGCACGCCGTACAGCTCGGCGTGGAAGCGCAGGTTCTGCTCGGCGGTCAGGTAGCCGTCCAGCGTGGGGTCCTGGAAGACCAGCCCGATGTTGCGGCGCACGGCGTCGCGCTCGGTCACGATGTCGTGCCCGGCGACGAGGGCGGTGCCGCCCGTGGGCGTGGCGAGCGTGCACAGCATGCTGATCGTGGTGGTCTTGCCCGCGCCGTTCGGCCCGAGGAAGCCGAACACCTCGCCGGGCGCGACCTCGAAGTCGACGCCCTTGACGGCCTCGACCTTGCCGTACGTCTTGCGCAGGCCGCGCACTGCCACCGCCGCGCCGAGATCACCGGCCCGCGCGCTCATGCCACCCCCTCCGAAGGCCGCGGGCTCACGTGAACCGCCCCGCGCCCGTCGATCCGCTCGCTTCGCTCGTCCATGCGTCATCCGCGTCGTTCATCCGTCCTCCGCGAGAATCCGGAACATCGCCTGGCGCGTGCTCCTGAGCAGTTTCTTGGCCTCGTCGACCTGGCGGTCGTCCGCGACGTGCGTCAGATGGACGAAGGCCTCGCCGAGCTGGCCCCACAGCGTCCGCAGTTCGTGCCGGTCCGCGGGGAGGCCGCGGCAGACGTCCGCCCACGGCTCGGCCCGCTCGTCGGCCTGCCGCCCGCCCTCCTCGGTCAGCCGGTACGTACGGCTGCCGCCCGCGTCCTCTCCCTGGACCAGTCCCTCGTCCTCCATCTGCTGGAGGGCGGGGTAGACCGAGCCGGGGCTGGGCCGCCAGACCCCGCCGCTGCGCCGCGCGATCTCCTCGATCAGCTGGTAGCCGTTACGCGGCTCCTCGGTCAGCAGACGCAGCAGGGCCGCACGGACGTCGCCCCGCCGTACGCGCGGTCCCAGCGCGGGCGGCTGAGGGAGCCGCGGACCGGCCTGCGGCGGCGGTGGGGGTGACGGCGGTGGTGGCGGTGTCGGTGGCGGTGGAGGCGCGAGCGGGGCCGCCGGGGGCCCTCCATCCTCGTGCATGCAATCCTCCAACTATCGAGATACATGAACGATATATCTAGATAATTGGCGCGAACAAGCCCCCGCTCGGGTCCGCGCGACCAGCCCCGAACAACCCGGCTGCCCCGCCCCGCCGGGACCGACGTCGAGCCGGCCGGGCACGCGCGGATCGGCTACGCCCGCGCCTCCACCGTCCGTCAGGTCCCTGGACACCCGGCTCGACGCGCTCAAAAGCCACCGGTGTCACCCGCGTCATCGCCGAGGCGATCTCGACCCGCGCCACCACGCGTCCCGAGCTCGACAAGACCGTCAAGGGGCCCGGAACTACCAGGCGATGGGGCCGAGGCGATCGATGAAGATCCCGGTCGGCCCGTCAGAGGCGAGCGTCGCGAGCTCGATGATCGAGTCGGTGCCCTCGGTGACCGTCATCGCGCCGGTGTGGTTGTTCATGTCGGTGGCGGCGAACTTGCGGTTGACGACCTCTCCGGGGGTGGCGACGTTGAATTTGATCTCCGGGAGCGCCTGGGCGTATCGGACGGTAATCATGTTCAGTGCCGCTTTCGACGAGCTGTAGGCGAGCTCGTGCATCTTCGAGACCGGCTGATCCGGATCGGTCACGACCGCGAAGGAACCCCCGCCGCTGGACACCATCACCACGCGCGGGTTGTCCGCCGCCCGCAGCAGGGGGAGGAACGCGTGTGTGACCCTGATCGGCCCGTACACGTTGGTGTCGTAGACGGAATGGACCTCGTCGGCCGTCGCGTCCGCGGGCGGGATGATCCTGCCCGGCGCCCCGGCGTTGTTGATCAGCACGTCGAGCCGGTCGGTGTGCCGTCGCACAAGCCGTACGGCCTCGCCCACCGACTCGTCCGAGGTCACGTCCAGCGGGACCATGACCACGTCCACGCCGCCGGCGGCCAGTTTGCCGGCGGCCGCCCTTCCGCGTCCTTCGTCGCGCGACCCCAGGAAGACGGTCCACCCCTGTTCCCCGAGCCGCCGGGCCGCTTCGAAACCGAGTCCCTTGTTGGCACCGGTGATCAGCACCGAAGTCCGGTCCGTGTTCGTCATCGATCCTCACTTCCGTGGTTCGCCTCCCGCGTTCGCGCGGCGTCCTGACGACCATGCAGACGCCGCCGACCCGACCCCTGTGACAGGACGCGGATGTGAGGCGTGTCACCGCGAGCGGGTGTCACACGGCGACGGGGACCGGCGTCTTGCGTGTGGCACACGTGTGGCAGAGTCGAGCGGCAACAGGCAGGGGCGGGGAATATGAACGAGCGGAGCGAGCGGACGACGGGCACAGCCGGAGCGTTCGCCGGCGGCGGCCGGACCGATCCCGCCACCGAGGCGTTCGTCACCCACCGCAACCTGCTGTTCACCGTCGCCTACGAGATGCTCGGGTCAGCCGCCGACGCCGAGGACGTCCTGCAGGAGACCTGGTTGCGGTGGTCGGGCGTCGACCTGGACACCGTGGAGGATCGGCGTGCGTACCTGGTGCGGATCGCCGCCCGGCAGGCGCTGACCCGCTTGCGTACGCTCGGCCGGCGCAGGGAGTCCTACGTCGGTCCCTGGCTGCCCGAGCCGCTGCTGACCACACCCGACGTGGCCGAGGACGTCGAGCTGGCCGACAGCGTCTCGATGGCGATGCTGCTGGTGCTGGAGACGCTCGCGCCGGCCGAGCGGGCGGTGTTCGTGCTGCGCGAGGTGTTCGACGTCGGATACGACGAGATCGCCGACGCCGTCGGCAAGAGCCCGGCAGCGGTCCGCCAGATCGCCCACCGGGCACGAGCGCACGTCGCCGCCCGGCGGCCGCGCGACGTGGTCTCCGCGGCCGAGACCCGCGACGCGCTCCAGGCGTTCCAGCGCGCGGTCGAGACCGGCGAGCTGCAGAGCCTGCTCGACGTCCTCGCTCCCGACGTCGTCGCCCTGAGCGACGGCGGCGGCGTCAAGCGCGCTGTGCCGCGGCCCGTCGTGGGGGCCGGCAAGGTGGCTCGCCTGCTGGACGCGGGCCTGCACAGGTTCGGGGCCGAGGTGTCGGTCGAGCCGGTGCAGGTCAACGGCTGCCCGGGTCTCCTCATGCGCATCGACGGGGAGATCGACGGTGTCGTCGCGATGCGGGTCGAGGGCGGTCTGGTCACCGAGCTCTACTTCGTGCGCAACCCGGACAAGCTGTCGCGTGTGGAACAGGAGACCGCGCTGAGCCGCTGAGGCCGGGAGCCCGCCCGGCCAGCGGCACTCGGCGAACAGGCTACAGAGAGCTACTTCGGGCCTGGTCGCGGGACCCGAGTGGGGACCCAACAAGGACGCACCGGGCGTCCTCGCGTCTCACAGCCAGTCGCGGCGCTTGAAGACCAGGTAGAGCGTGAGACAGACGACGCCCATGAGAACGATCGCCATGGGGTAGCCGAGCATCCAGTGCAGCTCGGGCATGTGGTCGAAGTTCATCCCGTAGATCGTGCCGACCAGGGTCGGAGCGAACAGGATGGCGGCCCAGGCGGAGATCTTCTTGACCTCGTCGCCCTGGGCGATGCTCGTGGCCGTCAGCTTGGTCATCTCCTCGTTCTGCTGCTGGCTCACGAGAGTGGAGTTGACGATGAGGATGTCCTGGAGCATCTGCCGGAAGCCCGCAACGCGTTCGGTGACCGTGATGGCGTGGTCGGACACGTCGCGCAGGTAACGCTGCAACTCCTCGTTCACGCCGTACTTGGGCGACCCCGCGATGAAGCCGTCGAGCATCGGCACGAGCGGGCTGGTCGCCCGCTGGAACTCGATGACCTCCCGTGAGAGGGCGTAGATGCGCCGCGGCGCGGCCGGGTCGCCGCCGAAGACCTGGACCTCGATCTCGTCGATGTCGTTCTGCAGCCCGGCGACCACGGGCGCGTAGCCGTCCACCACCGCGTCGAGGATCGCGTACAGCACGGCCTGCGGGCCCTGGCGGAGCAGGTCGGGGTCCGACTCCATCCGCCGGCGCACCTTCGACAGGTCGGGCGCCTCGCTGTGCCGCACGGTCAGGACGAAGTCGGGGCCCACGAAGACGTGCAACTCGCCGAAGGCCACCTTCTCCGGCTTGTCGAGGTACTGCGCCGCCCGCAGCACCACGAACAGCGTGCCGCCGTACCGGTCGGCCTTGGGCCGCTGGTGGGCGACGATGGCGTCCTCGATGGCGAGCTCGTGCAGGCCGAACTCCTCGGCGGCCTTGATCAGCTCCGCTTCCTCCGGCCGGTACAGGCCGATCCACGCCATCGCGCCCGGCCGCGCACGCAATGATGCGATCGCGTCGCCGAGCGACAGCGGCGAGTCCACCCGCTCGCCGTCCACGTACACCGCGTTGTCGATCACGCTGTGCCTGAAGGAGTCCTCGCGCTCGCCGGCCCGTGGGTCCATGGAGTGTTCGGGAGCCTGCTCCGGCTTCGTCCTCATGAGTCCACTCAATCCGCGCAGTCCACGTATCCGCCGCTCTGCCACTTGTAGAAGGTAACCCCCGTTCGCGCTTTCCCCGCGCACCGGGCGGGCGCGGGCGGCGTGGACCGGGCCCGCGGGCCGTACGATTCCGGGAGTGACCCCCCTCAAGGCCCTCTGGAACCATCTGACCGCCACCCAGGTCGCGCCCCCGCTCTGGCTGGTCGTCCTGTCCGGGTTCGCAGCTCTGGCGGTAGTCGCCTACCCGGTCTCGTGGCACTATTCCCGCGGCCTGATCACGATCGCGCACGAGGGCGGCCACGCGTTCGTGGCGGTGCTGACGCGGCGCAAGCTGCGGGGGATCCGGCTCCACTCGGACACCTCCGGAGTGACGCTGACCCGGGGCAGGCCGACCGGACCCGGCATGGTCGCCACCGCCGCCGCGGGATACGTCGCGCCGTCCCTGATCGGCCTCGGCGCGGCCTGGCTGGTCGCGGACGGGCGGATCACGCTGCTGCTGTGGGCCGTGCTCGCGCTGCTGACCTGCATGCTGCTGATGATCAGGAATGTCTTCGGCGCGGTGTCCCTGCTCGTGGTGGGCGGCGCGGTCTTCGCGCTGTCCTGGTTCGCCCCGCCCGACGTGCAGTCCGCCGGCGCCTACGCCGCGGCGTGGTTCCTGCTGCTCGGCGGCGTGCGGCCGATCCTCGAACTGCAGGCCAAGCGCCGGGTCGGGCACGCGCCGGACTCCGACGCCGACCAGCTCGCCCGGCTGACCCACGTGCCCGGCACGCTCTGGGTGGTGCTGTTCCTGCTGGTCTCCACCGCGTCGCTCGTCTCCGGCGGCTACCTCCTGACCTCCCACTGGCTGCCGGCATAGACTCGTCCCAGCGCCTTTACGTTGTAGATCAACGATTGATGAAACGGTTCCCGGATTTACGAGTGATCAAATGGGTCCGGGCGCTGAGACGAATGCGATAAACCGGCGAGTGCCCAGGCCACGGTCACGGCGATTCCCCCGATTCGGCCCTCCGTAAGTGGGTCGGGCACTTTCTCGCGGACGCGTTTCGTTGGGGTAGCCAGGAAGGGGGAATTCCTGGTGACGATTCGATTTCTTCCGGTCGTGACCAGCTCCCTTCTATGGTTACGTGTGGTTCGTCTGCTGGTCGGGGTCCGGCTGGAGAGGGACGAATGGTGAGGCGAACTCGATCGGGCGGACAGCGCGACCGCACGCGAGGGGCGATCGTCGCGTGAGCCTGGACCAGGCGCCGGAGGAACCGCCCGTGAGGCGGCCGCGCACCGGCCGGGAGAAGCTGATGCTGGCGGGGAAGTCCGCCGGCGCCCTGATCACCTTCGCCGTCACCGTGGGCGCGTTCTGGATCGCGCTGGTGGACCGGACTCCCGGACCGACGATCGACGAGTGGCGTCTCAAGGCCGACAACACCTGCCAGCGCGACCTCGGCGAGATGCAGGTCTCGCTCCACTCGGCCCTGCTCCAGGCGGCCGAGGTCCTGAGGGCGGTGCCGCACGCCGGCACGCGCAGCCCCGAACTCGCCGCGGTCGTGACCTCGATGGACGAGATCGCCTCGGCGTTCCGCGCCATGAGCGCCGATTTCGCGGAGATCCCGGTGCCCGAGGGATACGATCGCCGCGACATCGACGGGCTCCTGCGGGACACCCGGAGCTTCGCGACGGCGTTCACCGCGATCTCCACGGTCCTCGTGGACTACCAGGTGGACCAGGGCCCGCTCCAGGGCCAGGCGGCGATGACGGCGATGCAGACGCTGTCGGCCAGCACGATGCCGTCGTGGGTGGCCGGCGCGCGGCGGCTCGGCCTCACCGAGTGCCTGGCCATCATGGGGACCTCCCCCCTGGGCCCGGTCACGCCGACGCCCGCCAGGTTCACAGTGGGGCAGCAGGCGCTGGTCGATCGCATCGACTCCCGGGTGCTGACCGGGTGTGTCCCCGCGTTCTCGGAGGAGAACGCCAAGGTGATCGCCGCGGTGAACTGCGCGGCCGTACGCCACGGCCCGGCGCGGAACCCGCTGGTGATGCGGTTCATCGACGGGAAGGCGCTGAAGGCGTGGGTCGCCGGGTTGTCGAAGGGCCTGAGGTCGCGCGGCTGCGCACGCGGCGACTCCTCCGGCGCCTGGAACCACGAAGGAAAGGTCACGGGGACGCTCGTCTGCAAGCCCGGCTCGAAGGGCTCCTACCTGGCCGTGTGGACCTTCGACGGCGAGGACGTCGCGGTCCTCGCCGAGGCGGGCGACCGGCCGGCCATCTGGACCTGGTGGAAGGACAACGCCTACCTGCTCACCCCCTGAGCTCCCCCTGGTGCCCGCGTCAGGCGTGCGACAGGGTGGAGCCGCCGCGGTTCTTCAGCACGCGGAGCTGGGCGGGGATGCGCACGCGCAGCTCCGCGACGTGGCTGACGACGCCGACCGCCCGGCCGCCCTCCCGCAGCCCGTCGAGGATGTCGAGCACGTCGTCGAGCGTGTCCTCGTCGAGCGTGCCGAAGCCCTCGTCCACGAAGAGGGTGCCGATCTCCGCGCCGCCCGCCTCCGCCGTCACCACGTCGGCCAGGCCCAGCGCCAGGGCGAGGGAGGTGATGAAGCTCTCGCCGCCGGACAGGGTGGCCGGGTCGCGCTCCACCCCGGTCCAGGCGTCGAGCACCCGCAGGCCCAGCCCGCCGCCCGACCGGCCCCGGTCGCCCGCGGTCCGGTTCAGGTCGTGCCGCAGCAGGTAGCGCCCGCCCGACATGTGGTCGAGGCGCTCGTTGGCCGCGTCCACGACCTGCCGCAGCCGCTCGCCGAGCACGTACGCCGACAGCCGCATGTGCCATCGGTTGTCACCTGAGGTGCCGTTGGCGAGTTCGGCGAGGCGCCGGGCCAGGCGGTGCCGCTCCTCGGCCGGCCGGTGGGCGCGCACCGCGGCGTCCAGCTCACCGGCGAGCGCGGTGAGCTGGTCGAGCCTGCTCCGCGCGCGGTCACGGGCCGAGGTGCGCAGACCGTGCTCGCGCTCGGCCGCATCGTGCGCGGCGCTCAGCTCCGCCAGGCCGGCGGGCGGCTCGGCGGCGGCCGCGACCAGCTCGGGATCGGCCAGCAGCCCCTCCACCGTGGCGCGTTCGGCGTCCAGCAGTCCCAGCCGCTCGGTCATCGCCTCCCGGTCCTCCAGGGTGCGGACCGCGGCGGCGGCGTGCTCCACGCTCGCGAACCCCTCCCCCGACGCGGCGCGGGCCGCCGCGGCGCGCGCGGCCTCGCTCTCGCGCCCGGCCTCCGCAGCCGTACGCGCCGCGTCGGCCGCCTCACGCAGCAGGCCGGCCTCCTCGGAGAGGCGGTCGATCCGGGCGGCGAGCGAGGGGTCCGCGCCCCGCGCGGCGTCGATCACCTCGGCCAGCCGGCGTTCGCCGGTCTCCAGCATGTCCCGTTGGGCGCGGGCCTCGGCCAGCTCCGCCCCGGTCCGCGCGGCCAGCGCGCCCAGCTCCTCCAGCTCGGCCGTGAGCCGGGCGGCGCGGGCGGCGAGCTCCTCCTCCGCCTCCGCCTCCGACCGCGCCCGGCCGAGCCGGGCCTCCACGTCCGCGAGGTCGCCCTCCAGTCCCGCGGCGAGGCGCTCCCCCTCGGCGAGCAGGGCGTCCCGCCTGGTCCTGGTCTCGGTCAGCAGCCCGGCCAGCTCCACGGCCCGCTCGCGGGCGTCCTCCAGGGCGGCGGCGAGCCGTCCGGCCTCCGCCTCGGCCGCGTCGACCGCGGACGCGGCCGACCGCAGCCGCGACAGCTCGTCCCGGGCTTCGTCCAGGGCGCTTCCCGCGGCCTCCTGGGACAGGTCCCCGGCGCGGGACTCCGCGTCGGCGAGGCGCGAGGAGAGCCCCGCGACGTTCGCCTCCGCCGCCTCACGGGCGCGCTGGGCCGCGTCGAACGCGTCCTGCGCCGCCCGCTCGTCCTCGGCCGTGGCGGCCCGTACGGCGGGCTCGGCCGGGCGGGGATGCCCGGTCGCGCCGCACACGGCGCAGGGCAGCCCGTCCACCAGCCCGGCCGCCAGCTCGGCGGCCATTCCGTCGATGCGGTCCTGCCGCACCTCCTGGAGACGGTCCCGGCTCTCCTGGGCCAGGTCGACCGCCGCGCGGCGGTCCCGCTCGGCCGCCTCCAGCTCGGCGGTCAGCGTGTCGCGGAGCCGCGCGCTGCCGAGCCGCTCCTCCGCCGTCCGGGCGGCGGCCTCCAGCGCGGGAATCCGCGCGGCCATGTCGCGCAGGTCCCGGAGCCGTTCCCCGGCGCCGGCCAGGGCCGCGGGCAGCTCCTGCTGGTCGGCCCGCGCCCGCGCCTCGTCACCCGAGAGCCGGGTCAGCTCGGCGTCGAGCAGCGCGGCCTCCCCCGTGACCGCACGCAGCCGCAGCGCGGCGTCCCTGGCGGCGGTCAGGCCCGGAAGGCTCGCCGCCGCCCGGCGTGCCCCCGCGAGCCGCTCCTCTACGCCGAGACGCTCCCCGGGCAGCGCGGCGAGCCGCCCGGCCAGGCGGGCCTCCTCCTCGGAGAGCGCCGCCAGCGCGCGATCAGCGCCCGCCCGCTCGTCCCGCACCTCCCGCAGGCGCTCCTCCTCCGGGAGGATCTGGCGCACCCGGGCGATCTCGTCGCGCCGCTCCCGCTCCAGCACGGCCAGCCGCTCCGGGTCCGGCCACACCGGGCCGTCCGGAGCGCCGGGGAACGCGCGGAGCATGGCGTCGGCGGCCACCCGGCGGGCCTTGGCCACGGCCTCCGCGCGCTGCTCGGCCTGGCGGACGAGCGGCAGCACCCGGTCGGCGCGCGCCGCCTCGTCGAGCATCGCCTCGAGGTCGGATCGCTCGTCCGCCGCCGCGTCGAGCTCCTGGCGCCGGGCCAGGGCGGCGGCGTGCCTGCGCTGCCGGTCGGCGAGGGCCCGGCCGTCCTCCAGCCTGCTCCGGGCCGACGACAGGCCGGCCTGGCTCGCCGTGCAGGCGGTCACCGCGTGGGCGAGCGCGCCCTCGGCGAGGCTCAGCACCTCACCCGACCAGTTCTCCGGTCTGTCCGCGTCCTCGGGCAGCGCGAGGTCTCCCGCCGCGCCGCGCATGCGGTCCAGCACCGAGTGGACCCGCTGGGCCAGCTCCTGCGCCTCCCGCCCGGACCGCGTGCGGTGGTCGGCCAGCCACCGCTCCACCTCGCCGAACACCCGGACGGAGAAGAGCCGCTCCAGCAGTTCGCGCCGCTCCTCGCCCCCGGCGCGCAGGAACTTCGCGAAGTCGCCCTGCGGCAGCAGCGCCACCTGGCAGAACTGGGCGGCGTTCATCCCCGTGAGCGTGCCGATGAAGTCGCCGGCCTCGTCGCTGCGGGTGCTGCGCGCGACCCACCGCCCGCCGGGCTCGGTCAGCTCCTCGACCAGGGCCTTGGCCTTCTCCTCGACCAGACCCGAGCCCCTGAGCTTCGGCCGCATCCACGCCGGGGAACGGGTGACCCGCAGACGCCTGCCCCGGATCGTCGCCTCCAGCGTCACCGACGGCCCCCGGGTGGGCGGCGCGTGGTCGCAGCGCAGGCTGCGGGCGCTCTCCCGCTGGCCGGGCACCCGCCCGTACAGGGCGTAGCAGACGGCGTCGAGCACCGTCGTCTTGCCCGCGCCGGTCGGCCCGTGGATCAGGAACAGGCCCGCCTCGCCGAGCGCGTCGAAGTCGACCTCCTCCGTCCCCGGGAAGGACCCGAACGCGACCAGGCTCAGCCGATGCAGCCTCACCGGACCTCCTCACCCGGCACGGGCCGGCCGCTCACGCGCTCTCCCTGATGCGGCACGCCTCGACCGCCTCCTCCAGCAGCCGCCGTTCGTCGTCGTCGGCCTGCTCCCCGCGCACCTCGCGGACGAAGTCGAGCGCCACCTCGATCTCGGCCCTCCCGGCGATCCTCGGCGCCTGCGGAGCGCTCCCGGCCGCGCCGTCCGGTTCGAAGGCGAGCGCGAGCGTGTGCGGGAAGCGCCCGCGCAGGCGTTCCATCGCCTCGCGCGGGCGCACCGGGTCGGTCAGCGTCACCTGCAGCCAGTGGTCCTCGTGCCGGGCGAGGCGGGCGTCGGTCAGCAGGTCGTCGATGCGGCCCCGCAGCCTGGCGACCGGGCGCGGCACCGGGGCCGGGACGAACTCCGTCCGCCCGCCGTCCAGGTCGGCGAGCCAGGAGCCCTTCAGGTGGCCGGCCTCGGAGAAGGAGTAGGCGATCGGGGAGCCGCTGTAGCGGACCGTCTCGCTCATCACCTGGCGCCCGTGCAGGTGGCCGAGGGCGACGTAGTCGGCGCCGTCGAAGGCGCTCAGCGGCACGTGGGAGACCCCGCCGACGCTGATGTCCCGCTCGCTGTCGCTCGCCTCCCCTCCGGTGACGAACGCGTGCGCGAGCACCACCCTGCGCGCGGCCGGGTGCGCGCGGACGCGCTCCATGGCGTACGAGAGCGCGGCGGTGTGACTGCGCTCGGCCAGCTCCCACGGCCCCCGGACGAGTTCGGGCTCCAGGTAGGGGATGCCGAAGAACGCGACGTCGCCGATCGTGACCGGGTCCCAGGCCCGGGCGGGGTCGGTGCGCAGGTGCACGCGCTCCATCAGATCGGCGCCGAAGCCCAGCCGTACGGCGGAGTCGTGGTTGCCGCTGATCAGCACCGTGTGCGCGCCCAGCGCCTTGAGCCTGGCGAGCGCCTCGTTGCACAGCGCGACCGCGTCCACGGGGGGCAGCGCGCGGTCGTAGACGTCGCCGGAGACCAGCACGACGTCGACCCGCTCCGCGCGGACGGTCTCGACGAGGTGGTCGACGAACGCGGCCTGCGCGCCGAGCAGGCTCTCCCGGTGGAACGAGCGGCCGAGATGCCAGTCGGAGGTGTGCAGGACACGCATGTCGCAGGAAGCTAACAGGTCCCGCCGACAAACGACGCATCAATCGTCACATCCGTGCACCGCGTGAAGAGCGAGTAATGACTTAGCCTGGGTTCGGGATACGAGCACGCATGGGGGAGCGCCTCATGAACATCGGCCGGGGCACTCTCGGAGTGATCGCCGGTGTGCTGATGGTGATGCTCGCGACCATCGGCCACGTGCTCTCCCCGCCGGCCTTCGACCCGCCGCCGCTTCGCGCCTCGCCCCAGTTCCGGGACATCCCCGCGCAGCCGGCCGCCGAAGTGCGGCCGATCGCCGGAGCGGGTTTCGGCGGCGGGCCGTTCCGCACCGAGAAACTGCTCGTGCCGGCGAGGAACGAGACGCTGCGGGCGACGATCAGGGCGCCGTTGTCGCCCGGACGCCACCCCGCGTTCGTGTTCGTGCAGGGCTCGGGCTCTGGCGACGGCGGGGAGTTCACCCAGCAGGCCGAGTGGCTGGCGAGGGCGGGCGTCGTGACGCTCGCCTACGACAAGCGGACCGTCGGCTACTCCTTCCGCAGCCGCGACTTCGGGCTGCTCGCCGACGACGCCCTGCGCATGCTGCGGGTGCTGCGCCAGCGGCCGGACGTCGACCCGGCGCGCGCGGGCCTGTGGGGAGTGAGCGAGGGCGGCTGGGTCGTCCCGATCGCCGCCGCCCGCGACCCCCGGGCGGCGTTCGTGGTCCTCGTCTCCTCGCCGAACGTCTCGCCGCTGCGCCAGGTCGCCTGGGCGCTCAACGAGCAACTGCTGCGCCTGCACGCCCCGACCGGCGTACGCGACCTGCTGACCAGGGTCATGGGCGGCGTCGGCTTCGACTTCCTGCGCTACGACGGGGCGCCCGCCCTGCGCGGGATCACCCAGCCGGTGCTCGCGCTGTACGGCACCGACGACCCGTCGATCCCCTTCGTGGAGAGCACCCAGGCCCTCACCCGGGCGCTGCGGCAGAGCGGCGACACCGGCTACACCATCCGCTTCCTCGCCGGGGCCGACCACGCCATGCGGGTCAACGGAGGGGCGTTCGCGGCGGACTACCTGCCCACGCTCGCGAACTGGATCAGGGACCTGCCGCGTACGGCGAGACCCTCGGTGCCCATCGCGGGCGCGACGCCGGTGCAGCGCTTCGAGGCGGCCGACGTGCCGGCCGCGCCGTGGTGGGGGGACAGCACGATCCTGTGGCTGACGCTCTGCCTGGCCGCGGTGGGATACGTCGCGGCCCCGGTCACCGAGATGGTCGTCCGGCTGCGCGGACGCGACCTGCGGTTCCAGGCCAACGTGCAGCGGTGGCCGGCCATCCGGCGGCGGCTGCGGCGGATGGCCTGGATCGGGCTCGGCGAACTCGCCGCGGTCATGGCCTTCATCACGCTGATCGTGCTGTTCTCGGTGAACCAGGCCGGCGCCTGGCCCGCCGTACAGGCCGGGTGGCTGGTCGTACGGCTGCTCGCCGTCGCGATGCTGGCGCAGACGGTGGCGACGTTCGCCGCGGTCGCCGGCGGCCTGCGGGACGGCTGGGAGCCGACGCCCTGGCAGAAGAGCGTGCTCGCGGGCGTGCTCGGCGGAACGGCCCTGCTGCTCCTGACCGCGGCCTACTACGGCCTGTTCGCCTTCCCCTGGTAGGGCCGCGCCCCGGTCAAAATCCGGCAAGGACTGTTCCGGCTCGTGGCGGTCACGGGTTTTCCGCGGTCCGTGTCGCTTCAATTGAGCCGTGGTCACCCCTGGTCTGGCACGCCGGAAGGGCGCCGCGCCGGCGACGCGTCGCTCCGGGCCGGCGCGCAGAGCCGTCGCGCTCATCGCCTGGGTGGCGCTGTCGGCGGTGCTGCCGGGCGCGGCGCACCTGCGCGCGGGCCGCCGCCGCACGGGGCTGACCCTCCTCGGCGCCTACCTGACCACGGTCGTCTGCGTCGTGGGCGTCGCCGCGGGGGCCGACGCGGGCCTCGCGGGACGGGCGCTGGGGTGGCTGAGCCAGATCTCCCTGGTCTTCGTGGCCTGCTCCGTCGCCTGGTTCTGGCTGGTCGTCCGTTCGTACGCCGTCCTGCGTCCCGCGGCGCTGCCGCGCTCGGGGCAGATCCTCACCGGGCTGGTCGCGGGCGTGCTCGCGGTCGCCGTCGCGGTACCGTTCGCGGTCGCCGCCCGGTACGTCTCCCTGTCCGAGCGGACGCTCGACGCGATCTTCACCACGCCCGGCGGGGGCGGACCGGCGGGCGCCGCCGGGGCGGGGCCCGAGGATCCGTGGGCGGGCCGGGACCGGGTCAACGTGCTGCTGCTCGGCGGCGACTGGGGCGCCGACCGGATCGGGATGCGCACCGACAGCATCAACGTCGCCAGCGTCGACGTCCGCACGGGCCGCGCCGTGCTGCTCGGCCTGCCCCGCAACCTGGAGCACGTGCGGTTCCCTCCGGGCAGCCCGATGGCCGTCCGGTTCCCCTTCGGGTTCCGGCTTCCGGAGTATCGGCCCGGATGGCGGGAGGACCTGCTGTTCTCGGTGTGGCAGTACGCCGACGACCACCCCGAACTGTTCGGCGGCCACCGGCACATGGGCGCGCAGGTCCTCAAGGAGACGGTCGGCTACATCCTCGGCCTGCGGATCGACTGGTACGCGCTGGTCAACATCTGGGGCCTGGCGAAGATGATCGACGCTCTCGGCGGGGTCGTGCTCACCGTGGACCGCGACATCGTGTACGGCCGGTACGACGAGGGGGTGGTCAGGGCCGGGACCCGCCGCCTGGACGGCACCGAGGCGCTGTGGTACGCCCGTTCCCGCACCCTGAGCGACGACTTCGACCGGATGCACCGTCAGCGATGCCTGCTCGGCGCGCTGCTCGGCCAGGCCGACCCGGCGACCGTGCTGACGCGGTTCACCCAGATCGCGGCGGCCACCCGCAGGATCCTCAGCACCGACGTGCCGAGGCCGATGCTGGAACACCTGGTGCCGCTGGCCTGGAAGGTCAAGCACGCCGGGGTGACCAGCCTCCAGTTCGTGCCACCGCTGGTCAACACCGCCTACCCCGACTGGGACCGGATCCGGCTGCTCACGGCGCGGGCGATCCGTGACTCTCTGCACGCCCAGACCTCTCCTCCCGCGACCCCGTCGAACGGCTTCCCGGCCGGTCCGCGGCGGCTCCGGCATCGCCACTCTCCCTCCCCCGCGCCGGTGCCGACCGTGCTGCCGTCGCCGGGGACGCCGAGCCCGATCGAGGACGGCTGCGGGGCGCCGGGCACGGCGACGGCACGCTGAAAGATCGTGACCTCGCCGGGGACCGGCGTGGCTCGTCCGTCCGGGGCGCGACGAAGGCGGGTGGCCGGCGTGACGCCGGGTGGATCAGACGCGGAACGACTCGCGGGCGAGGCGGCGTACGCGGTCCTCGTCGACGGTGTGGCCGAGACCGGGCTGGGTGAGCGGCACGGCGACGACCCCGCCGGACGCGCCGACCGGCGGGAGCACCACCTGAGCGCTGCGCGGCGGCTCGGCCACGTCGCTGGGCAGGGTACAGCCGGGCAGGCTGGCGACGGCGACCGTCGCGGCCCGGGCCAGGCCCGCGCCGAGGCCCCCGGCGCAGACGATGCCCCACCCCGCCTCCGCCGCGTGGTCGTGCGCGCGCCGCACCGCGCCGAGTGAGCCGAACCTGGCGGGCCGCAGCAGCAGCGCCCGGCCCGCGCCGAGGCGCGTCGCCTCGTCCAACTCGGCCACGGAGGCCACCTCGACCGCGACCGCGGCCGACACCCGGTCCTGCAGGTCGGCGCTGGTCAGGAGGTCCTTGAAGGGGCGCTCGATGGCCACCACCCCATAGGCGTCCAGCGCCTCCAGCTGGGTGATCTCGGTGTAGGCGCCGCGCCCGTCCACCGCGATGGCCAGGCCCGGGTAGGCGGCGCGCACGGCCCGCAGCGGCTCGACGTCCCAGCCGGGGTGGACGTCCAGCGTCACGTGCCCGTAGCCCGCGCAGACGTGCCGGTTCACCCGGGCGACCATGCTCTCCAGCGAGCGGTCCGCCGCCAGCCTGACCGTCGCGATCAGGGACGTGCGGGTGCCGCCGAGGGCGTGGGCGAGCGGGACGCCGTTCATGCGGCCCCACAAGTCCCAGCAGGCCATGTCTCCGGCCGCGCCGCCCGGATTGTCCCCCAGCTCCGAGGGGTGTTCCCAGTCGAGACCGACGAGCGCGGGCAGAGCCCGCTCCAGCGGCCCGGCCGCGGCCGGATCGACGGCCTCGCCCCAGCCGACCATGCCGCCGTAGTCCGTGATCTTCACCAGGACGGTCTCCGGACGCCTGCCGTACGGCAGGGTCATCCTGAAGACCTCCAGCTCCCGGATACGCGGCACTCGGATCCCCTCGTTTCTTCCCCGTATCCCCGCCGGCGGCCGTTCCGTGGCGTCATGCCCCGGGCGGCCGGCCCGGCCTGCTCCACGGCGGGATTTCCGGGAGTCCCTAGACCTCCATGGTGCCCGGTTCGCGGCGGTGCTCGAACCGGCCGCCGACGACCGCGGCCGTACCGGCCATCACGACCAGCAGGCCGAGGCACGTCACGTAGACCCACGACCTGCCCCCGTACGCCGCGAACAGGGCGCCGGTGACCGCGACGGCGACGACCGCGAAGACCGACTCGCCGATGCTCAGCGAGGCGCTGTTGCGGCCCTCCTCCCCCGGCGCGGACAGCTCCAGCACCAGCACCGACAGCGTCGGGAAGACCATGCCGATGCCCAGGCCCGCCACCAGCCAGCCCGCGAACGCCACGACGACCGGAGTGGCGGGGACGACGACGAGGGTGGTGACGCAGATGCCGGCGGCGATCAGCGTCGCGCCGAGCCGGATGGTCAGCGCCCGCGCGTGGGGCCTGCGCCCCTGGATCCACGAGCCGAGCGACCAGGCGAGGGCTCCTCCGGTGAGCGCGAGACCGGCCTCGGCCGTGTTCAGGTGCCGCTCCCGGACCAGCATCAGCGGGACGAACACCTCGGCGGCGAAGAACGACCCGGCGGCCAGGCCCCGCAGCGCGATCACCGTGGGCAGGCCCCGGGCGGCGCGCAGCGTGCCCCGGGGCAGCAGTCTCGGCAGCGCCAGCGCGAGGACCGCCAGCCCGGCGCCCGCCAGCAGGACCCCCGCGCCCGCCGCGCCGCTGCCGTACTGCAGCAGGGCCGCGCCGACGGCGGCGCACACGCCCCAGGCGAACCGGGGCAGGAAGGCCCGGCCCATCGCCTCCCTCGGCTGCCCGGCCGGCGGGGGCAGGCCGCGCCACATGACCAGCGCGGCCGGAACCGACAGCACGGCCACGCCCAGGAAGATCCAGCGCCAGCTCCAGGTCTCCGCCACGAAGCCGGTGACGGCCGGACCGACCACCGATGGCAGCACCCACGCCGCGGCCAGCGCCGAGAACACCCTCGGGTGCATGGCGGAGGGGTAGGCCTGGGCGACGAGGACGTACAGCGCCACGTTGAACAGGCCGCCGCCGAGCCCCTGGAGGAACCGGCCGGCGAGGAAGACCTCCATGGCGGGCGCGAACCCCGACACCGCCAGCCCGGCGACGAACCCCGCGACCCCCGTCCACAGGGCGGGGAACGGCCCCCGCGCGTCGCTCCAGCGGCCGCCGACCACCGTGGCGATGACGTTGGCCGCCATGCCGCCGCTGAACGCGAGGCCGTAGAGGCGGTAGCCGTTCAGCTCCCGGCCGATCAGCGGCATCGCGGTGGCAACCGCCAGATACTCGAACGCCACGAGCATCACCAGGGCCACGATCCCGACGCTCAGGGAGCGGTAACGCTGGCTGAAGACGGTTGGAGCGGACATTACCGAAGTCATGATACGGACCTTACAAATCATCGTCCGGGTGGCGTTATCCGGCATTGGTCGTAGGACCGGCGCTCGATGGCGGCCGCCATCAGCTCGGGGAAGGCGTCCGGGGTGCAGGCGAAGGCCGGCACGCCCATCGCGGCCAGCGCCGCCGCGTTCTCGCGGTCGTACTGCGGCGCCCCCTCGTCCGACAGCGCGAGCAGCACGATCACCTGGACCCCGGCGGCGGTCAGGGCGGCGATCCGGCGCAGCATCTCCTCCCTCGGCCCTCCCTCGTACAGGTCGCTGACCAGCAGGAGGATCGTGTCGGCCGGCCGGGTGACGAGGGTCTGGCAGTAGGCCACGGCCCGGTTGATGTCGGTTCCGCCGCCGAGCTGGGTGCCGAACAGCACCTCGACCGGGTCACGCAGCTGATCGGTGAGGTCCACCACGGCCGTGTCGAAGGCCACGAGCGAGGTCCTGAGCGCGCGCATCGAGGCGAGCACCGCGGCGAAGACGCCCGCGTACACCACCGAGACGGCCATCGAGCCGCTCTGGTCGACGGCCAGCACGACGTCCCGCCGGACACCGCGCTGCCCGCGGGCGTACCCGACGAGCCGGGACGGCACGACGGTCTTCCGCTCGGGCAGGTAGTTGCCGAGGTTCGCCCGGATCGTCCGGTCCCAGTCGACCTCGGCCGTCCTCCTGGGCCGGTGTGTCCTCGCCGAGCGGTCGAGCGCGCCGCTGACGGCCGCCAGGGTGCGTCGCGTCAGCCGCGCCTCCAGATCCCGCACGACCGTGCGGACGACGGCTCTGGCCGACTCGCGGGCCCGCTCCGGCATCAGCCGGTTCAGCGACAGCAGGGTGCCCACGAGATGGACGTCGGGCTCGACCGCCTCCAGCATCTCGGGCTCCAGCAGCAGCCGGGTCAGGTCGAGCCGTTCGATGGCGTCCTTCTGCATCACCTGCACGACACCGGCGGGAAAGTGTTCCCTGATGTCTCCCAGCCAGCGGGCCACCCGCGGCGCGGACGCGCCGAGGCCGGCGCCGCGCCGCTCCTGCTCGTCGTAGAGGGCCGTAAGTGCGGCGTCCATCCGGGCGTCCGTGCCCTCCAGCACCCCCTCCAGGCCCCCCTCCGCTGCCCCCTCCGCGGCGCCGCCCAGCACCAGCCGCCAGCGGCGCAGCCGCTCCTCCTCGCCGCCCATCAGGGCCTCCCGCCCATGGCTCCGGACATCCCGTGGCCCAGGATCTCCCGCACGGTCCGGCCGGCCGCCGCCGCCAGCGCGTCGTCGTAGTCCGCGCCGTCGCCGGGTCCGGAGCCCGATGTCGAGCCCGGCGGGGAGCCGGAACGGACCCGCCGGCCGATCATCCGCCGCTCCGGCGCCGGGAAGGCGCCGAACGTGCGCCGCAGCAACGGCAGCACGTCCACGAATTCCTGGGAGGACAGGCCGGTGAGCCAGGCGTCGACGGTGGCGAGCAGGCGCGCGTCGTGGACGAGCAGCAGGCCGCCCCCGGAGAGGAAGCCCTCCATCCAGGCCGCGGACCGGGCCGGGGGGTTGCCGGGCGACATCGACCGCGCCATGCGGGCGGCCACGTCGTCCTCCAGCGCCCCGGCGTCGAACAGGATCCGCACGATCCGGCCGTCGAGCAGCCCCGGCAGGTCGTCGCGCCGGGCGATCCCGGCCAGCGTCGTGAGCCACCGGCCGCTCCCCATCAGCCCGGCCGCCGCGTGGACGCCGTCCACCAGCGCCGCCATCTCGCGGGCGGCGTCCTCGTCCAGCCCCGTCAGAGCGGGGGACAGCCCGGCGCAGATCCGCGCCAGCATCGACTCGGTGACGCCCGCGAGGCCCTCGGTGCCGCGCACGTCCCCGTACCGGCGGGTCCGCACGAGCGCGGGCAGCGCCCCCATGAGGTGGCGCACCTCTCCGTCGAGCGCCGCCCGGTCCTCGATCCGCCCCAGCACGTACGGCAGCGCGCCGGGAAGATGGGCCGGCAGGCAGCGTTCGACCAGTGCGGCCAGTTCGGGCAGGCCCGCGCCTCCCGCGAGGTCGCGGACGCGGGACGTCGCCGCCGCCTCGACCGTGATCCCCCAGACGGCGGCCTCGACGAGGGCCACGTCGAGCTCCGGGCGCCACTCCAGCGACCACGACTCCTTGAACGTCCCCTTGCCGCGCGCTCGCCGCGGGGTTCCCCAGGGCACGTCCAGCAGGGCGAGCCGGTGCAGCAGCCGGCTGCGGCCGAGGTCGAGCGGCCTGCGCAGGTCGAGGTCGTGCTCCCCGGTCAGTGCCTCCGGCTTCATGCGCAGCCGCCGCTGCTCGTCGCGCAGGTCACGCCGCAGCGGCACCATCGGCGTGGAGTCCGGCACCCGCCCGAGCCGCTCCCCCACGACCATCCGCCGCTGGACCAGCTCGACGGGCAGCTCGTCGCCGCCGCACAGCACCGCCCGCACCGCCTCGGTGACCTCCGACAGCCCGGCGAGCGGCCTCCCGCGCAGCGCGGCCAGCCCCTCGGCCAGCCGTACGGCCTCGATGACGTGCGCGGAGGAGACGGGCAGGCCCTCCTCGCGCAGGATGGCGGCCGCGCGGGCGAGCCAGCGCTCCACCGGATGGCCGGGCGCCGTGAAGAGATGCTCGTACCACCCGGGCGCGGCGACGCCCGCGCCGTAGCCGGCGCCCGCCGCGAGCCGTCCGTGGGTCCACGGCACCCACGTCATCTCGACCCTGACCCTGGGCAGGCCGCGCAGCAGCCGCTCGTCCTCCGCCGCCGAGGGCGGGCGGCCTTGCCCGTCTGTCGCGGCCGGGCCGGTCCCGGCCTGCGGAGCGGACCCGCCGGCGCGACGTCCCGGCAGGCCCGGCGCGGATGGTGTCAGCCCGGACGGCGATGCGGGCGGCGTCGCTCGGGACAGGGCCAGATCGGGCGCACTGAACTCGGGCGCAGTGAACTCGGGCGCGGTGAACTCGGGCGCGGTGAACTCGGGCGCGGTGAACTCGGGCGCGGTGAACTCGGGCAGAGTCAGCGCGGGCAGGTGCCAGGCCCCGCAGACCACCGCGATCCGGGCGTAGCCCTCACGCACCGCCTTCCGCAGCGTCCTGCGCATGTACGCCTCGCGCCGGGCCTCCGTGCCCTCCGCGACGTGCCCGTCGCGTACGGCCCGCATCGCCTCGGCGACCACGTCGAGCGTCCCGGCCTCGCCCCGGTGCTCGACCAGGTCCTCCCACCACCGCTCCGGGTCGTCGTACCCCGCCGCGCGGGCCAGCTCGCCGATGGGATCGCGGCGTACGGGGTCGGCGTCGAGCGCGAGGCTGTGGCCGGCGGGCAGGTCGCAGAACCGCACCTCGGCGCCCGACCCGGTGGCATAGATGATCGCCTGCCACTCCGGCGAGAACTCCGCGAACGGCCAGAAAGCGGCCCGCGACGGCTGCCCCGGCACGTACGCCAGGAGCGCGACGGGCGGGCGCATGCCGGGGTCGGCGGCGAGCGCCACCAGGCCGTCGGCCTCGGGCGGGCCCTCGACCAGCACGAGATCGGGCCGGATCCTGGTCAGCTCGTCCCGCACCGCCCTGGCCGATCCCGGCCCGTGATGCCGCACTCCGAGCACCCACACCCGCGGCCCGCCCCGGCCCACCCTCGTGTCCTCGCCCCCACCGGTGTCCCCGGCCCGGCCTTCGCCCCCGCCCACATTGCTGTCCCCGCCCCGGCCCTCGGCCCTGCCCCCGCCGGTGTCCCCGGCCCGGCCCTGGCCCACGTTGGCGTCCTCGGCCCGACCCTCGACCCGGCTCACCCTCGTGTCCTCGCCCTGGCCCTTGCGCGGGGTCGCGTGCGGGCCGGGCGAGGTGGCGGCGGTCTCAGCCGGCATCGCGGCAGGCCCGGTAGAAGTCGCGCCACTCGTCGCGGTCGCGGACGACGGTCTCCAGATACTCCTGCCACACCACGCGGTCGGACACCGGGTCCTGGACCACCGCTCCCAGGATGCCGCCCGCGACGTCGGCCGGGCGCAGCACGCCGTCGCCGAAATGGGCGGCGAGCACGATCCCGCCGGTGACGACCGAGATGGCCTCCGCCGTGCTGAGCGTGCCGGTGGGTGACTTGACCTTGGTCCGCCCGTCGGCGGTCACCCCCGCGCGCAGTTCGCGGAAGACCGTCACCACCCGGCGGATCTCCGCCAGCCCGGTCACGGTCTCCGGCAGCTCCAGGGAACGGCCGAGCTGCGCCACGCGACGGGTCACGATGTCGACCTCCTCCTCCAAGCTGGCCGGGACCGGCAGCACGACCGTGTTGAACCGCCTGCGCAGCGCGCTCGACAGGTCGTTGACCCCGCGGTCACGGTCGTTGGCGGTGGCGATGACGTTGAAGCCCTTGGCCGCCTGCACCTCCTCCCCCAGCTCCGGGATCGGCAGCGTCTTCTCCGACAGCACGGTGATCAGCGCGTCCTGCACGTCGGACGGCATGCGGGTGAGCTCCTCGACCCGGGCCAGCCGTCCGTCCGCCATCGCGCGCATGACCGGGCTCGGCGTCAGCGCCAGACGGGAGGGCCCCTCCGACAGCAGCCGCGCGTAGTTCCACCCGTAGCGGACCGCCTCCTCCGCCGTGCCGGCCGTGCCCTGCACGAGCAGCGTCGAGTCGCCGCAGATCGCCGCGGCGAGGTGCTCCGACAGCCAGGTCTTGGCCGTGCCCGGCACGCCGAGCAGCAGCAGCGCCCGGTCGGTGGCGAGCGTCGCGACCGCGACCTCGACGATCCTGCGCGGGCCGATGTACTTCGGTGTGATCTGACCGCCGTCTCCCAGCACGTAGGTCGTCACCGCCCAGGGCGAGAGCCGCCAGCCCGGCGGTCGCGGCCGGTCGTCGGTCTTCGCGAGGATCGCCAGCTCGTCGGCGAACTGCTCCTCCGCGTGCGGGCGCAGAACGGTGGTCACGAAAGCTCCTTCAGCATGTCGAAGCGGAACCGCAGGGTCGCGGCCAGCTCGGGCACCTCTCCCGCGTGGGCGTACGCCGCGGGATCGAACCGCTCGCCCGCGAGCCGGATCAGCTCTCCGGCGTTCCACGGCTGGGTCCGCGTGGTCTCCACGATCTTCTTGAGCACGGCCCTCGCGAGCTGGGACCCCCACGGCCGCGGCACGCCGCCCAGCATCATGACCAGTTGGCCGTCCACCGGGTGGCCGGCCACCAGCTCGGCCGCCCGGTGAGATCGCTCCTCGGGCGGGAGCACGGCCAGCAGGTCGGTCAGCGGCTCGGCCTCGAACAGGGCACGCGCCCACGTCGCGTCCCGCTGCAGGATTGCGGCCCGGGTCCAGCCCATGCGCACCTCCCGCTCCCAGTCGCCGATCCTCGTCCGGGCGATCTCGTCCGGCGGCATGCCGAGGTGACCCGGCCAGAAGGACAGCGGAGTGTGCGCCACCACCTGTTGCAGCCACCAGCCCCGTGTCTCCATGCCGGCGGGCGGCCGGGCCCGCACGCCGTCGCGCTCCATCTCGCCGTCGCAGTCCGCCGGCGGTTCCGCCGAGATCCCGGGACCGTTCCCCGTCACGAACCGGGACGCCCGTGCCGTCATCCGGTGGGCCAGCCGCGACCGCGGCAGGCGGGTGAGGAGGTCGGCGGCGGCCTGCCGCACCTCACGGCGCCGGTCGTCGAGCGCCGCCTCAAGGAACGGCTCGTCGGCCATGCCGAGCCCCTCGGCGAGGATCGTGACGAAGACGGCCCGGTCCTCCGGCGTCTCCGCGCTCCAGCCGCGTTCCAGCAACTCCCGTGCGGCCGCCGGATCGCGCCGGCGTGTGGCGGCGAGGAAGGCGCGTCTGTCTCCGCTCGTGCCGAGCTCCCACACCTCCCCCGGCGGCTCGTGCGCCGGTTCCTCCAGCAGGTACGCCCAGGCGGAGTTGAGTCCGGCGAGCCAGCGGCCCCGGGCTCCGGTGACCGCCCCCAGGTGCGCGCGGATCGACCGGTCCCGCGCCCCGAGGTCGAGCAGCGCGGGGATCGTGGCGGCCGGCACGCGCACCCGCCGCGCGGCCGCCGTCTCCAGCCACTCGGTCAGCAGCCTGTTCTGCTCACCCGCGAGCATCCGGGCCAGCCGGGCCGCGGCGGCACGGGGCACGGGCGGCAGCGTCTCCTCCGCGGCCGGAGCCGGCGGCGTGCCCCTCCCCGGCCGCCGCCCCGCGCGCATCCGGACCACCTGCTCGGCGGCCCGCTCCAGCAGGCTCTCGGGCGGAACGGCGCGGCGGCCGGCGCCCACCAGCGCGGTGGACACCAGTTCCTCCCACGAGCCGGTCATCGGGCGGCCCTCCTCACCAGGGGAACCGCGCAGGCCCGTCCTGCGGACACCGCCTCCACCGATGGGCGTGCGCCGAGGCCGGTCGCTCCGCTCGGGAAGCGGGGCGAGCGGCCGGGAGAGGCGGCCGGTCGCCCGCTCCGCCGGGCAGGCGTCGCCATCCTGAAGGTGGGCCCCGCCGGCAACGGCGCGGCCACGCTCGGAACCGGCGTCATAGGCGCACCACCTCACCCTCCTCGTCCCAGACCGTCAGCGGGAGCAGCCCGCGTGGCGTCCACTCGGCGGCGACCGTCACCGGCCGCCCGCCGGAGACGGCCAGCAGCCGCCACGGGACGCCCGCGGCAGGGTGCAACGGCAGGTGCGGCGCCAGCACCGCTCCCGCACCGCTTGGCCCCTCGCTGTCGATCCCGGCACCGTCGGCCCCCGCACGGTCGGGCCCCTCACTGACGACCCCTGCACCGTCGGCCCCCGCACCGTCGGCCCCCGCACCGTCGAGCCCCGCACCGCAGGGCCCTTCACTGTCGACTCCAGCACCATCGGCGCCTGCACCGTCGGCGAGGCCATCCGGGCAGGGGACGACCCCGGCGAGCACCAGCGGCCAGGAGTCGGTCCAGGGATCGGCCGCGAGCACCTCCGCGATCAGCCCGGGGACCCGCGAGATCTTCGTCCCCGGTGGCGGGCCCGCCTCGACGTCGCCGTGCCGCACGGCCACCAGGGCGCGCAGCGGCGACGCGCCCGGGTAGAAGGCGAGGTCGGCGTCGATCGTCGTGCCCGGCGGCGGGAAAGACTCCAGCGGCTGCCCGACCGGCGAGAACGACAGCACCATCGCCGGGCGGCCCGTCGCGCGGCCCGCCAGCCACACGCGCCGGGCGACCAGCCGCTCCTGCTCCTCGTCCCGGCAGCCGACGACGTCCCAGTGGTCCCGCACCACCGGGCCGGCCAGCACCGACTCCCTCGTGACGGGAAAGCCGACCCGGGTCCGTACGGTCTGCCGCAGCGGCCCGGGCAGCGCGTCGGCGCGGCGGTGGGCGACGGCCAGCAGATGAAGCAGCGCGTACTCCCCGAGAAGGAGACCCGGCCAGTCGTCGGCGCCGAGCACCCGGGGCAGCCGGGTGACGATGCCCGCCACACCCGGCGCCTGAGCGTCGACCAGCCGTCTGGCGAGGTCGTCCCAGCCGGCCGGGCCCGTCTGGCGCGCCTGCGCGATCCCCTGCCCGATCTGGTCGGCCAGCCACCGCTCCAGCTCCGACAGCCCCGCGGCGACCCTGCCCTCCCGCTGCTCGGCCTGCCCGCGCCTGACGGCCGCCCGCCCGGCCGCTTCCCCGGCACTGTCACCGGCACCGGTGCGGCCGGAAGGCGCCTCGATCGCCTGGTCCCGGCTCCGTCCTCGCGTCACGCGCCGCAGACTAGCCAGCGCCGCCGACAAAAACGCCTTCACCTCGGGACGGGCGTCCGGCCCTCGCCCGGCACGCCGCGAACGGCACCGGTCCTGCTGTTTCAGCGGTGGCGCCGGAGGGGAACGGAGGCCGTGGCGCGGCCCGTCCCGGTGGCCTCAGGGCGTGCGCCGCGCGAGGAACACGAACTCGCGGCCCGGACGGTCGGGGGCCTCCCGCACGTCCATCACCTGGTAGCCGTTGCCGAGCAGGCTCGTCTCCACCTCGTCGCGGTCCCGGAACCGCAGCGTGGAGTCGGAGGTGACGACCGTGCCGTCCGCGAGGAACTCGAAGGTGTATCGGAAGGAGACCAGCGGCAGGCTGACCGCGGTCACCTCATGACGGCGCAGCACCGGTCCGATCCCCGCGACTTCCAGGGTGACCGGAGCGGAGTCGGCGGCCCACTCCTCCCATGCCCGGTGTTCGGGACGCCTCGTCTCGAACACGAGGTGGCCATCCGGGCGCAGCGCGGACCGGACTCCCCGCAGGGTCCGGGTCCAGTCGTCGTCGGGCAGGAAGACCTGCGCCACGTTTCCGGTCATCACCGCGAGGTCGAAGCCGAGAGCGGGCAGCGACGTCGCGTCGCCGTGGACCCAGGTGATCCTTCCGGCCGGGTCCTTCGATCTCGCCACCCCAAGCGACGCCTCGGCCGGATCGACCCCGACGACCGTACGGCCGCTGTCCGCGAGCAGGACCGCCAGGCACCCCGTGCCGCATCCGATGTCGAGCACGCGGCCCGCGCCCAGCTCGTCGGCGATGCCGAGGTAGGCCGCCAGGTCGTCGCGGGCGCCGCCGAAGGCGTCGTAGACGGCCGCGAGGCGCGGATGAGCGAAGATCGCGTCAGGCACGCCACGACCATAACCGCGAGCGCCCCGCCGCGCCGTGTCCGTCCCTCGTCCTATCCGTCCCGCGGCCGAGGCCCGGATCGCCTCGGGAGAGGCCGAACGCCGCTCCGGCCGCGGTCCCGGGAACTGTCGGTGCCGTCTGACAGGGTCGGAGCGTGAACGAGATCCCCGAGGCGAACTACTCGAAGAAGTGGGACGGCGACTCCCGGTCCGCTCCCGTCCTCGTCGGCGACGAGCGAGAGATCCTCACCGCCTCCCTGGACTGGCACCGCGAGACGTTCGCGCTCAAGTGCTCCGGCGTGCCGAAGGAACGGCTGTCCGACCAGGGAGTGCCGCCGTCCGTGCTGAGCCTCCACGGCATCCTCCGGCACCTCGCCGGCGTCGAGCGGTGGTGGTTCCGCATCCAGTTCGCCGGTGAGGACGTCCCGCTCCTTTACTACTCGGACGACGACCCCGACCAGGACTTCGAGGATCTGGGCGGGGACGTCGACGAGGCGTTCGCCGTGTGGCGTGCGGAGTGCGAGCGCTCCCGGGAGATCGTCGCCGCGGCCCGGTCGCTGGACGAGACCGGTGTCAAGCGGGCCACCGGCCAGCCGATCTCGCTGCGCCGCATCCTGGTCGACATGATCGCGGAGTACGCGCGCCACAACGGGCACGCCGACCTGCTCCGCGAGCGGATCGACGGCGCCACGGGCCACTGACGCTCCGCGCGGGCCCGCACCGGGCGGACCCGGCCGGGGAGGTCACCGGCCGGGCAGGTCCCGCCACAGGTCGATGCCGTCGACCGCGCTCACCGGGGTGACCAGACGGCCGAGGCCGTCGATCTCGATGGTCACCTCGTCGCCGGGCGTCAGCGTGAAGTCCGACTCCGGCACGAGGCAGGTGCCGGTCGTCAGGATCACCCCGTACGGATAGCGGTCGGCGCGCATGAGGTGTTCGACGAGGTCGTCGATCCGCCGGTGCAGCCGGCGGGTGCTCGCCGAGCCCGCCCAGATCTCGCGGGAGCCGCGCGAGATGCCGAGCCGGATGCCGAGGTCGTAGGGGTCGGGAACCTCCCAGGCGGGACGGATTCCCGGGCCCAGCGCGGTGGCGCCGAGGTACATCTTCGCCTGCGGAAGATACAGCGGGTTCTCGCCCTCGATGGAGCGGGAGCTCACGTCGTCGCAGACGGTGTATCCGGCGATCTCCCCGCTGGCGCAGACCACCACGGCCAGTTCCGGCTCCGGGACGTCCCAGGACGAGTCGGGCCGTACGGCGATGGCCTGCCCGTGCCCCCGGACCCGCCAGCCGAGCGACTTGAAGAACAGCTCGGGGCGGGGGGCGTCGTACACCCGCTCGTAGATGTCGGGCTCGTGGCTCTCCTCCTTACGCGCCTCCCGCGATCTCCGGTAGGTGACGCCCGCGGCCCATACCTCCGTCCACCGGTCCACGGGCGCGGCGAGTGCCAGTGTCACGGCCGGGCCGGACGCCGCCGCGAGGGACCGGCGGAAGTGGTCGAGGCCGGACGAGAGCGCCTCCCCGAGCGAGAAGTCCTCCGGCAGCAGCCGGTCGCCCTCCTCGTCGCGCACGGCCCAGCGGGCGGGACCGGGGACGCCGGTGTCGTCGGAGAGGTGGCCACGAACGAGTCGCATCAATGTGTGCCTTCACGAGTCGATGGGTTCCGGTGACGCGGGTGCCGCGGCCCCCGCGTGTAGGACAGCGTGTACGAATCGGGCCGTGAGAGGAAGGGTTCGGTCACCGGGTGGGGGCCGACGCCGTCGTCACGGTTCTGTCGGGGCACCGTGCCATACTCGCGAACGTGGTCACGCGTACGCCGCAAAGGGTGCTGATCGGGCGTTCCTCCGAGCTCGATCAGCTTCTGGGCGTGCTCGACGGCGCCGCGGCCGGGCTCGCGGGCGTCGCCCTGGTGGGCGGCGACGCGGGGATCGGCAAGACGCGGATCGTGACCGAGTTGTGCGACCTCGCGCAGCGGCGGGGGTTCGTGACGCTGGCCGGGCAGTGCGCCGAGCTCGGCGACGCCCTGCCCTACCTCCCGCTGGCCGACGCGCTGCGCACCGCCGCCGCCGAACCCGGGGGGCCGGTCGGCCCGGCCGTCACCGCCCGCCCCGCCCTGCGGCGGCTGCTGCCCGGCGACGACGCGGGCCTCGCCGAGGAGACGGCCACCGGCGGCCTCGCCCAGCAGCGTCTGTTCGGGTCGGTCCTCGACATGCTGTCGGAGGTGGCCGGGCGCCATCCCGTGCTGTTCGTCTTCGAGGACCTGCACTGGGCCGACCGCTCGACCCGTGACCTGCTCGTCTTCCTCACCCGGATGCTGCAGCGGGAGCGGGTCTGCCTCGTCGGCACCTACCGCACCGACGATCTGCACCGCCGCCACCCGCTGCGCCCGGTCCTGGCCGAGCTGCGGCGCCTGCCACTGGTCACCGCCGTCGAGCTGCCGCCGCTGGGCGACGACGACATGGCGGCGTACCTCGCCAGCCTCGACCGGTACGGCGACGGCCCCGCGGGCGCGGAACGGGAACACGGCTTTGGCGCCCTGATCGAGCGGGCCGGGGGCAACCCGTTCTTCGCCGAGGAGCTGCTGGCCGCCAGCGCCGATCACAGCCGGCTGCCGGGCACCCTCGCCGACCTGATGCTCGCGCGGGTGGAGGCCCTCTCGGACACGGCCCGTCAGGTGCTGCGGATCGCCGCGGTGGCCGGGCGGCGGGTCGGCCACGACCTGCTGCGCGAGGCCGCCGGGCTGGGGGACCTGCCGCTGGAGGACGCGCTGCGTGAGATCGTCTCGCGGCGGCTGCTCACGGCGGGCAGCGACGGATACGCGTTTCGGCACGCGCTCCTCCAGGAGGCGGTGTACGACGACCTGCTGCCGGGCGAGCGGACCCGCCTGCACGCCACGTTCGCCGCGCTGCTCGCGGAGCGCGGCGGCTCCCCCGCCGAACTGGCCCATCATCACCTCGCCGCCCACGACACCCCGGGGGCGCTGCGGGCCTCGGTGGAGGCCGGGCGGCTGGCCTCCAAGCTGGGGGCGCCGGCGGAGGCGCACCGGCATCTCGACCGGGCGCTGGAGCTGTGGGACCAGGTGCCGGCCTCCGGGCGCCCAACCGGGGAGAGCCGGCCGCGGATCGCGCTGGCGAGCGCCGCCGCGGCCGCGGCCGCCGGTGACTCCCACAGGGCGTCGGGTCAGTTGCGGCGGCTGCGCCGGGAGGCGGACGATCCCGTCCTCGTGGCCGAGATCGGCGAGCGGCTCGCCTACTACCTGGCCGACGCGGACGACGACCGGGACGAGGCGACCGCGGCGGCCCGGGAGGCGGTCGACCTCGCGCCGCACAGCCCGCTGCTGGCCAGAGCCCTGGCCACGTACGCGCGCACGCTGTGGTGGAGCTACCGGATCGAGGAGGCGACCACGACGGCGGCCAGGGCGCTGGAGGTCGCGCAGGAGACGGGCGCCCGCGACGCCGAGGCCAGCGCCCTGGTCGTGCTGGCGCTGTCGGAGGAGTCCTCCGACGACGTCGAGCGCGCCGTCGACCTGCTCACGCGCGCCACCCGCCGCCCCTCGGGCGACCTGTCCATCGACCTGCGGGCACGGTTCAACCACGCGCGCATCCACTACGAGCACGGCCATCTCGCGGACGCCGCCCGCATCGCCGAGTCCGGCGTACGGCTGGCCGCCGAGACCGGGCTGACCTGGAGCGCCTTCGGCACCGATCTGCGCTTCCTGCACTACCTCATCCACTACGCGGACGGCGACTGGGACGCGGCCGAGCGGCTGGCCGCCGCCTTCGGCGTGCGGGTCGGCACCCGCGCGGAGGCCCAGCTGTCGTCGTTCGCCCTCTTCGTCGAGGTGGGCCGGGGACGCGCGGGGGCCGAGGAGAGGCTGCGGTGGCTGTCCCGGTTCTGGTCCGACGAGCTGGTGAGCTACATGGCGCGCGGGATGGCCGCCGAGCACGCCCTGTGGCACGGCGACCCGGAGACCGCGCTCGAACACGTCGACGCGATCCTCGCGACGCTCGAACCGTTCGACCCCGGCCTGATCCGGATCGCGGCGACCGGCCTGTGGGCGCTCGCCGATCTCGGCCGGACCGGCGAGCACTGCGACGACCTGCTGCGACGGGCCAGGCACGCGGCGGCCAACGGGCCCAACGGCCCGCGGGCCCGGATGGGCCCGGAGGGTCTCGCCTGGCTGGCCCGGGCGGAGGCCGAGTGGCACCGCGCCCACGGCACGGCGGACCCGGAGGTGTGGCGGCGCGCCACCGAGGCCTTCGGCTTCGGCTTCGTCTACGAGGAGGCGCGGTCGCGCCGCCGGCTGGCCGAGAGCCTGCTGCGGACGGGTGACCGCACGGCGGCCCACGCCGAGTGGGAGCGGGCGGTGACCGTCGCCGCGGCGCTGGGAGCCGGCCCGCTGCTGGCCGCGCTGCGGGAGTCCGGGGCGCGCGCCGGTTTCCGGGACCCGACCGCGGCAGCCCCCGCGACCGACGTCCAAGCCGGTGGCGCGAGCACGGCGCACAGCGTGAGCACGGCAGGCGGGAGCACGGCGGGCGGCGGCGCGTCCGGGCGGCCCGGCGGGCTCTCGGCCGACCGGGAGCCGGGGCGGCTGGCCGGGCTCACCGCGCGCGAGCGGGAGGTGCTGGCGCACGTCGCGGACGGCCTGGCCAACCGCGAGATCGGCGAGCGGCTGTTCATCTCCCAGAAGACGGTCAGCGTGCACGTCTCGAACATCCTGGCCAAGCTCGGCGTCTCCAGCCGCACCCAGGCCGCCGCGGTCGCCCACCAGGAAGGCCTGACGGGCGCCGGAGATGGAAATACTGTGTAACCGAGGCCTGAGACCAGGAACAATCGCGGAGGTGGCAGTGGCCCGGCAGATCGTTTCCGTCGTCGGTGGTGACGAGCTCACTTCGGGCACGCCGTACGCGTCCGTCAACCCGGCGCGGCCCTCGCAGACCGTGGCGGACGTGTCGCTCACGGACGCGGCGGGCTTCGCGGACGCCTGCCGCGCCGCGTCGGCCGCCCAGCGGGAGTGGGCGCGCGTCCCGGCTCCGGTGCGCGGACGGGTGATCGCCTCGATCGGCCGCCTCGTCGAGGCCAACACCGAGGCGCTGGCCCGCCTGGTGACCGAGGAGATCGGCAAGCCGTACGCCGAGGCGCTCGGCGAGGTCCGCGAGATCGTGGACACCTGCGACTTCTTCCTCGGCGAGGGCCGCCGCCTCTACGGGCAGACGATCCCGTCGGAGATGCCGGACAAGAGCCTGTTCACCTTCCGCGTGCCGGTCGGGGTCGCGGCGGTCGTCACGGCGGGCAACTTCCCCGTCGCGGTGCCCTCCTGGTATCTGGTGCCGACCCTGCTGTGCGGCAACGCGGTGGTCTGGAAGCCCGCCGAGTACGCCGCGGCGTCCGCGCACGCGCTCTATCGGCTGTTCGCCGCGGCCGGGCTGCCCGGCGGCGTGCTCAACATCGTGTTCGCCGACGGGGAGCAGACCTACGCGGGGCTCGACCGCGCGCTCGGCGAGGGCACGGTGCAGAAGGTCGGGTTCACCGGCTCCAGCGCGGTCGGCCGCCTCGTCGGCGAACTGTGCGGACGGCACCTGCAAGCGCCCTGCCTGGAACTCGGCGGCAAGAACCCGATGGTCGTGCTGCCGGACGCCGACCTCGACCTCGCCGCGGAGGGCGCGTTGTTCTCCGGGTTCGGCACGGCCGGTCAGCGGTGCACCTCCCTCGGGACGGTCATCGTCCACGAGGACGTGCACGACGCGTTCCTGCGCAGGTTCGCCGACGCCGTGCGGGGCGCGAAGATCGGCGACCCGAACGGCGACGTGCTGTACGGCCCGCTGCTCGACCAGAGGTTCGCCGAGCGGTACGAGGAGTACCTGGGCTGGATCCGGCCGCACCACACCGTGCTGCCCGGCCCGGTGGGCCGCATCGACGGCGAGGGCCTGTACTACCACCCGGTGATCGTGGACGGCGTCCGCCCGGACGACCGGCTGTTCCTGGAGGAGACGTTCGGCCCGATCGTGGGCGTGACCACCTTCTCCACCCTGGACGAGGCGATCGACCTCGCCAACCGCCCGGGGTACGGCCTGTCGTCGTCCGTCTACACCTCCGACCCGAAGGCCGTGTTCCGCTTCCGTGAGGGCGTGTCGGCCGGGATGGTCAGCGTCAACAACTCGACGTCCGGGGCGGAGGCGCACCTGCCGTTCGGCGGGAACGGCAAGTCGGGCAACGGCAGCCGGCAGAGCGGCATGTGGGTGCTCGACCAGTTCACCCGCTGGCAGGCGATGAACTGGGACTACTCGGGCCGGCTGCAGAAGGCCCAGATGGACGTCGCCGAGATCATCCCCGACCTGGGCTTCCGGCTCTGACCCCGCGTCCTACCGCCGCCCGCGGAAGGTTCGCCGCAGGTCGTCGACCCACTCGCCGGGGATCTCCCACGGGATGAAGTGGCCGCCGCGGTCGTGGGCGGCGAGGTTCACGAGGTTGTACCAGGCGGCCCTGTCGCTGCCGAGGAAGTGCTCCACCCGCTGGTCGGTGCGGACGCCCGGCGGGTTCTCGTGCCCGACGAAGGTGATGCCGGTGGGCGCCTCGACGACCGGCCAGCGGTCGTGGGAGGGGGTCCACGGATAGCGGTTGTTGTTGGCGTAAGTGCGGATCGAGGTGCCGATCGAGTTCGTCACCCAGAAGATCATCGCGTGGGTCAGCAGGTCGTCCTTGCTGAAGACGGTCTCGACGTCGCCGCCGTTGTCGCTCCAGGTCACCCAGCGCTCCAGGATCCAGGCGAGCATCCCGGCGGGCGAGTCCGAGAGGCCGGCGGCGAGGGTGCTCGGGGCGAGCACGTGCGCGGCGAGATGGACGGCGAAGCGCTTCTCCAGGGCGACGACCCGGGCGTGGACGTCGGCGGGCAGGCCCTCGGGGATGGGCCGGCCGCCGCTGAGGTCCCAGGCCCGGTCGCCCGAGAACAGCGTGAGCTTCTGCCCGGAGCCGATGTGGACGCCCAGCAGTTCATCGGCGTACTTGTGCCCGAGCTGGCCGGTGACCAGGGCGCCGACGTCGCATCCGGCCGCCGCGTACCTCTCGTGACCGAGGACGCGGGTCATGAGGACGTGCCAGATGTCGGCGATCTTCCAGAAGTTCATGTCCGGGTGGCCGGGCAGCGGGGTGGAGAACCCGAAGCCGGGCAGCGACGGCACGATCACGTCGAACGCCTCGGCCGGGTCGCCGCCGTACGCGCCGGGGTCGGCCAGGGGGTCGATCACCTTGGACCAGTGCCAGAACGTCCAGGGCCAGCCATGGGTGAGGATCAGCGGCGTCGGGGCGGGCCCGGCGCCGGGCCGCCGCATGAAGTGGACCGGCACGCCGTCGATCTCCACCTGGTAATGTTCGTAGGCGTTGATCGCCGCCTCGGCCGCCCGCCAGTCGTACCCGTCGCGCCAGTAGGCGACGAGCTCCCGCAGGTAGGCGCCGTTCACGCCGTAACGCCAGTCGTCGTTGCCCACGTCGTCCGGCAGGCGGGTCAGCTCCAGGCGGCGGCGCAGGTCGTCGAGCACGTCGCCGGGCACGTGGATCGGCCGCGGCTCCAGCGGGAACCGCCGGTTACCGGCGCCGCGGGTCCCGGTGACATCGCCGGTCTCGGCGGTCTCATGGCTCGTCATCGTTTCCTCCAGCCGTCGAAGGGGGGTCAGCTGGCACGGCCCCCTCGTGCAGCTCGACCATCCGGGCCAGGGCCGGGAGCGCCGCCGCGATGGCGGCCCTCTCCCCGGGCCCGAGCCGGGCGGCGAGGTCCGCGAGCCGGGCCATGCGCTCGCTCCGCCGCCCGTCCACGATCGCGGCGCCGGCCGCCGTGACCCGCACGAGGACGGCACGGCCGTCCGACGGGTCCGGGCGGCGCTCCACCAGGCCCTCGCGCTCCAGCTTGGTCACCATCTGCGTGATCGCCGACTGCGTGACCTGCTCGCCCGCGGCCAGGTCGGTGAGCCGCTTCGGGCCGCCGCCCGCCAGCGTGTGCAGCACGGACAGCGTGGTGAAGCTCAGCCGCCGCTCCGCGGGCAGGCGGATGTGCATGCGCGTGAAGTCTTCGAGGACGTGGGTCAGCTCCGCCACGCTCAGCTCGGGGAAGTCGGGCACGCCGCAAAATATATCAGAAACTTAATTAAGCAACTGAACCATACGAAGACGGCGATCCCCGGTGGACGCCCACCGGGGATCGCCGTACGGGAAGGTCGGGGTCAGGCCTCTGGGCCCCGCCTGCCGTCGTAGCCGAGCAGCCGCATGGCGACCTCCGGGTCCATGGCCGCCGCGAGAAGCTGGGCCCGTTCGGCGGCCCGGTCCCTGGCCTCCTCGGCCCGGCGCCGCCCCGCCTGCTGCGTGCGGACGAGCAGGATCGCCACCGCGATGCCGCCGACCACCGCGACGAGCGCGACCGTCAGCAGCACCGCCGTGCCCGCCGGGACGCCGCCGACGACAGCGGTGCCCCGCGCGCCCTGCGGCGAGGCGAACAGCAGCGCGCCGAGCAGCACGAACAGCACCACCGCGACGACGAGGCCGAGCACCGCCCACAGCGCGCCGTACGACCGGCGCCGCGGCGCGGACGCCGCCCCGGGCGGCGTCTGACCCGGCAACGGCGTCGCGGTCATCGGAGGCGGCGCGCCGTTCCACGGCACGAAGTCCGGCTGGGGCGGCTGCAACGGCTGGGGCAGGTGCCCGTTGCCGCCCGCCAGGCCGTTCGGCTGCGTGGCGAGCACCGGCGCGACCCCGCCGGAGGCGGCCACACCTGAGGAGGGCCCGCCGGAGGAGGGCACCACGACGGACGCCTCCAGCGTCCGCATCCTCGGCAGCGGCAGCTCGAGCGGGACCTCGCTGTGGCCGCGATGAGCCTCCACCGCGGCCGTGTGATAGCTCTCGATCTCCTCGTAGAACTCGTCGGAGGCGTAGACGGTGCCGTCGATCAGCGGCCCCGGCCTGTTCTCGATGACCGCGACCACGTCGTCGCCGTTGAGCGTCTTGTGCTGCTCCAGCGCGTGCGCGACCGACAGCACCTCGCGGCGGTTCTCCCGCAGCAGCTCGGCCGTCTTCTCCAGAAGCCGGCTGAGGTTGAACTCGATCCGCTCGGGGAGCATGTCGGGCAGCAGCTCGTCGCGCCGGCCCGCCGGAGTGCCGGTGCCGGGCTGCGGCTGGGCCGCCTTGCCCTCGCGCAGGCCGAGCTCCTGCAGCGCGGGCAGCGAGGCGACCCCGATGCCCATGCCCCAGTGGGCCTCCATCAGGCCGGTGATGGCGGTGGCGGACTGCAGGTCGCCGGAGACGCCGGAGGAGTTGTCCTCTCCGAAGAACATGCGTTCCCCTGCCAGCGAGGCGAGGGACACCATGATGTCGGACTCGTACTCCGACTTCCACCGGGTGAACTGGTCCTCCGGCTTGATGCTGGCCACCATGCCGAGGTAGTCGGCGCCCTTCTCGATCGTCGCCAGGTCGATCTCCAGGTGGCGGCGCGTGCGGTAGGCGGCGACCGCGTGGCAGGCCTCGTGCACGGCCACGGCGTGCCGCTCGCGCTCGATGTACTCGACGTCCTCCGGCGGCCCGAGCTGCTTGAGCCGCTTGGCCCGCATCACGTCCGACCAGGTGATGTTCTCCCGGCCGTCCCGGATCGCGGTGATCAGCGACTCGTTGACCAGGTCCTTGATCGTCGCGCCGGTGGCGTACGGGGTGATCGTGGCGAGCTTGTCGATCTGCTCGTCGGTGAGCTGGTGGCTGACCTTGTCGAAGTAACCGCGGTACGTGCGGATCCGGCCCGCCTTGGAGGGGTAGCCGACCTTGTAGATGCGGTCGATGCGGCCGGGGCGCAGCAGCGCCTCGTCCAGCGCCTCGGGCAGGTTGGTCGCCATCATGATGAGGATGCGGTACTTCGGCGGCGGCTTGGGCCGCATGCCGAGCAGCCGGCGCACGTACCGGTTGACGAAGCCGCGCGGCTTCTTCAGGCCGGAGATCTCGGTGAGCAGCGCCTCCAGGGTGCCCATCCCGCCACCGCCGCCCATGCCGCCGCCGTACATCAGGCGGTTGACGAAGGCGCCGGTGCGCGGCATCCGCGCGGGCGCGGCCTCGGCGGCCGGGCCCGCGGCGTGGCGGCCGAGCACGGTGCGGGTGTGCGGGTCGAGGTAGGCGAAGCCGTGGCAGCCGGCGTCCTCGAACGGCGCGGGGACCGAGCGCCCCCAGCCGCCCGGCCCGCCCTGGGCGAGCGCGCCGCGGTTGCCGAGCGAGTCGGCCTCGTCGAAGAAGACGATGACGCCGCCGTACCGCAGGGCCAGCTTGCGCAGCTTGCGGAACAGCGACTTGACCTTCAGCACGCCGACGCCGAAGAACATGTTGATGAACGCGCCGGGGTCCACGAAGACGTACGGCTTGCCGGTGGAGCCGGCGACCGCCTCGGCCATCAGGGTCTTGCCGGTGCCGGGCGGGCCCCACAGCAGGATGCCGCTCGGCACGTAGCCGCCCCTGGCCTCGATCTCGTCCGGCTTCTCCAGGAAGACGATGTTCTCCTTGACCCGCTCGACCACGTGGTCCTGGCCCCACACGTCGGAGAACCGCGTCTTGATGTCGTCCGGGTAGTAGACGTCCACGCCGCCGCGGGACAGGAACCAGAAGATCGCGACGAACTGCCCGACGGCGAGCACCATCAGCAGCATGATCTGCAGGACCATGGGGAGGAAGCCCCACACCGTGGCCGGCACGTTGAACAGCGCCTGCAGCGGCGAGGTCTGCTGCACCTTGGCGAGCACCAGCGCGATGACCACGATCCAGACGACCCACTTGATCGCCCGTGCGATGCGGTAGCGGTTCCAGTCGTTGAACCTGCGGTGCGTCCAGCGGTTCCAGCCGCCGAAGACGCCGCGCGTCCAGAACCGGTGGTATCCGGCCGAACGCTCACTGATCAGGAAGTGGATCTGCCGGACCACTTCGAGGCCCGCCAGCCACAGGATCCAGGACGCGTTCCGCACGGTCAGCAGGAAGGCGTCGGAAAGGGAGATGATGCCCTCGTACGTGGCGATCTCGTTCCAGAGCAGCACGCCGAACGCGACGGCGAGCAGGATCAGGAACTTGCTCCTGTCCCACAGCGGCAGTCGTTTCCGGGTGCGCGGGTCGCGGTCCTCGGGACCCGACCCCGGTTCGCGAAGCCCCTCGTGGTGCTTCGGTGGGAGGGCCGTGCTCATATGAGGGGCTCCTTCACGGATTGATGATGCGCTTGACCTTGAAGGACTTGACGATCGCGGCGATCTCCGCCGCCCGCTGGCGGTAGCACGCGGGCGAGCAGCGGATGAGAAGGGTTGAGGTCGTCGTCCCGTCGGCGGACAGGTAGGCGGTCTTGTCGAACGTCTGCACCGGCCCCTCCGCCACCCGGTAGTTGTAGACGGTGTGGACCCCCTTGACCCCGTCCACTATGGGCAGCACCTCGTCGTCCAGAAGTTCGAAGCCGGACAGGCCCTCCGTCTCCAGCTCCTTCTGCTGGTCCTCCGTCAGCGGCACCGGCATCGGCGGGGACACGCGCAGCAGGTTGAGCGACGCGGCGTTCTGCTTGTCCTCGGTGAGCTTCTCCACCTTGGCGAACACGAAGGGTTTGTCCTCGCCGCTCGCCGGGCCCCGGACGAGGTGCAGGATCGACGGCTGGTCGTGGGCGTCGAACGCGGCCGTCCAGAGGGCCTGTTTCGCGAGCTGCGCGGTGGCCGACTCCGTGCCGCCGAAGATCTGTTCGTCGATCGTCTTCTGGTCGACCTGACGCCACGAGACGGGGACCTTGAAGTAGGTGTCGCCCGTGTCGTCGTGTACGTACGTGTACTGGGGGCCGGCACAGCCGGACAGCACGGAGGCGGCCATCGCCGCCCCTGCGACCGTTCCCACCACCCCGGTCCTTACCCGCGGTCTTTCCACCAGGGCCCAACCTCCGCTTTGCGGGTCTACGAGGTAGTAGTGCCCGTTCTCAAATCGTTCTTCTCACGGTAGATCCGCGACGCCTCGGAAAACTAGACCGAATCTTGCCCGGATCCGTACTCCTCCTGTTACATGGAGGTTGCGCGGCTCCGTACCCGCCCGCCGGCAGGGCGGCGCGTCACGGATGGCGATACCCACCGGAGCGCGGCCGGAAGCGGCGCTCGGCCCATCGGACGGCCGTCCGGAAACGAGATCTCTTCGGCGGAAGGTGTAACACCTCGGCGGCCGGAACACGACAACCTGAGTGCATGACGCCAGATTCACCGCGGAGGGACCGGACGCCATGGAGCAGGCCCACGGAGAGGACGGCGTCGGCCAAGGGCCGGACGGCCTCTTCGGCGCGCTCGCGGAACGCATGTTCTCGGAGGTGTGGTCCCGCGAGGTCCTCACGTGCCGGGAACGCCGCCTGCTGCTGGTGGGCCTCCTCGTGGGCCAGGGCTTGGACGACGCGCTGGAGCGCCACCTCGACACCGCTCTGCGGTCCGGCGAGCTGACCCCGGCCGAACTGCGCGAGACCGTCGTGTTCCTGACCCTGTACGCCGGGTGGCCCCGCGCGGCCCGGCTCAGCGCCCAGGTGGAGAAGCTGATCTGCCGCACCGCCCGCGCGTGACCCGGCGCGGCGGCGGGATGGGTACGCTGCCGTCATGCCCACCGCACTCATCACCGGCGCGACCGCCGGGATCGGCGCCGCCTTCGCCCGGCGCCTGGCAGCCGACGGGTTCTCCCTGGTCCTGGTGGCCCGCGACGAGGAGCGCCTGACCGCCTCCGCCGAGGCGCTGCACAAGCGGTACGGCGTGACGGCCGAGACGCTGCGCGCCGACCTGGCCACCGAGGAGGGGATCGCGTCCGCCGAGGAGCGGCTGCGCTCGGGGGTGGACCTGCTGGTCAACAACGCCGGGTTCGGGCATCCCGGCGGCTTCCTCGACACCCCGATCGACGACGAGGTCCGGATGCTGCGGCTGCACTGCGAGGCGGTGCTGCGGCTGACGCAGGCGGCCCTGCCGTACATGATCTCCAAGGGCCGCGGCGGGGTCGTCAACGTGGCCTCGGTCGCGGCGTTCCTCCCCGGAGGCACCTACGGCGCGTCGAAGTCGTGGGTGGTGAACTACAGCACCTCGGCGGCCGGCCTGGTCGGCCGCCGCGGCGTGCGGGTGATGGCGCTGTGCCCGGGGTTCGTGCGGACGGAGTTCCACGGCCGGGCCCAGCTCGACATGTCCCATCTGCCGCCCTTCGCGTGGCTGTCGGCCGACCGCGTCGCCGCCGACGCGATGCGCGACCTCGCCCGGGGGGCGTGGGTGAGCGTGCCGTCGGCCCGCTACAAGGCGGTCGTCGCGCTCCTCCGGCTGCTGCCGGTCAACCTGCTCGGCCGGATAGCGCGGGTCCGCTACCGGTGACTCAGAGCCGCTCGACGTTCGGGCCGCGGCAGCGGCCCCGGGTGTCGAAGACGAACCGGCTCGCCCGCTGGACCAGGTCGTAGTCGTAGCAGTCGGGCGCGCCGAGCACCACGACCACGTCCGCGCGCGCCAGTTCGGCGGCGTCCGGCTCGACGACCTCGACGCCCGCGGGCACCAGCAGGTCGCCGGCGCGGGAGTCGGCGGCCCGGGGGTCGGCGGCCCGCACCCGGGCGCCCAGCCGGCACAGCGACTTCGCCACCTCCACGGGCGTCAGGCCGAGCAGCAGGATCCGGCTGCCCCGGACCGCGCGGCAGCGCCGGTTGAGCGCGAGGCCGATCCGGTCCACCACGTACGCCGGCATGTTCGCGTTGACGTCGTTGGCCGCCTCGATCAGCCGGAAGCCGCGCCCGGCCCGGTGCCTGACCGCCCACGGCACGTACGACACGTCGACCGGCAGGCACGAGTCCGGCAGGCCCGGGCCCGGCCGCGCGCCGGGCCGGCCGTACGGGGTGCCGGCGGCGGCCTCGGCGGCCTCCCACACGTCGACGCCGAGCTGCCCGGCGAAGATCGCCAGCTCGTTGGCCAGGGCGGCGTCCAGATGCGCGCGGGCGCCTTCCAGCAGCGCGCACAGCTCGGCCACGCGGGGCGACGACACCGGCACGGTCTCCCGCACCAGCCGCCCGTAGAGGTAGGTCACGGCCCGCAGCGAGGCCGGGCCGACGCCCGACACGACCTTCGGCGTGTTGCCGATCCGCCAGCGGGGGTCGCCGGGCTCGGCGCGGCGCGGGCTGTGGCCGAGGTGGAAGTCCTCCCCCGTCCGCAACCCCGACCCGCGTTCCAGGATCGGCCCGACGAACTCCTCGGTGGTGCCGGGGTAGGCGGCGGTCTCCACCACGACGGTCGCCCCCGGGCGTACGAAGGGGGCGACGCGGCCGGCGGCCGTGCCGAGCGGGCCGAGGTCGGGCGCGCCGTCCCGCATCCGCACGGCGACGGTGAGCACGCAGAAGTCGAACCCGGACGCGTCGGCGGCGTCGGCGCTGGCCGTGTAGCGGCCGGAGGCGTGCGCGGCGGCGAGCTCGCCCGCGCCGACGCCCTCCACGCAGGGCTCCCCCGCGTTCAGCCGCTTGACCCGCCACTCGTCCTCGTCGAGGCCGACCACGCGGAACCCGGCCTCCGCGGCGCGTGTCGCAAGGGGCAGGCCGGCCGGGCCCTGGCCCACGACCACCAGCTTCTCCGCCATGGGGACGACTGTAGGAGCGGCCGTGCCGCCCGCCCCGCGATTGCCGGACGGACCGCTGTAAGGCTTGGGTACGGATACGGAAAAGTCTCTTCCGGCGGCGTCTGGGCGTCCGGTCGCGACGGGACGGGCGGGCTAGCTTCTCCGACATGATCAGGGAGGAGCCAGCATGAAACCGGACGACCGGATTCGTGTCATGGAGATAATCGCCCGGATGAACGTGAGCGGTCCCGCCACCCAGGTCACGGGGTTGTGCGAGCGGCTCAGCCCGGTGGAGTTCGACCACCGGCTCTACACCGGCTACGTGGACGGCGGCGAGGGCGACCATCTGCAGCTTCGCGACGCGACGATCCCGGTCCACCGGGTGCCGGGCCTCGGCCGGGCGATCAAACCGGCCGACGACTACCGCGCCCTGTTCGGGCTGGCGAACGCGATGCGCGAGTTCCGGCCGCACATCGTGCACACACGGACCACCAAGGCCGGCGCGCTGGGCCGCCTCGCGGCCCGCCTGTCGGGCGCCGGCGCGGCGCGCGTGCACACCTATCACGGTCATCTCCTGGACGGTCAGCTCTCGCGCCTCCGCCGGGCCGTCTACACCCGCACCGAGCGCCGCCTCGCGTCCATGACCGACCGCATCGTCACGGTCGGCGCGCGGGTGCGCGACGACCTCCTCGCCGCCGGGATCGGCCGGCCCGAGCAGTACGTGGTCATCCCCCCGGGCACCCGTCTCGACCCGCTTCCCGACCGCGCGCGGGCGAGGGCCGCGCTGGGGGTCCCGCTCGACGCGCCGGTCGTGGCGTACGTCGGGCGGCTGAAGAAGGCCAAGCGGCCGGACCGGCTCGCGGAGGTCGCCCGGGCGGTCCTGGCGCGGCTGCCCGGCACCCGGTTCCTCGTGTGCGGCGGCGGCGAGCTCAAGGAGGAGCTGGAGCGGGCCGTCATGCCGATGTGGGACTCCTTCCGCCTGCTCGGGTGGCGGCGCGACGTCGAGACGGTGTACGCGGCGGCGGACGTGATGCTGCTCACCTCCGACAGCGAGGGCACGCCGCTCTCGCTCGTGGAGGCCGGCATGGCGGGGCTGCCCGTGGTGGCCACGCGGGTGGGCAGCGTGCCCGAGATCGTCGTGGACCGCCGCACGGGGTTCCTCACCGAGCCCGACGCGGACGAGATGGCCGACCACCTCGTGCGGCTGCTGGTGGATCCGGGCCTGACCCGGCGGATGGGCGAGTCGGCCCGCGCGTGGACCTGCCGGGCGTTCGGCGTGGACCGGCTGGTGGCCGACACCGAGGCGCTCTACCGCACGCTGCGCGGCGCGGCGCGGTCGGAGGTGGGCAGCCGGTGACGCCCCTTCTGACCTCCGTGCTCGCCTGGGCCGCCGGCTGCCTGCTCGCCGCCGCGGGCCTGCGTCCGGTCCGCCGTACGATCCCCTGCCTGGGCGGGATGACGCTCGCGGCGGTGACGGCGGGCGCCACGGTGGCCGCCACGGCGGCGGCCCTCGGCCCGCCGGACCGGCGGGTGAGCGCGGTCCTGCTGGCCGCCGCGGCGGTGGCGCTGCTCGGCCTGATCGCGGACGTGGGCGCACTGCCCCTCGCCACCCGCCTGGTCGTGGAGTCGGTGGCGGCGGGCGGCGTCGTGCTGTGCGGGGTGCAGGTCACGCTGACGGGCGACTGGCCGGACGGTCCGCTCAGCGTGATGTGGATCGTCGCGATGACCAACGCCCACGCGCTGCTCGACCGGCTCGGCGGCGCGCTCGCCGGGGTCGCCGCCGTCACCGGGGCGGGTCTCGCCGCCGCGGCGCTCCTGCTCGCCGACCCGGCCCTCGCGGTGCCCGCGGCGGTCCTGTCCGGCGCCTGCCTGGGGTTCCTCCCGTACGGCAGGGGGCGAGGGAGGGTGCGTCTCGGGCCGTCCGCCGCGCTGTTCGCCGGGTTCGGCCTGACCTGCCTCACGGTCGCGCTCGCCGCGGGACGCGGCCCGGCGGCGATGACGGCCGGGATGCTGGTTCCCGCGCTGGCGGTCGCGCTGGGAGCCGGGCTCTACGGCGTCCGCCCCCGGCGGTGGGCCGGGGGCGGACGGCGGGGCGCGGCCGGAGGTGTGCTCCGGGACGTGCGTCAGGGCGTGCGCCGGGCCTGAGAGGCCGGCGCCTGGGGGCTCAGCGGCCGATGTTGGCCTCGTGGCCGATGGACAGGCCCGAGTCGACGTCGAAGAAGTGCAGGTTGTGGGTGTCGACGACGAGCTCGATGTCCTGACCGGGACGGACGTGGCTGCGGGCGTTGACGCGGGCGGTCCACAGCGACTTGTCGCCGGTGAGCGGCAGCGACGTCTCCTCGTCGTCGCCGTCGTTCGCTGCGGCCACGGTGTCCTTGTGCTCGACCGGCGGGGCGTCGATCGTGAACAGGACGTTGATCTCCGAGCCGAGCTCCTCGGTGACGGTCGCCTTGACCGGGATGTGCGCCCAGCCGGCGCCGTTGCCGCTCGCGGAGCCGGAGTCCTCGAAATCCGAGGGCCGGATGCCGAGGATGATCTTGCGGCCGATGTAGCGGTCGAGGCCCGGCTTCTCGGCGAAGGTCGAGTCGGGGACCGGCAGGCGGTAGCCGGCGAAGGCGACGGTCGCGCCGCCGTTGTCGCGGACCAGCTCGGCGTAGGCGAAGTTCATGGCCGGGGAGCCCATGAAGCCGGCGACGAACAGGTTGACCGGGTCGTCGAACAGGTTCTGCGGGGTGTCGACCTGCTGGAGCACGCCGTCGCGCAGGACGCAGACGCGGTCGCCGAGGGTCATGGCCTCGACCTGGTCGTGGGTGACGTACACCGTGGTGACGCCGAGGCGCTCGTGCATCTGGTTGAGCGAGGCGCGCATCGAGACGCGGAGCTTGGCGTCGAGGTTGGACAGCGGCTCGTCCATCAGGAAGGCCTGGGGCTCGCGGACGATGGCGCGGCCCATCGCGACGCGCTGGCGCTGACCACCGGACAGGGCGGCGGGCTTGCGCTTGAGGTACTGCTCCAGGCCGAGCATGCGGGCGGCGTCGTTGACCCGCTTCTGGATCTCCGACTTGGGCATCTTGCGCAGCTTGAGGCCGAAGGCGAGGTTCTCCTCGACCGTCATGTGGGGGTACAGCGCGTAGTTCTGGAAGACCATCGCGATGTCGCGGTCCTTCGGCGGAAGGTGGTTCACCACGCGGTCGCCGATGACGATCTCGCCGCCGCTGATGTCCTCCAGGCCGGCGATCATCCGCAGGGCGGTGGACTTGCCACATCCCGACGGGCCGACCAGCACCATGAACTCGCCGTCCTTGATCTCCAGGTTGAGGCCGTTGACGGCCTTCACCCCGCCCGCGTAGATCTTGTCGACACTGTTCAGAACGATAGAAGCCATGCCAGTCCTTCGCGCTTGCGAGTCAAGAGCAAGTGGATACGTTTTCATGACTGTCCCGTGAAATGCCGCCTATTGTCAAGATTTCGGTCACATGCCGGATGGAATCATGGTGGAATCGTTTCCATGAGTGGTCCAGCACAGCGGCGAATAACGATCAAGGAAGTGGCGGAGGCGGCGGGGGTCGGGGTGGCCACCGTGTCACGCGTCCTGTCAGGAGGCTCGGCGAGCCCCGAGACCCGGGAGAAGGTGTTCGCCGCCGCGGCCAGGCTCGACTACCGGCCGAGCGCGCTGGGGCGCAACCTCCGGCGCCAGCGGACCGGCGGCGTCGGGCTGCTGGTCCCCGACATCACCGACAGCTTCTACGCGCGCCTGGCCGACGGCGTGCTGTCGTGCGCCCGCTCGTACGGCGAGCCCGTGACGATCGGGGTCACCGGCGACGACCCCGAGCGGGAGGCCGAGCTGATCGGCGCGCTGATCGAGCAGAGCATGGACCGGCTCATCGCGGTGCCGTCGGGGGACGGCGACATGTGGGCGCCCGCGTTGCGGGCGGGGCTCAACGTCGTGTTCGCCGACCGGCGGGTGCGGACCGACGTGCCGAGCGTGGTGCCCGACGACCGGGCGGGTGTGCTCACGGCGGTCGAGTACCTCGCCGGGCTGGGCCACCGCAGGATCGCGTTCCTCGCCCGGCACGGGCAGTCGCAGCGGGTGACCGCGTTCCTGAGCGCGGCGGCGTCGCTGGGGCTGCCGGTCGACCGCGACATGGTCGTGCACGCGCGGGCGAGCCGCGACTCCGCCTACGCGGCCGCCGCCGGGCTGCTGCAGCACCACTCGGACGTCACGGCGGTCCTCGCGGGCGGCAACGTGCTCGGCGAGGCGGCCGTGCTGGCCGCCCGGGAACTGGACGTGCGGATCCCCCGGGACGTGTCGCTCATCATGTTCGACGACGTGCCCTGGGCGGAGCTGTGCTCCCCGCCGCTGACGGTGATCGCCCAGCCCGCCCAGGACATCGGGTACCGCGCCGCCGAACTGGTGCTGCGGCAGGGCCGCCGGCCTCCGGCGGTCACGCTGCCCACGCGGCTCGTCGTACGGGCGAGCTGCGGGCCCCGGGTCGCGCCGCGCCGGTCCTCCTGAGGTCCGTCAGGAGACGACCTTCTCGATCGCCTCGGCGATCTCCGGCGACTCGGGCGCGACACGGGGGCGGAACCGGGCGACCACCTCGCCGTCGGCGGAGACGAGGAACTTCTCGAAGTTCCACTCCACGTCGCCCGCCGACCCCGAGGCGTCGGGGACGGCCGTGAGCTCGGCGAAGAGGGGGTGCCGTCCCGGGCCGTTGACCTCGGTCTTCTCCAGCAGCGGGAAGTCCACGCCGTACGTCGTGGAGCAGAACTCCACGATCTCCTCCGCCGAGCCGGGCTCCTGGCCCATGAACTGGTTGCAGGGCACGCCGACGACGGTGAAGTCGCGGTCGGCGTAGGCCCGCTGGAGGGCGACCAGGCCGCCGTACTGCGGGGTGAGGCCGCACCTGGAGGCGACGTTGACCACCAGCGCGGCCCGCCCGCCGAGCAGGCCGCCGATGGTCGTGGCCGTGCCGTCGATCGTGTTCACGGGGATCTCGAGAACGCTCATGTCCGCACCATACGTCCCGTCTTCCCCGCCGTGCCTCGCAGGGCCCCCTGATGCGCGCCGTGTCGTCCCGGTCGTCCCGCGCCCGTGGCCGTCTGTACCCCTGCCGACCGGTGCCCCTGGTTAACCTGCGCCCCCGGGGACGGTCGGCGTTGGGCGGCGGATCGGCAAAGAACCGTCCGCGGCGTGTCGCGAATGCCGCCGCCGGGGCGGGCCGCCGTATTTCAATCCGCGTGAGGACCCGTCGCGGTGCCCCCCGGAAGCTCTTCGTGATCCGGTGCGGGCCGAGCGGACGGCGACGCCCGCGCCACGGGCGTACGGCCGCGAAGGGCGCCGGCGCGCGCCCCTTCCGCACGCGACCCGATGACAAGGACCGATTTGGACAGCAACAGCGTTCTACGCAGCACAGTCGCCGCCGTCGTCGCGGCCGCCCTGACCGGTGGCGTGACCGGCAGCCTGACCGGAGGCGTGAGCGGCGTCGCATGGGCCGGAGAGTCGGCCACCACTGAGTCGGCCGGTGAGTCGGCCAATGATTCGGCCGGTGGGTCGGCGGCGGTGCCGGCCGGGCAGAACGCCCGTCAGGTCACGCACCTCGGGGTGTGGACGATGCGGGCGGCGCCCGAGGCACCCAGGTTCCGGGCGCCGGCGAAGGCGCTCAGCAAGGCCTACGCCTTCCGGCTCGTCACCCGCCGCACGTGGTCGGGCCAGGAGTTCCAGTGCCTGGACAGTCTCTGGACCAGGGAGAGCAACTGGGACCACCGGGCCTACAACTCCGGCTCCGGCGCCTACGGCATCCCGCAGGCGCTGCCCGGCGACAAGATGGGCTACGTCGCCCAGGACTGGCGGTTCAACCCGCAGACCCAGATCAGGTGGGGACTGCGGTACATCAAGGGCCGTTACGGCTCTCCGTGCGGCGCGTGGGGTCACTTCCGGTCCCACAACTGGTACTGAACACAGGCGCGCGGGCCGGGGTCTCGTCAGGCGAGGCGGAGCACCAGGACCAGTGCTCCGGCCGCGGCGGCGAGCGCCCCGGCCCAGGCGACGCGGGCGTCCAGCCCGGAGCGGAGCGGGCGCCCGTGCCGCAGCGCCCGTTCCAGGGCGCGGTGCCGCAGCCCGGTGCGCAGGAGCAGGACGGCGCCGGCGAGCGCCACCACCCCGAAGGGGACGGCGAGGCCGGGCAGGTCGTCCCGCAGCGCCGCCCCCGCCGCCCCGATGCCGGAGCCCGACATCAGGACCGCCGTCCGCACCCAGGCCAGCCGGGTCCGCTCGCCGTGCAGGCCCGGCCTGGGGCCGCCGCCCCCGGAGGTGGTCACGCGAGCACCCTCGGCACGAGGATGAGGAGCAGTGCGAGGAGGGCCACCCCGGCCACGCCGTACCCGAACATGGGCGCCAGGGCGGGCGGCGGGAGCGCTCGGTCCTCACGTAGCGCGCGGTCGATGTGCCGCCAGCGGGGATAGGCCGAGCCCGCCGCCAGGGCGGACAGCAGCACGAGCACGACGGCGAGCAGCGTGCGCACCCATGGGACGAAGACGCCTTCGGGCACGACCGCCATGGCGATGCCGCCCGCGCTCAGTGCGAGAGCGGTGCTGATCCAGGTGAGGAACGTGCGCTCGTTGGCGAGCACGAAGCGGGGGTCTGGCTCGTTCTCGTTCCCTCTCATAGGAGAACGCTAATTCTGCCCCTTTTCCGGCAGATTTCCCGGGTTGCGCCCAATTCCGGATGTCTCGGCCGGGCCCTCCGGCGGCCGGGTCAGATGCAGGCCTCGCTGACCTCGCGGAGGTACTTCGCGCCGTCGGTCGCCACCCTCTGCGCCGCGTCCACCGCCGCGTTGGCGTCGTCGACGTTCAGCTTCTGGAGGCTGTCGGCCAGCCCCTGCAGGGCGTCCCTGAGGCTGGTGTCGGCGGCCTTGTTCGCCATGTCCTCCAGGTCGGCGGCGCCGTCCTCGATCTTCTTGCGCATCGCGGCGGGATCGTCGGCGACCTTGCCGATCTCGCTGACCGTGCGGCTGATCACCTTCGTCGCTTCGGCGCACGACTGGGCCTTGTCCGCGGTCGCGCAGCCCGAGGCGAGCAGGACGGCGGCGGCGCAGGCGGCGGCGAGGGGGAGGAGTCGCATACCGATCACCCTACCCAACCGTCCCCCGATCGCCGCGGCTTCGCACGGCGGCGGTTCCCGCACCCTCCGCCCGTCCGGTGCCGCCGTGTCCGGCGCCGCTTTGGTATTCGACGCCGCTGTCTCCGGCGCCGCTCCGCCCGGACGGCCACATGACGCCGGCGACGACGGCGCGGAAGCCCGCCGCCACCTCCCGGACGAAGACGGTGCCCGGCACCCCAACCCCACGCAGCGCCCCGCCGTGGTCGGCCACGACCACGGCGACCACGCCGGCCAGCAGGGCCCACCACAGGGCCGAGGCCGCCGCCCGCGTCAGCCGCGACGACCTCCGGAAGGACCACCGCAGCCGGTCGCGGTGGAACGGCACGTGGCGAAGCTCGTCGGCGAGGATCCGTCCGGCGACCTCGGCGGCCAGCGGATCATCGGCGCCGTCGCGCACGGCCCGGTAGTAGGCCAGCGCGACCACCTCGGCGAGCATGAGGACCATCAACTCCATGCGCAGCCCGAGGAGCCGCCGCAGCCGGACGAAGACGGCGTCGGTCCAGTGGCCCGGGAGGGTCGCCGCGCCCGCCGCCTCGATCAGCCGGGCCAGCAGACGGGCGTGTTCGCGCTCCTCCGCGACGAACAGCCGGACCGCGGCCGCGTACACCGGGTCCCCGGCCCGGGCGGCCTTGCCCGTGAGGAAGGCCCCGTCGCCGTCCTCGCCCACCTGGAACCGCTGGAGGCTGCGCACCAGGGCGGGGTCCAGCCGCGCGCCCCGGCTCCAGTCGGGGTCGCCCCACGTACGGCGGAGCAGCGCGGCGCCCTCGAAGTCGCGCAACCAGTTCGTGAAGTCACCGATGTCGACCGTCATGGCCGGGAACCTACGGGCCCGGGATGCAGATTCCGGGGGCGGGTTTGTAGAGGTTTGAAGGAGAACGCGGCCGGGCCAGTCGAGTGGGGGTCATAGCATCTGCGGCATGGGATCGTGTGAACATCTGCTCGTGACCGCCGAGGCCGACGCGCTCACGCCGGAAGGCTGTCAGGAGTGCCTGAACCTCGGTATGCACTGGGTCCACCTGCGCAAGTGCCTGACCTGCGGCCACATCGGCTGCTGTGACTCCTCTCCCGGCAAGCACGCCACCGCCCACTACAAGGAGACGTCCCACCCGGTGGTCCGCTCCTACGAGCCGGGCGAGAACTGGCGCTGGTGCTACCTGGACCAGCGCCTCGGCCAGTAAGCCCGGGAGCCGCCCGGCAGCCGCTCAGCCGCGTTCGAGCGTCGCCTCCTCGAAGTCGAGTTCCTGCATCACCCGGTGGAGCACCTCGTCGTCGATGCGGCGCTCGTCGCGCAGCCGTACGAACACGTCGCGCTCGGCGGCGAGCATCTCCCGGCGCAGCCGCCGGTAGAGCGCGGCGGGCGTCTCCTCGCCCTCCGCGCCGGTGCCGCCGCCGAGCCGTTCCCAGGCGTGCATGGCCCGGCGCTCGGCGCGGGTGCGCAGCTGGTCGACGACCTCCTCGTGAACGTCGCGCACGCCGTCGGAGGTGAGCTCCTCCAGCCGTGACAGCGCCGCCGACGCGGCGGCCTGCTGGGCGCCCGCCTCCGCCAGGTCGTCGGCGTACCGCTCCCTGGCCGTGGAGACCCCGAGCTTCCTGATCAGCCAGGGGAACGACAGGCCCTGCACGATCAGGGTGCCGACGACGACGGCGAACGTCAGGAACAGCAGCAGGTTGCGCTGGGGGAAGTCCTCGGGCAGGGCGAAGGCCGCGGCCAGCGACACCACGCCGCGCATCCCCGCCCAGCTCGTCACCACCACGTTCTGCCACGACGGCGTCTTCGGCTCCCGGGTGCGCACCCGCTTCGACAGCATCCGCGGGAGGTAGGTGCTGGGCGGCACCCAGGCGGCCCGTACGAGGACGACCACCAGGAACAGCACGACGGCGTACGTCGCGAGCCGCGCGGGCGGCTGACCGTCCAGCCCGGCGAGGATCGGGCGCAGCTGCAGGCCGATCAGCGCGAACACGATGGACTCCAGCACCAGGTCGACCACCCGCCAGACCGCCCCGGACAGCAGGCGCGTGCCGTACGAGCTCCGGCTGAGCTCGTGCCCCAGGTAGATCCCGACGATCACCACGGCGATCACGCCGGAGGCGTGCACGGCCTCGGCCGCCAGATAGGCGGCGTACGGCACGAGCAGCGAGACGCCGTTGGCGATCAGCGCGTCGCCGAGCCGCCGCAGCACGAGGCCCGCGATCCGCGCGATGGCGAGGCCGATGACGAGGCCGAGCCCGGCGGCCAGGAGGAACTGCCCGCCGACGTCCAGCACTCCCCCGGCCGTGCCGGCCACGGCGCCCAGCGCGACCCGGTAGGCGGTCAGCGCGGTGGCGTCGTTGAACAGGCTCTCGCCCACCAGGATGGTCAGCGCCCGCCGCGGCAGGCCGAGGCGGCGCCCGATGGCGACCGCGGACACCGCGTCGGGCGGCGCGATGATCGCGCCGAGCGCGAAGGCCGCGGCCAGGGGAAGCTGCGGCACCATCGCGTGCGTGACGAACCCGACCACCACGGTGGTCATCAGGACGAGCCCGACCGCGAGGAGCCCGACGGGCCGGGCGGCGTCACGCAGCCGCAGATAGGAGCTGTCCAGCGCCGCCGAGTAGAGCATCGGCGGCAGGAAGACCAGCAGGACGATGTGGGGGTCGAGCCTGTAGTCGGGGACGCCGGGCAGGTAGGAGGCGGCCAGCCCGGCGACGACCAGGAGCAGCGGGGACGACCAGTCCCGCCATCGGGCCAGGGCGGCGACGGCGAGAGCGCCGGCGGGAAGAAGCAGGAACTGCAGTGCCGTTGAGGTGTCCATCAGAGGACGAGGTTACTTACAGCTGGAACCCCTGCCGACCACCGGCCCGTAAATCGGCCTACCAGCCCCGCGCGTCCTCCCAGTTCTCCTGACCGTCGTCCGGCCACTGGGCCGGGCTCTCCCCGGTGGTCCGCCCGGAACGCCGTCTTCCGTGGCGCTCGTGCTCCGCGTGCGGGTCGGGGCCCTGGCCCGCCGGCCACTGGTCCGGCCGCAGCCGCTCGCCCGTGTGGTAAAGCGGCGGTTCGTTCATGTACGGCCGGACGGAGCCGATGCCGAGGGGATCGTTCGGGTCGACCGCCGGGGGCTGCTGACGGGGGTCCGCCAGGGGCCCGGTCTGGGTCGCGGAGGACGCGACGAGGCGGTCCTGCGTGGGGGTCCCCCGGGCGACGAGCACGTCGTTGGGGCCGAGGGCGGGCGGGGCGGGGTGGGCCTCGGGGGCCGGTGCGGGCGGCGGGACCGGCGGGCGGGCGTACTGCCCCGTGCCGGGGAAGTCCGGATACTCGTAGTCGCCCTGGTAGTCACCCTCGTAGGTGCTCTGGTAAGTGCTCCGGTAGTCGCCGCGGGCCGGCTGCTCGGGGTAGCCCGCGTCGTGTCCCCGGTGGGCGTCCGGCGCGGCATACCCGTTCTCGCCCCGCGCGTACGCGTCGTGGGCGGCGCCGTAGCCGTCCTGGGCCTGGCCGTAGGAGCGCTGCGGCGTGGCGTACGGATCGTCGGCAGTGTACGGATCGCGGGTGGCGTAGCCGTCTCCGGGCTGGCCGGCGGCGTACCCGTCGGGCGGCGTGGCGTAGCCGTCCTGGGCCTGGGCCGCGTAGCCGTCCTGCGGCCGGGTGCCGTAGGGATCGGCGGCCTGCGTGGGGTAGGCGTCCTGCGCCTGGGCGGCGTAGGGGTCCTGAGCGGGGTACGGGTCCTGAGCGGGGTAGGCGTCCGCGGCCTGCGCGCCGTACGCGTCCCTGACCGGGGCGGCGTACGGGTCGTGGGCGGGATAGGGGTCCTGGGCCTGCGTGGCGTACGGGTCCGGGGCCGCGTAGGGGTCCTGGGCCGGATAGACGTCCCGGCTCTGGGCCTCCTGCTCCTGCCGCTGAGCGTGCGCCGGGTATGCCTCCCGGCCGGCGGCGGCGTAGCCGTCCTGGTCGGGCGCCTGCCGGGGGAAGGGCCCGGTGCCGGCGTCCTGGTCCGGGACGTCCTCCTCCGCGAACCCGTCGTCCAGGGTGTCGATCAGACGTCCCACGTCGTCCATGGGCATACGGAAACTGGCCGTGCACATCTCGCCCCGCCACAGACTCAGCACCAGCGTGCCGTCGTGCCAGGTGACCCTGAGCACGCGGTCCTGACCCCGTGCGTCGAAGAACACCTCGCCGAACGATGGCAATGGGACAACTTCCGACATGGCAGTCATAGTGCCTTTACCAGCCCTTTTTCGTCCACTCGATCCCGGGAACCCTGGCGCAACATCCGCTTCGTCCTCTTTGACCTCACTGGGAAGATCGCCGTTGACCTTGAGAGCACTGGTATCCAGTGTGCCATGCGGGCCGGGAGGGAGTTCCTGGAACGCCAGGATGTGGTGAACGCGGCACGCACGAGATGTCGGTGGCAGGGGGTAGCGTTCTGCCGTGCCAAAGGACCGTCCCGAGCTTCCGCCCGTCGAAGAACTCCTCACCGCCGCGGTGACCGCGGTGGGCGGCGTCGAGCGCCCGGGCCAGGTCAAGATGGCGCAGGCGGTGCGCGACGCCGTCGAGAGCGAGGAGCACCTGGCCGTGCAGGCGGGCACGGGCACCGGCAAGTCCCTGGCCTACCTGGTGCCCGCGATCAGGCACGCGGCCGAGAGCAAGAAGGCCGTGGTGGTGTCCACCGCCACCATCGCGCTGCAGCGCCAGCTCGTCGACCGCGACCTGCCCCGGCTGGCCGACGCCCTGGAGGGCCTGCTGCCGCACCGTCCCGAGTTCGCGATCCTCAAGGGGCGCCGCAACTACCTGTGCCGCCACAAGACGGCGGCGGGCATGCCCGAGGACGAGGACGACCAGCTCTTCGACCCGCGCGAAATCAGCGCGACCGGCCGGATGGTGCAGCGGATCCAGGACTGGGCCGACGAGACCGAGACCGGAGACCGCGACGAGATCGTGCCAGGGGTCAGCGACCAGGCCTGGCGGCAGTTCTCGGTGACCGCCCGGGAGTGCCTGGGCGCCCAGCGCTGCCCCAGCGGCGCCGACTGCTTCGCCGAGCTCGCCCGGGAGCGGGCGGGCGAGGCCGACGTCGTGGTGACCAACCACGCGCTGCTCGCGATCGACGCGATGGAGGACTTCGCCGTCCTCCCCGAGCACGACGTGGTCGTCGTGGACGAGGCGCACGAGCTCGCCGACCGGGTCACCTCCGTGGTCACCGGCGAGCTGTCCGAGGCCACGGTGAGCCTGGCGGTGCGCCGGGCGGGACGGCTCGTCGAGCAGGGGGTGGCCGACCGGCTGCAGGAGGCGGGCGAGGACCTGCGCGCCCTGCTGGGCGCCGCGCCGCCCGGCCGCGTCGACACGCTGCCGCAGTCGCTCGGGCTGACGCTCTCTCTGGTGCGGGACGCCGCGTTCGCGTGCATCACGGCGCTCGGGCCGCGCAACAAGGACAAGGACGACCCGGAGAACGCCGGGCTGCGCAAGGCCGCCTTCACCGTGCTCGACGACGTCCACGACACCGCGCAGCGGATGCTCGACGCGTTCGGCCCGGCGGCCGGCGGGACCGGCACGGGCGGCGACGCCCCCGGCGCCGGGGCTCCGGACTCCGGCGGGCCGGCGGGCGGCGGCGACGCGGAGACCGAGGAGATCCACCGGGCGGAGGTCGTCTGGCTGGAGGAGGGCCGCGGCCGCGTCCCGCCCACCCTGCGGGTCGCGCCGCTGTCGGTGGGCGGCATGCTGCGGGACAAGCTGTTCGGCGACCGGACCGTCGTCCTCACCAGCGCCACGCTCGCACTGGGCGGCACCTTCGACAGCCTCGCCCGGCAGTGGGGCCTGCGGCCGGGCGAGTGGACCGGCCTGGACGTCGGCTCGCCGTTCGACCACCCGCGCCGCGGCATCCTCTACGTCGCCACACATCTCCCCCAGCCCGGCCGCGACGGCCTGCCGGAGGCGTACGTCGACGAGATCGCCGAGCTGATCGAGGCGGCGGGCGGGCGCACGCTCGGCCTGTTCTCCTCCATGCGGGCCGCCAAGGCCGCGACGGAGGCGCTGCGCGAACGGCTGGACGTGCCACTGCTCTGCCAGGGCGACGACGCGACCGGACAGCTCGTCAAGCAGTTCGCCGGCGACCCCGCCACCTGCCTGTTCGGCACGCTCTCCCTGTGGCAGGGCGTCGACGTGCCGGGGCCGTCGCTGACTTTGGTGATCATCGACCGGATCCCGTTCCCGCGCCCCGACGACCCGCTCGCCTCCGCGCGGCAGCGGCACGTCGCGGCCAAGGGAGGCAACGGCTTCATGGCGGTCGCGGCCACCCACGCCGCGCTGCTGCTGGCCCAGGGGGCGGGCCGCCTGCTGCGCTCGATGGACGACCGCGGCGTCGTCGCGGTGCTCGATCCCCGGCTGGCCACCGCCCGCTACAGCGGGTTCCTGCTGAACTCGCTGCCGCCCTACTGGCGCACCACCGACCCCGCAAAGGTCCGCGAGGCCCTGCGCCGCCTGACCGCCGACCTCTGACCGCCGAGTTCCGCCTCCTCGGCCCGCTCGCTCTCCGCGATGCCGGGCGCTCCCTCACATCCCCGTGATCGCGCCGAACGTCTCGCCCGCGTCGAGCCGCCGGACGAGGTCGAGCACGACGTGCGGCCCGCCGTTGGCGGCGACCCACCGGCTCACCCGGCACGCCGCCCGGGCATAGGTGTTCCCGTCTGCGCCGGCGGCCCGCAACCAGGCGTCCAGCGTCGTCGGCAGCGGGGCGTCCGTGCTCATGAGGCAGCGGTCGGCCGCGGTGCCCGGCGCGGTGTCGGGCTCAGTACCCGGCGCGGTCTCGGGCGCGAGATACCGCGGGTCGCCGGAGACCAGGACGGCCAGCCCTTCGTCGAACCACTGCGGCACCTCCGCTCCCGCGTCAAGCCGGGCGTGCAGTTCGACGTGTGACATCTCGTGGGAGGCGATGACCGGGTCCACGCCCGAGGGCGACAGCATCACCGCGCGGTTCAGCACCGCGACGCCCCGCTCCCCGCCGCCGCCGATCCGCCGGTAGCAGCGGTCGCTGAGGCAGGCGAGGATCCGCGGAGAGGCCCGCCTGTCTCCGTAGAAGTCGCGGACGCGCCGCTCCGCCTCCTCCACGGCCGAGACCACCTGCCGCTTCCGGTACGGCGGCAGGCCCTGTTCCGCGTAGACGTCCCCCGCCAGCCGTTCCAGTCCGTAACAGCCGGGGCAGGTGGCGGCGGCGACCGCGGGGTAGGCCACCGCCACGACGGCGGCCGCCGCGATCGGCAGAGCCACGAGCGCGGCGAGCAGCCACACCCGCCCGCGCCGGAACGCGCCGCCACGCGAGCCCGCGCGCCGCCACCTCGACGTCATCGTCAGGAGGTGGACGGGGGCAGAGGGCTGAGATCGGGGCGCTTCGGGGCGAGGCCGTCGCCCGAGGAGGTGCCGCGGAGCCGCCGGCCGATCCAGGGGCCGAAGTGCTCCCTGAGCCACTGCACGTCCTCCTGGCGCTTTGCCCTCGGGTTCACCGTCTCCCGGGGCGGCCAGGTCTTGCGCCAGTCGTCCTCGCCGGGCAGGCCGAGCACGTGCAGGACCCTCGCCGCGACCAGGCGGTGGCCTTCGGCGTTCATGTGCAGCCGGTCCCCGCTCCAGGCCCGCCAGTCGCGCAGCCCCTGCATCGACCACATGTCCACCAGGTGGCAGCCGTACAGGTCGGCGATCGAGCGGACGTGCATGTAGAAGATCGCGAACCTGCCGCGCACGCGCCGCATGATGGGCGTGTCGCGGGGGTCGGTGCCGGTGAACAGCACGACGTCCGCGCCGGTGGCCCGCAGGTCGCGCACGGCCGCGGCGAGCTTCTTGGCCATCCGGTCGGGATCGCTGCCCGGACGGATGAGGTCGTTGCCACCGGCGCAGAAGCTGATGAGGTCCGGCTTCATCTCGACGGCCACGGGCACCTGGTCGGCGACGATCTGGTCGATCAGCTTCCCCCGCACGGCCAGGTTGGCGTAGCGCAACTCCGGCTCCAGCGACGCGAGCCGCTCGGCGACCCGGTCGGCCCACCCCCGATAGCGGACCACCTCCCCCGGCGCCGGAGGGGGCGCGTCCGGGAGGGGGTCGTTAAGACCCTCGGTGAAGCTGTCTCCGACCGCCACGTACGACCGGTACCCCATGGACCCTTCTTTCGTCACTCGCCCATCTCGGCGATCGCACGCAGCGCCAGCTCGTACGACCGCATGCCGAACCCCGCGATCGTCCCGGTGGCCACCGCCGCCACGACCGAGGTGTGGCGGAACTCCTCCCGCGCGTTCGGGTTGGAGATGTGCACCTCCACCAGCGGCGCCGTACGCTGCGCGATCGCGTCGCGGAGGGCGTAGGAGTAGTGCGTGAACGCGGCGGGGTTGAGCACCACCGGGGTCTTGCTGTCGGCGGCCTCGTGGATCCAGCCGACCAGCTCGGCCTCGTCGTCGGTCTGCCTGACCTCGACCGACAGGCCCAGCTCGCGGCCGGCGTCGCGGCACAGGGCCGACAGGTCCTCGAAGGTCTGCGCGCCGTAGACGTCGGGCTCCCGGCTGCCGAGGCGTCCGAGATTGGGGCCGTTCAGGACGAGCACCGGCCTCATCGGGCCACCTCCTGGTACGCCGCCTCCAGGAGCTCCTCGGAGGGGTTCTCCAGGCGGGCCGGCCTCGCGACGTCGTCGAGCACGACGAACCGCAGCACGGCTCCCCTGGCCTTCTTGTCCACCCGCATGTGCTCGCGCAGGCGCGGCCAGGCCGCGGCCCGGTAGGTGGTGGGCAGCCCGACCGACTCCAGGATGGAGCGCGTCCGGTCCACGAGGTCGCGGCCGACCCGGCCGTCGAGCCGGGACAGCTCGGCGGCGTAGACGAGCCCGATGGCCACCGCCTCGCCATGCCTGATGTGGTAGTCCTCGACCCGCTCGATGGCGTGGGCGAGGGTGTGGCCGTAGTTGAGGATCTCCCGCAGGCCGCTCTCCCGCAGGTCGGCGCCAACGACGTCGGCCTTCACCCGGATCTTGCGCTCGACCAGCTCCCGGGTGTGCTCGCCCTCGGGGGTGCGGGCGCCGGCGGGATCGTCCTCGACGAGCAGCAGGATCGTCGGATCGGCGATGAACCCACCCTTGATGATCTCCGCGAGTCCCGCGACGTAGTCGTCGCGCGGCACGCTCGTCAGCGTGGCGAGGTCGCACAGCACGCCCTTGGGCGGGTGGAAGGACCCGACCAGGTTCTTGCCCTCGGGGGTGTTGATGCCGGTCTTGCCGCCGACGGCCGCGTCGACCATCGCCAGCAGCGTGGTCGGCACCTGGACGACCTGCACCCCGCGGAGCCACGTCGCCGCCGCGAACCCGGCCAGGTCGGTGGTCGCTCCCCCGCCGACTCCGACGACCGCGTCGGACCGGGTGATGCCGTACCGGCCGAAGGCCGACCACAGCTCGGCCGCGACGTGCACCGTCTTGGCCTCCTCGCCGTCCGGCACGGGCAGCGAGACGACCTCCAGCCCGGCGGCCTCCAGGGCCTCGCGTACGGGCCGGGCGATCTCCGGCAGCCCGGCGGGGTGGATGACGGCTACCGTGCGGACCTTCGGGTCGAGCAGGCCCGGCAGCTCCGGCAGCACTCCGGCGCCGACCACGACGTCGTAGGGGCTCTCACCGCCGACGGTGATGCGGGTCGCGGTCACAGCGCCCCCTCGATCTCGGCCACGACGTCCTCCGGCTCGCGGTCGTCGGTCTTCACGACGACCGCGGCGAGCCGCTCGTAGATCGGGCGGCGCTCCTCCATCAGCGTCCGCAGGCGGCTGCGGGGGTTCAGCACGAGCAGCGGCCGGGCCGAGGCGAGGCCGACCCGCCTGACCGCCTGGTCGAGCCCGACCTGGAGGTAGACGACCCGGTGGCCGGCCAGCAGCTCCTGGGTGGCCTCGTGCAGGATCGCGCCGCCCCCGAGCGCGAGCACCCCGGGGTGATCGGCCAATGCGGACCGCACGGCCTCCGCCTCCAGCTCGCGGAACCGCTCCTCGCCGTCCTCCACGAACACGTCGCTGACGGTCTTGCCCGCGGCGGCCTCGACGTCGGCGTCGGTGTCGCGGAACGGCAGGCCGAGACGGTCCGCGAGGAGCCGACCGACCGTTGACTTGCCCGAACCTGGCGGGCCGATGAGGACCGCGGCCGGGCCGTTGGACGCCGATTGCATGATCACTGACCTTATTACTTGATCACCAGGGAGGACAGGTAGCCCGCCAGGTTGCGCGCCACCTCTTCGACGGAGTCGCCGCCGAACTTCTCGACCGCCGCGTCCGCGAGCACCAGCGCGACCATGGCCTCGGCGACGATCCCGGCGGCCGGGACGGCGCACACGTCCGAGCGCTCGTGGTGGGCCTTGGCCGCCTCGCCGGTCAGCACGTCGACCGTGGCGAGCGCCCGGGGCACCGTGGAGATCGGCTTCATCGCCGCGCTGACCCGCAACGGCTCGCCGTTGGTCATGCCGCCCTCGACGCCGCCGGCCCGGTTGGTGATCCGGCGGACGCCCTCGGCGGTGTTCTCGATCTCGTCGTGGGCCCGGGACCCGGGGCGGCGGGCGGCCTCGAAGCCGTCGCCGACCGCGACGCCCTTGATCGCCTGGATGCCCATCAGCGCGGCGGCGAGACGGGCGTCGAGGCGCCGGTCCCAGTGCGTGTAGCTGCCGAGGCCCGGCGGCAGGCCGTAGGCGACGACCTCGACCACCCCGCCGAGGGTGTCGCCGTCCTTGTGCGCCTTGTCGATCTCGGCGATCATCGCGGCGCTCCCGTCCGGGTCGAGGCAGCGCACCGGGTCGGCGTCCACCGCCTCCAGGTCGGCCGGGCCGGGGATCACGTCACGGCGCGTGACGGCCTCGCCGATCGAGACCACGTGGCTGACGATGTCGACGCCGAGAGCCTGCTTGAGGAAGGAACGGGCGACCTGGCCCAGCGCCACGCGGGCGGCCGTCTCACGCGCGCTGGCCCGGTCGAGCACCGGCCGCGCGTCGTCGAAGCCGTACTTCTGCATGCCCGCGAGGTCGGCGTGGCCGGGACGCGGCCGGGACCGCGGCGCGTTGCGCGCCTGACCCTCCAGGACGGCCGGGTCCACCGGGTCGGCGGCCATCACGGTCTCCCACTTCGGCCATTCGGTGTTGCCGATGCGGATGGCGACGGGCGATCCGAGCGTGCGGCCGTGCCGTACGCCTCCGGAGATCGTCACCACGTCCTGCTCGAACTTCATCCGTGCCCCGCGGCCGTATCCGAGACGGCGGCGGCGCAGCGCCTCGGCGAGGTCGGCGGTGGTCACCGACACTCCGGCGGGGAGGCCTTCCAGGATCGCGAGAAGCTCGGGGCCGTGTGACTCCCCGGCGGTCAACCAGCGCAGCATGACGACCAGTCTTCCATGTGCGCCCGACTGCGGCGTCACCCCGACACCCATGTGCCCGCCCCCGGCCCATCGGTCCAGGTCCACCCGGCCCGGTACGTCGTTCACAGTTGATCGGGCCCGGTTCGTCAGAGACCGTGCGCCGGACACGGCTCGTCAGGCCGCGTTCGTGAGACACAGCGCGACCAGCGCGCCCGCGAGCATGAACGGGCCGAACGGGAACTCGGTCGTCCGGGTGGCCCTGCGCGCCAGGAGCAGTCCCACGGCGTACAGCGCGCCGAGCACCTGCCCGGCCATCCCGGCGACGATCACGGACTGCGTGCCGAGCGCGCCGGTCAGCAGGCCGATCAGCCCGGCCAGCTTGACGTCACCGAGCCCGAGACCGGCCGGGCGGATGAACCACAGCACGGCGTAGACGGCCCCGAGCGCGCACCCCGACGCCAGGGCCGGCAGCAGGCGGCCCGACGGCGCGAGCAGGGCCACCAGGATCGGGTACGACGGCAGCGTGATCGCGTCGGGCAGCCGCCAGGTCCTCCGGTCGATCTCCGCGAGCGCGGCGCCGGCCACCACGGCGTACGACCAGGCAGCCAGGACCCAGCCGTCGTGGACCAGCCAGGCGGCCAGCGCCGCGGCCAGCGCGGTCACGCCTTCGAGCAGGTACGGCGGACGGGGCAGCGGCACCGCGCGTACCGCCGACGCGAACGCGCGAACCACCTCGGCCCGGTGGCCGCCCGGCTCCACCCGGCCCCTCTCCTCGGGCCGCGCGTCGAAGCCCGTGGCGAACGCCCGGGCGTACGCGGCCGCGACAAGGCCGAGGACGGCGGCGGCGACGATGACGGGGAGGGACACGCGGCCGACCCTAACGCCCGTGCGCCGGACCCGCATGGTCCGAGCACGGCCCTGTGGACGGCCGCCCTCCTGTGGAGAACCGGAGGCGACCAGGCGTGGCGCGTGAGCCCCGCGCTGCGGGGTCAGGTGCGACGGCGGTTCCACCAGCGGCGGCGGGGTGCGTCCTCATCGGCGCCGAACCGGGCGACCGTCGCGTCCGGCACCTCCCTGGTGAGGCGGTCGACGGCGCCGGCGTCGCGCCTCGCCTCCTCCACCGTCGCGAGAGCGTGCAGCATGCCGCCCTCGATCACGAAGGGAACCGGCCCGGCCACGTCCACGACCACGGCGGCGGCGTTCTCGTGGCGTGCGGCCTGGCACACCTGGGGAGCGGTCGCCTGCACCGGCCGGGCGTCCGCCCGCCACCGGCGCATCGGCTCGGCGCCGGTGAAGGCGAGCACCGCCTCACGGCCGTCCTTACCCACCAGTTTGGGGAGGGCCATCTCGCTCTCCTTCTCCTGGCGCAGGCCGTGCTCGCCGACCTCCGACTCGGTCAGCAGAGCGACCACGGGCACCAGCAGCCGGGTCCCGGCGAGCGCCGCCAGGACGTCGGCGGCGGTCGCCGTACCGGCCTCGAACGCCGACAGCGCCGCCGCCACGGCCGCGTCGGCGCCGCCCTCGTCGTCGGGGCGCAGGGGCTGCGGAATCGATGGCACGTCTCCCGACCCTACCTTTCGGGCCGTGCCCGGATGTCAGCCCAGATCCGCGATGGCGATGACCGGGCCCCCGCCGGACGGCCCCTGGTGGACGGCCGCCACGGAGACGAACACGGCCGGGTCTCCGGTCACGCTCGCCGCCACCCCGCCGACCGTCGCCTTGATCTGGCGGTGCCAGTGGACGTCGGAGTCGTCGAGCATGATGTTGCGCCGCCCGCGTACGCGGCCGGACGGGTCGGCCTCGCACTTGATGAACAGGTTGACCAGCCGGCCGCCGAGGTCGTCCGTACGGGGGCGCTCGGGCAGGTCGATCCCGGCGTTCGCGACGGCCTCCCAGATGCCGTCGCTGTCCAGGGCGTCCCTCATCACCGAGTGGCCGGCCCGGTAGCGCCCGCCGATCCCGCGCACGTTGCCGACCACGACGATCTGGGCCCGGTCGAGTTCCACACCGCTGGAGCACGAGGCCACCGACGAGTAGAGCGACAGGTCCTTGTGGATCTGCTCGGCCGACGGCATCGGGATCTCCCCGAGCGCGACCGCGATGCCGAGCGCCGTGGTCGAGTTGGAGATGTCCATCGACTTGAGCGTGTCCTCGGTGACGACCGTCTGCCCGCGCTCCTTCGCGTCGGTGATCGTGGACAGCGTGAGCAGCGGGGTCTTGGTCTGCACGTAGTGGACGTCGGCCGGGTCGTCGATCCCCGCGAGCTTCATGGCCTCCCGCACCCCGGCGGCGACCTTCTCGACCATCGCGGGCCTGCCGATGTCCTCCGGGAGGATCACCTCGCTCATCGCCACGCCGACGCTCACCCTGGGCTCGTCGGTGCGTACGGCCTTCGCGGGGTCGATCGTCGCGAAGACGGTCGCGTGCGGGCTGAGCACGCCGTCGGTGCCGCCGGACCACACCAGAGGCACCTGCGCGATCTCCTCCGGCGTACGGGTGCCCTTCGCGGCGAGCACCTCGCGGAAGGCCCGGTCGGCGAGGATCCGCGTGTAGTCGTTGACCCCGCCGTTGCCCTCGGTCTTGCCGACGACCGCCAGCACCCGGTCCGCTTCGATCACCCCGTCGTCGATCAGCTTCGCGAGCCCGGAGGCGTCGGTGACGCTCTCGATGGGGACCTTCCGTACCTCGATCGGATCCGGCACTATCCCTCCACCCCTCTGGACACCCTGGTCCCGATATTTCCTGACAACGCCGCCCCGATGTGGTGCAGCGAGGTGATCACCGCCTGGTTGCCGCTCTCCTCGGCGAAGCGCAGGGCGGCCTCCACCTTGGGGCCCATGCTGCCCCCGGCGAAGTGACCGGCCGCCTGCAACGCGCGCAGCGCGGCGACGTCGACGTCCCCGATCGGACGGGCCCGGGGTGTGCCGAAGTCCGCCGAGGCGTACGGCACGTCGGTCGCGATCACGAGGTCGGTGGCGCCGACGGCGACGGCGAGCGCGGCGGCGGCGAGGTCCTTGTCGACCACCGCCTCGATCCCGGTCAGCACGCCGTCCGGCCGGCGTACGACCGGCACTCCCCCTCCCCCGGCGGCGACGACCGTGAACCCGGCCCCGATCAGCGCGACGGCCGCGGCGGCGTCCAGGATCTCCACCGGCCGGGGCGAGGCGACCACCCGCCGCCAGCCGCGTTCGAAGCGCCGCCAGACCTGGCCCTGCCCCTCGAACCGGCGCGCCTCGTCCTCGTCGAAGTAGCGCCCGATCGGCTTGACCGGGTCCCGGAACGCCGGGTCGTCCGCGTCCACAAGTGTGCGGGTGACGACGGCCGCGACCCGCGCGTACCCCAGCTCCCGCTGCAGGGCGTTCATGATGAGCGTGCCGATCGTGCCCTGCGTCTGCGCCACGCACCAGTCGAGCGGCACGGGCGGCACGACGCCCGCGCTGAGCTGGTTCTTCAGCAGGATGTTGCCGACCTGGGGGCCGTTTCCGTGGGTCAGCACCACCTCGTGCCCGGCCCGGATGAGCGCCGCCACGTGGGTCATCGCCTCGGCCACCGCCCGGTGCTGGTCCGCCGGTGACGCGCTCCCGTCCGGAGCCGTCATGGCGTTGCCGCCGAGTGCGATCAGTACGCGTCCGCCCACATCCGGAAACTATCCAGCCCCACACGGGCCTTCATTGGCGAGTTCCGCCCACCCCTGCCGCATCCATGAGCAGATTTCACCAAGCCCGGCACCGAGCTGCGGGCTCGGTTCCCGTCCCGGCGGCCTCTGCCGGAATGCTCACCACTGCCCCCCTTTCAATGGAGATCCGTATGTCGACGCCTCAGGTGCGGGCCCATCACACGCTGTTCGACCAGATCGAGCGGGTGTCCCAGTCGATGCTCCTGCTGCACATTCCGCTGCTGTTCTTCGTGGCCTTCCTGCCGTACACGACGTCGCTGTTCGGCGAGGCCAACGCCGGTCACTTCCCGGAGGACGGCAGGGCCCTGGCGACCGGCCTGTTCGCCGGCAACGAGGCCGTCCTGCTGCTCGCCCAGGGCGCGCTGTTCACTCTCGTGCTGGCGCAGCGGCTGAACCGGCCGGAGGCCGACCTGCCCCGCCTGCGCGCCAACGCCCAGGTCTACTGGGCGATCGGGATCTACTGGCTGCTGACCGCCGTGGCGCGCGCCTGGATGGTAACCGCGGTGCCCTTCCTGTGGCTGGCGACCCCGCTCCTCGCCTTCGGCACGGTCCGCGTGCTCAGGAGGCGGTGAAGCCGCGCAACACGTCCGCGATCTCGTCGACCTCGGTGAGCTTGCCCGAAGCCACCGCGATCACGAACTCGTACGCGGCGTCGTCATCCTCCGGATCGATCTCCAGCCCGTTCTTCGCGCAGAAGACGTACATCGTGAGCCACCCCGCGCGCTTGTTGCCATCCACGAACGGATGATTGGACACGATCGAGTGCAGGATGGCCGCCGCCTTCGTCAAGACGTCGGGGTAGGCGTCCCGTCCGAACACCGATGTCCGCGGGCGGAGCAGCGCCGCCTCCAGCAGCCCGATGTCACGAACCTCGATCGGCGCTCCCGTCGCCCGGCGGGCGATGCTCAGCCCCTGTTCAAGGGAGATGTAGCGGATCACTCCCCCAGCCTGCGCAGGAGGTCCGCAAAACGCTGCGCCCCCTTCTCGGCCAGCAGGTCGGTGTACTCGTCGTCGGCGACGCGGGCGAGGTAGTCGTCGATCGCGTGAAGGGCGATCTGCTGCATACTCCGCCCTTCCCTCTCCGCGCGCCGCCGGAGGGCCTCGGTCTGCTCGTCACTCAGACGCAGCGTCATTGCCATGCCTCCGATGGTACGGGCCGGTATCACTGTGATACCATCAGCGGAGAGTAAGATAACCTGACGCTCAGTCATCAAATTCGTCAGCTGCCGAGGCGGCGGAGGCGGGTGACGGCCTCGTCGATGACCTCGTCGCGCTTGCAGAAGGCGAACCGCAGGAAGTGGCGGCCACGGTCCGGGTGGTCGTAGAAGACCTGGGTGGGGATCGCGACGACTCCCGCCAGTTCGGGCAGCCGCCGGGCGAGGTCGAGCCCGTCGGTGAAGCCGAGCGGCCTGATGTCGGTCTGCACGAAATAGGTGCCGGACGGCCGGAGCACGTCGAAGCCGGCCTCCGCCAGGCCCGTCATGAGGCGGTCCCGTTTGGCCTGCAGGGCCGCCCGCTGGGCCGCGACCCACTCCATCTCCTCCTGCAGGGCGTACGCGACCGCGGCCTGCCAGGGGGCGTTCGCGGTGTAGGTGAGGAACTGCTTGACCGCCTGCACGGCGCCCGCGAGCGGCGCCGGAGCGCACACCCAGCCGGTCTTCCAGCCGGTGACGCTGAAGGTCTTGCCCGCGGAGGAGATCATGATCGTGCGCTCGCGCATGCCGGGCAGCGTGGCCAGCGGCACGTGCTCGACGCCGTCGAAGGCGAGGTGCTCGTAGACCTCGTCGGTCACCGCGATCAGGTCGTGCTCGCGGCACACGCGGGCGACGCACTCCAGTTCCTCCCGGGTGAACACGGTCCCGGTCGGGTTGTGCGGCGAGTTCACCAGGATCGCGCGGGTGCGGGGCGTGATCGCGGCCTCCAGCTCGGCCGGGTCGAAGGTGAACCGCCCCGCGTCGACACGCAGCGTGACCGCCCTGCGCACGGCTCCCGCGAGCGCGACGGCCGCGGCGTAGGAGTCGTAGTAGGGCTCGAAGACGACCACCTCGTCGCCCGGTTCGCAGAGCGCGAGGATCGCCGCGGCGATGGCCTCGGTGGCGCCGACGGTGACGAGGACCTCCCCGTCGGGATCGTAGGCGAGGCCGTACCACTGCTTGCGGTGCTCCGCGACCGCCTGGCGCAACTCGGGGAGGCCCGGTCCGGGCGGATACTGGTTGAGACCGCTCCGCACGGCCTCGACCGCGCGCTCCAGCATGCGCTCCGGCCCGTCGGTGTCCGGGAAGCCCTGGCCCAGGTTGATCGAGCCCGTCTCCACGGCCAGCTTCGTCATCGTGGCGAAGACGGTCGTGCCGAACTCCCGCATCCGCCGCACCAGAGGCTCTGTCACAGCGCCACTCTATCCGCCGGATCCCAAAACAGCGACACGAGCCCATTAGACAACATATGTCACAATAAGGCCGATAAGGACCACTACCGCCATAAAACCCTCATACAATCAGCATATATATTTAGGTCGACAATCACGGGTGAAACGCCACGCCGAATAGAGTTAGAGAAGTGTCAGACAAAGAAAGGGCCGGAGTCCGAGGCTGTAACCCCATGTCCGCTGTTAGAATCGCGTGGTTTCGGCCCCGTCCGCATGGATGGCTCCGCGAGGGGGACATCTGTAGTGTGCCACCTGCGGCCGCGGGACTCGCGACAACTCATCCTTTTCCCACAGTTAGGTGTCACTATGCCGAACGAATCAAGAGTTCAAACCTCGGTCGTGGATTCATCGAGCCAGTCCCTCGAGGAGCTGCCGGACGGCTACCGGCCCGGAGTGAGCAACCTGTCTTTCAATTCGGCGATCGGATAGCGAAACCGCCCAATGCAGCCGCCCATCGCGCCGTTCCGGCAGTTCGTGGTGAAGGTCGCGAGCCGATGCGACCTCGCCTGCGACCACTGCTACGTGTATGAGCACGCCGACACCAGTTGGCGGGGACGGCCGGTGGTGATGTCCGACGAAACCGCCATCCGGGTGGCGAATCGGATCGCGGAGCACGCCGACGAGCACCACCTGGAAGCGGTACACGTCGTCTTCCACGGAGGTGAACCCCTCCTCGCCGGAATCGGGCGGCTGCGCCGGTTCGCCCGCGCGCTTCGCCGCGCGGCCGAGGGTGTCTGCGACCTCGACCTCCACATCCACACCAACGGCGTCCTTCTCTCACGCGCCTTCTGCGACATGTTCACGGACGAGGGCGTCAAGGTCGGCGTCTCGATCGACGGCGACAGGCCGGCCAACGATCTCCACCGCCGGTACGCCAACGGCCGCAGCAGCTACGACCAGGTCGTCAAGGCCATCACCCTGCTGCGGGACCACTACCCGCACCTCTATGCCGGGCTGCTGTGCACCGTCGACATCCGCAACGATCCCGTCGCGGTCTACGAGGCGCTCGTCGAACTGCGCCCTCCGCGCGTCGACTTCCTGCTTCCGCACGCCACCTGGGACCACCCGCCACTGCGGCCCGCCGGCCGGGACACCGCGTACGCGGACTGGCTGATCACCGTGCACGACCGATGGCGGGCGGACGGCAGACCGATGCAGGTCCGGATGTTCGACTCGATCATCCTCAGCGCTCTGGGCGGGGAGAGCCAGAGTGAATCCCTCGGAACGCGGCCATCGGATCTGGTGGTCGTGGAGACCGACGGCACCTATGAACAGGCCGACTCTCTCAAGACGGCCTACGACGGCGCCCCGGCGACCGGACTCGACGCCTCCCGGCACTCGCTGAGCGAGGCCGCGCGGCATCCTGGCTTCGCCGCGCGGCAGAGCGGGCTCGCCTCACTGGCCGAGTCCTGCCGGCGTTGCCCACTTGTCACCAGTTGCGGCGGCGGTCTCTACGCCCATCGCCACCGGACCGGCTCCGGTTTCGCCAACCCCTCGGTCTACTGCGCGGACCTGTTCCGGTTGATCTCCCATCTGACCGCCTCGGAGCGGCGGAGCCCCGTGGCTCCGGTACACGAACTGCCGGTCGCCACGCTGGACGCCCTGGCCTCGGGGAGGCCGGCCGCGGCCGACATCGCTCATCTGAGCGCTCCGCAGCTCAGCAGAGCCAGGCAGGCGGTGCGCCGGGCGGCGGCGGTCATCACCGATCGCCGGTCCTGGTCGATCCTCGTGGACGCCGAACGGACGGACCGCGCCGCGGTGGACGACCTGCTGAGCCATCCCTACGTCCACGCCTGGGCGGCCCGCTGCGCGGCCGCAGGCCCCGCGCTCGATCCCGCCGACGCCGGTCACCTCGCGGCCGTCGCCGCGGTCGCCGCCGTACGGACCGGGCTGGCGGTGAAGGTCGCGGTGCCGGCCGCCGGGACCTTCGTCCATCTGCCCGGGCTCGGGCGGATGCGCACGGGCGGGCAGGAGCACGCGGAGGTGGAGGTCCACGACGGGTCGTTCGCGGTGCGGGTGGACGGCCGGTGGCTCTCGGAGGACAGTCCGCTCTGGGAACCGGTCCGCCTGATCGAGGCCGCCGGGCTCCGCCTGTTTCTGGACGATGTGGACCCGTACCGGGCCTGTCACGGCCCGGCCGTCGAGGACCGGCTCACCGATGAGGCCGCCGCCGTCTGGAGCGAGGTCACCGGTGCGGCGCTCGCCTCCCTGCCCGGAGACCGGCGGGCCGCCATGCGCACGGCTCTGCGCGTCCTGACGCCCCTGGCGGACGCGACGGCGGGCGCGTCCAGCCGCGCGGCGTACGGCGCCCTCGCTCTTCCGCTGGGCACCGACCCGGGCACGGCCGCCCGGCTGCTCGTGGAGCACTTCCACCGGGCCCAGCTCGGCGCGCTGCTCGACCTGCTCGACCTCACCGGCGGCGACGCCGACCGGGAGCGGCTGCTGACAGACGCGTACGGGCTCCTCGCCGTCGCGGACTCCCTCACTCAGGCGGAACAGGACCGGCTGACCTGGGCGATCGGGCGGATCGCCGATGGAGCGCTCCCGGCGCCCGGGCGGCGGTTCGCCGCACGGCTCGCCGGCGCGGCCGCCGACCGGACCGCTCAGGTCGCCTCCGGACGGAGATAGCGCGATGGTGGGCGTCCGGCTGTCCCTGTCCGCGTTCCTCGCCCACCTCAGCCTGACGACGGCCGGTTTCCTCGCCTGCCGGCGGCCGGCTCCGTCAGGCACAGGGGAGAACGGCGTGCTCGGCCGGGCCACCCTGGCGGAGGCCCTGCGCCTGCTGGGGCTTCGGCGCGGGCAGATCGTTCTGGTCCACGCCTCGCTGCGCAGTGTGGGCGAGATCGCCGGGGGGGTCGCCACGCTCTACGACGCGCTGCGCGATGTGCTCGGCCGCAGGGGAACGCTCGTCGTGCCGGCCTACACGCCGGGCAACTCCGACACTTCCAAATCCTTTCACCGGGCGACCCGGCACATGACGCCCGAGGAGAAAGAGGCCTACCGCGAGCAGATACCCGCCTTCGACCCGGAGACGACTTCCTCGATCGAGTGCGGGGTGCTTTCGGAGTATGTGCGGACACGGAGGAGGGCGGTGCGCAGCGACCATCCGCAGACCTCATTCGCCGCCGTCGGACCCGCCGCCCGCGGGATCACGGCGGGACATCGGCACGACAACCATCTGGGCGAGCGATCCCCGCTGCGTGAGCTTGAGCGCAGGGGCGCGATGGTGCTGCTCCTCGGCGTGAGCTACGACAGGTGCACCGCTTTCCATCTTGCCGAATACCGGTACACGCCAAAGCCTCCGACAGCCGTGTACGGGTGCGCGATGAAGGTGGACGGGCGGCGCACCTGGATTAGTTACGAGGATGTGGTGCTGGACGACAGCGACTTCGGCGAGTGCGGTGCGGCAATGGAGTTGACCGAAAAGGTCAACCTGGGCCGGGTCGGAAATGCCGACGGCAGGCTCTTCCCCCTTCCCGCGGCCGTGGCCTTCGCCCAGAACTGGTTCGCCGAAAGACGCGGACGTACCGGGGAATAACACGGAATTCCTCTCGGCGCCGGGGCTGCGGCCTATAGTGGAGGAACCGGCGACGTCGAGGAGGTGCGGTGGCCGGCACCTCGGATACTCAAGGCCATCTGCCCTATTTCTTCCTCAGCTACGCGCGCACGCCCCGCACCCACCCCGACGACGAGAACCCCAACCTCGCGGTGGAAAAGCTCTACAAGGACCTGCGCCGGGAGATTCTGGAGCACACGTTTCTGCCCGCGAGCGCCGCGGGCTTCATGGACATGGACATGCCTCCGGGCGTCGAGTGGGAGAACCGCCTGGCCATGGAGCTGGCCACCTGCCGGGTCTTCCTTCCCCTCTACTCACGGCGTTACTTCCAGAGCGAGCAGTGCGGCAAAGAATGGGCCGCCTTCGACCTGCGCAGGCGGCTGCATCTCGACGGGCGCAGGCACATTCCGGAAGTGATCGTTCCCGCGTTCTGGGTGCCGGTTCCGGACTTCGAACTTCCGGATATGGCCAGATCCATTCAATTCACCCATCCAGATCTCGGAGCGCACTATCTGGAACGCGGCCTCTACGGCCTGATGAAGATCAGCAGATACCGCGACCATTACCGGTCGGCCGTTCACGCGCTGGCGCGGCGCGTCATCGAGGTGGCAGAGGGAGTACGGCTCCCGCCGATGGCGCCCTGCGACTACGGCAGCATAAAGAGCGCCTTCACCCGCGACGAGGAACGCCGTTTCCTGATAGCCGTCCTCGCCCACACGACGGCCACTCGCACGGCGCCCCGGGACGCGCGGTTCTACGGATCCTCTCCGTGCGACTGGAACCCCTACCAGCCCGAGGATCCGCGCCCCGTGGCACGGATCGCCGCCGACGTCGTACGGCGCCTGGGCTTCGAGCCCGACATCGGCACCTTCCATCACCACCGCGACGAACTGCTGGGCGCCGGGGCGCCCAACTGCCCCGCGATCGTGCTGCTGGACGTATGGACGGTGCTCGACCCGCAGTTCCGCCCCTTGCTCGAGGCGTTCGACCAGGCCGAAAGGCCCTGGGTGGGCGTGGTCGTCCCGTGGAGCGGCACCGACGCGCAGACCGGCCAGAACGCCCCGGCGCTGCGCGCCGCACTGCGCGCCCTGCTGCCGGCGAAGCTGGCGCAGGGCCGGCCGGCCGCGCGCCGGGCGGTGAGCGACACCTCCACCGTGGCCGGCTTCGAGACGGCGCTGAGGCCGGTGGTGGAGGCCGCGGGCAACTCCTACCTGCGGCACGGGCGGGTGTTCCCGCCGCAGGTGCCCGGCAGCGACCGCCCGCGACTGTGGCCGCTCACCCCGGACGACCCCGGGCCCGACGACCCGCCAGGAAGGAAGGGGAGGCAATGAGCGATTTCCGGAACGGGCACATCATCACCTTCTACTCCTACAAGGGAGGGACGGGCAGGACGATGGCGCTGGCCAACACGGCCTGGATCCTCGCCTCCAACGGCCACCGCGTGCTGGTGGTGGACTGGGACCTGGAGTCTCCCGGCCTGCACAAGTTCTTCCGGCCCTTCCTGGACGGGGGGATGATCAGCGGTACGGCCGGCGTGATCGACCTGATCAAGGACTTCGCCTGGGCCGCGACCCGTCCCGACCCGCGTCCCGCCGACTGGCACACCCGGTACGCCAGCGTGGGGCGGCACGTCGTGTCGGTCGAGTGGCCCCACTTCCCCGACGGCGGCTCCCTCGACTTCCTCCCCGCCGGGCGGCAGAACCGCGACTACTCCTCGCTGGTGTCCACCTTCGACTGGGACAACTTCTACGAGCGGCTCGGCGGCGGGCAGTTCCTCGACGCGCTGCGGGTGGACATGCGACGCGGCTACGACTACGTGCTCATCGACAGCCGCACCGGCCTGAGCGACATCGCCGACATCTGCACGGTCCACTTCCCCGACACCGTGGTGACCTGTTTCACGCTCAGCGACCAGAGCATCGAGGGGGCCGCCCGGGTCGCCGGGGAGATCGCCGAACGCTTCCCGGACCGCGACATCAGGATCCTGCCGATCCCCATGCGGGTGGACGACGCGGAGAAGGAGAAGCTCGACGCGGGCCGGGCGTTCGCCCGGAGCCAGTTCGAGGGGTTCCCCAGCGGCGTCGCCCAGGAACACGCCGGCAACTACTGGGGCGCCGTCGAGATCCCCTACAAGCCGTTCTACGCCTACGAGGAGACCCTGGCGACCTTCGGCGACGCACCCGGCTCCCCCGGCTCGCTGCTGGCCGCCTACGAGCGGCTCACGGGCGTCATCACCCGGGGCCGTGTCTCGTCTCTCCCCCCGTTGGACGAGGACCTCAGGCTGAGCTGCCGGGAGCGGTTCGTGCGCCGCCGGCCGTCGCTGTCGAACGAGGTCGCCCTGAGCTACGTCCCGGAGGACCGGCTGTGGGCGGAGTGGATCGCCGCCGTGCTGACCCAGGCGGGCATGCGGGTCCGTACGCAGGCGGGCGACCGCGACGGCGACGGCCAGGGACGCGCCCCGGACCCGGCCGTACGCACGGTCGCGCTGATGTCCCCGGCGTACCTGCGCTCGAGCCGGGCGAGGGAGGCCTGGCACGCCGCCGAGGGCCCCGCCGCGCTGTCCCTCGGCCTTCTCCCCGTCCGGGTGTCGGACGTGCGGGTCCCGCCGTCGTACGCCGACCCGCCCGCGCTGGACCTGTTCCGGCTCGACGAGCAGCACGCGGCCGGCGCGCTGCTGCGCGCGCTCGACCGCCCGGCGGGGGCCGAGACCGGCACGCAGGGGGGCACGCCGCGGTATCCCGGCATCCAGCCGGCCATCCTGAACCTGCCGACGAGGAACGCCGCCTTCACGGGCCGGAGCGAGGTCCTGGAGAGGCTGCGGGACCAGCTCGTCGGCGGCAGCCAGGCGGTGGTGACCCAGGTGCAGGAGGGCCGCACCCAGGCCCTGTTCGGGCTGGGCGGCGTCGGCAAGACGCAACTGGCGATCGAGTACGCCCACCGTTTCATGAGCGACTACGACGTCGTGTGGTGGGTGTCCGCCGAGCAGCCGGAACTGCTGAACGGCTCGATGGCCGATCTGGCCGACCGGCTCGGCATCAGGACCGGCGACAACCTGGCGGAGGCGGCGCTGGCGGCGAAGGACGCGCTGCGCCGCGGCGAGCCGTACGCCCGCTGGCTGCTGATCTTCGACAACGCCAACAACGCGGAGGACGTGCAGACCTACCTCCCGGGCGGCTCGGGTCACGTGCTGATCACGTCGCGGAGCCAGACCTGGTCCCTGATCGCCAAGCCGCTGGAGATCGACGTCTTCACCCGCGAGGAGAGCCTGGAGCACCTGCGGCGCCGGGTGGCGGATCTCAGCGACGACGACGCCGACCGGGTGGCCGCCGCGCTGGGCGACCTGCCCCTCGCCATCGAGCAGGCCGGAGCCTGGCTGCAGGAGACCGGCATGAGCGTCGACGAGTACGTCGACAAGCTCTTCAAGCAGCCCGTCAGGACGCTCGCGCTGGGCGACTCCCCGACCTACCCGACCCCGGTCGCCGCCACCTGGAACGTCTCCTTCCAGCGGCTGCGGGAGAAGTCGCCCGCGGCGGTCCGCCTGCTCCAGCTGCTGGCCTTCTTCGCCGCCGAACCGGTGTCGCTGTCCATGCTCTACGGCGACGAGACCGTGCGCTGCCTGGTCCCGTACGACGACTCGCTGCGGGAAAAGATCATGATCGGGCGGCTGGTGCGCGAGCTGAACAGGTTCGCCCTCGCCAAGGTCGACCAGCGCAACAACTCGGTGCAGGTGCACCGGCTCGTGCAGGCCGTGCTGAGCGACCAGATGGACGCCGACGAGCGCGAGCGGACCGTCCACGAGGTGCACCGCATCCTCCTCGGCGCCCGGCCGCGCGAGGGCGACACCGACGACCCCGGCAACTGGCCCCGGTACGACGAGATCTGGCCGCACCTCGCCCCGTCCAACGCGGAGGACTGCGACGAGGAGCAGACCCGGCAGCTGCTGATCGACCGCGTGCGGTACCTGTGGCGGCGGGGCGAGTTCGACCGGGCGCTCGACCTCGGCCGCCGCCTGGAGGCCCTCTGGATCAGGAAGCTCGGCGACTACGACCGGCAGACGCTCTACCTGCGGTTCCACATGGGCAACGTGCTGCGCTCCCAGGGCAGGTACCGGGAGTCGTGCGAGCTCAACCGGGCCGTTCTGGACGACCAGCGCCGCGTCCTCTCCGACCCGCACCCCCACACGCTGCAGACGGCCGGGAGCCTCGCCGCGGACCTGCGGGCCCTGGGCGAGCTGACCGAGTCGCTGCGGATGGAGCAGGAGACCTACGAGCGCACCAAGGAGCTCTTCTTCGACGACCATCCGCGCGTCCTCATGGCGGCCAACAACCTGGCCGTCGCCCTGCGGCACGTCGGGGACTTCACCGCCGCGCGCCAGCTCGACCAGGAGACCGCGGACAAACGCCGTGAGGTGCTCGGCCCGGCCCATCCCTTCACGCTCCTGTCCGAGACGAACCTGGGCCTCGACATGCGCGAAGGCGGCGAGTTCGCGAAGTCGGCGGACCTGCTGCGCGAGACGCTGAACACCTACGCCGAGGTGCCGGGCCCCGACCTGCCGGACACGCTGCACACGGCGCGCAGCCTCGCCATATCCCTGCGCGAGGCCGGGCGCCTGGCGGAGGCGCGGCAGCTCATCGAGGCGACCTACGAGCGCTATCTCCAGCGCTTCGGCCCCCACTCCCCCGACACCGTCGCCTGCAAGCTGAACCTCGCCTGCGACCTCATGGCGGCGGGCGACAGGCGAGGGGCGCTCGAACTCGCCTCGGAGGTGCGGGCGAGCTACCAGGACACGCTGGGCGCGGACAACCCGTACACGCTGATCGCGGCCAACAACATCACCGTGTACCTCAGGCATCTGGGCGATTCGGCCGAGAGCCGTGCGCTGGGCGTCCGGACGCTGCGGTCACTGCGGCGCAAGGTCGGGCCCGACCACCCCTTCTCGCTCGCCTGCGCCGTCAACGTCGCCAACACCCTGGGAGAACTGCAGGAGTACGCCGAGGCGGAGAAGCTGCAGCGGGACACCCTCGACCGGCTGCGCGCGGTTCTCGGCCCCTATCACCCCACGACGCTGATCTGCGAGGCCGACCTGGCCGTGACGCTCCGCGACCTCAGGCGGACCGACGAGGCGCGGGTGCTGCGCGAGCCCCTGCTCGTCCAGCTCCGCCGGATCCTCGGGGAGACGCATCCGGTCATCGAGGCGGTCCTGGAGTGGCGCCGCGTCGACCGGGAGCTGGAGCCCCTCCCCTGGTGACCGGGCCCGGCCGCTCCGTGGTCAGGCCGCCCGGCCGTCCCTGGCGAGCCAGCCCAGCAGGTCGGGCAGCACGTGCAGGGCGTGGAAGTGCGCCGCGCCCCGCTGGATGCGCACCGTCGCGGTCGGTATCCGCCCGGCCAGCCAGCGGGAGTGGCTGACCGGTGAGAAGACGTCGTCCTCGCCGTGCCACAGGAGGGTGGGCACCCTGATGTCGGCGGGGTCGAACCCCCACGGCGAGCAGAAGGCCATCGCGTCGTCGATCCAGCCGTACGCGGAGGTCCGCACGGCCTCCGCGTAGTTCTGCACCAGCATCGTCCGGATGCCGGCGTCCGCGATCACGCTCCGGTCCGACTCCGTCAGCTCGTCGTACAGGGAGTTCACGAGCCGTACCGGGTCCTCGCGGATCTCGGCCGCGGTCGGGACGAGCCGCGCCGCGAGCCGCGCCCGCCCCTGCATCGCGGTCATGTACTCCGCGACGTTGCCTTCTGTCATGCCGTCGAACCAGTCGAGCCCCTCCGCCTCCCGGGGGGCGAGCCCGACGAGGACCGCGGCCCGGGTCACCCGGTGGGGAATCAGGGCGGCGCAGGCGAGCGCGTGCGGCCCGCCACCCGAACGGCCCACCACCGCGAAGCGGTCGAGGCCGAGGTGGTCCGCGATGACCGCCACGTCCGCGGCGACGTCCCCCACGCTGCGCCCCTCGTGCCGGTCGGAGGCGCCGTACCCCGGCCGGTCGTAGGTGATGAGCCGCACGCCGAGCCGGTAGAGCAGGCCTTCCCGTGGCAGAGGGCCGATCCGGCTGCCCGGCGTGCCGTGCAGCAGGAACACCGGTCTTCCCCCGTGGATCTTCCCCCGCTGCGCGACCGCGAGGCGCCGCTCGCCGTCTGCCGACCACACCCCGTCCGTCAACGCCCGGCCCTCCCGTGGCGATCGTCGAAGGATCTCGACTCCAGCATCCATCGAGCGGACGTGGCAGGAAAGACCCCGTCGGCCTCGGAACGGCAACACCTTTCTCCGGACGGCCCTGGAGCGCTTCCTAATGGCGGGTTATTTTCGAAAGGGCACGTGCCGACCAGGGAAGGAAGGGCGTTTATGACCTTTCCCGCCAGCTACGTGGTGCGTGTGGTATTCGCGGGGCTCGCAGTGGCCGCATTGGTGACCGGATATATCGGCCTTAATACATATGCGAAAACCCTGGGCCTGCCTTCGGCCCCACTGGATCTTTTGTATTGGGACCTGCAGTTGTTCGTGTTCGACTCCGCGCCGCTCGACGACCCGAGCCCGCTGCCGTCGGCGCTGGAGTTCGCCCGCTTCGCCGCGCCCGGCGTCACGGTCTACACACTGGTGGACGGAGCCCGTCTGCTCTTCGCCGCCGAACTCCGCCGGTTCCGGGCACGCAGGTCGAAGGAGCACGTGGTCGTGTGCGGCTCCGGATCGGCGGCCGTGGCCCTGGTGGAGCGGCTGCGCGCGGCGAGCACGCGGATCGTGCTGATCGGCTCGGCTCCGGTGGCCGCCGTCGGCGACCGCAAGGTGCTCTACGTCAGGGGTGACGCGCGCAGCCCCGCCACCCTGCGGGCCGCCGGCATCCAGCGGGCCTCCGTCCTGTACGCCTGCGAGCCGGACAGCTCGGCCAACACGGCGATCGCCCTCGCGGCGCACGGGGTGGCCAGGCCCGGCGGCAGGCATCCGCTGTCGGCGTACGCCCTGATCACCGACCCCGACCTGTGCGCCGCCCTGCGGGCCCGCCGGCTGAGCCTCCCGGGCAGGCCCCGGCTGCGCCTCGACTTCTTCAACCTGGACGAGCTCGCCGCCCGGGTGCTCCTGGACCGGCACCCGATCGTGAACGAACAGCCGGTCGTCCTCATCGGGCTGGACGCCTTCGGCCGCAGCCTGCTGGTCGAGATGGCGCGCAGACGGCGGCTGGCCCCCTCCCCCGGTCCGCTGCCGGTGACGATCATCGACGCCCACGCCGCGCGGACCGTCCGGGCCCTGTGCCACAGGTTCGAGTTCGTGGCCGATGTGTGCGCGCTGACCACCCACGACGCGCCACCCGGCGACTTCCCGCTCGGCAACCCGCCCCTCGGGGAACTGCTGCCGGCCGAGCCGCCGCAACGGGTGTTCGTGTGCCACGACGACCAGGACCTCGCGCTCAAGACCGCGCTCACCTCGCCGCGCCTGTGGAACTGCGGGCCCGGATCGCTCGTGGTGCGGGTCGAGGAGGCCGGCACCTTCAGCCGGGCCTTCGACAGCGTCCATCTGCTGGAGGGGCTCTCCGGCGCCCTGCGGGTGTTCGCGGTCAACGAGGAGGCCGGTGATCCGCAGCTCATCGGAGAGGACCTGGTGGAGACGCTGGCCCGGGCGATCCACGACAGTTACGTGGCGGAGAACACCGCGCGGCGCCACGTGCGGGCGACCAACCCGTCGCTGGTCCCGTGGGAGAGCCTGCCGCCGCACCTGCGGGCGGCCAACCGGCGGCAGGCCGAGGACATCGGGCGCAAGCTGACGAGCATCGGCTGCGCCCTCGCTCCCCGCGTGGAGCCCGAGCTGCACTTCGCCTTCAAGGACTACGAGATCGAGCAGCTCGCGATGATGGAGCACGAACGGTGGCTGCGGGACCTGATCGCCGACGGGTGGGCCCGCGGCCCGGTCCGCGACACCGGGACCAGGAGGCACCCCGACCTGGGCGGCTGGGACGACATCTCGGACGCGGCCAAGGAGAAGGACCGCGACACCGTACGGAATCTGCCGCGTATCCTGTCCACCGCCGGGTTCCAGATCGTACGGGTCGGCTGAACGAGTGAGCGGGACGGCCAGGATCGCGTTCACCGGCCATCGGGGCCTCCCGCACGACACGGCCGTGCGGGTCCGCCGCGCCCTGCGGGCCGTGCTCGCCGGCCGGGCCCTGCCGCTGGTGGGCCTGTCCTGCCTGGCCGAGGGGGCCGACCAGCTCTTCGCCAGGGAGGTGCTGCGCGTGGGTGGTGACCTGGACGTGGTCGTGCCCGCCGCCGGATACCGGGAGAGCCTGCCCCGGGCCGCCCGGGCGGCGTACGACGACCTGCTCCCGCTCGCGCGGCAGGTGCACCTGATGCCGTTCGGCCGGCCGGAGCCGGTGGCGTACATGGCCGCCGCGGTGTTCATGCTCGAACGGGCGGACGAACTGTTCGCCGTCTGGGACGGGCTGCCGGCGCGCGGGCTCGGCGGCACCGCCGACGTCGTCGCGCACGCCCGCGAGCAGGACATGCGGGTGCTGGTGCTCTGGCCGCCCGGCTCGCGGCGGAACTGACGGGGAGCATGACAGGAGACGTGGCAGGAGGCATGGCAGGAGGCGTGACGGGGAGCATGACGAGGCGCGCGGCGGCGGGCAGGATCCGGCGGGTCGACGCGCTGCGCGGGTTCGCCGTCTGCGGGATCATGCTGGTGAACACCTGGCAGCGGACGGCGGAGCGACGTGATCTGTCCTCTTTCGGCTGGGTGATGGAGAACCTGGTCCAGAGCCGCTTCTACCCGATCTTCGCGTTCCTTTTCGGCCTGTCCTTCGCGTTGTTCCTCGGTTCGGCCCGGGAACGCTCGGCCCGCCCCCGGGTCGTCCTGCTGCGGCGCCTGGCCGTGCTGGCCGTGCTGGGAGCCGCGCACACCGTGGTCCATCCCGGCGGGGTGCTGCTGCCGTACGCGCTGCTGGGGGTGGCGGTCCTGCTCCCGGCGAGCCTGCTGCCCCGGTGGGTGGTGCTGCTGCTCGGCTGCGGCACGCTGGCCGCCGCCCTGCTCGACTCCGAGCCGTACGTGCTGATCAGCGCGCTGTTCCTGCTCGGCCTGGCCGCCGCCCCGAGCGTGGCGGGCGGCTGGGGGGACCTGGGCGGGACGTGGGTCCTCGCCGCCGTCTGCGGAACGGCTGGGGCGCTGACGGCCGGGCTGACCTGGTGGTGGAACCACGCGCCGCCCGGCGGCGGGGTCTACCAGGCGGCGGCGGTGAGCGGCGCGGCCGCCTACGCGGCGGCGTTCCTGCTGCTCGCCCGCCGGACGGCCCTGTTCGAGGCACTGGGACGGATGGCGCTGACGAACTACGTGACGGGCACGCTGGTGATCGCGGTGGCGCTGCCGCCGCCCGCCGCCGGCGGTTCCGGCGCCGCCGTCGTCGTGGGGCTCACCGCCGTGACCCTGGCCGCGCAGGCCGCCTTCTGCCGGTGGTGGCTGGCCCGCCACCGGTACGGCCCGCTGGAGCGGGTGTGGCGGACGCTCACCTGGTGGGGAGAGCCGCCCGCCGGGCAGACTGGGAGCCGTGACCCGCATAGCGCTGTGCCAGATCCCCGTCGACCACGACCCGAAGACCAACCTCGAGACCGTGCGTGACGCTCTCGCCCGGGTGCCGGGAGCGGACCTCGCCGTGTTCCCCGAGGCCACGCTGACCCGGTTCGGCCGGGGCGTGACGCACACGGCCGAACCGCTGGACGGGCCGTTCGTCACCGGCCTCGCGGAGGCGGCGCGCGAGCACGGCGTCGCCGTCATCGCCGGCGTCTTCGAACCCGCCGAGGACGGCCGGGTGTGGAACACCGCCGTCGCCCTGCGGGCGGACGGCTCGCTCGCCGCGGCCTACCGGAAGATCCATCTCTTCGACTCGTTCGGCGCGAAGGAGTCGAACCTGGTCGCGCCGGGGGACGAACCGGTGGTCGTGGAGCTCGCCGGGCTCAGGATCGGCCTGGTCACCTGCTACGACGTCCGGTTCCCCGAGCTCGCGCGAGCGCTGGTGGACCGGGGCGCGGACACGTTCGCGGTGATCGCCGCCTGGGGCTCGGGGCCGCTCAAGGAGGACCACTGGACGACCCTCGTCAGGGCCAGGGCCATCGAGAACACCACCTGCACGATCGCCGTCGGTCAGGCTCCCAACCCCGCCATACCGGACGGGTTCGGTGTCGGCCGCAGCATGCTCGTCGATCCGATGGGCGTCGCCCGCCACGACCTGGGCCCCGGCCCCGGCGTGCTGGTCGCGGAGATCGACCCCGCCTGGACGGCGACCGCGCGCGCCACCCTCCCCTCGCTGGAACACCGACGGCTGGGTGTCGACAGATCGTAAACTACCCCCCATGAACGAGCCGGGACACAGGACGCGGATGCAGAAGGTGATTCCGCCGCGGCTGCTCGTGCCGTACCTGTCGGGCCGGCGCACGATCATCTCCGGGTACGTTTACCGGGTGCAGGACTGCGACCGCCTCACCTCGCCCGCCGCGCTCGTCGAAGCCCTCGACCTGGGCTTCGACGGGTCGGAGCTCACGCCGGACGTGCCCGAGCTGTACGTCATGCGGTGGGACGCCCGGGACATCGACACCTACGTCGTCCCGTACGGCCAGCACATGGGCGGGGATTGGAGCGATGCACCGCCCTTCACCGGGAACGGGTTCACCGCCTCGCGCGAGCAGGTGGTGCCGCAGTTCCACACGATGCCGATGCCGATCCCCGCGGGCGCGGAGATCGTGCACCTCACGCCGGGCGCCACGCGTTCCTTCGCCGCGTACGACGGCCTGACGTGGCGGCCGGCCCGATGAGCGGCCCTGTGAGCGCCCCGATCAGCGGCGGCGAGCCGGTCGGCCTGGGGTTCGTCGCCCTCTACCGGGACCGGGAGTACGCCGCGGCGCTCGGGCCGGGCAGCGACGACGTGGTGCTGTTCAGCGAGGCGCCGCAGGAGGGCTTCACCGCCGCCGGGGGCTACTGGCGGCTGCGGGTGGACCGGTCCGCGCTGGACCGGCTCACCCTGCTGCGTACGGTCGGGGCGTTCGGCGGGGAGCCCTGCCTGGTGCTGGACGAGGACGACGGGGGCGACGGCGGGGAGGGCGGCCTCCACATCGCGTACACCGGCCACAACGGCCTGAAGGCAGAGGCGCTCGGCTACTGGCTCGTGGACCACGGCGCGTACGAGGTGGTGGTGCCCCGCGACGAGGTGCACGCCGTCCGGGTGGAACGGGTGCCCGTGCCGCTCGCCGCCGACCGGCCGGACGGCCAGGAGCCGGGCGACCGATGACGGCGCTTCCCGGATAAGGCCGGTCAGAGGCCCAGGGAGCGGAAGCGGGCGTACCGGGCGGCCGTCCGCTCCTCCGCCGGGCGCGCGAGCAGGCCGGCGATCTCGTGCTCCAGCGTCCTGGCCACCCGGCCGCAGAACGCCTCCGGCTCGTACGCCGCGTCGGGCCGCTCCGGGACCACCCGGTCGGCGATGCCGTCGCGGCGCAGGTCGGTGGCGCGGATGCCCTGGGCCGCGGCCATCTCCGGGGCGAAGTCCACGGTCCGGTACAGCAGCGCCGACGCGCCCTCGGGCGGAAGCGGGGACAGCCAGGCGTGCTGCGCGCAGACGACCCGGTCGGCCGGGAGCAGGGCCAGCGCCGCCCCGCCCGCGCCCTCCCCCAGCAGCAGGCACACGGTCGGCGCGTCGAGCATGACGAGGTCGGCCAGGCAGCGGGCGATCTCGGCGGCGAGGCCGCCCTCCTCGGCCGCCCTCGACAGCGCCGCCCCGGCCGTGTCGACGACCGTGACCAGGGGAAGGCCCAGTTCGCTGGCCAGGCGCATGCCGCGCCGGGCCACCCGCAGACCGGCGGGACCGAGCCCGCTGCCCCCGCGCCGCCGCCGGTCCTGGCCCAGGACGACGGCGGGCGCCGAGCCGAACCTGGCCAGCGCGAGCAGCAGGCCGGGGTCGCGCTCGCCGGTGCCGGTGCCCTGCAGCGGGGTCACGTCGCGCGCCCCGTGTCTCAGCAGTTCGCGGATGCCGGGCCGGTCGTCGCGGCGGGAGCGGGTCACCGCCTCCCACGCCGGGACCGGCTCGGCCGCCTCCTCGGGCTCCGGGCCCGGCGACAGCCCCGAGCGGGGAGCGCAGAGCACGGCCAGCGCCCTGATGGCGATCTCCCGGGCGTCCCCGGCCGAGACCACGGCGTCGACCAGCCCGTGGGCGTGGAGGTTCTCCGCGACCTGGACGCCCTCGGGGAACGGGTAGCCGTGCAGCGACTCGAACACTCTTGGCCCGAGGAAGCCGATCAGCGCGCCCGGCTCGGCCGCGGTCACGTGCCCGAGCGACCCCCACGACGCGAACACCCCGCCCGTGGTCGGATGGCGCAGGTAGACGACGTACGGCAGCCCCGCGGCCCGGTGCGCGCCGACCGCGGCGGTGATCTTCACCATCTGGGTGAAGGCCAGGGCGCCCTCCTGCATCCGAGTGCCGCCGCTGGCCGGGGCGGCGAGCAGCGGCAGCCGTTCGGAGGTGGCCCGCTCGACGGCCCGGACGAGCCGTTCCGCCGCCGCCACCCCGATCGAACCGGCCAGGAAGGAGAACTCGCAGGCCATCACGGCGACCCGGCGGCCGTCGAGGGTCCCCTCCCCGGTGACGACCGACTCGTCGTATCCCGTCCTGGCCCGCACCCGGGCGAGTTCGGCCGCGTACTCCGAGCCCGGCGCGGCCCGGTCGAGCGGCGGCCCGTCCCACGACTTCCACGAGTGCGGGTCGAGCACCCGCGCGATCAGGGCACGCGCGTCCGGCCTGGTCACGACGGCCGCCGCCCCGGCGCCACGCGCCGGTGCCCGTGCGCCGCAGGCGGCTTCTCCATCTCGGCGATCAGCTCTTCCCGATACGCGAACTATCCCTTGTGCCGCATATTTTCGGTACTACGGGGCCGGGGAGCCCCGCGCCCGCCGTACGACCGGGACGCCTCAGCGCGGCGTACGGTGACCGCGCACCTGGTCCATCAGGCGGCGCAGCCGCTGCCGGTTCTCGGGATCGCGGGCCATCGTCTTGGCCTTCTCCATGTTCTCGCGGCCCTTGGGGGTCTGCAGGTACTCCCTGATGCGCTGGACGATATTCGCCATTTCGAACTCACCATCCTGTTTGTGCCGTCACTGAACGGCTACCCAACGGCACCGCCGCCAATCCCGGACGGCCGGACAGCTCCGGGCGTCGCCGGCGTTCACACGATGTCGACCTCGGCGTGCGGGAGGCCGCCGGAGAGCCGGGGATAGCCGGGGCCGCGGTCGAAGAAGGCCGCGGGCGGCGCCTCCCGCAGCCGCTCCCGCAGGCGCGCGGTCGCCTCGGCGTCCACGACGACGTCGTCCCGGGTGCCGGTCAGGACGACGCCGTAGTCGTCGCGCGCGCCCTCGAAGGAGACCTTCCCGTCGCGGACGTCGTCGGCCACGCGCTCGGCCGGCCGGTCGTACGGCGAGCCCCAGCCGCCTCCCCCGGTCGTACGGATGCGGATGACCTGCCCGGCACGCACGGGGAAGTCGTCGACCAGGCCCTCCATCTCCACCCCGTCCACCGTGACCTGGAACGGACGGCCCGCCCGGCCGCCGTTGACGCCCCAGCACGACAGGATCGAGCGGTCGGCGATCGACATGAAGGAGGCGTCCCGCAGCATCCGGATGTGCTTGTCGTAGCCGAGGCCGCCGCGGAACTCCCCCGGCCCGCCGCTGTCCACGGCCAGGCCCAGCCGCTCGACCCGGAACGGCCAGCGTGCCTCGGCGAACTCCGCGGGGATGTTGCGGCTGTCGGGCACGACGTGGATGGTGTCCTCCCCGTCGGCGTACCAGCGCCCGCCCGACCCGCCGCCGAGCACCTCGCGCATGAGGTACGGCCCGTCGTCCGACTCGCCGTACACGCCGGTGTAGCGGATCGTCTCCTGGTCGGCGGGCATCCGACCGCCGGTGGCCTTGGCCAGCACGCCCGCCAGCACGCCGAGCAGGCGGAGGATCACGAACGTGCGGGCGTTGGTGGGCGCGGGGAAGATCGGCGTGAGCAGGGTGCCCTTCTCCGGGAAGACCATTTCGATCAGCGGAACGACGCCCTCGTTGACGTCGAGCTCGGCCATCCGCTCGGGGGTGTCGGCGAGGTTGCGCAGGATCGGCGCCAGCCACTTCTTCAGGAAGACGCCGCCGGCGTAGTCGCCCGCGTGGTTGATCGGCCCCTTGGCCTGAGCCGAGGTGCCGGTGAAGTCGATGGTCAGCGGGGTGTCCGCGGAGTGGTCGACGGTCAGCGTGATCCGCTGGGTGTGCAGCCGCGGCTCGTCCACGCCGTCGTGCTCGGCGTAGTCCTCCCAGACGTGGACCCCCTCGGGGATCTTCGCGAGCAGCTCCCGCCGGAAGGTCTCGGTCGTCTTGGAGATGATCGCGTCGAAGCAGGCCTCGACCGCCTCCCGGCCGTACCGGCCGAACAGCTCGCCGAGCCGCCGGGCGCCCATGAGGCAGGCCGAGCACTCGGCGTCGAGGTCCCCGGCCAGCGAGTCGGGCATGCGGGAGTTGCGCGTCATGATCGTGAGGGCGGCCCGGTTGGGCACCCCCTCGTCCCACAGCCTGATCGGCGGGACCATGAGGCCCTCCTCGAACGCGCTGCGCGCGTGCGACGGCATCGATCCCGGCACCGCGCCGCCGATGTCGTCGTGGTGGCCGAAGGCCTGGACGAACGCGACGACCTCGCCCTCGTGGAAGACGGGCACCGTCACGCACAGGTCGGGCAGGTGGCCGATGCCGCCTTCGGAGAGGTAGACGTCGTTGTGGAAGAACACGTCGCCGGGCCGCATCGTCTCGATCGGGAAGTCGCGGACGACCGGCTGCACCAGCGCCGAATAGGACCGGCCGGTCAGCTTGCGCAGCCGCGCGTCGTGGATGCCGGCCCGGAAGTCGTGCGCGTCGCGGATCATCGGCGAGCGGGCGGTGCGCGCGATCGCCGTCTCCACCTCCGTCTCGACCGAGGCGAGCGTGCCCTCCACGATCTCCACGAGCACGGGGTCGGCGGTCCTATCGGTCATCGCTCACCACCACGAGGTTGCCGTAGTCGTCCATGGTCGCCGTGAAGCCGGGATGCACCGGCAGGGTCGAGCCGTACTCCTCGACGACGGCGGGGCCGCGCACCACGGCGCCCGCGCCGAGGTCGTCGCGGCGGTAGACCACGGTCCTGCCCCATCGCTCGTAGTACACGTCACGGGTCCCGACCGGGCTCGGCTCGTCCACCTGGTACGGCCTGCGCGCGAGCTTCGGCCGGGTGATCGGGCCGATGCCGGACACCCGGAGGTTGACCCACTCGACGGCGTGACGGGGATCGTCGCGGTAGCCGTACCCGTAGAGCCTCTCGTGCTCGGCGTGGAACCGGTCCGTGACCACCGCGAGCCACGCCTCGTCCACCGGGCCGTCCGGCGCGGGCACCCGCACCTCGTACGCCTGGCCGTAGTAGCGCAGGTCGGCGCTGCGCGCGTACACGTGCTCGGCGAAGCCCTCGCGGCCGAGCGCGTCCGCCGCCTCGGCCTCCAGGCCGGCGAGGATCTCGCCGAGCGCCCGCGGCGACGGCTCACGGGTGACGTGCGTGCGGACGTAGTCGTTCTTCACGTCCACCGTGAGCAGGCCGAAGGCGGACACGTTCCCCGGGTCGGGCGGGATGATCGCGGCGGGCAGCCCGAGGACGTCGATCAGCCTGCAGGCCAGCAGCGGGCCGGAGCCGCCGAACGCGACCAGCGGGAAGTCCCGCACGTCGAGGCCGCGCTGCACGGTGATCTGCCGGATCGCGTTCGACTGGTTGAACGCGCTGATCTCCAGGATCCCGGTGGCGCAGCGCTCGGGGGTCAGCCCGAGCCGGGCGGCGAGCGCCTCGACGCCAGCCCGCGCCGCGGCGACGTCGAGGCGGATCTCCCCGCCGAGCAGGTGCGGCGGCACCCGGCCGAGGAAGACGTGCGCGTCGGTCACCGTCACCTCGGCGCCGCCCGCCCCGTAACAGATCGGCCCGGGGTCCGCGCCCGCGGACCGGGGGCCCACCTTCAGCGTCCCCTCGGGGGAGACCCAGGCGATGGACCCGCCGCCCGCCCCGACCGTGACGATGTCGATCATCGGGATCTTGCAGGGATAGCGGCCGATCCTGCCCTCGGTCGTCAGCGAGGGCTCTCCGTCCACCACCACGGCCACGTCGGTCGAGGTGCCGCCGCCGTCGAGGGTGATCGCGCTCGGATGCCCGGCGGCGCCGGCCACCAGCGCGGCGCCGAGCGCGCCCGCCGCCGGGCCGGACAGGACGGTCGTGATCGGCTGGTGCACCACCTCGGCCGCCGACAGCACGCCGCCGTTGCTCTTCATGACGGAGAAGGGCCGGCCGAGCCGTTCGGACAGGTTCTCGATGTACCGCCGCATGATCGGCTTGACCGCCGCGTCCACCAGCGTGGTCACCGACCGCTCGTACTCCCGGTACTCCCGCAGCACGTCGCTCGACAGCGACACGACGGCCTCCGGGTGCTCGCGCTCCAGCACCTCGCGCATTCGCCGCTCGTGGGCGGGGTTGGCGTAGGAGTGCAGGAAGCACACGCCGATCGCGGTGACGCCCCGCTCCCTGAACCACCGCGCGGCGGCCGCGGCCTGCTCCTCGTCGAACGGCCGGACCTCGCGGCCGAGGTGGTCGAGCCGTCCTCCCACAGCACGCACCCGGTGGACGGGCACGATCCGCGGCGGCTTCACCCAGAAGTAGGAGTTGCCGTAGCCGTCCGGCACGCTCTGCCGGGCGATCTCCAGTACGGACTCGAAGCCCTCGGTGGTGACGAACCCCAGATGGGCGGTGCCGTCCGGGCGGTCCTCCAGCAACTGGTTGGTGGCGACGGTCGTGCCGTGGACGAGGGCGGCGACGGCATCGAGGTCGCGGGACCCCCCATGGGTCTCCAGCACCTTGTGCACGCCTGCCATGAAACCATCGGCCGGGTTGGCAGGAGTGGAGGGAGTCTTGGTCGTGACGACGCGGCCGGACTCCTCGTCGACGAGAACGACGTCGGTGAAGGTGCCGCCGGTGTCTACCCCGATGCGGATGGACATGCTCAGTGTCTATCGAGCGCCGCCACCGGGAAGAACCGGCGCACTCTGCCGAAGAATCAGGACACCGTCGTCACACCCTGCCTACCCGGACCGCCTACGGGATCAGACCGCGCATGCGTCGCCCTCGCAGCCTTCGCCCGCCTTCTCCTGTGTCGCCTTCTCCTGGGCCGCCTTCTCCTGAGCCGTACGGGCCTCGACCTCCCGCAGCGCGGCCACGAGCGTCTCGACGGGCTGCGCGCCCGAGACGGCGTACTTCTCCTCGAACAGGAACAGCGGGACGGAGCGCACGCCCAGCGCGTGGGCGCGGGCCAGATCGGCGCGCACCTGCTCCGCGCCCTCTCCCGTGTCCTCGACTCCGGTCTCGGCGGCGAGCCCGGCCAGCGTGCCGGGGTCCCCCACGTCGAGGCCGTCGGTGAAGTGGGCCCGGAACAGCCGCTCGGCCATCGCCGCTCCGCGTCCGGCCCGACCGGCCAGCGAGATCAGCCGGTGCGCCTCGAAGGTGCCGGCCTGCAGCGCCCGGTCGAAGCGGAGGTCCAGCCCGTCCTCCGCGGCCACGCCCGCGACGCGGGCGGTCATCTGCGCCACCTGCCCGGCGCCGCCGAACTTGCGCTCCAGCGCGCGCAGCAGCGGCTCACCGGTGGAGACGCCGTCCGGGTCGAGCTGGAAGGGGCGGTGCGCCACCTCGACGTCCCCCTCGAAGAGGCGTACGGCCTGCTGGAGCCGGTGGTGCCCGATGTAGCACCAGGGACACACGACATCAGAGAAGATCTCGACTTTCACGACATGTCCCAACCGGCGCGCCCTCCGGCCGATTCCCCCGGAACCAGGAGAAGGTGCCTAGAGAAGGTGCCTAACGGCGGCGGGAGTTGCGGCCGAGGAGCCAGCCGATGACGGCGCTGCCGAGGGCCACCCCGGCGCCCGTGCCGAAGGCCGCGAGCATCGTCCAGGCCGGCACGCCCTGGCGGGGCGCGGCCGGAGCCTCGCGGGTGAACACGCGCGGCGCCGTCTCCCCGGCCGCGGCCGTCGCCGCCGGCACGGCCTCGGACACGCCGGGAGCGGTTCCGGACACGGCGGCGGGAACAGCGGAGGCGGACAGCAGGTGCCGCTCGACGGCGGAGAAGAACTCCCCGGCGGTCTTCTTGGCCACCGAGGCGAGCATCCGCTGCCCCACGCCGCCGATCATGCCGCCGACCACGGCCTCGGCGTCGAAGTCGACCCGGGTGCCGCCCTCGGCGTCGCTCAGCCGTACGGCCACGGTGGCCTCGACGGTGCCGGGGGCGCCCTGGCCGCGTGCGCCGAGCGTGAACCGGTCCGGCTCCTCCTGGTCGCGCAGGGCCACCTCACCCTGGTAGACGCCCCTGACCGAGGCGACCCCCGCCGTGACCGTCATCGCGTACACGTTCTCGCCGACCGTCTCCAGGCGCTCGCAGCCGGGGATCGTCCGCACCAGGACGCCGGGGTCCTGGAGGGCGTCCCAGACCCGCTTGCGCTCCGCCGCGACCACCGCGCTGCCCGAGACCTTCATGGCCACCTCCGATGCCGAGCACCCTAGAGAATCACCCGTACGGCGGGAACGGCAAGACATGCCCGGCCGCGGCGCGGCGGTACGGCCGGGCTACCGGGAGGCCGCGACCGTGGCGGGAGGATCCGCTTCACGAAGCTCCGTCCCGGGGAGCTCCGCCGCGGGAAGCGGGGACGGCGCGGTCTCGCGGCAGACGTTGCGGCGGACCACCCCCAGCAGGGAGCGGAGGGTCTCGACCTGCTCCGGCGTCAGGCCGTCGGACAGCCGCCGGTGAAGCTCCTCCTCCACCCGGCGGACCTCCGCACGCAGCGTGTCGCCCTTCGGCGTCGTGCTCACCACGCTGATCCGCCGGTTGCGGGGGGACGGAGCGCGACTCACGAACCCGCTGCGCTCCAGCCGTTGCAGGCTCTTGGTCATCGTCGACATGTCGATGCCCACCGCCGCCGCGAGCCTGTTCTGGGACATGGGCCCGTTGGCCCACAGCGCGTTGAGCACCCGGTCCTGACCGGGATAGAGGCCGATCTCCGCGAGCAACGCGGCGAGCAGGACGCGGTGCCCCAGGGCCGCCTGGGCCATCAGGCAGCTCAGGCTGTCGGGGTCCTCTCCGGGCGCCCCTCCGCACCCCGCCCCGGCCGCGGACGTCGTCCCGCACGCCTCCACGCCGTCCGTCCGTGCTTCCGTCATCACGCCGCCTCCTCTGCGATGAGCCTACCGCTTGCATATTGGTCGGCCAAGTTGTATGTGTATCTATGGCCGACCAAGTTGGCCGACCAAGTAAATTCGGGAGGTCTTGACCATGCTGTTCACACCCCACACCCTGGGCTCCCTTCGCCTGCCGAACCGTCTCGTCATGGCACCCATGACGCGGTCACGTGCGTACGTCGCGGGGATCCCCTCGCCGTTGACCGCGCTCTACTACGCCCAGCGCGCCTCGGCCGGCCTGATCGTCACGGAGGGCGTCCAGCCCAGCGCGGTGGGACAGGGCTACATGAACACCCCGGGGCTGCACACCGACGAGCAGGTCGCCGGGTGGCGGGAGGTGACCGACGCCGTCCACGCGGCGGGCGGCCGGATCGTGGCCCAGATCATGCACGCGGGCGGGGTGGGCCACCCCGACAACACGGGCCACCTACCGGTCGCCCCCTCCGCCGTACGGCTCGGCGAGCAGATCTTCACGCCCGCGGGCCTTCAGGACACGCCGGTGGCCGTGGAGCTGTCCACCGCCGAGGTGGAGGCCACGGTCGGCGACTTCGCCGCCGCCGCCCGGCGCGCGGTGGACGCCGGGTTCGACGGCGTCGAGCTGCACGGCGCCAACGGCTACCTGATCCACCAGTTCCTGTCGCAGAACGCCAACCTCCGCGACGACCGGTACGGCGGGTCGGTGGAGGGCCGGATCCGGTTCGCCGTCGAGACGGCGAAGGCCGTCGCGGACGAGATCGGCCCCTCCCGGGTGGGGATCCGGCTGTCCCCCCGGAACGGCGCCCAGGGACTGGTGGAGGAGGACGCCCACGAGGTCTATCCCGCGCTGGTGTCCGAGCTCGCCGGTCTCGACCTGGTCTACCTGCACCTGCTGGCGACCGGCGGCGCCGAGCTGGACGCGCGCATCCGGGACCTGTGGCCGAACACCCTGATCGTCAACGACCCCACGGCGACCGACCCGGCGGCCTCCGCCGAGGAACGGCTGCGCTGGGGCGCCCATCTCGTCGCACTCGGCAAGTCCTTCCTGGCCAACCCCGACCTGCCGGTGCGCCTGCGCGTCGGCGCGCCGTTGAACGAGGCGGACCTGAGCACGGCCTTCGGCGGCGACCACCGCGGCTACACCGACTACCCCACCCTGGCCCTCCACCCCGCCGTCGCCTGACCGCAGGGAAAGCCCCGGAAGGAGCGCGGCAAGGACCACGGAAGACCCGGCGAGGACCTCCGGTTCGCGGAACCGGAGGTCCTCGCCGTTCCCACGCGCGTCTCCGCGACGGCCGGAGGGCGCGCGACGTCAACCGCGCGGCGTACGGGGGAATCAGCCGCACGGCGGACGCCGCCCGTGCCGCCGTCGGGCCACTCTTGGTCATGTGCCCGAACCGGGCACGCCCGGCGGGACGGGACACCTGTCCCTGTTCCCCGGGACCGTCCGACCGGCATCGTCCGTACTGCAAGGAACGGGGATCCGGCACCGCGAACCGGGCCGCTTCGGCGTGCCTCACGGCTGTGACGAAGATCGCACCTCGCGGGGCCCTAATGCTCTACAGCTTGTAGTACTACTGAATATAGAACTACAAGTCGTAGAGCTCGGCGTGAGGAAGACATGGACGCGCTTGACCTGGCACGGTGGCAGTTCGGGGTGACCACCGTCTACCACTTTCTCTTCGTGCCCCTGACGATCGGGCTCGGCGTCTACGTGGCCGGCCTGCAGACCGCCTGGCTCCGTACGGGCCGGGAGCACTACCTGCGGCTCACCAGGTTCTTCGGCAAGCTCTTCCTGATCAACTTCGCCATGGGCGTGGTCACCGGCATCGTGCAGGAGTTCCAGTTCGGGATGAACTGGAGCGAGTACTCGACCTTCGTCGGCGACGTGTTCGGCGCGCCGCTGGCGCTGGAGGCGCTGCTCGCCTTCTTCCTGGAGTCGACGTTCCTCGGCCTGTGGATCTTCGGCTGGGACCGGCTGCCCAAGCGGGTCCACCTCGCCTGCCTGTGGGCGGCGGTCATCGGCTCCAACCTGTCGGCCTACTTCATCCTCGCGGCCAACGCCTGGATGAAGCACCCGGTCGGCTACGAGGTCGTGGACGGCCGGGCCCGGATGACCGACCTGTGGGCCGTGCTGACCAACTCGACCGCGCTCGCCCAGGTGCCGCACGTCGTGGCCGCCTCGTTCGTCGTGGCCGGCGGGTTCGTCCTCGCCGTCATCGGCTACCGCGTCCTGCGTGAGCGCGGCCTCGGCGTGCTGCCCGGCCGCCGGGCCCGCACGGTCACCGCGGAGGACGCCACGACGCCGATGCGCCGCCTCCCGGACATGTGGCGGACCGCCCTGCGCGCCGCCCTCGTGATGACCGCGATCGCGGGAGCCGTGGTCGCGGGCACCGGCGACCTGTCCGGCCGGCTCCTGCACGAGCAGCAGCCGATGAAGCTGGCCGCGGCCGAGGGCCTGCGTCACGACACGGCCGGCGCGCCGTTCTCGATCGCGCCCGGCGTCGAGGTGCCCGGTCTGCTCAGCCTGCTCGCCGCGCACGACCCCGCCGCGACGGTCCAGGGCGTGGACGACATCCAGGCGAGGTACGAGAAGGCCTTCGGCCCGGCCGACTACACCCCGAACCTGCCGGTCGTCTTCTGGTCGTTCCGGGTGATGATCAACTTCGGCATGGCCACGGTGGGCCTCTCCGTGCTCGGCCTCTGGCTGACCAGGAAGCGCCGCGGGCGGCGGGCCGGCCAGCACGCCGGGCAGGGCGAGCCCCTGCCCGCCTGGTTCGCGCGCCTCTGCGTGCTGGCGCTCCCGCTCCCGGCCACCGCGATCATCGCCGGCTGGCTGCTCAGCGAGATCGGCCGCCAGCCGTGGACCGTGCAGGGCGAGCTCATGACGGCCGCGAGCGTGTCGCCCGGCGTCTCGCTCACCGAGGTCGCGATCACGCTGGCCGTCTTCACGGTCCTGTACGGCGTGCTCGCGCTGGCCGAGGGCGCCCTGCTGCTGCGGCACGTCAAGGCCGGCCCCGAACTGCCCGCCCCGGCCCCCGGGCCCGCCGCCGCGGTTCCGCCGGCGCGGGCGGAGGAGACCCGGCTCACCCCGACCCTCATGTACTGAGGAGCCACGAGATGACGACTTTCTGGTTCATCGTGATCGCCTTCCTCTGGACGGGCTACTTCGTCCTGGAGGGGTTCGACTTCGGCGTGGGCGCGCTGCTGCCGCTGCTGTCGCGCTCGGAGGCGGACCGCAGGCAGGTGCTCGGCACCATCGGCCCGGTGTGGGACGGCAACGAGGTCTGGCTGATCACCGCGATCGGGGCGATGTTCGCCGCCTTCCCCGCGTGGTACTCCGGCCTGCTGAGCGGCTTCTACCTGCCGGTCTTCCTGGTGATCACGGGTCTGATCGTGCGCGGCGTCGGCCTGGAGTGGCGCGGCAAGGTCCACTCCCGGCGCGAGGTCGCCCTGTGCGACGCCGGGATCGTCACCGGCAGCGTGCTGCCCGCGTTCCTGTGGGGCGCGATCTTCGGCAACCTGCTGTTCGGCACGGCCCTCGCGACCGTGCTCGGCGGGGCCCTGTCGCTGTCGGTGGCCGTGCTGCACGGCGCGGTGTTCGTGGCGCTCAAGACGACCGGCGGGGTGCGGGCCCGCGCCCGCCGCGCCGCCCTGCTGGCGGCGGTCGGCGCGATGCCGGTCGCGCTCAGCACGCTGCCCTCCGTGCCCGGCAGGGGGCCGCTGTGGACGCTGGGGACGGCCCTGCTCGCCGCCGCCGCGCTCGCGGCCGGGGTCACGCTGGTGTGGGGCCGCCGGGAGGGCTGGGCCTTCGCGGCGACCGCCACGGCGATCACCGCGACGACCGCCACCGTCTTCGGCGTGCTGTCGGCGGCGCCGCTGCCCGGCCTGACCCTGGCCGAGGCGGCCTCCGCGCCGTACACGCTGACGCTCCTCACCTGGATCGGCCTGATCGCCCTGCCGGGCGTCCTCGCCTACCAGGCCTGGACCTACTGGGTGTTCCGCAAGCGCCTCACCGCCGAGGTCTCCCTCAACGCGTGAGGCGCAGGGTGTGGAGGTCGGAGGGGGAGATGGGCATCCGGTCGATCGGGATGCCCTCGGCGTCCTCGATCGCGGCGGCGACGACGGCGGAGACCGGGATGACCCCGGCCTCCCCGGCGCCCTTGATCCCCAGGGGGTTGAGCGGCGAGGGCGTCTCCAGGTGGGCCGTCTCGATGCGCGGCACCTCCGTGGCGTACGGCATCAGGAAGTCCATGAACGAGGCGTTCAGCAACTGGCCGTGCTCGTCGTAGACCATCTTCTCGTACAGCGCGCCGCCGACGCCCTGGGCGACCCCGCCGTGGATCTGCCCCTCGACGATCATCGGGTTGATCAGCCTGCCGCAGTCGTGCACGACGGCGTACCGCAGGATCTGGATCTCGGCGGTGTCCGGGTCGGTCTCCACGATCGCGGCGTGCATGCCGGCCGCGAAGGTCGACCTGACCGGCGAGTAGTAGTCGCGGCCCTCCAGGCCGGGCTCCTCCCCCTCCGCCACCGGCGGCCGGTCGTCCGAGGCGGGCCCGGCGAACTGGGTGGCCCGCTTGGCCTCCTCGTCGAAGGCGTACCGCAGCGGGTTGGACAGCACGGCGACGGTCGCCAGCGGGATCGACGCCGACGGCGCGCCCGCCACGTGGACCATCCCGTCGGTGATCTCCAGGTCGCGCGGGTCGGCCTCCAGCGCCTCGGCCGCGATCCGCAGCGCCTTCTCCCTGACCTTGCGGCAGGCCAGCGCGATCGCGTTGCCGCTCATCACGGCCGCGCGTGAGGCGAAGGTGCCCACGGCGTAGCCGAAGCGCCGGGTGTCGCCGGTGACGACCGACACCTTCTCGATCGGCACGCCGAGCTCGGTCGCCGCGATCTGCGCGAACACCGTCTCGTGGCCCTGCCCCTGGGAGGTGAGGCCGGTCGACACGTGCACCCGGCCGTCGGAGGTGATCTGCACGTGACCGCCCTCGTACGGCCCGACGCCGGTGCCCTCGACGTAGCAGCCGACGCCGATGCCGATCCTGCGGCCCTCGGCCGCCGCCCGCGCCTTCTCCTTCGGGAAGGCGTCCCAGCCGATCAGCTCCTTGAGCATGCGCAGGGCCTCCGGGTAGTCGCCGCTGTCGTAGATCAGCGGGCGCCCGTCCTGGAACGTCAGGCCCTGGTCGTAGGGGAACTCGTCCGGCTGGATGAAGTTGGCCGCCCTGACCTCCGTACGGTCCCGGCCGAGGTAGGCGGCGATCTTGTCCATGGTGCGCTCCATGCAGAAGACGCCCTGCGGGCGGCCCGCGCCCCGGTACGGCGTGACCTGCACGGTGTTGGTGTAGACCGAGGAGAACTCGACCCGGTAGGCGCCCACCCGGTACGGCCCGAGCAGCTGGGTCGAGGTGATGATCGGCACGATGATCCCGTACGGCGTGTACGCGCCGTGGTCGTGCAGGATCTCCACTTCCAGCCCGAGGAGGCGGCCGTCGTCGTCGAAGCCGGCCCGGACGTGCTGCACCTGCCCGCGCTCGTGGGAGGAGGAGACGAAGTGCTCGCGCCGGTCCTCGGTCCACTTCACCTCCCGGTTCAGCAGCCGGGCCGCCCACGGGACGAGGATCTCCTCGGGCCAGGGATGGACGATCTTGACGCCGAAGCCGCCGCCGACGTCGGGCGCGACGACCTCCACCTTGGGCAGCGGCAGCCCCAGCTTGGCCGCGATCGCCATCCGCACGCTGGTGGAGGTCTGCGTGGAGGAGTAGACGCGCAGCGACTCGTCGTCGGCGTCCCAGCGGGCGTACACGCCCTTCCCCTCCAGCGGCGTGCAGGCGCTGCGCTCGACGTCGAGGCGGAACTCCAGCCGGTGGGGAGCCGCATCGACCGCCTCCCGCGCCGTCACGCCGCCGGGGCCGGGCACCTCCTGCACGAGGTGCGCGCCGATGTTGCCCGGCACGTCCTCGTGCACCAGGTGCGCGCCTCCGGCGGCCTCCTCCAGGCCCACGACCGGCTTCAGGATCTCGTAGTCCACCCGGATCAGCGCGCACGCGTCCTCGGCGAGGTAGCGGTCGCGGGCGACGACCATCACGACCGGCTCCCCCACGTGCCGCACGACCTCCCGGGCCAGCGCGTACGCCGTGCGGCCGTGGGTGAGGGCCGGGTGCGGGATCAGCAGCGGCAGCGGCTCGGCCAGCGCGCCCGGCAGATCCTCCCAGGTGTAGATCGCGACCAGGCCGTCCACGTCGAGCGCGCCGGACACGTCGACGTCGAGGATCCGCGCGTGGGCGTGCGGCGACCTGACGAAGGCGGCGGCCAGCGCGCCCGCGCCCAGGTCGTCGAGGTAGCGCCCCTGACCGGTTATCAGCCGGGGGTCCTCGCGCCGCCGGACCGGCTCGCCGAACAGCCTGGTCGTCATGCCCCGCCCTCTTCCGCCTGGATCTGTGTCGCCTGCATCTGGGCGGCTCGGTGGACCGCCTTGAGGATGTTCTGGTAGCCGGTGCACCGGCACAGGTTGCCCGCCACGGCCTCCAGCGCCTCCTCCTCCGTTGGCGCGGGGTTGTCCCGCAGGAACGCGGTGACCGTGCACAGGAACCCCGGCGTGCAGAACCCGCACTGCAGGGCGTGGCACTCGGTGAAGGCCCGCTGGACCGGGGACAGCGCGCCGTCGCGGGCCAGCCCCTCCACCGTCGTGATCTCCTGACCGTCCACCGTGACGGCGAACGTCAGGCACGACCGCACCGGCTCGCCGTCCAGCAGCACCGTGCACGCGCCGCAGACGCCGTGCTCGCAGCCCACGTGGGTGCCGGTGAGGCCGAGATCGTGGCGCAGGCAGTCGGACAGCAGCCGCCGCCCGGGCACCGTCGCCTCCCGCACGACCCCGTTGACCGTCAGCGTCACGTGATGGTGTGTCTCGTTCACGATTCCTCCCCGTGGGCCGCGGAAGCGGCGTCCCGCAGCGCCCGTACGGCGAGCACGCCCGTGAGGTGACGGCGGTAGTCCGCCGTCGCGTGGATGTCGCCCTCCGGCTCGACCAGGTCCCGTACGGCCGCCGCCACCGCGTCCCAGGCCACCGAGGCCGCCGGGCGCGGGCCGCAGGCGGCGGTTACGTCCGCGACCACCGGAACCGGTCCCACGCTCACGCAGGCGACGCGGGCGGCGGCGATCCGGAGGTCCTCGTCCAGGGTGACGGCGGCGGCGACCCCGGCCACCGCGTAGTCGCCGTGCCGCCGGGCCACCTCGTGGAAGGCCGTGCCCGACCGCGCCGGCAGCGCCGGGAAGAACGCCGACACGGCCAGCTCGCCGGGCCGCACCGCCGACTCCATCGGGCCGGTGAAGAACGCCGCGGCCGGCACCTCCCGCTCCCCGCCCCGGCTCGCCAGCCGTACGGACCCGCCGAGCAGGGCGAGGACGGCGGGCATCTCGGCGGCGGGGTCGGCGTGGACGAGGCTGCCCACCACGGTGCCCCGGTTGCGGATCACGGGGTGGGCCACCAGGCGCAGCGCCTGCCGCAGCAGCGGCTGGGCCGCCGCGGCCCCGGGCGAGCGCTCGACGGCGGCGTGGCGGGCGAGGGCCCCGACGCGCACGCCGGACGGCCCGGCCTCGATCCCGTCCAGGCCGGGCACGCGGTTGACGTCCACCACGCGGGCGGGCGCGGCGAGGCGCATGTTGAGCAGCGGGATCAGGCTCTGGCCGCCCGCCAGGACCTTCCCGCCGGAGCCCGCCTCGGCGAGGAGGCCGAGCGCCTCGCCGAGGGTGGCCGGGCGGCGGTAGTCGAACGGAGGCGGCTTCACCGCGTCGTCCGGGACACGCGCCGATCAGACGGCCGGGTCGCGTTCGAGCCCGATCTCCCCACCTGTGACCTCCTTCGCGGGCCTGCCCGCGATGGCGCGGAGCAGGTGATAGCCGGCGAGTACCACGATCGTGCCCAGCGCGATCCCGGCGAGCGAGAAGTCCCCGGTGATCTGGTGGGTGACCGGCCCGATCGCGAGGATGATCCCCGCGCCGATCGGCACCATGTTGACCGGATCGGCGAAGTCCACCCGGTTCTCCACCCAGATCTTCGCGCCGAGCAGCCCGATCATGCCGTACAGGATGACCGTGACGCCGCCGAGCACGCCGCCGGGCGTGGCGGCGACCAGCGCGCCGAACTTGGGGCACAGGCCGAACAGGATCGCGATGACCGCGGCGACGTAGTACGCGGCCGTCGAGTAGACCCTGGTGGCCGCCATGACGCCGATGTTCTCCGCGTACGTCGTGGTGGGCGAGCCGCCGACGGCGGTCGCGACCGCGGTGCCGACGCCGTCGGCGACGATCGCCCGGCCCATCAGGGGGTCGACGTCGGCGCCGGTCATCTGGCCGACCGCCTTGACGTGGCCGACGTTCTCCGCGATCAGGGCGATCACGGCGGGCAGCACGACCAGCACGGCCGACGCCTGGAACGACGGCGCGTGGAAGTGCGGCAGCCCGATCCAGCCGGCGTCGGCGACGGCCTGGAAGCTCACCCGGGGATGGGTGTCGACCGCCCCGGTGCCCGCGTTGTAGGCGGTGATGTTCCCGAACACCCTGTCGGCGAGCCAGGACAGGACGAACCCGAAGACCAGCCCCAGCAGCACGCCGATCCGGCCGAGGAAGCCGCGGAACAGCACGATGAACACGAACGTCGCGATCATGGTGATCAGCGCGATCCACGGGTCCTGCGGCCAGTACACGTCGGCCACGACGTACGCCAGGCCGAACCCGATCAGCATGACCACCGCTCCGGTCACGACCGGCGGGAAGATCCGGTGGATGACCTGCACGCCGAGGACGTGGACGACCACGCCGCACACCGCGAGCACGAGACCCGCGACGAGGATCGCCCCGGTGACGACCCGGTCGGCCCCCGGGGTGTCGCCGCCGAACGCCGCGCGCACCGCCACCACGCCGCCGACGAACGACGCCGAGGTGCCGAGATAGCTGGGGATCCGGCCCCGGGTGATCAGCAGGAACAGGATCGTCGCGACGCCCGACATCATCACCGCGGTGTTCGGGTCGAGCCCCATCACGAGGGGGAACACGAAGGTCGCGCCGAACATGGCGATCACGTGCTGCGCGCCGATGCCGGCCATCCGCGGCCAGCTCAGCCTCTCATCGGGTTTGACGACCTCGCCGGGTGCCAGCCCTCTGCCGTCTCCGTGCACCGTCCATCTGAAAGCCATGTACGTCCCTCCAGCTGGGCCGTGGGCTCGGCCACCCCGCAGGCGTCCCGCGTACTTCCTTGACCGTTTGGGGCACTTTAGGACCGGCGTGCGCGACAGACATGGGCATGATCTGCCAAAACGACGACCACCGGGGCGTCTACACCACGCGGATCGTGTAGTCGTCGCCGGTGACGACCTGGCCCGCCCTGATTTTGCAGGCCTTGCGCAGTTCCACCTGCCCGTCGACGCGGACCAGGCCCTCGGCGACGAGGTGTTTGGCCGCGCCGCCGCTGTCGGCGATCTGGCAGAACTTGAGGAGATCGCAGAGCGGGATGTGGTCGCCGTCGAGCTCGAAGGTTATGGCCTCGTTCACGGCGCCAGCTTAAAGAGTCAGATGCCCCGCATGCGCAGCACGTGCAGGGCGAGGGTGAGGTTGAGCCGCAGGTGCGCGTCCTCGGTGAAGTTGCCGAGCAGGCGCTCCAGCTTGCCGATGCGGTAGCGCAGAGTGTTGTAGTGGAAGTGCAGCCGCCTCGCGGTCTCGGCGACGTTGAGGTTGGTCTCCAGCAGCGCCTGCAGGGTGCGGCGCAGGTCGGCGTTCTCGGCGTCGTCGTCCCCCGCGAGCGGGCCGAGGGTCTCCCGTACGAAGGAGTGCAGCTCGTCGGTGTCGCTGACGAGCGACAGCAGCCGGTAGACCCCGAGCTCGTCGAAGTGGGCGACCGCGCCCGCCCCGTGCAGCTGACGGCCCACCCGGGCGGCCTTCAGCGCCTGGTTGTACGCGCCGGGCAGGGCGTCCACCCCGGAGGCGACCCGGCTGAGCCCGGTGGAGAACGTGCCGTCGGAGATCCCCGCGAGCGCGTCCCGCGCCACCCGCGCGGGGTCCGCGGACGCCCCGACGATCGCCACCACCTCGTGCGAGAAACCCGCCACCGCGCCGCGCGGGTCGTGCTTGCGCACCGACGCCTGCCAGGCCGCGCACATGCGGTCCTGGAGGGGCCGCTCCTCGGCGTCCGGGTCGATCTCCGCCACCATCACGCTCACCGGGCGCTCCAGGTCCCAGCCGAACGCCCGGGCGCGCTCGGCCACCCGCAGCCCGCCCCGGCCGGTCAGCACGTCCCGCAGAAAGTCGGCCCGGTACTTGCTCTCGACGGCGGTGACCGCCTCCTGCTTGGTGATCACCAGCGCGGCCACGGTCGCGGCCCGCTCCAGGATGCCGACGTCGCTCGGGGTGAGCGTGCCGTGGGCGCTGTAGGCGGCGATCCTCCCGTGGTGGTGGCCGCCCGCGACGATCGGGACGCTCGCGTGGTGCCCGTTCCCGGCGGCCTTCCCCGGCGTCCGTCCCGCACCGGCGGGCGTCCGCACGGGGGCCGCGTCGATCTCCCGCAGCCGCGCCACCTGCGCCGCCTCCCCGGCCGCCGCGAGGAAGTGCCCGGACGCGTCGATCGCGCCCACCGCCACCCGGAGCAGCCCGGCCACCTCCGCGGTGACCTCCCGCATCCCGCCCCCGGCCAGCACGATCTGCACGAGCGCCCGGTGGGCCTCCTCCGTCCTGGCGAGGATCGCGGCCTGCCGGTTGAGGATGTCGGTGAGCACCTGGTTGAGGATGTCGTCGAACCCCACGTCGTTGGGGAGCAGGATCAGCGGGAAGCCCAGCCGGTCGGCCTGCTCGACCATCTCCCCCGGCAGTTCGTCCAGGTAGCGCCCGAGTTTGATCGCCAGGGCGGCGAGGCCCCGCTCGTCCAGGTCGGTCACGAGCCGGTCGAGCGACTGCGGGGTGTTGCGCAGCGGGTAGCCCGTGGTGAGCAGCAGTTCGTGCGGCTTCACCCAGGCGAGGATGTCGGGGACCTCCATCACGTTGAGGCGCTGCACGATGCGGCCGAGCCCGTCCCCGCCGGCGATCAGGCGGGCGTCCGCGAGCGTGGACACGCCGAGCACCTCGCCCACCGACACCCCGTGCAGGATCGTGCCGGTGCTGGCCAGCCGCATCGCGGGCGGAGCCGGGTCGTTGCGCAAGGGCCTCTCCGGGGAGTGTCGACGTACTCGGGACGTCTCACCGAGATTCTGCCCGACGCCGGTCCTGTCAGGAAGAGCCAAGCATTCGGCCGACTGTTGGCATCTTTCTCCGTACGGAGGGGGGAAGGCGGGCCTTAGCGTCGGCAACGACTGGCGAGGGAGGTCCCGGTGAGTGTTGGCACGCGCCAGAAAGGGCGGCGGGCGGCGGCGCCCGCCCCTCGCCCCCCGGCGGCCCCGGCCTACGTGAGCGGCGCGGCGAGCGTCGCCGTACGGCCGGCCCTGGAGTCCCCCCGCCGCCCGGCACGGGTGCTCGCGGCCTTCCCGCTCGCGCTCTACCTGGAGGTCAGGAGCGAGTGCGAGCCGCACGTCATCGCCGTGGTCACGGGTGAGGGCGTCCGCCTGCCCAACGCGGTGGTGCTCGCCGAGTCCCTCGACGGGGTGTCGGCCGGCGACGACGGCTGGGTCGGCGACGGCTCCATCGAGATCGGCGGCCTGTGCGTCGGCGTCCGCCGCTGGTGGGATCCCGCTCCCGCGCTCGCGCCCGCCGACCCCGCGCGGCTGGCGTCCGCCCCCGCTGCGCTGGCCGGGATCCGCGCGGCGTCGCCCCGGCAGCCGGGGCTGGACGCTGCCGGGGCCCCGGCGCTGCTGGAGCGGGGCTGCCTGCGCGGCTCGCTGGTGGAGAGCATCACGGCGGCCGAGCGGCTCATCGGCCTCGGCCCCGGGCTCACGCCGAGCGGCGACGACATGCTGGCGGGGCTGCTGGTCGCGCTGCGCCACCTCGGCCGGGCCGCCGGGGTCCCGCGCGCGGTGTGGCTGGCGGACTGGCTGGCCGCCGCGGTCACCTTCGACGCCCGCACCAGGACCACCTCCATCTCGGCGACCCTGCTGCACTGCGCCGCCAGGGGCGAGGCGAGCCCGGAGGTCCTCGGCGTGCTGCGGGCGGCGGCCGGGCACCAGCCGCTGGAACCCGCCGTCAACCGCCTGCTCCGCCTCGGCCACACCTCCGGCGCCGACCTGGCGTGGGGCGCGCAGATCGGCGTGTCCGCCGTCCTGTCCCTCCTCGGCGCGGGTCCCGCCGTCGCGGGCGCCCCGTCCCGCCGGGAGCGGCCGTGACCGACCTCGTCGAGGTCCGCCCCGGCGTCTACCACGACTCGGTGACGCTGATGCGGGTGAGCCAGGCGCTCACCGCCCGGCCGGAGGTGGCCGTCGCCGTCGTCGCGATGGGCACGGACCTCAACGCCGGCCTCGCCCGCGATCTCGGCTTCGAGGTGCCGCCCACGACGCCCGGCGACCTGCTGGTGGCGATCAGGGCGGCCTCGGCCGCCGATCTCGGCGAGGCCGCCGCCGAACTGGAGCGGCAGCTCGCCACGACCGGGACGGCGGGCGGGGCCACCCGCGAGGAGGCGCCGCCCCGCACCGTCCGGTCGGCCGCGCGGTCGTGGGAGGCGACCGTGGCGCTGGTGAGCGTGCCCGGCGAGCACGCCTTCGCCGAGGCGCTGGACGCCGTGGAGGCCGGGCTCTCCGTCATGATCTTCAGTGACAACGTGCCGGTCGAGCAGGAGATCCTGCTCAAGGACCGGGCGCGGGCCAGGGGCGTGCTCGTCATGGGGCCCGACTGCGGCACCGCCGTCGTGGGCGGGGCCGGTCTGGGCTTCGCCAACGTGCTGCGGCCGGGCCCGGTGGGGGTCGTGGCCGCCTCGGGGACCGGGGCCCAGCAGGTGACGTGCCTGCTCGACATCGCCGGCGTCGGCGTGTCGCACGTGCTCGGCGTGGGCGGCCGGGACCTGTCCGCCGAGGTGGGCGGGCGCTCGGCCGTGCAGGCACTGCGCGCGCTGGACGAGGACCCGGCGACCGAACTGATCGTGCTGATCTCCAAGCCGCCCGCCCCCGAGGCGGCCCGGGCCGTACGGGACCTCGACCTGGCCACCCCGGTCGTCGCCGCGCTGCTCGGGCCGGGGCAGGACGACCTGACCGCCGTCGCGGAGAAGGCGCTGCGCGCCCTCGGCCGGGACGTGCCCGAGTGGCCGTCCTGGCCCGCCGGCGACGCGCCCGCGCGCGAGGGGCGGCGTCCGCTGCGGGGGCTCTACTCCGGCGGCACGCTGTGCGCCGAGGCGGCCCTGATCGCCGGCGCCGTGGAGCCGGGCGGCGAGGCGTGGTTCGTCGACTACGGGGACGACGCGTACACGCGGGGGCGGGCCCACCCCATGATCGACCCGTCGCTGCGCCGGGAGGCGCTGCGCGGCGTCGACTCGGGCGTCGTGCTGCTCGACGTGGTGCTCGGGCACGGCGCCGACCCCGATCCGTCCTCCTGGCTCGCGCCCGAGGTCCGCGACGCCACCGCCAGGGGCGTGGACGTGGTGGTCGCCCTGGTCGGCGCCGACGGCGACCCGCAGGGGCCGCGCACCCAGGCCGCGCGCCTGAACGAGGCGGGCGCCGCCGTCTTCACCTCCAACGCGGCGGCGGCGCGGCACGCCCGCCGCCTGGCCGACGGCTGACGGCTGTGCGGCCGAGTAGTCCCACCCGGCTCACCGGAGGCAGCCGATGACCCTCTCCATGCTGTACGGCGAACCGCGCGTCATCACCGTGGGCGCCGAGGTGCTCGCCGAGGCGCTGGACCGGCAGGCCGTGCCGCAGCGGCGGGTCGACTGGCGCCCGCCGGCCCCGGGCGTCTCCGCCGCGCTCGCCGGGATGCTCGCCAAGGTGCTCGCCGATCCCCGGCGTGAGCGGGCCAACGCGACGGCCGTGGGGAGGATGCTGTCCGCGCGGCCCATGCTCTCCGGCGTGCGGCCGGCCCGCGAGGCGCTGGGCCTGGAGGCCGGTTCGTTCTTCCACGCCGGCCCGCCGATCACGTGGGAGCGGGCGTCCGGGCCGATGCGGGGGGCGCTCGTCGGCGCCATGCTGTTCGAGGGCCTGGCCGCCACCCCGGAGGAGGCGGCGGAGCGCCTCGCCTCCGGCGCGGGGATCACCCTGGACTCCTGCCACCACCACCGCACGGTCGGCCCCATGGCGGGGGTGGTCAGCCCGTCCATGTGGATGCTGGAGGTCACCGACGCCGAGCACGGCGGCACGGCCTACTGCTCGCTCAACGAGGGGCTGGGCAAGGTCCTGCGGTACGGCGCGTACGGGCCCGAGGTGATCGAGCGGCTGCGCTGGATGGGCGAGGTCCTCGGGCCGGTGCTCGCGGCGGCCCTGGAGCGGTGCGGGCCCCTCGACCTGCGCACCCTGATCGCGCAGGCCCTGCAGATGGGCGACGAGCTGCACAACCGGAACCGGGCGGCGACGTCCCTGCTGGTGCGGGAGATCGCCCCCGCGGTCGTGGAGGCCGCCCCGGGCCGCGCGGCCGAGGTGCTGCGTTTCATCAATGGAAACGATCATTTCTTCCTGAACGCGGGAATGGCGGCGGCGAAAGCCGCGGCCGACGCGGCGCGCGGCGTGCCGGGGTCGAGCCTGGTCGTGGCGATGGCCCGCAACGGAACGGATTTCGGAATACAGGTGTCGGGACTCGGCGACCGGTGGTTCACCGGCCCGGCCGGGGTGCCCGACGGCCTCTACCTCGGCGGTTACGGGCCGGACGACGCCAATCCCGACATCGGCGACTCCACGATCACCGAGACCACCGGGCTCGGCGGCTTCGCGATGGCGGCGGCCCCGGCGATCGTCAGGTTCGTCGGCGGCGAGGTGGCCGACGCCGTCGCGGCCACGACCTCGATGTACGAGATCACGCTGGCCGAGCACCCGGCGTACCAGATCCCGGGGCTGGGCTTCCGGGGCACGCCCGCCGGCATCGACGTCGCCCTCGTGGCGAGGACCGGTGTGCTGCCCGTCGTGAACACCGGCATCGCGGGCCGCGTCGCCGGAACGGGGCAGGTGGGGGCGGGGCTGGTCAGCCCGCCGGCCGGGGTCTTCACGGCCGCCCTCGACGCGCTGGCCGCCGCATGAATTCCCTTTGACCGTCATCAGACCGTAATATCGTCGTCAGTCTCAGATATCCGGAGCAATTCGCACGGTCCGGACGGGGGATCCTGCGGATCGAGCGTGAATTGGGGACCTTTTCTATGACGACCGATCGCCTGCTCGGTATGGTCCCCCCTATGCCAGAGGGTCAGGGACCCGCGGGGCGCCCCCCGGCCGGCGTTCCCGACGGGCAGGGCCGTCTCGTCGGGAGGCGTTACCGGCTGCTGTCCCCGGTGGGCCGCGGCGGCATGGGGATGGTGTGGCACGCCCACGACGTGCTGCTCGACCGCGACGTCGCGGTGAAGGAACTGCTCCTGCCGTTCGGGCTCGACCAGGCGGGCGCCCAGTCGGCGCACCGGCGCATGCTGCGCGAGGCGCGGTCGGCGGCCCGCCTCAGCCACCCCGGCATCGTCACCGTCCACGACGTGGTCGAGGAGGACGGGCGGCCGTGGATCGTCATGGAACTGGTCCGCGCCTGGTCCCTCGAACAGGCCGTGCGGCAGGGCGGGCCGCTGCCCGTCGTGCAGGCGGCCGAGATCGGCGTCCGGGTGCTCGACGCCCTGCGCCACGCCCACGCCGCCGGCATCCTGCACCGGGACGTGAAGCCCGGCAACGTGCTGCTCACCGCCGACCGGGTGGTGCTCACCGACTTCGGCATCGCCGCCATCGAGGGCGACGTCACGATCACCCAGACCGGCCTGCTGATGGGCTCGCCCGCCTACATCCCGCCGGAGCGCCTGCAGGGCCGCACGATCACCCACGCCGCCGACCTGTGGTCCTTCGGGGCCACCCTGTACGCCGCCGTGGAGGGCCGCCCGCCGTACGAGGGACCCGACGCGGTCGCCGTCCTCGGCGCGGTGCTGACGCAGGAGCCCAGCCGGCCCCGCCGGGCGGGCGCGCTGCTGCCGGTCATCGAGGGCCTGCTCCGCAAGAACCCGGCCGACCGCCTCCCGGCGGCGCAGGTCGCGGAGATGCTGGAACGGATCCTGCACAGCCACGGGGCCGGGCTGCCGGGACGGGCGGGCACGCCGTCCTCGGTGCCGACCCCGCAGAACTCCATGCCGGCGGGGCTGCTGCCACCGCTCGACATCCCCTCGGGGCCGCTGCCCTCGCGCATCGTCGAGACGCCCTCGGGCCCGGTCCGCGTGCCGCTCGCGCAGAACGGCCTCCCCGGCGGCGCGCCGCCCGGTCCTGCCGTCGAGCCCGCCGCGGAACCCGCCTTCGAGCCTTTCGCCGCCTTCGGGCCCGTCACGCCCTTCGGCCAGGCCCCGGCGTTCGACCCGCTGTCGTCGCCGTCCGGGTCGTCGTACGCGCCGGAGCGGCGGAAGGAGGGCATGTGGCCGGCCCCCGCGCCGGGCGACATGCCCGGCGACCTGGGCGGCGGCCTCGACGCCGGCCCGGGATCGGGTCCGGCCTCCCCCGGCGCCGGTCCTGGCGCCGGTCCGCCCGAGACGGACACGCGGAACGGCCGGAGGTCCGGCCGGGCCGCGGACGCCGTGACCACGGGCCCGCACCGGCCCCGGGTGGGGCGCAGGCGCAAGGAGCAGACCCAGCGGGGGACGGACCGCGACCCCCGCGCCAGGCTGCTGCTCGTCGTGGCCGGCGTCGCCGTCCTCGCGGTGATCGTCACGATCGCGCTCGTGCTGCTGCCGGGGGGCTCCGGCGACCAGGGGGAGACGACCTCCGGGGTACGCGGCCTGGCGACCGGAGCGGCCGGGGCGTCCACGGGCGGCGCCAGGGCGGCCGGGCGCTCCCTTCCCGCCGTACGCGTGCCCGAGGGCTACCGGCTCGTGACCGAGGGCGGTGTCTCGGTCGCGGTGCCCCAGGCGTGGACCGCGACGACCGACGACGGCGGGGCCGTCAGGCTCCTCGGCCCCAAGGACAGCGGGCAGAGCATCACCGTCAGGAGGATCCCCGACGGCGGCCTGGAGGCGCTGCGGGCCGCGGAGCAGAACCTGAACATCAAGGACTACCCGGACTACACGCAGATCCAGTTGCGGGAGGCGGACTACCACTACCCCGCCGCCGACTGGGAGTACACCTACACCAACTCCAGCCAGGTCACCGTCCACGCGGTCATCCGCTACCTGGAGGCGGACGGGCGAGCGTACGCGGTCATGTTCGCCTCTCCCGACTTCGACTGGACCGAGGCCGCCGCGCCGGTGCGGCAGGCCCTCTGGAACACCTTCCGCCCCGCCTGACCGGCACTGCCTGACCGGCACGCGCCCGACCGGGCGCGTCACTTCGCGTCGGCGTAGCAGGCGACCGCGACCGCCTCCATCGGGAAACGGACCGGGGTGTCGCCGAACAGCAGGCGGGTCGCCTCGTCCGCCGCCCGCCCGACCGCCTCGCGGACCTCGGCGGCCAGGCCGAGCGGGCAGTGCACCATCACCTCGTCGTGCTGGAAGAACACCAGCCGCGCCGGGTCCGGAAGCAGCCCGCGCAGCACCGCGAGCAGCGTCAGCGCCCACTCGGCCGCCGTCGCCTGAACGACGAAGTTGCGGGTGAACCTCCCCCGGTCCCGGGCCGCCCGCGCGCCCTCCGGCCCGGCCACCAGGCGGCGCCACCGCTCCGACGGCGGCGGGCAGGTGCGGCCGAGCCACGACCGGACCAGCCGCCCCTCCTCCCCCGCGCGGGCGGCGTCCTCCACGAACGCGTACGCCTTCGGGAAGCGCCGCCGCATGACGGGCAGCAGCTTGGAGGCGTCGCCGCTGGTCCCGCCGTACATCGCGGACAGCATGGCCACCTTGGCCGAGTCGCGCACGCCGCCGAAGGCCCCGGCCAGCGCGGCGTACAGGTCGATCTCCCCGGCCGCCCGCGCGAGCCCCCGGTCGCCGGACAGCGCCGCCAGCACCCGGGGTTCGAGTTGCGCGGCGTCGGCGACCACGAGCGTCCAGCCGTCGTCGGCCACCACGACCCGGCGCATCACCTTGGGGATCTGCAGCGCGCCGCCGCCGCTGGTGGCCCACCGGCCGCTCACCACCCCGCCGACGACGTACTCGGGACGCAGGCGGCCGCCGCCGACCCACTGCGCGGCCCAGGCCCAGCCGTGGGCGCTGTGCAGGCGGGCCAGTTCCTTGTACGCGAGCAGCGGCGCGACGGCCGGGTGATCGACCGCCTTGAGCACGTGCGACCGGGTCGACGGGACCTCGATCCCCGCGGCCTTGAACGCCCGGACGATCTGCTGCGGGGAGTCGGGGTTCACCGGCTGCCCGAAGGCGGCCGCCACCTCGTCGGCCAGCGCCTGGAGCTTCCCGGGCCGCATGCCGTGGGCGGGCCGCGGCCCGAGCAGGCCGGTCAGCAACTCGTCGTGGACGTCCTCGCGCCACGGCATGCCGTCGTGCCGCATCTCGGCCGCGACCAGCGCCCCGGCCGACTCGGCGGCGACGAGCAGGCGGAACCGCCCGGGATCGGGCGTGCGGGCGACGCGGCGGAGCTGGTCCTCGAACACCTCGGCGACCATGCCGGCCTCGGACGAGGGGTCCTCGGCCGGCGCGGGCTCGAACAGGCTCGCCTGCGTGCCGCCCGGCTGGTGCCCCTCCGCGGCCTCGTGCGGGTCCTCGGGCACCGGAAGGCCGTGCAGGCGCGCGAAGGCCGCCCGCGCCTGCCTGGGCTCCCCGTAACGGGCGTCGGCCCCCAGCAGCAGGCCCTCGGTCAGCGCGACGTCGTGGCACCGCGACAGCCGCACGCCGGCCGCGAGGAGGGCCGGGTAGACGCGGCGCGCGTCGGCCCAGACCCAGCGGGGCCGCTCGGCGGCCTCCAGCGACCGGACGGCCGCGGCGAGGTCGGTCACCCGGGCCGCCGTCCCGCCGAGCGGCCGGATCGTCCCGCCCCCCTCGGCGCCGGCCGCGACCACGACGTGCATCCCCCCAGCGTGCCAGCCCGCACCGACAATCCCGTCAGAGGGGGATCTCGACCTCGTCCTCCAGTGGGGGCTCCTGCTCCTGGGGGAGGCAGCCGGTGGCGGCGAAGCAGCGCAGCCGCAGCGTGTCCCCGGTCACCGACATGTGCAGGAAGCTCTTGAAGAAGGGCGGGGTGTCCCAGTCGGACAGCTCCGAGATATACCGGTGGAAGACCCGCCCGACCGGCAGGCGGAACGGCATCGGCCAGCCGCCGAGCAGCCGGGCCGCCCACCTCACCCGAGCGCCGATCGGCGCCCCGGGCGTGGGCCGGGGCGGGGTGTTCCCGATCTGCCGGGACATCAGGGCCAGGCCCTCCTCCGGGGTGACGTACAGCCCGCGCAGCCGCAGCCGCCTGCTGTAGAGCAGGCTGTAGAACGACAGCGAGTCGCCGCGCAGCGGATAGCACTTGAAGTCGTCCTCGTGGACCCCGGCCACGTCCACCCGGGGGATGGTGTGCGTGGCGTGCATGAACGCCCCGCCGCCCCCGGAGACCACGTACTGGATGAGCCGGCCGTCCACCCGTACGGGATAGCGCTGGTAGTTGTGGACGTCGCCGCCGATAGCGGCCACGTAGTTGTTCGCCGGGTCGCGGACGACGTCGTCCACCGTGCCGCCGCCTTCGATCTCGCACGGGTGGTAGGCGTTGTTGACGTAGATCGGCTTGCCGGTGACCAGGACCTTCGGCCTGGGGTCGGCGGAGACCCGGCGCAGCCACTCGCCCTGTTCGCGGTCGAGGGTGCCCTTGATCCCGGTGTCGATGCCGACCAGCAGCAGGCGGCCGGTGTCGATCACCCAGTACGGCCCCGGCAGGGCGGGCCCGGGGTCCGGGCGCATCTTCCTCGCCTCGGCCAGGGCGTTCTCGTCGATCGTCTCCGGCTTCTTCCACAGCAGCCCGCGCAGCCCGCCGGGCGACAGGCGGAAGCCGCGCCGTTCGGCGGACAGGGGGCGGGCGTCGCAGAAGACCCGCATGAAGCCGCCGAGCCCGTCGTACCAGTCGTGGTTGCCGGGAATCGCGAAGATCGGGGCCGGGTAGTCCTTGTAGGGCCGGAAGAACTTGTCGCAGTACTCGTTGCCCGAGCCGGTCGGGTAGATCACGTCGCTGGCGACGACGGCGAACGACGTGCCCTCGCCGAGCCTGAGCAGCCCGGGCACCACCGCGTACTGGGAGGCGTCGCCCTCGCCGGTGTCACCGAGCAGCAGGAACGAGAACTCCTCACCGAGGTCGAGCCTGACCCGGAAGTCGGGGTCGGCGCCGCGGTCGCGCTGGGCCGCCACCCAGCGGCGGCGCACCTGGGGCGAGGGATCGCCGAAGAGCTGGGCGATCACCTCGTTGCGCGACCGCCAGAGCGTCGCCGGGCTCAGCCAGCTGAAGGAGTTCTGGTTGGGGCGCAGCGCCTGGAACGTGCCGATCTGCGAGCAGTCCCAGCCCGCTCCCGACTCCGACACCCGTGACGAGACCTGCTTTCCCCGCGCCGCCGCCGCGCCCACATCGACCATGGGAACAATCTTGGCGTTTTCCGGGGATCAGTACACCGGGATCAGCACACCCGGGTTGAGGATCCCGGCCGGATCGAGCCGTTCCTTGATCCCGCGCAGGATCTCGCCGCCCAGGTCGCCGATCTCCGCGGCGTACGCCTCCAGGTGGTCGCGGCCGACGCCGTGGTGGTGCGAGATCGTGCCGCCCGCCCCGACGATCGCCTCGCCGGCGGCGCGCTTGGCCGCCGCCCACTGCGCCAGCGGGTCGCCGGTCTGCGCCGTCACCACCGTGAAGTAGAGCGACGCCCCCGTGGCGTACACGTGGGAGATGTGGCACATGACCAGCGGTGAGCCGAGTGCGCCGTGCAGGGCCAGCCGTACGGCGTCGTACAGGCGCGGCAGGTCCGCCCAGAAGCAGGCGGTCTCCAGCGTCTCCACGGTCGCCCCGGCGGCCAGCAGGGAGTCGCGCAGGTAGGGGGCCGAGAACCGGCCCTGCGCCCACTTCTCCCCCGGTTCCGGCCCGAGGTGCACCCCGCCGGCCTCCACGAGCAGCGCGGCGGCGTGCTCCCGGCGGTGGGCCACGTCGCCCGGGGCGCCCTCGAAGCCCGCCACGACCAGGCAGCCCGAGTCGCCCCCGGGCGTTCCGAGGTCCGTGGGCTTCGCCAGCCCGACCATCGTCTCGGTCTCGTCCGACAGGCGCAGCACGGTGGGCGGCGCGCCCTCCTGCGCGAGCCGCCGCAGGGCGGCCGTCCCCGCCGCGAAGGTCTCGAACCGCCAGCCCTCGTACGCCCGGACGGCGGGGGCCCGGTGGACCCGCAGCCGCAGCGAGGTGATCACCCCGAAGGCGCCCTCGGAGCCCAGGAACACCTGGCGCAGGTCGGGCCCGGCGGCCGACTTGGGGGCACGGCCGATCTCCAGCGTGCCGCGCGGCGTCGCCACGGTCATGCCCACGACCATGTCGTCGAACCTGCCGTAGCCGGCCGAGGCCTGCCCGCTGGACCGGGCCGCCGCGAACCCGCCGAGCGTCGCGTACTCGTACGACTGGGGGAAGTGCCCGAGCGTCAGCCCGTGCCCGGCGAGCAACCGCTCCGCCTGCGGCGCGCGCAGCCCCGGCTCCAGGTCGGCGGTCATCGAGACGGGGTCGACGGACCGCAGGCGGTCGAGCCTGCCGAGGTCGAGGGCGACCACTCCCGCGTAGCCCCGCCGCGCGGGGGTGAGCCCGCCGACCACCGACGTGCCCCCGCCGAACGGCACCACCGCCACCCGGTGCTCCGCGCACAGGCGCAGCACCTCCACGACCTCCTCGTGCGAGCCGGGGAGCACGACGGCGTCGGGCGCGTCGGAGGCGTCCCCCGCGCGCATCAGCAGCAGGTCGGGCGTGGACTTGCCCCGGGTGTGCCGGATGCGGGCGTCGTCGTCGGCCCGCACGTGCTCCTCCCCGGTCACGGCGGCCAGCGCGGCGAGGACGGCCGGCGGCAGGGCCGCCGGGGGCAGCCGCACCTCGCCGAACGTCGCCGCCGGGGCGGCGGGCGGGCGCACGCCGAGCAGCTCCGTGAGCAGTTCGCGCACCGGCGCGGGCAGCTCGGCGGCCCTGGCGGGGTCGCCCCAGCCCGACCAGAGCATGGGTTCCGCGGGCAGGAGAGGGGATTCCATGACCGGTGCGCCTCCAGATAGGTTACTCAAGGGTAACGCGACCATAGAGGCGGGGTCATGGAATCCTCACTGAACGCCGCCCGGCGGGCCCGGGAACTCGACAAGGTGCGCACGGTCGTCGTCGACGTGCTCGTGGTGGGCCTGGGGGTGACGGGGGCCGGGGCCGCGCTCGACGCCGCCTCACGCGGGCTGTCGGTGGCCGCGGTGGACGCCCACGACCTGGCCTTCGGCACCTCCCGGTGGAGTTCCAAGCTGGTCCACGGCGGGCTGCGCTACCTCGCGAGCGGCCAGGTCGGCGTGGCCTGGGAGAGCGCCGTGGAACGCGGCGTCCTGCTCCGCCGCACCGCCCCCCACCTCGTGGCCGCGCACCCGTACCTGCTGCCGCTGACGTCCGATGTCGGCCCGGGTGAGGCCGCGACGGTGATGACCGGTTACCGGCTGGGCGACGCGCTGCGGGCCGCCGCGGGCACGCCGAGGAGCCTGCTGCCCGGGCCGTCCCGCCTGACCGCCGCGCGGGCGCTCGCCCTCGCCCCGTCCCTGCGCCCGCACGGCCTGCGCGGCGCACTCCTGTCCTGGGACGGCCGGGTGGTGGACGACGCCCGCCTGGTGGTCGCGATCGCCCGTACGGCCGCCGCCCACGGCGCGCGGGTGCTCACCCGGTGCCGCGCGCTGGCGCTCGCCGGGGACGGCGCCCGGGTGCGCGACGAGCTGACCGGCGCGGAGTTCGACATCCGGGCGCGGGCGGTGGTCAACGCGACCGGCGTGTGGGCCGGAGGGCTGGTGCCCTCGGTGGCGCTGCGGCCGTCGCGGGGCACCCACCTCGTGCTGCGGCCGGGAGCCCTGGGCGCGCTGCGCGCGGGGCTGCACGTGCCGATCCCGGGCGAGCGCGCCCGCTTCGCGCTGGTGCTCCCCCAGGCCGACGGGCGGATCTACGTGGGGCTGACGGACGAGCCGCTGGACGGCGCGGTCCCGGACGTCCCCGAGGCGCCCGAGAGCGACGTGGCCTTCCTGCTGGAGGTCCTCGGCGGCGTGCTGGACCGCCCCCTGGGCCGCGACCAGGTGGCGGGCGCCTTCGCCGGCCTGCGGCCGCTGGTCGACAGCCCGGGCGGGGCGGGCGGGGCGGGCCGGGTGGGCGGGGCCACCGCGGACCTGTCCCGCCGGCACGCCGTGCTGCGCTCGCCGGACGGCGTGGTCACCGTCGTCGGCGGCAAGCTCACCACCTACCGCCGGATGGCCGAGGACGCCGTCGATGCCGCCTGCCCCCACGCGCCCGCGAGCCGTACGGCGCGGCTGCCGCTGGCCGGGGCCGGACCGGTGCGGCCGGGCCTCCCCCGGCGGCTGGTCCTGCGGTACGGCGCGGAGGCCGGGGCGGTGCTGGACCTGATGCGGCGCGAGCCGGAGCTGGCCGAGCCGGTGGCGGCGGGGATCACCCTGGCCGATCTGGTCTGGGCGGTCCGCCACGAGGGCGCGCTCGACGCCGGCGACCTGCTGGACCGGCGGACCAGGATCGGCCTGGTGGCGGAGGACCGGGCGGCGGCCCTTCCCGCCGCCGAGGCCGCCCTTTATCGCACCTGACCCCACCGCGAAGGCGTTTGTTCCTGATTCGTCGGGGAAGTCACCCGATTCTTGACCGCATTGGATAAGGTTAGTCTTACCTAAGAAACGTACGGGAGGGACGGGACCTGATGGCCAACGGGTGCGAGCACCCCGCCGCGTGCCACACGGGGGAGGCTCCCGTCCTGGCGAGCGCGACCAAGAAGGGCCGGTTCTGGCTGCTCATCGAGCACGCGGGGCCCTGGGCCGCGGAGATCGAGGAGTGCCGGCTGCCGGACGACGCCCGCACGCTGATCTCCCGCGCGCGCGAACTCGGGATCCGGCCGCAGCTCATCCGCCGCCCCGGCCGCAGGGAGGCCCGGAGCGGCCCGCTGCACGTTTACCTCGCCGCCGCCGCGGTGAACGAGCCGTGGCTCGCGGAGGCGTTCCCGGAAAGCCCGGACGATCTTGACCTGCGGTCTCTCGTGCACGGAGTGGTTCCGGAGTCCTGCATACTGGTGAACGAGCCGATGTTCCTGGTCTGCACCCACGGCAAGCACAACGCCTGCTGCGCTCGGCTCGGACTGCCGCTGGCCCGGTTCCTTAGCGAGAACCTGCCCGGCGAAGTGTGGGAAACCACACATGTTGGCGGCGATCGATACGCCGCCAACCTCGTATGCTTGCCACACGGGCTCTACTACGGCAGCATGTCTCAGGCTGCTGCGATCGCGGCGGCAAACGCGTACCGGCACGGCGAGGTCGTCCTCGACCGTTTCCGGGGACGCGCGGGTATCCCTGAGCCACTCCAGGCCGCCGAGCACTTCGTCCGCGCTCATACGGGCGAGATCTCGGTCGGCGGTGTGGCCGTGGAATCCTCCCGGTCGGTCGGCGACTCCACCGTCTGCGTCGTGCGGTGCACGACGGGGCGTGGGACGTCGCGATTCCGGGTCGTGGTCGAACCCACGGTGTTCTCGGCGCCGTGCGGGATGACCTGCGCCGACGGAATCCCGACCTACAGGTTGGCCGAACTGAGTCCGCTCATGCCGGTATCGACCTGAGGGCTTCGCGAGAAGCCGGGAACACCACGGCCTATCCCGGCGTTGGCACAAGGGACGCCACAAGCGTCCAAATCGGCACAAACACTGAAATACCTCTCACCAAAGGTGGTTTCTCATGTCTCAGGTACGTCGGCAGCTCGCCCGCCCGCGCCCCAGCTGGGGTTGGCAGGATGATGCCGCGTGCCGGGGAGAGGACCTGGTGCTGTTCTTCGGTCCTGACGGCGAGCGTCAGCCCGAGCGCGACATCCGGGAGCGCAAGGCCAAGGCCATCTGTGCTCAGTGTCCTGTGCGCGCGGAGTGCCTCGACTACGCGCTCTCGCGGCCCGAGAAGTACGGCACCTGGGGCGGTCTCAACGAGGACGAGCGCGCTTCCGAGCGTCGCCGCCGCATGCGCCGCGCCGCCAGCGCCGGCATCAGCGCCGTCGCCTGAGCGATTTTCCCCTTCCCCGACACGCGTCACCACGGTTCCACCACAGCGTCACCACAGGGCGTTCCACGTCCCGCCCCTGTCCCCCCGGACAGACGGCAGGCGTGAAACGCCCTTCTGGTGTCCGGCCCGTGATCGCGCGGGCCGCTACGGGCGGCCCATGCCGCGCATCTGCCGGTGGATCGACTTCCACTTGCGGGTCTCCTCGGCGCGCAGCCGCGCGTCGGTGCGGCGGGCCATCCAGGCCGCCTCCCGCTGAAGCCGGCGCCAGCTCTCCAGCCGCCGCTCGGGCAGCTCGCCCGACTCCACCGCCGCGATCACGGCGCAGCCCGGCTCCTGCCCGTGCCCGCAGTCGGAGAACCGGCAGTTGCCGGCCAGTTCGTCGATCTCGGCGAAGACCAGGTCCACGCCCTCGCTCGTCTCGTACAGTCCCACCCGGCGGATGCCGGGGGTGTCGATGATCAGCCCGCCGCCGGGCAGCGGGATGAGCTGCCGGTGGACGGTCGTGTGCCTGCCCCGCCCGTCGCCGGCCCTGACGCGCTGGGTCTCCATCACCTCCGCGCCGGCGAGGGCGTTGACGAGCGTGGACTTGCCCGCGCCCGAGGGACCGAGGATCACCGCGGTGCCGGATTCGCCGAGATGGGCCCGCACCAGGTCCACACCGTCGCCGGTGAGCGAGCAGACCGGGTGGACCTCCACCCCGGGCACCGCCGCCTCGACGTCGGCGAGCAGGTCGCCGAGCACCCGGTCCTGCAGATCGGCGAACAGGTCGGCCTTGGTGACGAGCACGACCGGCCGGGCGCCGCTCTCCCAGGCGAGCGCCACGAGGCGCTCGATCCTGCCGAGATCGGCGAAGTCGTCGGCGTGCATGGACGGCTCGGCCACGAAGACGACGTCGACGTTCGCGGCCAGCACCTGCCCCTGGCCGTCGCCGGACAGGCCGCCGCGCGAGTCGCGGCTCACGCCGCCCCGGACGAAGGCCGTACGGCGCGGCAGCACCTCCGCCAGTTCGTGCCGGCCCTCGGCGAGGGGGGTGAGCGCGACCCAGTCCCCCACGCACGGAAGCGCGAGCGGGTCGGCCGCCGCGGCCCTCCGTACGCGGGCGGACAGCCGCGCGTGGTGGGTCCCGCCGGCGGCGACGACCTCGGCGGCGCCGCGGTCGACCCGCGCCACCCGGCCGGGCACGGCCCCGCCGGGAAGGTCGGGAAGCGACTCGGCGAGGTCGTCGTGCCAGCCGAGAAGCGAGAGTTCGTACGACATTGCTGTGGACACCCTTCGGAAAGACCGGGTGTCCCTGCGGAAAAGGGTTATGCGGACACCCGGGAGATGACGGACGGCATGGTCGTCAGAAAGACCCGCATGGTCCCCACCTCCCTGGTGTCAGGCCGCCGCCGGCGGCCACCCTCATGACGCTCGAGCGGCGTCGGATGCGGGAACGTTAGCAGCACCGCCGCCACCTCCCGCAACCCTTTTTCTCAGGAATCAGGAAAGGCCGGGAGCCGGGAACCGGCTCGTCAGCTCCGTGACCTCGCCGTGCACCCGCGCGACGACGTCCTCCGCGTCGCCCTTGGCCACGGCGGTGACGACCTCGTCCATCCAGGCGGCGATCTGCCGCATCTCGGCCTCGCCCATCCCCCGCGACGTGACCGAGGGCGTGCCGATCCGGATGCCCGACGGGTCGAACGGCTTGCGCGGGTCGAACGGCACGGTGTTGTAGTTGGTCTCCAGGCCCGCCCGGTCGAGCGCCTGCGCCGCCGGCTTGCCCCCGACGCCCTTGGACGTGAGGTCCATCAGGATCAGGTGGTTGTCGGTGCCGCCGGAGACGAGGTCGAAGCCGCGGTTCAGGAGCTCGTCGGCGAGCGCCTGGGCGTTCTTCACGATCTGCGCGGCGTACGCCCTGAACTCCGGCCGGGCGGCCTCGTGCAGGGCGACGGCGATGGCGGCGGTGGTGTGGTTGTGCGGGCCGCCCTGGAGGCCGGGGAAGACGGCCTTGTTGAGCGCGGTGGCGACCTCGTCCGAGTTCGCCATGAGCATCGCGCCGCGGGGGCCGCGCAGGGTCTTGTGGGTGGTCGTGGAGATCACGTCCGCGTGCCCGACGGGCGAGGGGTGGGCGCCGCCCGCGACGAGGCCCGCGATGTGGGCGATGTCGGCCGCCAGCACGGCGCCGACCTCCCTGGCGATCTCGGCGAAGGCCGGGAAGTCGATCGTGCGCGGGATCGCGGTGCCGCCGCAGAAGATCAGCTTGGGCCGGTGCTCCAGCGCCAGGGCGCGCACCTCGTCCATGTCGATCCGGCCCGTGTCGCGGCGCACGCCGTACTTCACGGAGTTGAACCACTTGCCGGTGGCCGACACCGACCAGCCGTGGGTGAGGTGGCCGCCGAACGGCAGGCCCATGCCGAGGACGGTGTCGCCCGGGTTCAGGAACGCCAGGTAGACGGCGAGGTTCGCGGGCGAGCCCGAGTAAGGCTGGACGTTGGCGTGGTTCACGCCGAAGACCGACTTCGCCCGCTCGACGGCCAGCGTCTCGATCTGGTCGATGACCTGCTGGCCCTCGTAGTAGCGCTTGCCCGGGTAGCCCTCGGAGTACTTGTTGGTGAGAACGGTCCCGGTCGCCTCCAGGACGGCCCTGGACACGTAGTTCTCGGACGCGATCAGCTTGACGGTGTCGGCCTGCCGCCGCTCCTCCGCCCTGATCAGTTCGGCGATCTCGGGATCGACGACGTTCAGCGAGTGCTCAGCCATGGCGCCTTCCTTCTCCACGTCGACAGCGGCGGCGACCCAGGCGCACGGCCTCCGCTGATTCGCTCCCCGGTGGTGCCCCACCTAGCGACGCTCCCCTGCCGGGCTCGTCAGCGCCAGTCGCGACCCTCCCCACCTTATCGGGACGCGGCGGTGCCCTCACTCATCGGCGACGGGGCCAGATCATGCCTTGCCGGACTTGCGGTGATGGTGCTCGTGCCGGGGGGCGCCGCCCAGCGGCCACAGCCGGTCGATCTCCGCGTTCAGGGTCGCCCCGATGAGCACGGCGAGCGCGGTGATGTAGAGCCACAGCAGCACGGCGATGGGCGCGGCCAGCGAGCCGTAGATCGACAGCGGGGTGAACCACGCGGCCAGCACCTCGCGCAGGAACGCCGCGCACACGATCCAGATCACCAGCGCGAGCACGGCCCCCGGCGTCTCCCGCCACCAGCGCGTACGGTGCGGCACGCTCACGTGGTAGAGCAGCGTGAGCATCAGCACCGAGCCGACGACGAGCACGGGCCAGTAGAGGATCGTCACCAGCGCGGCGTACCTGGGCAGGGCGTTGGACATCAGCGTGGGGCCGATCACCAGGACCGGCATGACGACCAGGCCCATCAGCAGCGCCGCGACGTAGAGGCCGAACGACAGGACGCGGGTGCGGATGATCCCCCGGGTCTCCCCCAGCCCGTACGCGATGGAGATGAGGTCGACGTACACGAACAGGGCGCGCGAGCCCGACCACAGCGACAGCAGGAACCCGACGGAGATCAGCGAGACCTGGCCGCCGCTCAGCACGTCGGACAGCAGCGGCTGCACGACCCGTTCCACCGTGTTGTGCGTGAACAACAACTCGGACTGGTCCACCACCCAGCGCCTGATCTCGGCGACGCCGGCGTCGCCCAGCAGCCCGCTCAGATGACCCATGACCCCGAGCAGCCCCAGCACGAACGGCGGCAGCGACAGCAGGGCGAAGAACGCCGCCTCGCCCGCCAGCCCGGTCACCCGGTAGTTGACCCCCGCCATCGTGGTCGCCTTGACCAGGGCCCAGATGGTCGTCTCACGTACCCAGGTCAGGCGCGCGCGGGCGATGGCCATGCCTTTGCGCGTGATGCGCCGCGGCCTGCGCGCCCGCGCGTCCGTGGAGGTCATGGCACCCAACCGGTCATGAGAACTGGGCTCTACCCGCCGGCGTGGCTCTTATCACGTGACGTGCGAGCGGATCGTCGCCGCCCAGAATAGGGGTCCCCGCCCTCCGCCCGCGAGGATCGCGCCTCTCACCTCGGTCTGTGCGGGTGTCATCCGGCTGTCATGGGAGGGGAACAATGAAGACATGATCTGCCGGGCGTGCGGGGAACACAGGCACGAGGAGTGCCGTGGCGGGTCCTGGTGCGACTGCCAGCACAAGGAGCCGGCCGAGCAGGACCGCGAGGCGGAGCCGCCGGAGAACTGGGTCCGCAAGGGCTGACAACCTCCCGTCATTATGCCGTTACAATCCCGCATCCTGGACACGAACTTGGACATCCAGGATCTCGGGGGTATCGTTTGGGACATGCCAGCGGACCCGTTGCTCGTCGTGCGACGCCACGTCGATCTCCTGCGCGTCCGTAGCGCGATCTGTATCGACGCCGGCTGACCGTCGCCCTCCGTTACCCGGGCGCTCGGCCAGGCGTCGTTTTCGTATGCCCTCATACTCGGCCGCGCAATGCCGCCGGCGAGGTGAGAGGCCGCCTGCGCCGGTGTCCGCCGAAGACCGATCTCGACCCGAGCCTCGGAGAAGGACGTGTGCCCATGAGCACCCCGGCCCGCCCGGCGAACCGCCACCACAGACGCCCGCGCGGCGAAGGTCAGTGGGCTCTCGGTTACCGTGAGCCACTGAACAAGAACGAGGAGAACAAGAAGAACGACGACGGGCTCAACGTCCGCCAGCGGATCATCGACATCTACTCGAAGGGCGGGTTCGACTCGATCGACCCCGCCGACCTGCGCGGGCGCTTCCGCTGGTTCGGTCTGTACACCCAGCGCAAGCCCGGCATCGACGGCGGCAAGACCGCGATCCTGCCGGACGAGGAGCTGGACGACCGCTACTTCATGCTGCGGGTCCGCATCGACGGCGGGCAGCTCAGCCTGGAGCAGCTGCGCACCATCGCCGACATCTCCAACGACTACGGCCGGGGCACCGCCGACGTCACCGACCGGCAGAACATCCAGCTCCACTGGATCGAGATCGAGTCGGTCCCGGACATCTGGCGGCGGCTGGAGGCGGTGGGCCTGTCCACCACCGAGGCGTGCGGCGACACCCCCCGCGTCATCCTCGGCTGCCCCCTGGCCGGGATCGACGCCGGCGAGGTGATCGACGGCACGCCGCAGATCCACGAGATCTACGACCGGTACGTCGGGGACAAGGCGTTCTCCAACCTGCCGCGCAAGTTCAAGACGGCGATCAGCGGCTGCACCGCCCACTGCACCGTCCACGAGATCAACGACGTCGCGTTCGTCGGCGTGGTGAACGAGCAGGGCGAGCCCGGCTTCGACGTCTGGGTGGGCGGCGGCCTGTCGACCAACCCGATGTTCGCCCAGCGGCTCGGCGCGTTCGTCCGGCCCGACCAGGTCCACGAGGTGTGGGCCGGGGTCACCGGCATCTTCCGCGACTACGGCTACCGCCGCCTGCGCCACCGGGCGCGGATCAAGTTCCTCGTCAACGACTGGGGCGCGGAGAAGTTCCGCCAGGTCCTGGAGACCGAGTACCTGCGGTACGCCCTGCCCGACGGCCCGGCTCCGGAGGCGCCGCAGAGCGGCCGGCGTGACCACGTCGGGGTCCACCCGCAGCGGGACGGCAACTTCTACGTCGGCTTCGCCCCGCGCGTGGGCCGGCTGGACGGCGACACGCTGCACCGCATCGCCGACATCGCCGAGCGGCACGGTTCCGCCCGGATCCGCACGACGGTCGAGCAGAAGATGGTCATCCTCGACGTCGCCCCCGACCAGGTGGAGTCGATCGTCAGCGAGCTGGAGGCCGCCGACCTCCAGGTCAACCCGTCCACGTTCCGCCGCCAGACGATGGCCTGCACCGGCATCGAGTACTGCAAGATCGCGATCGTCGAGACCAAGGCCACCGCGTCGGCCCTGATCGACGAGCTGGAGCGGCGCCTGCCGGACTTCGCCGAGCCGCTGACGATCAACGTCAACGGCTGCCCGAACTCCTGCGCCCGCATCCAGGTCGCCGACATCGGCCTCAAGGGCCAGCTCGTGGCCAACGACAAGGGTGAGCAGGTCGAGGGCTTCCAGGTGCACCTGGGCGGCTCGATCGGGCTCAACCCGACCTTCGGCCGGAAGGTGCGCGGGCTCAAGACCACGGCGGAGGAACTGCCCGACTACGTCGAGCGGGTCGCCCGCAACTTCGAGAAGCAGCGGAACGAGGGCGAGACCTTCGCCGAGTGGGTCCAGCGCGCCGACGAAAGCGACCTCAAATGAGCGAGCGGGCGGCGCCGTTCTACTGCCCGTACTGCGGCGACGAGGACCTGGAGCCCTACGTGACCGAGGAGGAGAGCCACGGATGGTACTGCAGGGCCTGCGCCCGTGCCTTCCGGGTGAAATTCCTCGGCGTCGGCGTGCGTTCGTGATTGTTCGAAGGCTTGTCGTCCGATCATCCGATGAACCAGTGAACGACGTGTGAGGAGTAACGATGTCGGTGGCAGAGATAGAGGCGGGCCTGGAGCGGCAGCGGGCGACGCTGGACCTCCAGGGGATCGTGGAGTCCGCGGCGCGCTTCCTTGAGGACGCCCCCGCCCGGGAGATCATCCGGTGGGCCGCGGCCACGTTCGGCGACCGCCTCTGTCTCACCTCGTCGATGAGCGACGCCCTGCTGATCGACCTGGTCAGCAGGGTGAAGCCGGGCGTCGACGTGTTGTTCATCGACACCGGCTACCACTTCGCCGAGACCATCGGCACCCGCGACGCGGTCGAGACCGTCTACAAGGTCAACGTGATCAACGTGAAGCCGTCCAGGACGGTCGAGGAGCAGGACCGCGACCTCGGCCCGCGCCTGTACGGGCGCAACCCCGACCTGTGCTGCTACCTGCGGAAGGTCGAGCCGCTGAACCGGGCGCTGGAGCCGTACCTCGCCTGGGTGTCGGGCATCCGCCGCGACGAGTCGCCCACCCGCGCGAACACCAAGGTCGTCGAGTGGGACGCCAAGCGGCAGATGGTGAAGGTCAACCCCATCGCCCGGTGGACCCAGGAGGACGTCGACAACTACATCGCCGACAACGGCGTGCTGATCAACCCGTTGCACTACGACGACTACCCGTCGATCGGCTGCGCCCCCTGCACCCGCCGCGTGGCGCCGGGCGAGGACCCGCGCAGCGGGCGCTGGTCCGGCCTCGGCAAGATCGAGTGCGGCATCCACCTGTGACGAGTGCTCCACATGGGAACGCGCCGCTGATCGCGGTGGCGCACGGGTCCCGCGACCCGCGCGCCACCGCGACGGTGGAGGCCCTGCTCGACGGCGTACGGCGGGCCCGGCCCGGCCTCGACGTCCGCGCCGCCTACCTCGACCACGCCCCGCCGTCGCTGCCGCGGGCGCTGTCGGGCCTGGACGAGGCGGTCGTGCTCCCCCTCCTGCTCACCGCCGCCTATCACAGCCGGGTGGACATCCCGGCGGCACTGCGGGAGGCGTCGGCCCGCGCGCCGCGCCTGCGGGCCGTCTGCGGCCCCACGCTCGGCCCGCACCCGCTGCTGGTCCGGGCCCTCGAACGCCGCCTCACCGAGGCCGGGGTGGGGATCGGCGACCCGGAGACCGCCGTGGTGCTGGTCTCGGCCGGGTCCAGTGACGGCCGGGCGAACGCGACGATCGCCGCCGTCGCCCGCGCGTGGGCGCGGGAGCGCCCCTGGTGGTCGGTGACCGCCGCCTACGCCTCCGCCGCCGCGCCCAGGCCCCGGGAGGAGGTCGAACGGCTCATACTGGCGGGCGCGCCGCGGGTCGTCGTCGCGCCGTACCTGCTGGCCCCCGGCCACTTCGCCGACGCCGTGCGGCGCGACGCCCTGGACGCCGGGGCGCACGCCGTGGGCGGCGTCCTCGGCGCCGCCCCCGAACTGGTCACGCTCCTGCTCGAACGCCACGCCCAGGCCGTCCGCGCCGCCCGCCAGGCGGCCTGACGGCAGAGGATCCCCTGTCCGTCGGGCCTGCGGATCACGACGTCCTGGTCGCCGGCGATCGGCGTCGCCCCGTACGACCGCGCGCTCGGGGGCCGTTCAGCGGGAGTCGCGCCGGCGGTCGCGGAGCCGGGGAGGACGAGGCGGGCGGGGCGGGCGGAGCCCGTGCATGCCGTGCAGTCCGTGCATGCCGTGCAGCCCGTGCAGGCCGTGCTCGGAGCTCTCGTATCCCTCGGTGAGGGAGGCGCGGCGCTCCTGCCACCACTCGCTCCAGGCGAACCAGCCGCGCTTGATCGGCTGCGCCCGGGAGTCCCCGATGATCTTCACGTCGCCCAGCAGGACGTACGCCCTGACCCTGACGACGGGGGCGGCCTGCCCGGCGGGAGCCTCGATCACCTGGACCTTCTTGTCGCCCAGGACGGTGACGCCGGAGAGCTCCACGTCGACGCCGTCCGGCACGATGATCTTCAGGTCGCCCAGTGCGCAGACGGCGACGACGTCCACCTCACGCCCGCGCACCTCGGCCTCCCGCAGGTCGAGGGTCACGTCGCCCAGCACGCTGACCGCGCCGATGCCGTCGTCGATCCGCCACGAGCCGGTCCTCTTGGCGTCGCCCAGCACCGCCACGATCCACTTGCGCATCCTGCCCTGCGAGGCGGCCGCAGCCGCGGGCGCGGGGGCCGGGGCCGGGGCGCCGCCCGGCAGGTCGGCGATGATCTGGGCGAGCTCGCCGTGCGTCTGGGCCAGATAGGCGGCCTCGGTCCGCTCGGTCAGCTCGGCCAGCGTCAGCCGCCCCTCGGTGGACGCCACCCTCAGCCGCTCCACCACGGACTCGCGCTCGGCGTCGGACGCCCGCATGCCACCCGGATCGTTCACGTCCCCCACCGTAACCCCGACCGGCCCCGCTCCCCATCCTCCCTGGGGACGATCCCTGCGGGGTCCTCGAGAAGGGGTTGTGTGAGCATGGAGACGTGACCCGCAGCAGGTTGTTGGAGGCGATCGCGGAGGGGGACGCCGCGCGGGTGGCGGAGATGCTGCACCCGGAGGCCCCGGTATCCCCTGTGTCCTCCCCTGTGTCCCCCGCCGTCGACCCCGCCCAGGGGACGACGCCGCTCTACCGGGCCGCCGCCGGAGGGCACCACGAGATCGTCCGGCTGCTGCTGGACCACGGCGCGGACCCCGACCGGCCGAGCGGCGGGCCCGAGGAGGGGCTGCCGCTGTGCGCCGCGGCCTGCTGGGACCACGCCGAGACCGTGCAGGCGCTGCTGGACGGAGGCGCCGACCCCGACGCGGCGGAGGAGGGCGGCTGGACGGCCCTGCTGTGGGCGGCGGCCAACGGCAACCTCGAGTCGGCCGACGTGCTGCTCGACGCCGGGGCCGATCCGGGCCTGGCCGACGAGGACGGCGACACGCCGCTGACGCTGGCCGCGCTGTTCGGGGCGTACGGGATCGTCTGGTCCCTGCTGGAGCACGGCGCGGACCCGGCCGCGCCCGGCTGGGACGGCGCGACCCCGCTGGAGATCGCCGCCCGTCTGGCGGGAGCCGATCTGGAGGCGGTCCTCCGGGACGACGCCGCCGCGCGGCTGGGCGGCGAGCACACGGTGCTGGTGGCGCACTCCGCCGCGCCGGACGGCACCCGGCGGGTCACCGTCGAGGCGCGCGGCGAGGGCGCCCGCACCGGCGTCTACACCGTGGCCCGCCAGTACGGGCACGCGGCCGCCGCCACGGTCCTGGAGGCGGCGCTCGGCCTCCGGCCGCCGCCCGAGGAGCTGCTCCGCCGCGTCCTGCCCTACCGCGACCTGGACGAGGACGACGAGACGTGGTGGGCGGCCGTCCACGCGCTGCGCGGGCGCCACGACGAGGAGACGTTCCGGGCGGTGACGCGGTTGTGCGAGAGCGACGACCCGGTGCGGCGGGAGTTCGGCGTCGACGTCCTCGCCCAGTTCGGCCGCGACACGGGCCACCTCCCGGGACAGGACACGGGCCACGACGACCGGCAGGACGAGGTCCTCGGCATCCTGCGCGACCTGGCCCGCCGGGAGACCGAGCCCGCGGTGGTCGAGGCCCTGCTCGCGGCGTTCGGCCACCGGGCCGACGAGCGGGCCCTGCCCGAGGTGCTGGCGATCGTGGGCGGCCCGGGGCGCGAACCCACCGTCAACGACCCGGTCGCGCTCGCCGCGGTCCTGCCGTCCGGCGACGAGGACGGCCTCGCCGCCCTGATCCGGCTGACCGAGTGCGGGGACGACGAGGTGCGCGACTGGGCGACCATGGGCCTCGCCGGCCTGCCGGCCGACACCGCCCGGATCAGGGAGGCGCTGGCCGCCCGGCTGGCCGACCGTGACGTGACGACCGTGGCCGAGGCGGCCCGCGGCCTGGCCGCGCGCGGCGACAGGCGGGCGCTCACGGGCGTCCACCGGGTGCTGTGCGAGGCGGGCGCCGGTCAGGGCTACGCGCGTGATCTCGCCCTTGAGGCGGCCCAGGAGCTGGGCCTGGACATCTCCGGCGCCTGAGCGCGGCGGCGGGTGTTTGTCCCGGCGGGCCCGAGTGCTGAGATGGAGTTCCGGCCTCGCCCGGTTCCCGGCGCCGAGGACCCGGCATCATCCGAGGAGGACCCTGTGACCCGCGACGCGACTCACGACGTGACCAACCAGGCGCCCCCGCTGGCCGGGCACGACGTCTCGGCCGACCAGGCGCTGCTGGAGGGGCTCGCCAGGGAGGGGGCGGACTGGGCGAGCGGGGAGCTGCGCCGGCTCGGCCTGCTGGCCGGATCCGAGAAGGCGCAGGAGTGGGGGCGGCTGGCCAACGAGCACCCGCCCGTCCTGCGCACCCACGACCGGTACGGCAACCGGATCGACGAGGTCGAGTTCCACCCCGCCTGGCACGAGCTGATGTCGGTCGCGGTCGGCAACGGGCTGCACGCCTCCCCCTGGACCTCGGCCCGGCCGGGGGCGCACGTCGCCAGGGCCGCGAAGTTCTTCGTCTGGTCCCAGGTGGAGGCCGGGCACGGCTGCCCGATCTCCATGACGTACGCCGCCGTGGCCGCGCTGCGGCACTCGCCGTCGCTGCGGGCGGAGTGGGAGCCCCTGCTGGCCTCCCGCACGTACGACTTCGGGCTGCGCCCGCCGCTGGAGAAGCGGGGCGTGCTGGCGGGGATGGCCATGACCGAGAAGCAGGGCGGCTCCGACGTGCGGGCCGGCACCACCCGGGCCGAACCCCTCGGCGACGGGAGCTTCGCCCTGACCGGGCACAAGTGGTTCAACTCCGCCCCGATGTGCGACGCGTTCCTGGTGCTGGCCCAGGCCCCGCGCGGGCTGTCGTGCTTCCTGCTCCCCCGCGTGCTGCCCGACGGCACCCGCAACGCGATGCGCCTGATGCGGCTGAAGGACAAGCTCGGCAACCGCTCCAACGCCTCCGCGGAGGTCGAGTACGACGGCGCGACGGCCTTCCTCGTCGGCGAGGAGGGCAGGGGCGTCCGCACGATCATCGAGATGGTCAACATGACCAGGCTCGACTGCGTGACCGGCTCGGCGGCCGGCATGCGGCAGGGACTGTCGCAGGCCCTCCACCACGCCCGCCACCGGAGCGCGTTCGGCCGGCCGCTGGCCGACCAGCCGCTGATGCGCGCCGTGCTCGCCGACCTCGCGCTGGAGTCCGAGGCGGCGACCACGCTGATGACCCGCCTGGCCGGGGCGACCGACCGGGCGGTGGCGGGCGACGCCGCCGAGGGGCTGTTCCGCCGGGCCGCCCTCGCCGCCGCCAAGTACTGGATCTGCAAGCGGGCGCCGGTCCACGCCGCCGAGGCGCTGGAGTGCCTGGGCGGCAACGGGTACGTCGAGGAGTCGCAGATGCCCCGGCTGTTCCGGGAGTCACCGCTGAACGGCATCTGGGAGGGCTCGGGCAACGTGGCCGCCCTCGACCTGATGCGGGTGCTCGCCCGGGAGCCGGAGGCGGTCGAGGCGTTCTTCGCCGAGGTCGCCCGCGCCGGGGACCACCGCGTCGGCGACGCGGCCGAGCGGGTGCTGAAGACGCTCGCCTCCGCCGGTGAGGCCGACGCCCGCCGGGTGGCCGAGGAGATGACGCTGGTCCTGCAGGCGTCCCTGCTCGTGCGGCACGCCCCGGCGCCGGTGGCCGACGCGTTCTGCGCCTCCCGCCTGGGCGGCGACTGGGGCCGCGCCTTCGGCACGCTCCCGGCCGGCCTCGACCTGGAGCCGATCCTGGAGCGCGCGGCGCCCGCGTGAGCAGGCGGTCACGGGACGGCTACCCCACGGAAATCCGACGGAAACAGGCCGCCGCTGTCATGAAGGGGACTCACCGGCTCACCCCGGTGAGGCGCACCTAGGGTTCCGTTCGGCTGGTCCGAGAGGTGCAGGCGGCTCGGCGCGGAGCCGTTCCACGGCGGGACAAAAGCCCGGGAGGCTGCGACTTCGGCGTCTCCCCGGTCAACGGCGCGGCCGGGACCGGGGAGACGCCGCGGGTCGCGAATCCCGCCGCCCGCCGGGCGGCGGTGGACCAGCCGTCCCCCGAGGAGTGCCGTGGGCCACCTCCATTCCCACTACGGTCCCGAAGCCCGTAACGCCGTCGAGCGTGAGGCCGAGATCCCCACCACCATGCACGAGCGGGAGATCGCCCGCGGGCTCGAACTCGGCCTGCAGGGCGCCGACTCGATCGTCGACCGCACCATTCCCACCTTCTCCCGCGGCGAACTGCCGCACTTCGCCGGGATCAACACCTTCCTCAAGGCGCCGTACGTCGAGGACGTGCGGCGCTGCGGGGAGTACGACGTGGCGGTGCTCGGCGCGCCCTTCGACGGGGGCACCACCTACCGCTCGGGCACCCGCTTCGGGCCGCAGGGCATCCGCAAGATCTCCGCGCTGTACGGCCCCTACAGCTTCGAGCTCGGCGTCGACCTCCGTGAGTCGATCACGATCTGCGACCTGGGCGACATCTTCACGATCCCGGGCAACATCGAGAAGACCTTCGACCAGATCAGCAAGGGCGTCGCACACGTCTTCGAGAGCGGCGCCTTCCCGGTGATCCTCGGCGGGGACCACTCGATCGGCTACCCGACCGTGCGCGGGGTGGCCGAACACGTGCGGGGAAACGTCGGCATCATCCACTTCGACCGCCACGTCGACACCCAGGAGACCGACCTCGACGAGCGGATGCACACCACCCCCTGGTTCCACGCCACCGACATCCCGAACGTGCCGCCGAAGAACCTCGTGCAGATCGGCATCGGCGGCTGGCAGGCGCCCCGCCCGGGCGTCAAGGTGGGCCGCGAGCGGGGCACCACGATCATGACGGTCACCGACTGCGTCGAGATGGGCATCGAGGCCGCCGCCGAGCGGGCCCTGGAGGTCGCCTGGGACGGCGCGGAGGCCGTCTGGCTGTCCTTCGACGTCGACTGCCTCGACGCGGCCTTCGTGCCCGGAACCGGCTGGCCCGAGCCCGGCGGGTTCCTCCCCCGCGAGGTGCTCAAGTTCATCCAGCTCATCGCCGACGCCCGGCCGCTCGCCGGGATCGAGGTGGTGGAGTGCTCCCCGCCGTACGACAACGCGGAGATCACCTCGCTCATCGCCACCCGGGTCATCTGCGACACCCTCGGGTGCCTGGTGCGCTCGGGACACCTGCCGAAGAGGAAGAAGGAGGCCGTCCAATGACGCGCCGACACCTCGCCGCCGTTCTCGTTCTGCTCCTGCTCGCGGGCTGCGCCTCCCCCGGGGAGCGGCAGGCCGCCGCCCCGGCCGGCTCGACGATCACCCTGGGCTTCAGCGCCTGGCCGGGCTGGTTCCCCTGGCAGGTCGCCGGCGAGCAGGGCCTGTTCCGCAAGAACGGCGTGGACGTCGAGCTCAAGTACTTCGACAGCTACACCGACTCGCTCAACGCGCTGGCCACGGGAACCATCGACGCCAACAGCCAGACGCTCAACGACACCCTGGCGTCCGTGGCCGGCGGGGTGAAGCAGAGCGTCGTGCTGGTCAACGACAACTCCAGCGGCAACGACCAGATCATCGCGGGGCCGGGCATCTCGTCGCTGTCCGGCCTGAAGGGCAGGACCGTCGCCGCCGAGCAGGGCACGGTCGACCACTACCTGCTCCTGCTCGCGCTTCGGAAGGCCGGTCTCACCGAGGCGGACGTGCAGTTCCGGCCGATGCCGACCGACGCCGCCGCGGCGGCCTTCGTCGCCGGGCAGGTGGACGCCGTCGGGGTGTTCGCCCCCTTCACCACGACCGCCCTCAAGCGGAAGGGCAGCCGGGCGATCGCGACGTCGGCCGACTTCCCCGGGGCGATCCCCGACCACCTGGTGGTGACCCGTGACCTCGTCTCCCGCGACCCGAAGGCCGTGCAGGGGCTCGTGTCGGCCTGGTTCGACGCGCTCACCTGGATCGGCGAGCACCGGCCGGAGGCCCTGGAGATCATGGCGAAGCGGGCGGGGGTGAGCGTGTCCGACTACGAGTCGTACGACAAGGGCACGACGATCTTCACGCTGGAGCGCAACCGGACGGCCTTCTCCGGCGAGCTGGACGGCCGCGCCAAGGAGATCGCGGAGTTCCTGGTCTCGGCGAAGCTGGTGGACAAGGCCCCGCCGCTGGAGGGACTGTTCGCGCCCCAGTTCGTCCGCGCGGTGCAGCCGTGACCGCGGCCGAGGCGATGCCGAGACAGGACGCCGGGACGGCCCCGGCGGCGGAAGAGCCCGCGCCGCGCCGGGCGAAGCTCAGGACCGGGCCGCTCACGACCAAGGCGCTCACGACCTCGGTCTCCGCGCGTACGGCCTGGCTCCTGCGGTGCCTGTCGATCCTCGTGCCGCTGGCGGTCTGGCAGGCGGTCAGCGCGAGCGGCCGGGTGGACCCCGCGTTCCTGCCCTCCCCGTCGGCGGTCTGGGCGGCCGGGGTGGACATGGCGGCCGGCGGCGAACTGGCCGCCGACCTCGCGGCGAGCCTCGGCCGGATCGCGGCGGGCTTCGGCCTGGCCGTCCTGATCTCGGTGCCGCTGGGGTTCGCGATGGGGACGCTCGGCTGGGCGCAGCCGCTGCTCGAACCGGCCGTCGGCATCCTGCGTTACCTGCCCGCGTCGGCCTTCATCCCGCTGCTGATCATCTGGCTGGGCATCGGCGAGGCGTCGAAGGTGGCGCTGCTCGTCCTCGGCGTGGTGTTCTTCAACACGCTCATGACCGCCGACGCCGTACGGCAGGTGCCGCACCGGCTGCTGGAGGTGTCGGCGACCCTCGGGGCGTCCCGGCCGCGGGTGGCCGCCCGGGTGGTGTTCCCGTACGCGCTGCCGGGGATCATCGACGCGATGCGGGTCAACGCCGCCGCGGCGTGGAACTTCGTGGTCGTCGCCGAACTGGTCGCGGCCACCTCGGGACTCGGCTACCGGATCACCCGCGCCCAGCGGTTCCTGCAGACCGACCGCATCTTCGCGATCCTCGTGGTGATCGGCCTGATCGGCCTGGCCATCGACGTCACGCTGCGCCTGCTGCGCGCCCGGGTGGGGAGGTGGGCCCGTTGACGAGCGCACCGAGCGGTCTCCGGCTGGAGGGCGTGGGCAAGGAGTTCGTCCCGGGCCGGCCGGTGCTCCAGGACGTGGACCTGTCCGTGGCGTCCGGCGACTTCGTCTGCGTGGTGGGGGCGAGCGGCTCGGGCAAGTCGACCCTGCTGGGCATGGTCGCGGGCCTCGTCCCGCCCACGTCCGGCCGGGTGCTGCTGAACGGCCGGGAGGTCGCGGGTCCCGGCCCGGACCGCGGGCTGGTGTTCCAGACCGCCTCGCTGTATCCCTGGCGGACCGTGGCCCAGAACGTCGCGTTCGGCCTGGAGGCGCTCGGCGTGCCGCGCGCCGCCCGGCGGGAGCGGGTGCGGTGGCTGCTCGACGAGGTGGGCCTCGGCCACCTGGCCGGGGCCCTGCCCGGACGCCTGTCGGGCGGGCAGCAGCAGCGGGTGGCGATCGCCCGCGCGCTGGCCTGCGCGCCGCGCGTGCTGCTGCTCGACGAGCCCTTCGGCGCGCTGGACGTGCAGACCAAGGAGGACATGCAGCTGTTCGTACGGCAGGTCTGGCAGGACGTGACACCGGCCGGGGAACGCCCGACGGTCGTCATGGTGACCCACGACACGGAGGAGGCCGTGTTCCTCGCGCGCCGGGTGATCGTGCTGTCCAGCGATCCCGGCCGGATCAGCCAGGAGATCGCCATCGGCCTGCCGGAGCCCCGCCCGCTGGAGATCAAGCGCTCCGCGGAGTTCCTGCGGATCAGGGCGGAGGTCGAGGACCTGGTCCGGGCCGAGCACCGCGCCCACCAGGCGCGTGTCGCCGCCGCGCCGGCCTGATCGTGGGTTTGCGGGAGGGTCGCGGGACGACCGGCGGCGCGGGTGGCGTTAAGGTCGCTGCTGAATGGATTAAGACTCGCTAGTGAAGGGATATCGCCATGGCGACCACTCGTACCGCGACGACGCAGTGGAAGGGCGCCCTGCTCGACGGTTCGGGCGTTGTCTCGCTCGACACCTCCGGCGTCGGCACCTTCGACGTCTCCTGGCCCTCCCGGGCCGAGCAGGCGAACGGCAAGACGAGCCCGGAGGAGCTCATCGCGGCCGCCCACTCCTCGTGCTTCTCGATGGCCCTGTCCCACGGCCTGGCCCAGGCGGGCACTCCGCCGCAGTCGGTCGAGACCCGGGCCGACGTGACCTTCCAGCCCGGAGAGGGCATCACCGGCATCGTGCTCTCCGTACGGGCCCAGGTGCCCGGCCTGTCCGCCGAGGACTTCCAGCAGGCGGCCGAGACCGCGAAGGCGAACTGCCCGGTGAGCAAGGCGCTGGCCGGCACGACGATCACCCTGAACGCCGAACTCGTCGGCTGAACCACCAGTGGGGCCCCCGCCGGACCGGTCCGGCGGGGGCCTCCGCGTGCGCGGACCGGGAGCAGGGGTACCGCCCCAGGTGCACGAATCGTCCGGGCAGTGGAGAATGAGGTTACATGCGCGAGGTTTGGCCTGGAGAGCCCTACCCACTCGGCGCCACCTGGGACGGTGTGGGCACCAATTTCTCGGTGTTCTCGGAGGTGGCCGAGCGGGTCGAGCTGTGCCTGTTCGACGACGACGGCGCGGAGACCCGCGTCGACCTGCCGGAGGTCGACGGCTTCGTCTGGCACGGCTACCTGCCGGGGATCATGCCCGGCCAGCGGTACGGCTTCCGCGTGCACGGCCCCTACCGGCCCGAGCACGGCCACCGGTGCAACCCGGCCAAGCTGCTGCTCGATCCGTACGCGAAGGCGATCGAGGGCTCGGTCCGATGGAACGAGTCGCTGTTCTCCTACCACTTCGCCGACCCCGCCCGGCTGAACGTCGAGGACTCCGGGCCGCACATGCCGAAGAACGTGGTGGTCAACCCGTTCTTCGAGTGGGGCAACGACCGGCCGCCCCGCACGCCGTACCACGAGACGGTGATCTACGAGGCGCACGTGCGGGGGCTCACCATGCGGCACCCCGCCGTGCCCGAGGAGCAGCGGGGCACCTACGCCGGGCTCGCGCACCCGGCCGTGATCGACCATCTGCGGTCGCTCGGCGTGACGGCGGTCGAGCTCATGCCCGTCCACCAGTTCGTGCCCGAGCACTTCCTGGTCGCCCGGGGACTGACCAACTACTGGGGCTACAACACGATCGCCTACCTCGCGCCGCACAACGCGTACTCCTGCGCGGGGCAGCGCGGCCAGCAGGTCCAGGAGTTCAAGGCGATGGTCCGGGCCCTGCACGACGCGGGGATCGAGGTGATCCTCGACGTGGTCTACAACCACACGGCCGAGGGTGACCACATGGGCCCCACGCTCGGGTTCCGGGGCCTCGACAACGTCGCCTACTACCGGCTGCGCGAGGAGGACCGCCGCTACTACCTCGACTACACCGGCTGCGGCAACTCGCTGAACGTCCGCTCGCCCCACGCGCTCCAGCTGATCATGGATTCGCTGCGTTACTGGGTGCTCGACATGCACGTGGACGGCTTCCGCTTCGACCTCGCCGCCGCGCTCGCCCGCGAGCTGCACGACGTCGACCGGCTCAGCGCGTTCTTCGACCTCATCCAGCAGGACCCGGTGATCTCCCAGGTCAAGCTGATCGCCGAGCCGTGGGACGTCGGTCCCGGCGGCTACCAGGTCGGCAACTTCCCGCCCCTGTGGACCGAGTGGAACGGCAAGTACCGCGACGCCGTACGGGACTTCTGGCGGGGCGACTCCCGGACGCTGCCCGAGTTCGCCTCGCGTCTCGCCGGGTCGAGCGACCTGTACGCGACCAGCGGCCGCCGCCCGGTCGCCTCGATCAACTTCGTCACCGCCCACGACGGGTTCACGCTCAACGACCTCGTGTCGTACGACCACAAGCACAACGAGGCCAACGGCGAGGGCAACCGCGACGGCACGGACGACAACCGGTCGTGGAACTGCGGCGCCGAGGGACCGGTCGACGACCCGGCCATAAACCGGCTGCGCCGGCGCCAGCGGCGCAACCTCCTCACCACCCTGTTCGTGTCCCAGGGCGTGCCGATGCTGCTGGCGGGCGACGAGTTCGGCCGCACCCAGCAGGGCAACAACAACGCCTACTGCCAGGACAACGAGACGTCCTGGACCGACTGGTCCCTGGTCGGGCAGGAACCCGGCCTGCTGGACTTCGTCCGCCGCCTGGGCGCGTTACGGCGGGCCCACCCCGTCTTCCGGCGCCGCCGGTTCTTCCTGGGCCGCACGGTCGGGGACGACAGCAGGGACATCGTCTGGCTCACGCCGTCGGGCACCGAGATGACCGACGCCGACTGGCAGACCGGCTACGCCAAGTCGCTGGGCGTCTACGTCAACGGCGACGCGATCAGCGAGCCCGGCGCGCGGGGCGAGCGGATCACCGACGCGACGTTCCTGCTGCTGATCAACGCGCACCACGAGAGCCTGACCTTCGCCCTCCCCGGCCCGGAGCTGGGCGCGGCCTGGCGTCCCGTGCTCGACACCGCCGACGAGGACCCGCCGGACGACCCGGACGCGGCGGAGACGCTGGCGGCCGGGTCCAAGGTCACCGTCACCGACCGGTCCATGCGCGTCCTCGTGTGCGCCGGCGGCCCGAGCCGCCGGTTACCCTCGGTCGGGTGACTACGGCACCACCACAAAAGCCGCATTCCGGCCTGCCGCCGAAGCCCCGGTCGGCGGTCGTACGGGACGCCCTCGGGGTCGGCGCGGCGGTCGGGCTCTCCGGGTTCGCGTTCGGCGTGACGTCGGCGGGGGCCGGGATGACGCTCGCCCAGACCTGCGTGCTGTCGCTGCTGGTCTTCACCGGGGCGTCCCAGTTCGCGCTGGTGGGCGCGCTCGGCGTCGGCGGGGCACCGCTCCCCGCGGCGGCGGGGGCGCTGCTGCTGGGCGTCCGCAACGCCTTCTACGGCCTGCGTCTGTCGCAGGTGCTCGGCCTCCCCGCGGCGGTCCGCCCGCTGGCCGCCCACTGGGTTATCGACGAGACCTCCGCCGTGGCCCTGGCCCAGCCCGACCGGCGCCTCACCCGGCTCGGGTTCACCGTCACGGGCGTGACCCTGTACGCCGGGTGGAACGTCACGACCCTCCTCGGCGCGCTGGGCGCCGCGGCTCTGGGCGACCCGGCGGCCTGGGGGCTCGACGTGGCCGGTCCGGCCGTCTTCCTCGCCCTGCTCCTGCCCATGATCCGGGGCCGCTCCGCCGCCGCTCCTTCGGCGCGGGCAGGCGCCACCCCGGCTCCGGGCCAGGACGGGGAGGGCACGGCGACGGCCCGGCCGGCCCGGGCCGCGCTCCTCCGGCATGAGGTGGCGGTGGCGGCCCTGGCCGTCGTGCTGGCGCTGGCCTGCGTGCCGTTCCTGCCCGCGGGCGTCCCGGTGCTGGTGGCCGTGCTCGCCGCGCCCGCCGTCCTGGCCGTCGCCGCGCTCCGGTCCCGCGCCGCCGCACGGCGGGAGCGGAGCGCGGCGGCGCGGGCGGAGGAGGCGTGATGGGGGTGTGGATCGCGATCGGGGTCACCGTCGCCGGGTGCTACGCGGTCAAGCTCCTCGGGCTGTCGGTCCCGGCGGCGGTGCTGGAACGGCCGCTCATGCGCAGGCTCGCCGCGCTGGTGCCGATCGCGGCGCTGGCCGCGCTGATCGCCCTGCAGACCTTCGCCGACGGCCGCACGCTCCTCGTCGACGCCCGGGCCGCCGGACTCGCCGCGGCGGCCGTCGCGCTGCTGCTGCGCGCGCCCTTCCTGGTGGTGGTCGCGGTGGCCGTCGTCGTCACCGCCGCCGTCCGCGCCCTGACCGGCTGAGCTCTGCCGACTCTGCTCACCTCCGCCGAGCTCCGTCGGCCTCTGCGGCCGGATGCCGGGACGGCTCAGCGGGCGAGGATCTCGTCGAGGTCGTAGCTCACCGGGCGTTCGAGCTGGTCGTAGGTGCAGGACTCGGGCGTGCGGTCGGTGCGCCAGCGGCGGAACTGGGCGGTGTGCCGGAACCGGTCGCCCTCCATGTGGTCGTAGGCGACCTCGATGACCCGTTCCGGCCGCAACGGGATGAACGACAGGTCCTTCTTGGCGTTCCACCGTGAGACGGCGCCCGGCAGGCGCTGGCCCTGCGCCCCACCCTGCGCGCCACCCTCCGCCACCTCGGCCCAGTGTCCCCAGGGGTGCTCGCTCAGGTCCTCCATCCGGTACGGCGCGAGCTCCCCGACCAGTTCCTCGCGCTTCTTCATCGGGAAGGAGGCGGCCACCCCCACGTGGTGCAGACGGCCGTCGGCGGAGTACAGCCCGAGCAGCAGCGACCCGACGACCGGCCCCGACTTGTGCTCGCGGTAGCCCGCCACGACGCAGTCGGCCGTCCGCTCGTGCTTGACCTTGAACATCACCCGCTTGTCCGGCGTGTACGGCTGGTCTCCCGGCTTGACCACGATGCCGTCGAGCCCGGCGCCCTCGAACGCGTCGAACCACTCGGCGGCCCGGCCCTCGTCCCGGGTGACCGGGGTGAGCCGCACCGACCGGCCCGCCCCCGCCAGCGCCTCCTCCAGCCGGGCCCGCCGCTCCGAGAACGGCGCCTCCATCAGGTCCTCCGCGCCGACGGCGAGCAGGTCGAACGCGACGAAGGAGGCGGGCGTGCTCCCGGCCAGCAGCCGCACCCGGGACTGGGCGGGGTGGATGCGCTGCTGGAGCGCGTCGAAGTCGAGCGACTGGCCCCTGATGAGCACGATCTCGCCGTCCACCACGCACCGGGGCGGCAGTTCCTTCCTGACGGCCTCGACCAGCTCAGGGAAGTAACGCGTGAAGGGCCGCTCGTTCCTGCTGCCCAGGAAGACCTCGTCGCCGTCGCGGAAGACGATGCAGCGGAAGCCATCCCATTTCGGCTCGTAGTAGAGCGTGCCGTCCTGCTCGGGCAGCTTCTTGACCGCCTTCGCGAGCATCGGCGCGACCGGTGGCACCACCGGCAGGTCCAGATCCGGGATCAGCGGCTCAACCGGCGGCGTCATCATGCGCCTCCCTGAGGTATCGGCAGAAGAGGAAGCCGTCCTCCTCCAGCACCTGGGCGAGGGTCAGCGGCGTGCGCGAGGCGACGCCGTCCAGTATGCGCGCGGCGTCGCCCCCGGCGAGCAGCGGGCTCACCGTCAGCGCCAGCTCGTCGACCAGCCCGGCCGCGGCGAGCTGCGCGTTGATCCGCGGCCCGCCCTCGCACAGGATCCGGCCGAGCCCCAGGCCGCGCAGCTCCTCCACCGCGGTCGCGAGATCGACCCGGTCGTCTCCGGCGACGATCAGGACCGCCTTGTCCGCGGCCTCGTCCCTGCGGTCCTTCGGCGCCGCCTCCGTCGTGATCACGATGGTCCGGGCGTACGGCTCGGCCTCGGTGAACAGCGGGCCCCCGAGATCGAGGTCGAGCAGGCGGGTGACGACGGCGATCGGCGGCACGGGCGGGCGGCCCTCGCGCGGCGCCCGCCACGACTCGCGCGGGCGGGCCGGACGGTAGCCCTCCGTGCGGACGGTCGCGGCGCCGGCGAGCACCACGTCGGCCAGGCCGCGCAGCAGCCCGAAGATCCGTTTGTCGGCCCGGCCGGACAGGCCCTCCGAGTGGCCCTCGACCCAGGCCGCGCCGTCGGCGCTCGCCACCATGTTGAGACGCAGCCAGTGGTCACGCGGGTAAGCGTAGGCGGCGGCGATGTCGGGATCGTCCTCGGCGTGGGGATGGATGCGGCGCACGGTTCCCACACTCGCACACCGCACCGACAACACCGCCGTGACGCCTCCGCGACGACCCGGGCCGCCTCCTCCACCGTGGCGGCCCCACCACCGCCCCCGTTCGCTGCCGCCACGCCACGGCCACGGCCAGACCGTCTTCCCTGCTCAGCGGGCGCCGGGCCAACCACGGACAGAGGTTTTCCCAAAACGGGCCTTCCGTAGCCGTGGACTGCTTCGCGGGGGTAGGCACCGCAGTCGGCCGAGTCGGTTGCGGGAGGACCTCATGACCACGCACGCACGCAGAGCATCGGTGCCGCGGCACATACCCGCCGGGGCCTCCGCGAGCGGAGACGGCATCGTCGTGGGCGCGGGCCCGGTGACGATCATTGTCTACGTCGATTTCCTGTCCCCGTTCTGCCGACAGTTCGTCTGTCACGGAGATGGCGATGGAGCGGGGGGTCGGCGGCACGCCGACCGTCCTCGTCGAGGACGTCCCGGTGCCGGCGAACCTCCGGACCATCACCGCCGCCGTGGCCGCCGCGGCGCGCTGACCTCGTCCGGGCGGCCGGGCGGAGCGCGGCGTCGAGGTCGGTCCCCGGCCAGGGAACCTGGGGATGGCCGAGGACCGGTCGCCGGCCACAGGGACGACAACCCTCGCAAGGCGCGGTCCCGAGTACGAGCTGATCCCTGGTGCCACGAGCGGGGCCTGCCATCATGGCGTACTCGCCGATCAAGCAGGGCGGATGATGGACCATCCGGCGCTCTTCGACGTGGCCGACCGGCACGAGGCCACCCCGGCGCAGGTCGCCCTGGCACGGGTGCTCAGGAACGACGGCGTGATCGCGATACCGAAGGCGGGCGACCCTGCCCAGGTCCGGCACAATGCGGCGGCCCTTGGCATCCACCTGACCCACGACGATCTCCTGCTGCTTGACGCGGTATTCCCGCCGCCACTCTCGCGGCGTCCGCTCGAAACGATCTGAGCCTCGCCACGCGTACGGACCGAGGCGCGCGGGCCCGACGTGGATCGACTCCCGGAGAGGCTCCGGAAGTTCGAGCGCGAGATGCTGAGCCTCCGTGGCGCTGAGCCGGTCTCCCAGGATCTCCAGCGTCGCGTGGCTCAGATCGGCCGCCTCCTCACGCGACAGGCCGCTGCGCTCGGCCACCCTGCCGAAGAAGTCCCTGTGCTCCACACTGGCTCCATTTCCCCTCGCGTCCGCCCGACACGGAGCCGACGGACACCCAGAAGCTTGGAGCGATGAATACCGAGGTCCCGGCACCCCTGCCCTTCGCGCGGGAATGACACCGAGGTCGGCCGTTCGAAGGGGGCGACGCGGGGAGGGGCAGATGGCGCACGAAGACCGCCGCGCCCCCTAGTCCACAGTTCTCAAGGTTCGCTCCCCCAAATACGAAGGCCCGCGAACATTCTCGAGAACACGTCGCGCTTGTTCATCCGCTACTCGAGTTACTACTTGCTGCGCGATACCGAAGACGGCCGCCCAGGCAAGAATCTGACCACCGGTGTCCAGGTCGGTCAGGCCTGGAATGAAACCACCTTGAATCAGCAACAGCCCCAGGACTGCGGAAACCGCGCCCGCCGGAAGCTTTAGGAGTGCCAATGCTATAGGAAGAGTGTAAGGCGTAGCCGCCCCATGAATATGACGCAAGGTGGCAGCCCCCACCAATGCCGCACCAGACAACCCAATCAATTCCACGAGCGGAATATCCCACACACTGGGTCGCCCGCCAAGTGGACAGACCAGGCCCTCTTTAGGATGATAGCAGAGCCTCAACTTGTCGGACTCAAGAATTCCCAAGAACATGAACAAGACAGCTATCGAAGCCAAAATGATGGCAGTGACCAGGACGATGTTTCGAAAGCTCCGCAGGTTCACTCTCTCCAATTGAGCGGCTATGTTAGCCGCCTGCATCGTTTGAATCGCCAATCCACGGTCACATGCGGCCAACTTCCCGTCGGATCGCCTGAGCTGCGATTCAAATTTGGCCCGCCGAGGATCATTACGACCCAGGTGCTGTCTCGCGCGCGCAAGAACGTTTATACCCCACCACTCCAGTTCGCTGGGCGGCACCAACCGCAACAACTCAACCTCAGCCTGGTGGATGTTGGCCCACGCGCGATCGACTGCCGACCCCGTCCAAACGGACATCGGGTTTCGAAGTCGTGTCGCCGCACCTCGCGCAGCGCCTAAATGTCGCCGCACCCCCCTTGCATAAGCGGAGTCGTTGTTCAGGCGGTCAAGTTCAGTTTCCAAACCATCGATGGTAGCGAGCGCTCGCTCTCGCCAAGAAGTCGTCTTCCGGTCGATGCTTTCGACCGAGGAGCCCTCTCGCATTTCTTCCCCAGGTAAGCTACAGAATAATGCTTACAACTCCAGGGTAAGGCTCCCATATAAGACATGACGACCCGACAAAAGGTATCATTCCTCCAGAGTGGAGCCATCATTGCGAGCAATGCGTAATACATCCTCAAAAGCCGGCCATCTGCACTGACTAACAAACGACCAACCACGGCCTACTGGCAATCAGGCCAGGGAAGTGCTCCCTGACGCGGCCGGGTGGCGGTGGTACGGCCGAAGCTCGCGGCTCCGCAGCCCGTACGGCCAGCCGCATTATTGGCTGATAGGCCCCGGGATGGTGACCACCGTGGGCCGGAAAACCCCCGAAGGGCTCGCCCGGGCCCTGGCCGTGCAGGACGACGTCGCGCACCGCACTCGCTGAGCTGCCCCGCCGTCTCATCGCCTGCGGGGTGAGACGCGTCACAGCCTCTCGGAGAGAGCGGCAGCTCCGTCCATCCTCTGCGAGCACTCACAAGCCCGCGCCGACTCACCGTACGCGTATCACTCCGCAGGCGATGCGGTCGCCCGAGTCACCGGCCTTGAGCGTCTCGGCGTCGGGGCCCTTCGTGCCGGAGCGGTAGCGGTCCGGAATCTGCGCCGCGTTGTCGGCGCGGGCGTGGACGATCAGCGAGGCGCCCTCCGGCGCGCGTAGCCGGTCCAGGCCGAAGCGATCGGTCAGGAACGTGGCCCGCCCTCTCCCGTCCTTCCCGACCAGCAGGTTGGGCAGGTCACCCGCGTGGTCGGGGTGGGAGCCCATGCCGAGGTGCCGGCCCGCGCTGGCGAACGGACTGCCGGTCGCGGGGTCGGTCGACGAGGGGTCGCACACTCCCTTGGCATGGAGGTGCAGCCCGTGGAACCCGGCCGGCAGGTTCTCGACGGCGACGCGCACCCTGGTGGCGCCGTCCTTCTGCTCATTGACGCGGACCACACCGACGGTCCGGCCGTTGGCGTCCTTCAGCGTCGCCCGGGCGTCGGGGCCGTCGCGCACCACCGTCGAAGGCGGGCCCGGGGCGGCCATATGCGGCAGCCCCACTGCGGGAGCCAGGGCGACGATGAACGACAGGTACGTCCGCCACAGCATGACGATCTCCCTCCCGCCGGAGGAAACGGCTCGTACTGCCCAGGGTAGGCACGCACGGCGAGGAGACGGGGCCAAGACCCTGTCAAGTCTCGGCCCGCACTTCCGACGAGGCGACCTCGACGAGCGCCGCGAGCACCTGGGAAAGCCGGGCCGACATCCGACCGGCGCCCCGGAGTAGCCCGGCCGCCTTGGCTACGCGAAGCGTCATCCTCCGCTGGACGGCCTTGCCTTACTGGGCTGCACCCGCTTGGGCTCGCCGGGCATCTTCGGGTAGTTCGGCGGATACGGCAGGTCGCCTCGCTCGTCGGCGTCGTACCACTCCAGGAGCGTGCCGATGCCGAAGGCGCGGTCGTCGATCTCCCGCTGCACGTCGCCCAGCGCGGCGAACCGGTCCGGCATCGTCCTCAGGTCGAAGGCGCCGGGGTCGCAGTCCTCCAGCTCGGCCCAGGTCACGGGAGCGGACACCCGGCCGTCGGGCCGGGCGCGCACCGAGTAGGCGGACGCCACCGTCCGGTCGCGGGCGTTCTGGTTGTAGTCGATGAAGACCTTCTCCCCCCGCTCCTCCTTCCACCAGGCGGTCGTCGCGAGATCGGTGCGCCGCTCCACCTCCCGGGCGAAGGCGATGGCGGCGTGCCGCACCTCGGTGAAGGTCCAGCGCGGCTCTATGCGCACGTTCACGTGGACACCGCGGCTGCCGGAGGTCTTCGGGAAACCCCGCATGCCGAGCTCGTCGAGGACCTCCTTCGCGGTGAAGGCGACCGTACGGGCCTGCTCGAACGAGGTGCCGGGCTGCGGGTCAATGTCGATGCGCAGCTCGTCGGGGTGGTCGAGGTCGGCGCGGCGGGCGTGCCAGGGGTGGAAGTCGATCGTGCCGAGGTTGGCGCACCAGGCGATGGCCGCCACCTCGGTCGGGCAGAAGGCGTCGGCCGTGCGCCCGCTGGGGAAGCGCACGGTGACGGTCTCGATCCAGTCGGGATGCCGGGGCATCCGCTTCTGGTAGATCGCCTCGGAGCCGACGCCGTCCGGATGCCGCTTGAGGTAGGTCGGCCGCTCCCGCATCGCGCGCAGCGCGCCCTCCCCCACGCTCACGTAGTACGTCACCAGGTCGCGCTTGGTCGCGCCGATCGCCGGGAAATAGACCTTGTCCGGGTTGGTGACCTTGACGACCCGGTCACCCACCTCGATCTCGATGTACGGCGAAGCCATGTAGGCGACCCTACCCCCGGGGAAGATCCGGGACGGCCTGATGGTTCCTCACTTCGTAATCCCCGCGAGGGGCCACCGGGCACAGGGTGGTGAGCATGGAAAAGGTAGTCAAGAGCGACGCCGAGTGGCGCGCGCAGCTTTCCCCGGAGGAGTTCCGCGTCCTCCGGCAGGCGGGGACCGAGCGCCCCTACACCGGCGAGTACGTCGGCACCAAGACCGTCGGCGTCTACTCCTGCCGCGCCTGCGGCGCGGAGCTGTTCCGGTCGGAGGCCAAGTTCGAGTCGCACTGCGGCTGGCCGTCGTTCTTCGAGCCGTCGGAGTCGGAGGCCGTGACGCTGCACGAGGACGACTCCCTGGGCATGCGCCGGGTCGAGGTGCGCTGCGCGCGGTGCGACTCGCACCTCGGGCACGTGTTCCACGGCGAGGGTTATCCCACCCCGACCGACGACCGGTACTGCATCAACTCCGTCAGCCTGACCCTGCGGCCGGCCGAGTAGGGCCGGCTCAGTTCGGCTTCGGGTAGGTGACCCGGCAGTCGTCGTCGTCCGGACCGAGGACGTTGGCGAGGACGGGGTTGCCGTTCTCGCCGAACCTGGACTGGACGAACACCACGGGGTTGACCTCCCCCCGCTCGGCCAGGTACTCCAGGCCTCGCTTGCACAGGGTGATCGCGGCCTTGGAGTTGTCGGCGTTCTCCGGGAGGCTCGTGTAGATGCGCAGATAGCGGCCGGTGGTGCGGATGTCCTTGACCTTCTTGGCCGTCTTGTCGTTCCACCGGCTGCGGAAGTAGGCGTCCGCCTTCTTGTCGGTGTACTTGGACGGTCCCGACGCCTTCTTCGCCGACGCCTTCTTCTTCCGCGCGCCGTCCGCCTTCTTCCCCGTGTCGACGCTCGCGACGGTGAGCTCACCGGCCGGGGAGGCGTGCGGCGCGGGCGCGGCGGCCACGCCGGCCGGGGCCGCGTCCGGGTGCGACAGCGGCCCGGCGATCGCGAAGGCCCCGACGGCGAAGGCGGCGGCTCCCAGCGACAGTTCGACGACGTGTGAACGGGTCCGCCTCTTACGGCGATGCCCCCTGGAACGTGCCAGCCCGCTTGACACTCTGCCTCACCTAGACGTAGATCTTCCGTCACAGTATGGCAAAGTCCGGCCGCCGCCAAGTCCCTTTCAGGCGTTTCGCACACGGTCCGACAGAATGTCCCTTCCAACGGAGTCCCGTCCTCCGCCGATCACAGGGAGGGTCCGTGCCGGCCGCCGTGTCCCCCGCCGTGTCCTCCGCCGCGTCCTGGCTCGTGTTCGGGCTGTCCTGCGTCCTGGTCGCGGCCGGAGGGGCGCTGGGCGGCGCCGACCCGGTGGACGCCGCGGTCGCGCTCGGCTTCACCCCGCTCGGCGCCTATCTGGTCGCCCGTCGCAGGGGTGGCGCCGTCGGACCCTGCTGCCTGGTGACCGTGCTCGGCGCCGTCGCCTACTTCGCCGACTCCTACTCACTCCGGCCCGGCCTGCCCGGCGGCCGCTGGGCCGCCTGGGTGGGCACACCACGACCCCCGCTCGGCGTGTCGGTGCCGCTGCGCTTCCAGGACGAGGTCCTCGGCGTCCTCGGCCTGTCGGGAGGCGACGTGCGGGTGCTCGCCCCGCTCGCGTCGCACGCCGGGGCGGCGCTCGCCGCCGCCCACCGCGCCGCGGCGCTGCAGCGCTCGCGGACGCTGCTGGTCACCGGCGGGAGGAGGAGCGGCGGCGGTTCAGCAGGGACCTGCACGACGGGCTGGGCGCCTTCCTCGCGGGCATCGGCTTCACGGTGGACGCCGCGGGCAACGCGCTGAAGGCCGACCCGGAGCGGGCGCGCGGCCTACTCACCCAGATCAGGACGCAGGTGGCCGAGGCGGGCGCGGGCGTACGCCGCCTGGTGCGGGGGCTGAGGCCACCCGAGCTGGCCCAGCTCGGGCTGGCCGGCGCCGTCGAGCACACCGCCGCGACGCTGGGCGCCGGCGGGGTGGAGATCGAGGTCACGGCCGGGGACGTGAGCGGCCTGCCGGCCGCCGTGGAGGTCACGGCCTACCTGGTCGCCCGCGAGGCGCTGACGAACGCGGTACGGCACGGCGGGCCCCGCCGCTGCGCCGTACGCCTCGGCCGGACGACGGACGGGTTCGAGCTGAGCGTGCGCGACGACGGGAGCGGGCTCGCGCCCGAGGCCGTCCCGGGAGTCGGGCTGACCTCCATGCGGGAGCGGGTGGAGGAGCTGGACGGAAAGCTGACGATCGACGCCGCCCCCGGCGGCGGAACGGTGGTGGCCGCGTGGATTCCCCTGTGATCAGGCTGCTCGTCGTCGACGACCACCCGGTGGTCCGCGACGGCCTCGGGGCGCTGATGTCGACCGTGGAGGGCATCGAGGTCGTCGCGGTGGCCGAGGACGGTCTGCGGGCGCTCGCCGCCGCCCGCGAGCACAGCCCCGACGTCGTGCTCATGGACATCTCGATGCCGAACATGGACGGCATCGAGGCGACCCGGCGGCTGTCCGCCGGGGCCCGCCCGCCGAGCGTGGTGATGCTCACGATGTCGGACGACGACCTGTCGCTGCTGGCGGCCGTCCGCGCGGGCGCCAGGGGCTACCTGCTCAAGAACGCCGGCCAGGACGACGTGGTCGCCGCGGTGCGCGCGGCGGCCCGGGGACAGGCCGTCTTCGGGACCGGCGCGGCCGAGTCCCTGATCAACCTGCTACACGCGCCGCCCCGCGTGTCCCCGCGGCCGTTCCCCGCGCTCACCGACCGGGAGTACGAGATCCTGGAACTCCTCGCGTCGGGCCTGGGCAACCAGGCGATCGCGGCGCGCCTGGGCGTCAGCCCGAAGACCGTGGCCAACGCCGTCTCCGGCGTCCTCGTCAAGCTCGGCGTGCGCGACCGCGCCGGGGCGGTGGCCGCCGCCCGCGCGGCGGGACTCGCCACGGGCTGAGCCTGCCTCCCGGTGGTCCGGGAGACGTTCCCCCTCAGGCGGGAACATCGGCTCCTCCGGCCGGGATCGTCACGGCCCGAATCTGGACGGGCAACGACAGCACCCTCCGGAGGAGAACAGTCATGGACGCCACCGCGCCGCCCCGCACTTCCACCACCCCCGCCGCGCCGGCCGTCGCCGCGGCGGCGGCACTGACACTCGGCGTGACGCAGATCCTGCACGCGCAGACGGTGCCGTTCGCCTCTCCGGCGGACTACGTCATCGAGGGCGCGTACGCGCTCTATCTGGTGGCGGCGGTCGCGGCCGTCCTCGCGCTGCGCCGTGTCCACCGCGCGCTGCGCCATGTCCACCGCCCGGCGGGGGGCTGGGGCCGGATCGGCGACGCCGGGGCGCTGCTGTACGGCCTCGGTCACGCGCTCGTCGCGGTCCCGGTGACGACCACCTTCCTCCTCGGCCACGACGCGCCGGACCCGCTCGGCGCGCTGTTCGTGCCGGGGATCGCGCTGTGGATGGCCGGGCTGGTCCCGCTGGCGATCGCGTGCTTCCGCCACGGGCCGGTGCCCCCGTCCCGTGGCGGCCGTCCTGCCCGCGACGCTGCCGCTGACGATGGCGCTCGGCGCGGCGGGCCCCCTGGTCGAAGCCCTGACCTGGGCCGTCCTTGGGGTGTCGATCGCTAGGGCAGCGCGGCGACGAGTTCGCTGACCGGCTTGCGGGTGCCGGTGTAGAAGGGGATCTCGATCCTGGTGTGCCGCCTCGCCTCGGCCCCGCGCAGGTGGCGCATCAGGTCGACGATGCGGTGCAGTTCGTCGGCTTCGAAGGCCAGCATCCACTCGTAGTCGTTGAGCGCGAAGCAGGCGACCGTGTTCGACCGCACGTCGGGGTACTCGCGGGCCATCATCCCGTGCTCGGCGAGCATCCTGCGGCGTTCGGAGTCCTCCAGCAGGTACCACTCCAGGGACCGGACGAAGGGGTAGACGCAGACGAAGCCGCGGGGCTCCTCGTCGGCGAGGAAGGCCGGGACGTGGGACTTGTTGAACTCCGCGGGCCGGTGCAGGGCCATCGCCGACCAGACCGGCTCGCTCGCGCGGCCGAGCGCCGTACGGCGGAACCGGGCGTAGGTCTCCTGGAGGTCCTCCGGGGAGGGGGCGTGCCACCAGAACATGAAGTCCGCGTCGGCGCGGAACCCCGCCACGTCGTAGCAGCCGCGCGTCGTCACGTCCTTGCCCGCCGCCTGGGCGAGCAGCTCCTCGACCTCCCCGGCGACGGCCTCACGGGCGTCGGGGAGCCGGTCGCGCAGCCGGAAGACCGACCACATCGTGTACCGGATGACCAGGTTGAGATCGCGTGCCTTGGGGCGCGGGGCGGGCTCCGTCATGGCTCCATTCTGCCCGTACGGCGAGGTGGTCAGGCCCCCGGGGCGGCCTGCGCCGCCCGCAGGTGGCCGAGCACGAGCCGGGCGGCCGTCCGGGCGCTGGCGACGCAGGCCGGGACGCCGACGCCCTCGTACGCGGCGCCGCACACGGCCAGGCCGGGCTGCCCGGCGATCGCGGCCCGCACCCGGGCCACCCGGTCGAGGTGGCCGACCTCGTACTGCGGGAGCGCGCCGCCCCAGCGGGTCACCCGGGTGTCGAGCGGCAGCCCGCGCACGCCCATCACCTCGGTCATCTCGTTCGCCGCCAGGGCCGTCAGCTCGGCGTCGTCGCGCTGGAGCACCGCCTCCTCCCCCAGCCGTCCGAGCGAACACCGGACGATCAGCACGTCCCGGCCGGCCTCCGCCAGGTGGGGCCACTTGACGCTGCTGAAAGTCGCGGCCTTGACCGGCCGGCCCTCCACCGGCGGGACCAGGTAGCCGCTGCCGGTCGGCGGCTCGGGAAAGGCCGTCAGGGGGTAGGCGAGCGTGACGATCGCCATCCCGGCGTACTCGATCGCGGCCAGTTCCGCCGCCGCCCCGGGCACCTCGCGCCGCAGCAGCCGGGAGGCGGGCCGCGCCGGGACCGCCAGGACGACCGCGTCGGCGTCGATGATCTCCTCGTCGCGGGTGGGGCCGGTGACCAGCCGCCAGCCGTCCGGCGTGCGGAGGAGGTCGCGCACGGTGACGCCGGTCCGGACCTGCGCGCCGGACTCCTTGGCCACGGCGGCCGGCAACGCGCCCATGCCGCTCCTGAGGGTCGTGAAGACCGGCCCGGCGTCCGCCGGGGCCTCGGCGGCCATGCTCCTCGCGGCCTGCAGCAGGGACCGCTCGGTGCGGGCGGCGGCGGCGACGCGCGGCATGGTCGCGTCGAGCGACAGCGACTCGGCCCGCCCGGCGTAGACGCCGCCGAGCAGCGGCTCCACCAGCCGCTCGACGACCTCGCTCCCCATCCGGGCGCGCACGTAGGCCGCGACGGAGACGTCGCCGGTCACGAGCGTGGGCGGCAGGAACTGGTCGAGCGGCACCCGGGCGAGCCCGGCGGGCGACAGGATGCCCGAGCGGGCGAGCGCGACCACGTCCGCGGGCACGCCCATGACCTGCTGCCTGGGCAGCGGGCGCAGGGACCCCCGCGACAGGACCGCCGCCCGGGTCGTGCCCGGGTCGGCCAGGTCGTCGCCGAGACCGGCGAGCCGGGCCAGTTCCGTGCCCTCGGGCCGCCGCGCCAGCATCGACTCGGCGCCCGCGTCGACCTCCACCCCCGCGACGGGCGAGGAGTACAGCTTGCCGCCGATCCTCGGCGCGGCCTCCAGCACGGTGATCCGCAGCCCCGCCTCGGCCCGGCTCAGGTGCAGCGCCGCGGCCAGTCCCGCGATGCCGGCGCCCACGACGACCACATGACTACCCGCTGTCCTGCCCATGGAGGCAAAGCTACCGGCCCGTACGCGCGGGGGCCGTATCGGCATGGCCGCCACCTGAGCAAGATTCATAGAAACTTTTCACATACAAGGCTAAAAGTCAGGCAGTCCTGTAATAAAGTTGAAGGGGTCAGAGCAGAAGTAGAGTCAGTTACCACTTGTAACCGATTTCCTCGACACCGAAGTTTCCCGGCCCGAAGTTCTCCCGACCCCGAAGAGCGGCGTGAAGCGAATGACGGTTCGCCCCGAGAATCCGCACCAGGCCCGGCTCCTGCGCCTCCTGCGTCAGGACGGCGCGCGCTCACGCGCCGAGCTCGGGGAGGTGGTCCGTCTGTCCGCGTCCAAGCTCGCCCTCGAACTCGACCGCCTCGCGCAGCTGGGCCTGGTGGAGTCCGGAGGCCTCGCGGCGTCCCGGGGCGGACGGCGCTCGGGCATCGTGCGCCTCTCCTCGGATCTGCGCTTCGTCGGCGTCGACATCGGCGCCACCTCCATCGACGTGGGCGTGACCAACGGCGAGCTGGAGGTGCTCGGCCACCTGTCGAAGCCGGCCGACGTGCGGGAGGGCCCCGAGGCGGTCCTCGACCAGACGATGGAGCTCGTCGGCAAGCTGCTCACCGGTGAGACGGCCGAGACGCACGGCGTGATCCACGGCATCGGCCTCGGCGTCCCCGGCCCGGTGAGCTTCCGCGACAGGACGCCGGTCTCGCCCCCGATCATGCCCGGCTGGGACCGCTTCCCCGTACGGGAGTCGCTGACCCGGGAGTTCGGCTGCCCGGTGCTGGTGGACAACGACGTGAACATCATGGCGCTCGGCGAGCTGCACGCCGGGCTCGCGAGGTCCGTCGACGACTTCCTGCTCGTCAAGATCGGTACGGGCATCGGCTGCGGCATCGTGGTCGACGGCGGGATCTACCGCGGGGTGACCGGCAGCGCGGGCGACATCGGCCACATCCGGGTGGACGAGGACGGCCCCCTGTGCACGTGCGGCAACACGGGCTGCCTCGAGGCGTACTTCGGCGGCGCGGCGCTGGCCCGCGACGCCCTGGCCGCCGCCCGCTCCGGCGACTCCGCCTTCCTCGCCGAGCGGCTCGCGCACGAGGGCGTGCTCACCGCCGAGGACGTGGGCGCGGCGGCGGCCTCGGGCGACGCCGCCGCCGTACGGATGGTCCGCGAGGGCGGCCGGCACGTGGGGCTCGTGCTCGCCTCGCTGGTGAGCTTCTTCAACCCCGGCCTGGTGATCATCGGGGGCGGGGTGGCGGGTCTCGGCCACGCGTTGCTCGCGGAGGTCCGCAGCGTCGTCTACCAGCGCTCCCTGCCGCTGGCGACCGGCAACCTGCCCATCGTCTTGTCGGAGCTCGGCGGGACCGCCGGAATCGTCGGGGCGGCCCGCCTGATCAGCGACCACCTGTTCTCGGCGGAGTGAGCCTTCCCCGAAGGCGAAGGCCGCCGCCCCGATCGCGGGACGGCGGCCTTGTCACAGGTGTCTCTCAGCCCTTGAGCAGCTGCGTCAGCAGGCCCTTGAACTCCGTCGCGGCGTAGGACTCGCCCTCGAAGGGGCCCAGCAGCACCGGACCGTCCGCCGCCGTGTCGGGCAGGCGGCCGTGACTGCCCCGCACCGGCGCCGGGTCGAGGGGCACCACCGACATCATGTAGCGGAAGCCCAGCTTCTTGCGGGCCAGCGCCGCGCCGGCGCGGAGCTTCACGAACGGGTCGTCCGGATCCATGAACAGCTCGGCCGGGTCGTATCCGGGCTTGCGGTGGATCTCCACGAGCTTCGCGAAGTCGGGCGCGCGATCGTCGGACAGCCAGTAGTAGTACGTGAACCAGGCGTCCGGGTCGGCCACGGCCACGAGGTCGCCGGCCCGGTCGTGGTCGAGGCCGTACCTCGCCTTGCCCTCCTGGCCGAGGACCTCGTCCACGCCGGGCAGCTCGGCCACGATGTCGCGGACGCGGGGCAGGTCGGCGGGGTCGCGCACGTAGAGGTGGGCGATCTGGTGGTCGGACACGGCGAAGGCCCGGGATGCCCAGGGGTCCAGGTACTCCATCCCGGCCTGGGTGTAGACCTCCAGCAGCCCGGCCCGGCGCAGCGCGCGGTTCACGTCCACCGGCCGGGACGCGTTGGTGATCCCGTACTCCGACACCACGACGAAGGTGGCGTCCTCCCGCAGCAGGGGCGCGAGGGCGGCGTCGACCTCACGGGCCGCCGCGACGGCCTGCGGCGCGTCCGGGCCGAACCGCTGCAGGTCGTAGTCGAGGTGCGGCACGTAGACCATCAGCAGGTCCGGCCGTTCCCGGGTGAGGATGCGCCGCGCGGCCGCGATGATCCACTTGGAGGAGGCGATGTTGGCGTTCGCCCCCCAGTAGGAGAAGAGCGGGAACTCCCCGAGCTCGGCCACGAGGTCGTCGTGCAGCGACGGAGGACGGGTGTAGCAGTCCTGGTCCTTCTTGCCGTCCGCGTAGTAGACGGGCCGGGGGGTGACGATGAAGTCGCTGGAGCCTCCCATGGCGTACCACCAGCAGACGTTGGCCGTACGCATCCCCGGCACCGCGTCCCACAGCTGCTCGCTCTGGATCAGCCGGTTGTGCTGCCGCCACAGGAAGACCTCTCCGAGGTCCCGGAAGTACCAGCCGTTGGCGACGATGCCGTGGTCGCGCGGCATGGCCCCGGTCAGCAGGGTGGCCTGCATCGTGCAGGTCACCGCGGGCAGCACGGGCTTCAGGGTGGCCGCGGCCCCCACCTTGGCGACGTTCGGCATGTGCGCGAGCAGGCGCGGGGTCAGGCCGACGACGTTGACGACGACGACGGGCGCCATCAGATCTCCTTAAGTCCGAGGGCGGCGAGCCGCCGCCGGGTCCAGTCCAGCTCCGCGGCGATGCCCTCGGCGATGTCCACCGGGCCGGGCAGCACGCTCCAGGTGTAGGTCTCCACCTCGAGGTGCCGGGTGAGGGGGGCGGCGAGGTCCCCGTGGGGGGAGGCGGGGGTCACCAGCAGCCGCAGCAGGTCCTCCAGATAGGAGGAGGTGGTGGTGAGCGGCGGCGGGGGCGCGGCGTGCAGGGGCATGTGGAAGTGCGTGCGCCACGGCAGGTCCGTGGGCAGCGCCCCGGCCAGCGCCTCGGGCAGGTCGTCGGTGTAGCCCGCCGCGCACCGCGTCTGGTGGAGGTACCGCTCCTCCACGTACGCCGCGAGCGCGTGCTGGCCGCCCGGCGGCGCCTCCACCGCCGACGACACCTGGAGCTTGACGATCGGCAGCCCCAGGGCCGCCGCGTCGGCGGCCTCCTCCAGGCCGACGGCGAGATGGCAGGCGTCCAGGCAGACGCCGAGGTGGTCGCGGTCGGCCCCGCCGAGCAGCGCCACCGCCTGCGGGGTGGTCTCCACGACGCAGCCCGGCTCGGGCTCGAAGCCGACCCGGATCGTCTTGCCGGTGCGCTCCGCCAGGGCCCGCAGGCCCCGGGCGAGCACGGCCAGGCTGGCGTTGACGGCCGCGGCCTTGGCCGGCGTCCAGCCGGTGCGCCAGGCGAGGGGCAGCGTCGAGATCGAGCCCTCGGTCACGTCGTCCGGCAGCAGCGCGGTGAGGATCTCGGCCAGGTCGAGGGTGTAGGCGAGCCGTTCCGGCTCCGCCCAGTCCGGCCGGTAGACGCGCAGCTTCACGACCTCGTCGTGGAAGCCTCCGTACGGGAAGCCGTTGAGGGTGACGACCTCGAGCCCCTGCTCGTCCAGCCGGGCGCGCAGCCGGGCGAGCTCGGCGGGGTCGTCGCGCAGCGCCCGGGCGGCGCGGCGCGACAGCCACAGACCGAGCCCGAGCCGCCCGGCGCCAGTCAGCGAGCGCACCCGCGCGGCGACTCCGGTGAGCTGCTCGTGGATTCCCGCGAGGTCCTCCGCGGGGTGGACGTTCGTGCAGTAGGCCAGGTGGACGACGGGACCGGCGGGATGACGCAGGCGCATGGTCAGCGCGTCCCGCGCAGGATCGTGTTGCCCTCGTAGTCGCCGCCGGACTCGACGTCGTCGAGGACCAGGCGCCCGCTCTGGCCGTAGAAGGCCACCGGGTTGCGCCACAGCACCTGGTCCACGTCGTCGTCGGTGAACCCGGCGGCCAGCATGGCCTCGCCGACCTCGCGGGTCTTCAGCACGTCGCTGCGTCCCCAGTCGGCGGCCGAGTTCACGATCATCCGCTCGGTGCCGTACTCCTTGAGGATCGCGACCATGCGGTCCGGGTCCATCTTGGTGTCGGGGTAGATCGAGAAGCCCATCCAGCAGCCGGCCTCGTGGACCATGCCGACGGTCAGCTCGTTGAGGTGGTCGACGAGCACCTTCCCCGGGTCGATCCCCTTGACCACGTCGAGCGTGCGGCGGGTCCCCGCGGCCTTGTCCCGGTGCGGCGTGTGGACGAGCACCGGAAGGCCGTGCTCCTCGGCCAGCGCGAGCTGGGCCTCGAAGACGCGCTCCTCCTCCTGCGTCATGGAGTCGTACCCCGTCTCGCCCACCGCGACCACCGAGTCCTTCAGCAGGTAGCGGGGCAGCTCCTCGAGCACGCCCAGGCACCGCGGGTCGTTGGCCTCCTTGGGGTTGAGCGCGAGCGTGCAGTGGTGGCGGATGCCGTACTGCGCGGCCCGGTAGGGCTCCCAGCCCAGCAGCGCGTCGAAGTAGTCGAGGAAGCTCCCGACGTTGGTGCGCGGCTGGCCGAGCCAGAAGGCCGGCTCCACGATGGCCCTGACCCCGGCGGCGTACATGCGCTCGTAGTCGTCGGTGGTGCGGGACGTCATGTGGACGTGGGGATCGAAGATCCGCATGGGAATCAGAGCCTCTCGAGAACGTCGGGGGGAACGGGACGTCCGGCCGCGCGGCGCTCGGCGGCGAAGTCCGCGAGCATGCGCCGCAGCTCCTCGTCGAAGCGCCGGTCGAGGCCCTCGACCGAGGCTAGCGGAACGGACATGAAGACGCACTTGAGCACCCCCTGCCGGAAGGCGTGGTCGTCGAGCCAGGCCGAGCCGTACGGGCCGAGCGCGGCGGCGACCAGCCGGGTGTCGTTGGTGCGCAGGGCGTCGTGCACGAGCGGCAGGGCGGCCGGGCCGAGGTCGAGGTCCGGGAGCGCCCGCAGGATGTCCAGCCGCTCGGAGGCGTCGCCCTGCCAGTAGAGCCTCGTGACGGCCTCGGCCGGCTCCGGCCCGGCCTTCGCGAGCGCTCTCAGCAGCTCCACGCGGGCGCCGGGGCCGCCGTCGCGCGCGGCCCTCGGGAACAGCGCGTGGACGGTCTCCGGGTCGCGCTCAACGTCGGCTACGGCCCGCGCCAGCCAGGTCATGTGCCCTCCTCAGGAATTCGATCGACCTTCTCGCCACGTCGGGAGCCGCGTGGCTGTGCCGGGCGAGCTCGACGGCCACGAGGCCGCCGAAGCCGTCGAGGGCGGCGAGCGCGGGCGGGAAGTCGATCTCGCCCTCGCCGAACTCGAGGTGTTCGTGCACGCCCCGCCGCATGTCCTCGATCTGCACGTGGACCAGATAGGGCTTCGCCCGCTCGACGCACTCGGGCACGTCGTACGGCTCCAGGCAGCGGCAGTGCCCGATGTCGAGGGTGAGGCCGAAGCGGGGGTGCCCGCCGAGCAGGCCGCGCAGCCGTTCGTACCCGGCGAGGTCCTGCACGAGCATCCCCGGCTCCGGCTCGAACCCGAGCGTGACGCCCACCCGCTCCGCCTCGGATAGCAGGCCCTCGCAGTGCCGGGCGAGCCGGTCCCACGCCTCCGCCTCGGGCACCTCCGGCGGCCGGATGCCGCTCCAGAAGTGCACCACCGGGGCACCGAGGTCGGCCGCGATCCGCATGGCGCGGCGGATCAGGTCCGCCCGCGCCTCCCCCTCGGCGTGCAGCAGCGTCGGGAAGTGCTTGCGCCGGGAGTCGAGCGTGTACCTGCCGCCGGTCTCGACGGCCAGGGCGAGGCCGAGCCGCCGCGCCAGCCCCGCGATCCGGTCCACCTCGGCGGGCGGCGCGTCGGGGGTGAGGTGACCGTGGTCGAGGGTGATCGCCGCACCGGTGTAACCGAGGCCGGCGAGGACGCGCAGCGCCTCGTCGAGCGGGTGGTCGCGGAAGCCGTTGGTGCAGTACGCCCAATTCACGGGGACGCTGTTCAGGAGCGCGCTCACGAGGTGGCCACCTTCGCCGACAGCCACCGGCCGGCGGGCAGCGCGGCGAGCAGCGCCGCCGCCTGGACGAGCCTGCCCCGCCCGGCGACGGCCGCCGCCTGCAGCGGGATCAGGCCGAGGATGCTCATCCGCACGGCCTGCCGTACGTGCTGGGGGTCGGGGTCGGTGCACAGCGCCACCTGGGCGCGCCCGGCCGTGGCGAGATACCCGGCGATCAGCCCGGCGGCGCCGAGGCGTTCCGCGGTTCCGCCGCCGCTCTTGCCGCCGAGGCAGGCGACGGCGGCCAGCGCGGCGGTCGCGCCGGTGGCGGCCATCGCGCCGACGATCGTCGAAGGCTCGGCGCCGTCGACCTCGGCGGTGCCCAGCAGGGTGATCCCGTACGTGTGCGCGCCGACGGCCAGGGCCATGGGGGCCGCGGCCCGGGTGGCGGGGCCCGCGCCGAGCAGGACGTCGAACACGCGGCAGGCCGCCATGGCGGCCGGGCCGGCCGGCGTGTGCTTGAGCTTGATGTCGTAGGCCCACACGGAACCCGCGAGCAGGCCCGCGAGCGCCAGCCCGCGCCGTCCGCCGAAGATCCCGGCGGCGGCCACCCCGGCGCCGGTCAGCGCGACGGCGACCCCGAGCGCCCCCGCCGGGCTGATCCGCCCGGAGGGGATGGGCCGCTCCGGCCGCTCCACCGCGTCGAGGTCGCGGTCGGACCAGTCGTTGAGCGCCATGCCGGCCCAGTAGAGCAGCACCGACGCCGCGGCGAGACCGGGCCGGGCGGCCCGCCCCGCCGCGGCCGCCCCCGCGAGCGTGTCACCGGGGACGGACAGCGCGGCGGGCGCGCGGACCAGCTCCAGCCAGGCCCTCACGGCCGGTCGCCCGTCGGTGCCTCGTCCGCGAGCGACCGGGCGAACTCCACCAGCCGGGCGTACTGGGCGGGCAGGTCGTGCCCGGCGCCGCCCAGCGGGTCCTTGAAGAAGTAGCCGAGCTCGGGCAGCACGCCGCTGTGCCCGGCCTCCTGCGCCCGCGCGACGAGGCGGACGAGGTCGAGGACGAGCGGGGCGGCCAGCGTCGAGTCGCACCCCTGCCAGGTGAACTGCATGGTCATCCGGACGCCGAGGAACCCCTCGAACGTGATGTGGTCCCAGGCGGTCTTCCACTCCCCCAGGTCGGCGACGTAGTCGATGTGCGTCAGGCCCTCGACCTCCTCGCCCACGATCGCGGGAACGGCGCGCGCCTTGCTCGCCGACTTGCTCGCCCGGGCGGCGGGGTCGGCCAGCGTGGCGCCGTCGCCGCCGCCGAGCAGGTTGAGCCCCGACCACGACCGGACCCGCAGCGCGCGGCCGGCGAACATCGGCGCGAGCGCGCTCTTGATCAGCGTCTCCCCGGTCTTGCCGTCGCGTCCCGCGTACGGAGCGCCGTTGCGCCGCGCCAGCTCGTCCAGGGCGGGCGGCGTCGGTCCGGCGGAGGGCGTGAACGCCACGTAGCCGCTGCCGGTCAGGAAGGCCGCGTAGGCGTAGAGGGAGCTGGGCGGCAGCGCGTCCGCCCCGGACGCCAGCGCCTCCTCCAGGTCGGCGAGCCGGGCGTACGGCACCTCGGCCGGCGGCTCGGTCGAGGACACGTCCACCACGACCACGCGGGAGAGGCCGTGCCGCTCGCGGAAGTCCGCGATGTCGCCGGCGAGCCGGCGCGCGGCCTCCGCCTGGGTCTCCACGCCGGGGACGTAGCCGTGCCGGATCTCGGCCTCGGCGGCGTCGATGTCCGCCGAGAGGAGAGTCGTCAGGGCGGGAGGAAGCACGCCCGCCTGGGCGAGCAGTTCGGCCCTCTTGCGCAGCGGCGTACCGACCACGTCGTGGCCGCCGAACACCAGGTCGGCCAGGGGCGGGAAGTCGCCGGGGAAGCCGGCGGCCTCGATGACGCAACCCGTGGGCAGGGCGGCTCCCGCCCGTACCGCCGCCGCTCCGACCACTGCCGTGGTCGCGACGGACCCCCGGGCGCCGACCAGCCAGACACCGATGGGCACTGTAACTCTCCCGTCAACTCGGGTATGAAGGATGACCCCGGAACATTCGGATACTAAGTGGGACCTTTTGCCACGCACAAGCAAAAGTTTCCGGCTTGCTACACAAAGTTCATCTACCTGCGATGAAGCGGTGAGCTCAAGATCGTCCACCACCCCTTCCGCCCCTCGCTTCCCACCCGAAATCCCTGGTCGCCTAACCTCCTTGCGGGGAACTTTGTCCTCTGACGGTAGAAAGTTCAAAAGATCATGACGAAACTTCTTCCACGCTCGGTGAAAGAGGCGTAACTTGCTCGTCAAGTGCTCCGCACACACCTGACCCCCCGAGGACCCACCCGAGGACCCAGGTGCTTCCACGCAGATGGAGTTAGTAAGACAGATGAGTGCGTACGAAGAAGAGATGGAGACGGCCGGAAACCTCGGACGCAAGCTGGGGCTCAACCGACGCCAGTTCCTCGCGGCCACGACCGGCATGGCGGCCGTCGCCGCGGTCACCGCGGCCGGCCCGATGAAGTCGGTCGCCCGCGCCGCCAACGGCATCCTGGTCCCGCCGCCGCGGCGCGGCATCATCCTCTACACGGTCCGGGACGCGATCAGCCGCGACCCGCTGTCGAGCAACCTCCCGTCCGGCTTCCGGGCCGTCCTGCAGGAGCTCGGCCGGATCGGCTACGCGCAGGTGGAGTTCGCCGGCTACGCCCAGCACGCCAACGCCGAGGGCGGCGCCAGCCTGGAGAGCGTCGCGGGCGCCCGCCTGCTGCGCGGCTGGCTGGACGACAGCGGCCTGGCCGCCCAGGGCAACCACGGCTTCATCCCCGGCTCCTGGCCGCTGAACCAGGCCGACCTGGACCGTTTCAAGCTCCACCTGGAGATCGCCAACATCCTCGGCATGAAGCACGTCGGCACCGGCAACGACCCGACGAGCAGCGCCTACAAGGCCGACTGGGACGTGGCCGCCGAGAAGTGGAACGCTCTCGGCCAGATCGCCACCGAGGCGGGCCTCAAGCTGTACACCCACAACCACGACGTGGCCTACAGCTTCCTGCTCGACAGCGGACCGCTCGACGCGCAGGGCCGGCCCACCCGCTCCTCCGGCATCCGCCGCCTGGAGTACTTCCTCCAGAACACCGACCCGAAGCACGTGTGGCTGGAGATGGACATCTTCTGGGCCCACGTCGCGCAGTACAAGCACAAGACCTACACCGCGCCCGACGGCTCGGCGCAGACGCAGATCTTCAACCCGCTCGGCGTCGTGCAGGCCCAGACCATGCGGTTCCCGCTGTTCCACGCCAAGGACGGCAAGATCAACACCGGTACCGCCAACGGCTACGACATGGTTCCGTTCGGCACCGGCGACATCGACTACAAGTCCTTCTTCTCGGAGATGGGCGCCAAGGGCTACCACAACCCGATGTACGAGCAGGACAACGCGCCCGGCGGCACCGCCAACCCGGGTCAGTCGCTGCAGTACGCCGCGCTCAGCTACAACAACATCTCCAAGCTTCGCGGCTGACGATCTTCATCAGCCGCCGAGAATCGGCGGACCGCCACGTGTTCCATTGCAGCGGCACTCGTGGCGGCCCGCCGTTGCCTTGCCACCCCCCAGGAAGAGAAGAGGCGCAGCAGACTTGAAGCGTACTCGCATCGTGCTCGGCGGTCTCGCCGCGGCACTGACACTCCCGTTCGCGGCGTTCACCGCCGCACCCGCACAGGCGGCCGACGAACCGGCCCTGAACTGGCAGAACTACGAGAAGGTCACTCTCACCAAGGACGTCGGCGAGCCGATCGACATGGCGGTCATGCCGGACGGCCGCGTCCTGCACACCGCGCGCAACGGCGACCTCAGGCTGACCGACCCCGCCAGCGGCGTGACGAAGATCATCAACAAGTTCGACGTCTACAACAACTCCGAGGACGGCCTGCAGACCATCGGCCTGGACCCGGACTTCGCGAACAACAAGTGGGTCTACGTCTACTACGCGCCGAGGAAGATGACCGGGCCGTACCCGGCGGAGACCCCGGCCGGATCGGCGCCCAACTCCCTGCCCGCCGGCGCCGACGTGTCCTACTGGGACCAGTGGAAGGGCTACAACCAGGTCTCCCGGTTCAAGTGGGACGGCGACAAGCTCGACCTGTCCACCGAGCAGGTCATCATCAAGGTCGAGACCAACCGCGGGCAGTGCTGCCACGTCGCCGGCGACTTCGACTGGGACGACGACGGCAACCTCTACCTGGCCACCGGTGACAACACCCCGGCCAGCACCCCCGGCGCCAACGGCATGGCGCCCAACAACGACGCCCCCGGCATGAACCCGGGCTTCGACGACCGCCGCGGCGCGGGCAGCACCAACGACCTGCGCGGCAAGATCCTGCGAATCAAGGTGGGGGCGGACGGCTCCTACACGGTCCCCGACGGCAACCTCTTCCCGAAGGGCACGGCCAAGACCCGGCCCGAGATCTTCGTGATGGGCGTGCGGAACCCGTTCCGCATCGACGTCGACTCGAAGACCGGGACGCTCTCCTGGGGCGACTACGGGCCGGACGCCGGCGCCGCCGACCCCCAGCGCGGCCCGATGGGTCTCGTCGAGTGGAACGTCACCCCGCTGAACAAGCCGATGAACGGCGGCTGGCCGTACTGCACCGGCAACAACTTCAACTACAACCACTGGGACTACGCGAATTCCAAGCCGCGTGAGTTCTTCGACTGCGCGGGCGGCGCGACCAACGACTCCGTCTGGAACACCGGCCTGGAGAAGCTGCCCCCGGCCACCCCGGCCGACCTGTACTACGGCGACCGCGCGAGCGACCAGCCGGCGGAGTGGTCCGGGCTCACCGAGTTCGACCCGGTGCAGAACGGCCAGGCCCCCATGGGCGGCCCGGTCTACCACTTCGACGCGGACAACAAGTCGGCGACGAAGTTCCCCGCGTACTGGGACAACAAGTTCTTCTTCGGCGAGTTCTCGCAGGACTACCTCGCGGCGTTCACGGTCTCGGGCTCCGACGGGCCGGTCACCAAGATCGAGCAGGTCCTGCCCAACGCCGAGCTGACCAAGATGGCGATGCCCATCACGGACAACCCGATGGACCTCGAGTTCGGTCCCGACGGGGCGCTGTACGTGCTGGAGTACGGCGACGGCTTCTTCCGCGCCAACCCCGACTCGGGCCTCTACCGCATCGACTACTCGCCCGGCAACAAGGCCCCGCAGGCGAAGATCACCACGGACAAGACGTCGGGCAGCAACGCGCCGCTCACCGTCGAGTTCAGCGGCGCCAAGTCCTCCGACTCCGAGGCCGGCGACCTGACCTACGAGTGGGACTTCGACGGCGACGGCACGTTCGACGCGAAGGGCGTGACGGCGACCCACACCTACGACAAGCTCGGGCAGTACACCGCCCGGCTGCGGGTCACCGACGCGGGCGGCCGGTTCGGCCTCGCCACCCTTGAGATCACCGTCGGCAACACCGCACCCAAGGTCTCCATCGAGACCCCCGGAAACGGCGGCTTCATCGACTGGGGCAACGCGGTTCCGTTCAAGGTCAAGGTGACCGACCAGGAGGACGGCGACAACCCGACCTGCAGCCGGGTCGCGTGGACCTTCGGCCTCGGCCACGACACGCACGCCCACCCGATCACGACCGGCACGGGCTGCACCATCACCTGGGCGACCCCCGCGGACGCTCCCGAGCACGGCGTGACCGAGAACATCTTCGGCGTGGTCGTGGTCAGCTACCGCGACAACGGCGCCAACGGCATCCCCGGTGCCTCCAGCGACACGACCCTGATCCTCAACCCCAAGCTCATGCAGGCCGAGCACGGGGACGACAGCAAGGGCGTCACCAAGACCCCGGACTCGACGGCGTCCGGCCTCAACAAGGTCACCTCGCTCGACGCGGGCGACTACATCGGCTACGACCCGGTGAACTTCGCCGGCATCACCTCGGTGAAGACCCAGGCGACCGGCGCGGGCACCCTGTCCCTGCGCTGGAACTCGCCGACCGCGGAGCCCTTCGCGACCGTCGCGATCCCGGCCGGGGCCGGCTGGCAGACGGTGACCACCGACCTGAAGAACGCCCCCACGGGCAGCGGCAGGCTCTACGTCACCTCCACCGGCGGCGTGGACGTGGACGCGTTCACCTTCGTGGGCGAAGGCGTCGCCGACAAGACCCCGCCGACCGTGACCGCCACCCTCAACCCGGCCCAGCCGACCGGTGAGAACGGCTGGTACAAGGGCAATGTGACGCTGACGGTCACCGCGACCGACAACGGCACGGTCACGAGCCGGCAGTACTCGGTCAACGGCGGCACCACCTGGCTGAACGCCAACAACGCGGTGACGCTGAGCACCGAGGGCACCACCGAGGTCCGCTACCGCGCGACCGACAGCGGCGGCAACGTCTCGCAGATCGGCACCGTCACGGTGAAGATCGACAAGACCGCCCCCGCCGTGGACGTGAGCGGCGTCGAGAGCAAGGCGTACGGCGACTCGGCCTCGATCACGCCGGTCTTCTCGGCCACCGACGCGGCCTCCGGCGTGGCGAGCGTCACCGCCAAGATCGGCGACCGTACGGTCGAGTCCGGGGCGGCGATCCCGCTGTGGACGCTGCCGCTCGGCGACAACACGCTGACCGTCACCGCCCGCGACAAGGCCGGCTTCACCACCGAGAAGACCGTCACCTTCCAGGTCACCACCTCGTTCGCCGACGTGCGCGCGCTGCTGGAGGCCTTCAAGGCGGCGGGCAAGATCAAGAGTGAGTCCCTGCTCAAGGAGCTCGACAAGGCCGAGGAGCAGGTGGTCGGCAAGGGCCGCAACCACAAGGCCGTCGGCAGGCTGGAGAAGTTCATCGAGTTCGCCGGAGAAAGCAAGAAGGTGTCCGACCCGGCCGTCAGCGACGTCCTCGTCCGGGACGCCGCGGACCTGATCAGGCAGCTCGGCTAGTACTCGGCGAGTACTCAGCCGGCACGACCCCGTGGGCTCCGGCCCGGCCCGGCCGGGGCCCACGGGTCTTCACCCCCCAGCGGCGAGACGCCGGCGATGACCAGAGGCATTGTGATGCCATCGTGATCGCCGGCGTCGAACTGTCCGTGCGGGTGAACCGATGTACTGACATGAGTCGAATCCGGTACGGTGCGGCGGCCCTGGCGGCCGTCGCCTTTCTGTTGACGGGGTGTGGGGGCGGCGACGACTCGTCGAGCGGCCAGGCGGCGAGCGACGCCGCCGCGCCCGTGCCCGCCATGCAGGAGCAGGCTCCCGGAGAGGGATCGGCGGAGGGATCGGCGGGAGGCTCGGCACAGGACTCGAAGGCCGCGTCCGGCGGCGGGAGCGGGAAGCAGGACGACGTCAAGCTCGGCCAGGCCGACCGCGCCATCGTCTACACGTCGGAGCTCATCGTCGAGGCCAAGGACGTCACGGCGGCGGCGGACCGCGCCAAGGAGGTCGTCAGCGGCGCGGGCGGGTACGTCGCCCAGGAGCGCAGCGACTTCTACGCGGGCGGCGAGCACTCCCCGGGCGGCGGTCAGTGGGTGATCGTGTTCAAGGTGCCCCCGGACCGCTACTCCGGCGTGCTGGCCCAGCTCGGACGCGACCTCGGCGTCCGCAAGTCGATGCGGCAGAACACCGAGGACGTCACCGAGGAGGTCGCCGACGTCGCCAGCCGGGTGAAATCGGCCGAGGCCGCGCTCGGCCAGTTCCGCACGCTGCTGTCGAAGGCCGACAAGATCGGCGAGATCATGGAGATCGAACGGGAGATCTCCAGCCGCGAGGCCGAACTGGAGTCGCTGCAGGCCAGGCAGAAGGCCCTGGAGGGGCAGACCGGCATGGGCACGCTGACGCTCACCCTGTTCCCGCAGCCGGGCGCCTCCCCCTCCCCGCAGCCGAAGAAGACCGAGGACGCGCCCGGCTTCCTCGCCGGGCTGCGGGCCGGGTGGGACGCCCTGTCCTCGGCGACCGGGGTGACGCTGACCGTGGTGGGCGTGCTGCTGCCCTGGCTCGCCGTGGGCGCGGTGCTGTGGCTGGCCGGACGGGAGATCGCGCGCCGGGTCCGCCGGCGCAGGCCCGCCGCGCCTCCCGCACCCCCCGCGTCTCCCGGCCCCGCCGCGCCGCGTCCGCCGGTCCGGGCACCCGCGTACACCCCCGGACCCGCGCAGGCGCCCGGCGACGAGCCCGAGTAGGACCCGGAGCGGTGGTCAGCGGGCCGACGCCTCGTGAACGAGGTCGGTGAGCCGGGCGAGCTGGTCGGGATCGGTCGAGGGAAGCACGCCGTGGCCGAGGTTGAACACGTGCCCCTCGGCCACCCGGCCGCGTTCGAGCACGTCCCTGGCCCGCCTCTCGACGACCTCCCAGGGCGCCAGCAGGATCGCCGGGTCGAGGTTGCCCTGCAGCGCCTTGCCCGCGCCCACCCGGAGCGCGGCCTCGTCGAGCGGCACCCGCCAGTCGACGCCCACCACGTCGGCGCCGGCCTCGCCCATCACGCCGAGCAGCTCGCCGGTGCCGACGCCGAAGTGGATGCGCGGCACCCCGAGGTCCGCGAGCCCGGCGAAGATCCGGCTGGTGTGCGGCAGCACGTACGTCCGGTAGTCCTGCGGCGCGACCGCGCCCACCCACGAGTCGAAGAGCTGAACGGCCGACGCCCCGGCCAGCGCCTGCACGCGCAGGAAGGCGAGCGTGATCGCGCCGAGCCGCTCCATCAGGGAGTGCCACAGCTCGGGCTCGCCGTACATCATGGCCTTGGTGCGGTCGTGGTTCTTGGACGGGCCGCCCTCGATGAGGTACGACGCGAGCGTGAACGGCCCTCCGGCGAAGCCGATCAGCGGGGTCCCGCCCAGCTCGCCGGTCAGCGCGCCGACGGCCTCCGTCACGTACAGCACGTCGTCCGGCTCCAGCGGCCGCAGGGTGTCGACGCCCGCCTTGTCGCGGATGGGGGTCCCGACGACCGGGCCGACGCCCGGCTTGATGTCCAGGTCGACGCCGATCGCCTTGAGCGGGACCACGATGTCGCTGAAGAAGATCGCCGCGTCCGTGCCGTACCTGCGGACCGGCTGCATGGTGATCTCCACCACCAGGTCGGGCGTGGCGCAGGCGGTGAGCATCTCGACACCCGCGCGCACCCTCCGGTACTCGGGCAGTGAGCGCCCGGCCTGTCGCATGTACCAGACGGGGGTGTGCGGGACGGCCTCGCGCCGGCAGGCGCGGACGAAGACGGATTCGGCGAGCTGGGGTTTCACGGCACCAGCCTGCCATGCCCGGAGGTCGCCCCGTGCCCGGACCCACCACCTGGGGTTCCCGGGGGACGCGAAAAACTCCGCCGATCCCGTAAGGTGAACCCCATCCCCTCCTGTGAGTCGCCTCACCGCTCGGCAATGTGTTCGTCAATCGGGCATCCGGCATCGATTCCAATACCACTTTCGAGACACGCCGAGTGCGATGCGGGGAAATGTCGGCGGGACGTGCCAACGTCGGATCAGTCCCGAGCGACCGCCACGACCGTGGATCCGACGAGAGGCCCCGGAGCGATGACTTCGATGTGGAGTTCCCCCGAACACCGCACTGATCACGGTGCCGAGCGCCCTGCCTGCCGCCGGGGAGGCGGGCGTCCGAGTACTCGAGCGGCGGCGACGGCTTGACGACTTCTCATGTCCCCCACAGCCACCCCCCTGCTTCGCGCTCTACCGAATCCGACCTACGCTTCCGTCATGACCCTCGGTGAGCCGCCGGCGCCTCCCGCCGCCTTCCGGCGCGCGCTGGAGACGCTGCGCCCCACCGGGGTCCGGCCGGAGATCGAGCTGGAGGACATCCCGGCGCCCCAGCGGCTCGCGCCGTACTCCGGGGCCGTCGGGGCCTCCGTCTACCGCGACGACGACGAACTCGCCGTCGGCCGCCTGATCCTGCTCTTCGACCCCGACGGCCAGCGCGGCTGGGAGGGGCAGTTCCGCCTGGTCGCCTACGTACGCGCCGACGTGGAGCCGGAGATGACCACGGATCCGCTGCTCGGGCCGGTGGCCTGGAGCTGGCTCACCGAGGCGCTCGACGCGCACGGCGCGCGCTACGCGGCGGTCGGCGGCACGGTCACCCGGGCGGTCTCTGAGGGGTTCGGCAGCAAGGCCGACGACCCCGTCACCACCGAGATCGAGCTGCGGGCCTCGTGGTCGCCGCTCGACGAGGACATGTCGCCCCACGCCGCCGCATGGTGCGATCTGATGTGCCTGGCGGCGGGCATCCCCCCGTTGCCCCCCGACGTCGCGACGCTGCACCCGCGTCCCGCCCGCAGAGATGACCCGAAGGTCCCGTAGCCAGTGTCAGAACCCGTGATCCAGCCGCTGTTGGAGCCGCGCGAGGGAATCCCGCCCGTCATCGAGGACCCCGCCGCGCTGAGGGCCGCCGTGGAGGCCTTCGCGCGTGGCACGGGGCCCGTGGCCGTCGACGCCGAGCGCGCCTCCGGCTACCGCTACAGCGGCCGCGCCTACCTGGTGCAGCTGCGCCGGGCCGGCGCGGGCTCCGCGCTGATCGACCCCGTCGCCTGCCCCGACCTGTCCGCGCTGGACGAGGCGCTGCGGGAGGCCGAGATCGTCCTGCACGCCGCGAACCAGGACCTGCCCTGCCTGGCGGAGCTGGGCTTCCGGCCGCGGCGGCTGTTCGACACCGAGCTGGCCGGGCGGCTGCTCGGCTACGAGCGGGTGGGCCTCGGCACCATGGTCGAACTGGTCCTCGGGCTGCGGCTGGAGAAGGGGCACTCGGCCGCGGACTGGTCGACCCGCCCGCTGCCGGAGGACTGGCTGCGGTACGCCGCGCTCGACGTGGAGGTACTGGTCGAGCTGCGCGACTTCCTGCACGACGAGCTGACCGCCACGGGCAAGCTGGAGTGGGCGCTGGAGGAGTTCGCCGCGATCCTGGCCGCCCCCGCCCATCCGCCGCGCACCGATCCGTGGCGGCGCACCTCCGGCATCCACCGGGTCCGCTCGCTGCGCGGGCTCGCCGTGGTGCGGGAGCTGTGGACGCTGCGCGACGAGATCGCGCGGGAGGCCGACCTCGCGCCGGGCCGCGTGCTGCCCGACTCCGCGATCGTGCAGGCCGCGCTCGACCAGCCGCGGACGACCAAGGCGCTCACCGAGATCACGCCCTTCGTCGGCCGCAGCGCCCGGCGCCACCTGAACGACTGGCTCGCGGCGGTGAACCGGGCCCGCACGATGCCCGAACCGGCGCTGCCGCAGCCCGTGGGGCCCGGGGACGGCCCTCCCCCGGCCAACCGCTGGGCCGACCGCGACCCGGCCGCGGCCAAGCGGCTCGCGGCGGCGCGGGCCGTCGTCGCCGCGCTGGCCGACGAGCACCGCATGCCGACCGAGAACCTGCTCCAGCCCGACGCCGTACGCCGCCTCACGTGGGAGCCGCCCGCCCCGGTCACGGAGGAGTCGGTGTCCGCGCGGCTGCGCGCGCTGGGCGCCCGGGAGTGGCAGATCGGCCTGACCGTCCACCCGCTGACCAAGGCGCTCGAACGGCTGGAGATCAAGGGAGAGGTCTGACCCGGGACGCCGGCGACCGGCGCGTGCCCTGGGAATGAAGCATTTCGGCCCGGCGCGGCAAGTACTGGTGACCGCATACGCCAGGAAAGGCCGAGATGCATGACAACCACCCGCGAAGTCATCGCGGCGGATGACGCGACCCTCATCGGGAGATCGCTGCACGAGCCGGAGATCTTCGCCGTCCTGTTCGACCGGCACGCGCCGCTTCTGCACCGCTACGTGACCAGGCGACTGGGTCCCGGCGAGGCGGAGGACGTCGTGGCCGACACCTTTCTGGCCGCCTTCCAGAGCCGGGCCGATTACGACCGGGGCCGCCCCGACGCCCGGCCGTGGCTGTACGGCATCGCCTCGAACATGATCGGCAGACGCCGCCGTGCCGAGGCCGCCCTCTACCGCGCGTACCTGCGCAGCGGGGTGCATCCGGGGGAGACAGCGGGCGCGCAGGTGGAGGACGGCGTCAACACCCTGGCCGTCAACCGCCCGCTGGCGCGGGCCCTGCTGCGGCTCAAACGGGCCGACCGCGACGTGCTGCTGCTCGTCGCCTGGGCCGGCCTCACCTACCAGGAGGTCGCCGACGCGCTCGGCATCCCTCCCGGCACCGTCGCCTCGCGGCTCAACCGCGCCCGCGCCCAGATCCGGCGGTCGCTACCAGAAGGAGAACAATCATGAAGGTGCTCGACGGCATGTGGCAGGACGTCCCGGTGGCCTCCTTCGAGGACCTCACCGGGGCGAGACGGCGGCTGATGGACGGGATGCACGCCCGGCGGCGGGTCGTCACCGCCCCTCGGCTGCTGGTCGCGGCCGGCGTCGTGGCGGCGGCCGTCGCCACACCGCTGGTCGCCGGCGGCGGGACCCCGGCGTACGCGGTGACCGAGAACCCCGACGGCACGATCACGGTGGCTCTCGACGAGATGCGCGACCCCGAGGGACTGCAGGCCGATCTGCTGGCGGCCGGCGTCACGGCCGACGTGTCGTTCCTGGCGCCGCACACGCGGTGCGCGGATCCCCGGTTCGAGGGCGTGGATCCCTCCTACGGGTCGCCGGGCCACACGGAGGCGCAGATGCGGGCGGGTGTGGAACGGTGGCGCTCGTTCGAGGCGGCCCAGGTGGTCGACGTCCGTGAGATCAGGATCCGTCCGGAGTTCATCCGGCCGGGCGAGACGCTCGTCCTGGAGTTCCGCGACAACCAGAACGCGCAGCGGCCCTGGAGACTCGGCGCCTGGCTGGCCAGAGCGGGCTCACCCGTGAAACCGTGCACGCCCGTCCCTGACGCCGGCTGAGCCCTTCCGCAGGCGGAAGGACTCAGCCGGCAGGGGAGTCAGCTCATGTCGTCGTCGGTGACGAGGAGCCGGGTGAAGCCGCCGCCGATCGTCGCGTTGACCGGCACCGAGGCGACCACCTGGTAGGACTGCGGCGCGGACGCCACCGCGGTGTCGCCGTTGACCGGCACCTGGAAGGACGCCTCCAGGGACCTGGCCGGGATGACGACCTCCTGCGCCGCGGAGGCGACCACCGGTGTGGCCCCGGTCGCGATCGTCTGGATCTGGACCGTCACCGGCGTCCTGCTCTTCTCCGTGAGCCGCACCTTCATCAGGGCCGTGCCCGGTCCGTCGCCCTCGTCCACCGCAGTGCCCTCCACCGACACCTGCGGCAGCCTGTCGGTACGGGCCTCGCCCGCGGCCATGGTGGTGAACGCGAGGTCGGCGAGGTAGACGGCGCCCTTCTGGCTCGCGCCCGAGATCCGGATCTCGCTGATCTGCTGCGGCTTGACGCCGGTGAACGCGCTCAGCGGGACGCGGACCGTGCTCAGCCAGGTCTTGGGCAGCGGCGAGGCCGTGCCGGGGAACGGCGTGAGCGCGTCGCTCACCTCCGACACCTTGAACGTCCGCGACGCGCCCCTCTTGTCGACGACCTCGACCGCGAGGTCCACCTCGCCGGTCGCCGTCTCGTCCCGGGCCGCGCGGAAGGTCAGCGCGTCGTAGCGGGAGACGTTCTGGTCGGGCTTGTCCAGCGGCACGGTCACCGCGCCCGTCGGGTCACTCCAGGAGAACCGCAGCACCGGAGTCGAGGCGACGTTTCCGGCGTACGTCGCGGGCGTCCAGGACGGCGCCTGCGAGGTGGTCAGCGCGGAGGCGCAGGACGGCAGGCCGCTCTGCGGCGAGCGGTCGAGCATCCCCGCGCAGACGACCGCGGTGGCCGCGCCGGAGACCTGAGTGGACGGCGACGGCGACGTGAAGGCGGCCACGTCGAGGCGCCCGGCCGCGGGCGCCTGGGCGACGGTGTGGACGACCGCCCGCCCGGCGGAGGGGGTGGTGCCGCCGCTGCCGTCGAAGAGCGGCAGCAGGCCCTGCTCGCCGCCCTGCACGAGCCGGAAGAACCCGGCGATGTACGCGGTGCCGACGGCGTACTGCTCGGCGGCGGTCAGCCGCGACGGCGCGGAGCCGCCGCAGACGGGGTCGTTGCGGTTCGACCAGTCGTCGGACGCGGGCGCGTGCGCCACGCCCGGGGTCCACTCGGTGTTGAAGAAGTTGTGGTCGGCGCCCATGACCATCAGCGAGGCCCGGAAGGCCGGGTCGCCGTCCACGGCGTACCGGGAGTCGTCGTAGAAGTGCTGGCCCTGCTGGTTGGAGACGTCCCCGTCGCAGTACGGCAGGATGACGGCCATCGGCGTGCCGGGCAGGGTCGCCCGCGCGAAGTCCGTCGGCGCGAGCGGGAGCACCGCCCTGATCCCGTACGGCTTCGCCCGGCCCGCGTTCATCAGCGCGGCCTTGACGACGCCCTCACCGCCCCGCGAGTGGCCCATCAGGCCGACGTCGGACATGTCGAGGCGGTCCCTGAAGAGGCTCACCAGCTTCGCGTCGCCCACCCCCTTGGCCGCGTCGGCGAGCAGGTCGAGGTGCCTCATGACGACCTCGCCCCGGGCCAGTGCGCCCCGGTCCTCGCTGTAGGGGTTGTCGGCGGCGTTGACGCCGTTGGCGCTGACCGACACCACGGCGTACCCCTGACTGGCGAGCACATCCGCGGGACCGTCGTATCCCTGGTAGCTGGCGATGGGCTGCTGCCCCGCCGGGCAGGGCCACTGGGTGTTGGACGTCGCCCGGGTCGTGGGGTTGTAGCAGGCCGAGTGGCGGCCGTGCAGGAAGACGACCAGCGGGCGCCTGCCGGGGGCGCCTTCGGGCAGGTAGACCTTCGCCCGGATCTCGGCCTGGCGGCCGCCGAGCCCTTCCAGCGTGATAGCGGTGTCGCCGAGGTCGTACTCGTCGTGGCTCACGGCGTACGGACCGGGCGCGGCCGGGTCGACGGGCACGGGGGCCGGCTTGCCGTGTGTCCTGGTCGGAGAACCGGCGGGTGACGGGGCGGCCCTGCCGACGGCCGCCCCGCTGACCCTGGGCACCTCGCCGTTCCAGGCCACGTCCACGGAGGACGCCGTGGCGACGGCGGGGTCGGGGGTGACGACGGTCAGCGTCATGCCGTCGGGCGACTCCTCGGCCGGGCCGAGCGACCGGCCGTCCGCCGCGAGTTCGGGAACGGCGTCGCGGACCGGCAGCGGCTTGTTCAGGCGGAGGGTGACCCGGTGGCCGCCGCCGACGGGTTCGACGGTCCAGGTGCCGTCGTCGCCGGCCGAGCCGGCCGATCCGGGCGGTTCGGCGTGCGCGGGTCCCGGGAGGAGGGAGGTGGACAGGGTCACGGCCGTGACGGCCGCGGCGAGCGCCTTGGTCCAGGCGCGCACAGGGGAGTGCATTGGATCCCTTTTCAAGTGCAATGCCCCAAGAATGGAATCATGTGAGTTACATGAGTGAATCTTGAGGTTTGTGGGGCTTACATCCCGAATGAGATCGCTGTTGGTCACATGTGCTGATTCCTACCGGTTTCTCCCGGGTTAACGATCTCTCACAGGCGCGGCGCGCCCACCGCTCCCAGAACTGGTTACCGACCAGTAGCATGGGACTCCGGCAGCTACCGACTAGTAGGAGCGAACCCGTGCCTGCGTCCCGTGAAGTCGTCTTCGTCGACGGCGTTCGGACGCCTTTCGGCAAGGCGGGCCCGAAGGGCCTGTACGCCGAGACGCGTGCCGACGACCTGGTAGTCCGCGTCATCCGCGAGCTGATGCGGCGCAACCCCGGCCTCCCCCCGGAGCGGGTGGACGAGGTGGCCATCGCGGCCACCACCCAGATCGGCGACCAGGGCCTGACCATCGGCAGGTCCGCGGCGGTGCTCGCCGGGTTGCCGAAGTCGGTCCCCGGCTACGCCGTCGACCGCATGTGCGCCGGCGCCATGACCGCCGTGACCACGGTCGCGGGCGGCATCTCCTTCGGCGCGTACGACGTGGCCATCGCGGGCGGCGTCGAGCACATGGGCCGCCACCCGATGGGCGAGGGCGTCGACCCCAACCCCCGGTTCCTGTCCGAGCGGCTGGTCGACGGCTCGGCGCTGGTCATGGGCATGACCGCGGAGAACCTGCACGACCGCTATCCGTCCATCGGCAAGGAGCGCGCCGACGCCTTCGCCGTCGCCTCGCAGGAGAAGGTCGCCAAGGCGTACGCCGACGGCAGGATCCAGCGCGACCTCGTGCCGGTGGCCACCCGCAAGGCCGCCGAGGGCTGGGGCCTCGCCACCGTGGACGAGGGGCCGCGCCCCGGCACGACGCTGGAGGGCATCCGCGGCCTCAAGACGCCCTTCCGCTCGCACGGAAGGGTCACCGCGGGCAACTCCTCCGGCCTCAACGACGGCGCGACCGGCTGCATCGTGGCCGCCCAGGAGGTGGCCGAGGAGCTGGGCCTGACCCCGCGCATGCGCCTCGTGTCGTACGCCTTCGCCGGCGTCGACCCCGAGGTGATGGGCGTCGGGCCGATCCCCTCCACCGAGCGCGCGCTGCGCCTGGCCGGGCTGTCGATCGGCGACATCGGCCTGTTCGAGATCAACGAGGCGTTCGCCGTACAGGTGCTGGCCTTCCTGGAGCACTTCGGCATCGCCGACGACGACCCGCGGGTCAACCCGTACGGCGGCGCGATCGCGTTCGGCCACCCGCTCGCGTCGTCGGGCGTGCGGCTGATGATCCAGCTCTCGCGCGAGTTCGCCGAGCGTCCCGACGTCCGCTACGGGATCACCACGATGTGCGTCGGCATGGGCATGGGCGGCACCGTCATCTGGGAGAACCTCGCATGAGCACGATCGAGACCTGGAAGGCCCTCCTGGAGGGCAGGAACGCCGACGAGGTCGTGACCAAGGCGCTCGTGCGCGACGTCGAGCTTCCGTACGGCGCGGGCACGATGGCGCTGATCACTCTCGACAACGGGCACGACCACACCAAGCCGAACACCTTCGGCCCGCACGGCCTGCTCTCGCTGGACGACGCGCTCGACGGGATCGCCGCGCGCAGCGACGTCGCGGCGGTCGGCGTCGTGGGCAAGCCGTTCATCTTCGCCGTCGGCGCCGACCTCAAGGGCGCGGCGGAGGTGTCCGCCCGCGAGGAGGCCGTCGCGATCGGGGCGCTCGGCCACCACGTGTTCCGCCGCCTGGGCGAGCTGGGAGTGCCGTCGTTCGCGTTCGTCAACGGCGCGGCGATGGGCGGCGGGCTGGAGATCGCCCTGCACTGCACCTACCGCACCGTGTCGTCCGGGGTCCCGGCGATCGCGCTGCCGGAGTGCTTCCTCGGCCTGGTGCCCGGGTGGGGCGGCACCCAGCTCCTCCCCCGGCTGATCGGCCCGGAGAAGGCGCTGAAGCTGATCATCGAGAACCCGCTGTCGCAGAACCGCATGATCAAGGGCCGCGACGCGTACGCCCTCGGGATCGCCGACGCGATGTTCGAGCCCGCCGACTTCCTGGAGGAGTCGCTGCGATGGGCGGCCCAGGTGCTGCGCGGCGAGGTGACCGTGGAGCGCCCCGACCACACCACCGGCGACTGGACGCCGGTGATCGACCAGGCCAGGACCCTCGTCGATCTCAAGCTGCGGGGCGCCTCCCCCGCGCCGTACCGGGCTCTCGACCTGGTCGCCCTGGCTCGCACGGCGTCGCGCGACGAGGGCTTCGCGGCCGAGGACGAGGCGCTGGCCGATCTGCTCATGGGCGACGAACTGCGCGCCGGGCTGTACGCCTTCGACCTCGTGCAGCGGCGGGCCAAGCGCCCGGCCGGTGCGCCCGACAGGTCACTCGCCCGCCCGGTCACCAAGGTCGGCGTGGTCGGCGCCGGGCTGATGGCCTCTCAGCTCGCGCTGCTGTTCGCCCGCCGCCTGGAGGTCCCGGTCGTGCTGACCGACCTCGACCAGGCCCGCCTCGACAAGGGCGTCGGATATGTCCACGGCGAGGTGGACAAGCTGCTGGCCAAGGGCCGGATCTCCGCCGACCAGGCCAACCGGCTCAAGGGCCTGGTTACCGGGTCGCTGACCAAGGACGCATTCTCCGACGCCGACTTCGTGATCGAGGCGGTGTTCGAGGACCTCACGGTGAAGCAGAAGGTGTTCGCCGAGGTGGAGGAGGTCGTCTCGGAGACCTGCGTGCTGGCGACCAACACCTCCTCGCTGTCGGTCACCGGCATGGCGGCGGGCCTGCGCCACCCCGAACGGGTGGTGGGCTTCCACTTCTTCAACCCGGTCGCCGTGCTGCCGCTGCTGGAGATCGTCCGGGGCGCGGCCACCGACGACGCGACGCTCGCGACGGCCTTCGCGGTCGGCAAGACGCTGAAGAAGTCGTGCGTGCTGGTCAAGGACGCGCCCGCGTTCGTCGTCAACCGGCTGCTGACCCGCTTCATGGGCGAGGTCACGGCCGCGGCCGACGAGGGCACCCCGCTGGAGACCGCCGACCACGCGCTCGACTCGCTCGGCCTGCCGATGACGCCGTTCGCGCTGCTCCAGCTCGTCGGCCCGGCCGTCGCGCTGCACGTGGCCGAGACCATGCACGCGGCGTTCCCGGACCGCTTCGGCGTGTCGGAGAACCTCGCCAAGCTGGTCGCGGCGGGCAAGCCGGGCCTCTACGGCCCCGACTTCCAGATCGACCCGGAGGTTCGGTCGCTGTTCGAGGGCGGCGCGTCCCCTTCGACCACGTCCCCCTCGACAACGGACGAGGTGCGGCTGCGCGCCCTACGGGCCCTCGCCCAGGAGATCAGGCTGATGCTCGACGAGGGCGTGGTCGCCGCGCCCCAGGACATCGACCTGTGCATGCTCCTCGGCGCCGGCTGGCCGTTCCACACCGGCGGTATCACGCCGTACCTGGACCGTACGGGCATCTCCGAGGAGGTCACCGGCTCCCGCTTCCTGGAGCCCGGCGTGGCCTCAGTACCGGCCTGAACCGCGCTGGTCTTACCGCGCTGGTCTTACCGCGCCGGTCTTACTGCGCCGGTCTTACTGCGCCGGCACGGGGCCGGGGCGACGACGACTCGCCGTCCCGGCCCTGCCGGTGTCCCGCCTCTACACCCGCAGTCGGGTGGTGCGGGGGTTTCGGTAGGTGAAGGCCCAGCGGTCGGCTCCGATCTTGCGGCGGGTGTAGCGGGTGGGGTGGCGGTAGCGGTCGCGGTTGTGGAACTGGCACGCCGGTCCCAGCAGCTTGAGGTCGGTCAGCCCGCCGCTGCACCAGTCCTCGGCGTGGTCGATCTGGCACATCGTGGCCGGCAGCGGGCAGCCGTCCACCCAGCAGGTCGCATACCGGGCGAAGACCGCCCGCCGCTGCGCCGGGGTCGCCAGACGGACCTTTCGGCCCATGTCCAGCACCTGCCCACCGGCGTCCATCACGATCCGCACCAAAGCGCTGGTACGGGCCAGCCGATGCACACTGGCAACAGGCAGCAGATGCCCGGTCGCCAGGATCAGCCCCGGCAACCCCCGCAACCACACCCCCGGCGGCGGACTGTTCACCCCGACCCCCGACCCCGCCCAGACGCCACCTCCCCGCCGGGCGCTGCCTCCCGACCAGGCCGCGCCTCCCACCTGGGCGTCTCCCCCCAGCCGGGCGCTGCCTTCCGCCCACGCCCGGTCTCCCGAGCCGGGCGGCGCACCGGAGCCCGCTCGCGGCCAGGTGCTCCCCTCCGCACCCGACGGCGCGTCGGAGCCAGCCCCGCGCATCCCATGCGGCGCTTCACCCGGCGCAAAGGCATGCCGGTAGTCCCCCGCCGAGCAGTCGCCGACAGGGCAGTCCCCGCCTGGGCTTTCCCCAATGTGGGTACCAGGAGGATCGCCGTGCTCGGGCGGCGGATCAGAGGCGGAGTCGGCGGCGGAGGACTCGCCGGTGGCGTCGGCCGCACCAGCACAGGTCGCGCCAGCGCAGGTCGCGGCAGCGCGGGTAGCACAGGCGTCAGAGCCGCAGTCCGCAGCGGCGCAGGCGTCAGGGCCGGGAACGGGGTCGTAGCCTGAGCCAGGCTCAGGGCCAGGGTCGTCACCCGGTTCTGTGTCCAAGAAGCTGGCGTCCAAGAAGCCGGCGTCTGAGTAGCCGGTCTCTGAGGGATGGGCGCCCGACGAGCCGGGATCAGGGTCAGGACCAGAGCCGGGGTCGGTGCCCGACGGGTCGGGGTCAGGACTAGGGCCGGTGCCGGTGCCGGTGCCGGAGCAGTCGGGGCCAGGGCCGTCGCTCGGGTCGGTGTCTACCGGGTCGCTGGTGGGGTGGTCGGCAGAGGAGTCAGCGGCGTCGCCTGGGGGGTCGGTGCCTGCGGGCTCGCGTGAGGGTTCGTCGGCTGGAGGGTCGTCGGGCAGGGATTCGGCGTTGACCAGCACCAGGAGCTCGGTTGCGATCTTGTTCTCCAGGAACGTGATGAACGCATCCGCGTTCCGCACACTCGGGGTGCGGTCATCCCCCTCGGCCTTCGGCTTGGCGTAGACGTCCAGCAGGTGCTGCAACCGCGCGGCCGCCTCGACCGGGAGGTAGAACTCTCCCTCCAGCCCGCCGTTCCTACGCCGCCGCACCCGGAAGAACCGGCGGTCGAAATCGGCCTGCTCACCGCTTTCGTGGCCGTCGGGGTCCAGCACCGCCCGCAGATACCGCCCCGCCTTGGCCACCTCCGCCGCACCCGCCGACCCCGCCAACTCCAGCAAAATCCCCTCAGCCGTCATGGCCTGCTCATCGGTCAACCCCGCAGTGGCCGTGCAGATCGCCTCCACGATCCCCTCCGCCAAGCTGCCCTCGGCGAACCGCTCACGCACCCGCGACAGACGACCCAACTCCATGCCCATCGTCACCAACCGGCCCGCACCCGGGATGGTCATCCCGCCAACGGATCGCAACCACAACCTGGTGGAGGCATGCCCATGGCTCTTCGCCTCCCCGGCCCGATGCACCCGCCCCACCCGGGCGGCCAGCGCCGAAGTGATCCGGTCCCGTGCCGCCAGCAACTCCTCAGCCTCAGCCAGACACACCTCCGCCGACTCAGGCACCGCCACCAACGCCACCGCCCGCGCCGCCTCACCAACAGCCGCCACCGCCACCCACGACGACGACCCCGCACCGCAAGCACCACCGGCAACCCGATCGCGACCAGCATCCCAATCACGGCCCGCATCGTTTCGGCCAGCGCCCAAGGCGCCACCAGAAGCATCGCTGGCTGCGCCAGCAGGAGCATCGCTGCCGGCACACTCGACGCCGTCAGGAGACGCACCCTCAGGAGATGCACCCTCAGGAGACGCACCGTCGGAAGAGGCACCGCTTGCGGTCTCATCGTCGGTTTGTTCGACGCCGGACGCGTTAACACCACGAGTCTCGAATGTGCGGGCAGAGTTGGGCGTTTTCTCCGAGTCATCGAACCGGCTCGCGTGCTTCCGCGCCCTGGGCTCGACTATCGGCACATATTCACGGGCAAGCGCGCCCTCGGAAGACCAAAGGGGCGAGTTGGCAGTGAGCCGCTCCCACCAGTTGCCATCGCCAGGATTGTTCAAGCGAGGGAGGTGCTCGGAATCGGCGTCGAACAGATCCATCACACCCCCCTCGAAATTCGAAATCCTGTATGGATTCTTCCACATCCACAGGTCGCAAACACGCTCGAGATCGAGGAATCTTGGAGCCACAGGAAGACTCTCGACCGGCAAATATCCGACTTATGCAGCAGTTTCCTAGGATGCCGAATATGCGGCCCCGCCAGCCTTCCAGCCGACAGGGCCGCGTGAAACGCCGAGGCCCCACACTGGTTTCCGATCCGAGCCGCCGCGCTTCGCCGGATCGTGAGGCCTGTAAACCTCCTAGCACCCCGGTCACGCCGCTGGGGAAGGCGGGGCTGCAGGCGCGTTCATCAACAGCCTGCGCTCCTGCCTCAACCGCTCCCCGTATACTCGGCGGGCGAGTTACCGAGTGCAGGGCACTGATGCCTTACACCCGGTTGCCGCCCGAGATCAACGAGCGCGCTTTCCACGGCGCCCGGGTACGCGGACGCTCGCGGCCTTCCGGCCATCACCTCTACCTGAACTGAGAGTGACGGTGCCACCCCGACAGGCGAAGACGACGAGCAGGACAGCCAGGGAAACGGCACATGCCACGGCTATGCCGATACTCACCCAGGGGTGATCGGGCCAGGCCACCACAGCCGTGATGGGTGCGGCGATCGGCAGGAGCGCGGTCTTGCCCAACTTCATGAAGCAACCCCTTCGCGTCGGAAACAGCCGAAGAGATCACCCCAAAGCCCAGCCCACCCGGCTAGAAGCAGGTAAAGTGGTCAGCGTAAACGCCCAGTTTACGGCTGAGGGAATCGCCCTTCGGCAGGAGTACGCCGGGTCGTTGACCTCGATCCGGCGTACTCAAGAAGTTAAGCGACAAGAGCCGCACCTGACGCCCATACGGCGCATTTCGTTGACTCATGCGAAGCAAATGACCCTAAGCGGCTAGTTTGAACCCCGACTTAACTAGTCCCTCTGTCACAGCCGCATCAGAGGACAATTCGGATCCGCCGCTTTCCAGCGTTCAGTCATAACCGATAGCCAGGTTCGAGATCGCCCCGGGAACAGCGAGCCAGCGGGTGACGCCGAGGTGGCGGAAGAACCGCGGTAAGTCGGTGTCATGCGGCTTTGCGGTGACCGCCGTGTTCCGGCATACGGGATCTACGGGACCCACCTCGTGGCTCAGACGACGGCCCGCCGCCGCCACGGCGCGTGCCTGGCCGGGCGGCCTGCCCGAGCCTGCCGCCGGCAATCCGCTGTAGGAGACCCTGAAGGCCCTCGGCAGATTCGCACCTGGGCTGAAGCCCGGCGGGCCTCGGCCCGCTCACCGTGAGGGCCGGACCGGCAGGCCGCAGCCGTGAGCGAGTCGATCAACCCGGGGTGAGGGCGCGGACGGCGGCGGCGAGCAGTTCGGCCCGGTCGGACGGCGAGAGGCCGCCGGTGCCGCCGGCGAGCAGGGCGAGCGTGCCGTTCTTCGCCACGGCATAGGCCGCCTGGGCCCGTACCTCCCCCGCACGGCCCGGCCCCGACCCCGCCAGTACGCGGACGATGTCATCGTTGATTTCCCGGGAGCGGGACACCAGGGCGCCCCGCGCCGACTGCAGCGACGGGTCGTTGCCGATGACGTCGACCAGCTCGTGCAGCTCCGCCGTCGTGTCGATCACAGCGGCGAGCAGCTCCTCTGCGGACCTGTCGCCGGGCGCGGTTGCCAGCCGGGCGTACGCCTCGACAGGGCCGGCCAGCAGAGCCTGGGCGATGTCGGCCTTCGCCGAGAAGTGGTAATAAAGAGCAGCCTTGCTGGTGCCGAGCCGACCGGCTATGTCGGCGACCGACGTGCCCGCGTACCCGCGCTCGGCGAACAGGTCCTGGGCGACCGCCAGGATCCGGGCGCGCGTCCGCGCAGCGTCCCGGCCGCCGGTCCGCGCCCTCGATTCGGCCATCGCTCCCTCCTTCGCGCCGAAGTCTACTTGACGACCGTTCAGTAAGCAGTCACACTCACTTACCGACCGATCGTTAAGGAGGCTTGCGATGGATGAGCACCCGAAGAAGACCCTGGTGGAGCGAATGTACGAGGCAGCCATGGCCGGAGACCTCGACGCGGTGGACGACATCTTCGCCCCCGGCTTCTACAGCCATCCCATGGGCACGACCGGAGTGGAGGCAATCAGGGACGCCTGGCGCGAGATCCGCGACCGCTACCCGTCGTTGCGCGTGGTGGCCGACCAGATCGTGGCCGAGGGCGACACGGTCGCCGTCCGGTCCACAGTGCACGGCACGAGCCAGACGGGCGAACCCGCCACACTGATGGAGATGATGCGCATCGAGAACGGCCGGATCGCCGAATTGTGGGCCGCCTCCACCGTCAAACTGCGCTGAAGTCCGAGCCATCAGGCGCAGGCCCGGACACGAGCACCCTCGGACGCGCGACGGCTCAGGCCGCGTGGCGGTAGGCGGAGTAGGTGGTGTAACCGGCATCGCGGCCCCGCCGGGCATGAGCACCCCGCGCCCGGATTGCCTGGAGTTACCGGCGCGACGTGCGAGAAGTCGTGCTCGATGGCCAGCCGCCCGAGATCCGCTCCCTGGCGGTTCCCGGGCGAGACGGCGCGGGCCCTCAGCCGGCCTCCTTGCGCTTCAGCAGCAGGTCGCGCGCCTGCAGGAACGGCGCCCGGAGGAAGGCAAGGTGATCCTCCTGCCCGTGCCGATGGCAGACCTGGCCGGGCCACAGGCGACGGCTGCGCTCGTCGATGTACGCGAGGGAGCCGTCGACGAGGTTCAGCATGTGGTCGATCGTGTCCGCGTCGGATCGCGCATACTCCTCGCCCGTACGCACGTAGACCGGCGACGTGTGCGCCATGATCGGCCTGGCCCACACGTCGTGGTGGCGGGCGACTCCGGCGCCCGGCCCGTAGCAGCGCGCGGCGATCCAGCTGTCCTCCGTCACCGGCACGTCCGCGGTCAGTTCCAGCGTACGGCCGGGAGTCTCGACCCTCCGCTCGGCGACGACGTGGCCGTTGACCACGATCTCCAGCCGGTCGACGTCGAAGATCGACTCGACGCGGGCGCCGACGTGGACGGTGCCGCTCGCGGGCACGTGGGTCTCCTCGCCCGGCTGACGGCCGTTGACGCCGAGCCACAGGAGCGGACCGCTGGTGGCGAAGGTGGCTCCCCGCCGGACGGCCCGGCACCAGCTCCAGTAGTCGAACTCCTCCTCGGCCGGCACCTGCGCGTACGTGCGGATGAGGCCGATCGGGACCTCGCTGCTCATCTTGTCGGTGCCGCCCACCAGGGTGATCCGGTAGCCCGCGTTGAGATAGCGGTAGTACTCCCGGATGTTGTACGGGTCGTACGCGATCATCTCGACGGCGTCGAGCCGGCCGGTGGCGAGCAGCGCGGCCGCCTCGCCGTTGGGCACGGGGAAGTGCGCCAGCACGACGGTGCCGTCCTGCTCGCGGCATTCGTCGGCCCAGTGGGACAGCGTGGTCTCCAGGCCGCCGCCGAGTTCCGACTCCTCCGCGCCGCCGGTGCACCACGGCATGATCGGGCGGCGCAGGCCGAGCAGGTTGATGTGGCCGAGCATGCCGCTGCGGTTCTCCTGGCCGGCGAACACGTGCGTGTGCCCGTCGTGCGAGGTGTGCGGGCGGCCGGTGAACTCCTCGGTGTTCGTGAACAGGTGCCCCCACTGGCTGAGGAGCAGGTTGGTGACCCGGACGTCCTCGCCGCGGGCCTCCAGCTCCGCGCCGAGGGTCGAGACGAAGTGCACGTGGGTGTCGCCGCTGTACCAGCCCTCCGCGGCCATGTCGGTCACCCTGGTCAGCGTCAGCTCGAGTTCGGCCTGGTCCGGCCGGATGGTGACCGTCGTGCGCAACGGCTCGTACTCGAACCCGCGAGCCGCCTCGACCGTGACCTCCCCCAGAGGCAGCCAGCCCTCGCAGGTGCCGTCGATGTAGGAGTACGTCGTGGTGCCGAGGCGGACGTCCCCGCCGATGTCGAGGTTCCAGGTGTTGCCGTCGGAGTTGATGTGACCGTGATGGCCATGGGGAGGGTAGGGCACGCCGTCGGCGGACCGGAAGTGGATCCGGCACGGGATCGGCTCACCCGTGGCCGCGTCCCTGACCGTGGTGCGCACCCAGGCCCGCCCGGCGTCGGGGACCCGCCAGGTGACCCCTCCGTCGCCGTGCCGCCCGGCGGCGAGCAGCTCGCCCCATCCGCAGGTGCTGATCACGGTCTCTCCGCGGGTGAGCGTCAGCCGCGCCGAGGGATTGGCCGCGACGCGTACGTAGCCCTGGTGGTGCTCCCCCTCCGGCGTCCCCCAGGCCGGCGTACCCTCGGCGGCCGCGTCGCCGGAGCCGGAGCCGGTCGTGCGGTAGACGTAGGTCGCCGATCCCCGGTCGACGGTCACCGCCAGGTCCTCCGCGATCGGTCCCGCCGAGGGGTCCAGGTCGAGCAGGACGTCGCGCCACACCGTACGCCCGAAGGGGTCCTCGTCGAGGTCGCTCGTGGTCACCGCACCGACGAGGATGGCCGGGCCCGCCGACCGGATCTCCAGCGCGCGGACCGTGCGGCCGGGCCGGGGGTTGCGGCAGGGCCACAGGTAGAACCGGTAGGGCAGGACGTACGGCGACCGCGCCTGCGGGTCGTCGATGTCGACGAACCGCGCCCCGGCGGCGTCGAAACGCCCGTGGGTACGCGGCATCAGCCGGTGCTGGGCGTCGGGTACGGCCAGGAACGGGGTCTGGCCCCAGTCGAGCGGGATGGCGCGGTCGCTCCACAGCCGCGGCGTGGGCCCGATCTCCATGCGCTGGCGCACCGGCAGCCGCTCGGTGCTCCCGTCGTCGTAGACGAGTGTGTAGTGGCCGCAGGTCCCGCCGACCGCCTGTCCGTCGAACAGGTCCGGTGACTCCAGGGCGTGGGCGACCACCAGCCAGGTGACCGCGCGGCCGACCGGGATGGTGACGGCCGCCGGGTGCGGGCCGCCGACGCGGAGCAGGGCCGCCCCGGCGTCCCGTTCGTCGCCGAAGAGGAACGGCAGGCCGTAGAGCGTGCGCGCGCCGAGCGGATAGGAGTCGCCGTCGTCGAGGACAGAACGGGGCACGTTGAACACACCGGCGAGGTCGAGCGGACGGTAGCCCCGGCCCGCGGGCGACGTGTCGTGATCAGGCATTTCCGGTGACAGGCTCTCTCCGCCCTGCGGGCGGCTCGTCGACGGACGTCTGGGCCAGCCCGGCGTACAGCCGGGGTGCGCGGGCCCGCAGGTAGAGGGCCCTGGCCACGCCGGCCACGACGGCGGCCACGCCCAGACCGACGATCAGGAGGTTGGTGGCGGTGCCGGCGCCGGTCAGCAGCGGCAGGTTGCTCAGGACGAGGAAGAGCACCACGGCCAGGGCGGCGAAGCTGAGCCCGGGGGCGATCGTGGTACGGAAGATCCCGGCCTCGGGCGCCTCCCGGCGCAGGAAGCGGATGATCGCCAGGGAGCACAGCGCCCACAGGCAGATGATCCCGAGGAACCCGAGGGCGCTGCCCCACAGCAGCAGCCCCAGGTAGGGGTCGATCCCGAAGACCGCGAACACGACGATCGCCGCGGCCGCCAGCACGGTCTGCACGAGCCCGGCCGTCCACGGCGCCTTGGTCCGCGGGTGGGTACGGCCCAGCGGGCGGGGCAGCAGGCCCTCCCGTCCCATCGCGTAGAAGTAACGGTTGGCCGCGTTGTGCAGCGCGAGCAGCGCGGCGAACGCGCTGGTCAGCAACAGGATGTGCATCACCTCGGTGATCGGGGCGGGCACGTACCTGTCGAAGACGGCGACGACGAGGTTGACGGGGTCGGCCTCGGCCGCGGCCGCGATCTTGTCGACGCCGTACGCCATGACGACGACCCAGGTGATGAAGGCGTAGAAGACGGCGATGAACCCGACCGCGATGTAGGTCGCCCGGCGGACCGTGCGGATGCCGCCCCGCGCCTCCTCGCTGAAGATCGCGGTGGCCTCGAAGCCCATGAACGCCCCGGCGACCAGGGCGAACATCGCTCCGTTGCCCGGGTCGAACACCCTCGTGGGGGCGAACGACTCGGCGGACCAGTTCCCGGCGCCGCCCTTCACCAGGACGTAGACCGCCAGCACGACGAGCACGGCCGTCTCCAGCACCAGCAGCGCCCCGAGGATCCGGGCGCTGGTGTGGATGCCCCGGTAGCCGAGCCATCCCACGAAGACCAGGCCGACGATCGCGAACACCCACCACGGCACGTCGCGGTGGAAGTAGTTCTTGAACGTCTCGGTGGCGTAGACGCCGAGCGCGCCGTACGTGCTGATCTGCAGGGCGTTGTAGGCGACGATGGCGAGCATGGCCGCGCCCGACCCCGCCGGCTTGCCCAGCCCGCGCGAGACGGTGGCGTAGAAGGCCCCGGCGTTGCGGACGTACCGGCTCATGGTCATGAAACCGACGGCGAACAGCGCCATGACCACCCCGGCGACCAGGTAGCCGCCGGGGACGGCGGCGCCGCCCTTGAGGAAGTGCAGGGGGGCGACCGCGACGATGAGCGTCAGCGGCGCCAGCGCGGCGAGGACCGTGAAGACGAGGTCCTTGGTCCCCATGGCGTTGCCGGCCAGGGAGCCGACCTGGGAACCGGGGGCGTTCGCGGAGCTGTCGGGAGGACGACCGGGCATGGTGGGGGCTCCTTACTGCGGGCTGGGAGGAAGGCAGGTGGGGAGGAGAGGGCGGGTGGGCCCGAAGGCGGGAAGGGGGAGCTCAGCGGCTGACCGCGACGAAGACCTTCTCGCTCGGCTCCAGGGTGATCCAGTCACCGCGGAAGCCCTGGGGGATGTGGAACGACTCCCCCGGTCCGAACTCCTTGCGCCGGCCGGAGTCGTCCTGCACGGCCACGCGGCCCTTGAGGATGAAGCAGATCTCGTCGTAGGGCCAGGAGTCGAACCGTATGGCGCCGGGCTCGCCCGTCCAGTAACCGCCGGTGAACGCGCTCGCGGCGCCGCCGAAGACGCGGAACTCCGCCTCCGTCCACTCGGCGGACAGCACATGGTAGTCGCCCAGCGGGGGCACGAAGCGTTCGCCGTTCGCCGCGGAGACGACGCGGACGGCGTCGATGCCCACGGGGGTCTGCCCGTCGCTCACGATGCGGCTCCCTTCTGGTTCTCGAAGCGGCTGCGCAGGCCGAAGCGGCGCAGGACGTTGTGCGTGATGCGCTCGACGAAGGGGTCGCCGAGGCTGAGCACGTGTGACCACTCGGTGGTGCCGCCGTTGAAGACCTCGCCGTCCCCGCGGGTGAACGCCGCGATCATCCCGGCGCCCCGCATCTCCCCCTCGTGCACGTAGCCGGGCAGGTCGTCGCCGAGGTCCGCGTTGTAGTTGTAGACCTCCTCCTCCGGCCCGCCGATCGGCACCCGGCCGCCGAAGCGGTCCTCCTCCCCGCGTACGGCCGGCGCGAGGGCCAGGATCTCCAGCGTCTCGGGGGCGCCGTCCTCGAACGTCGGGTACGGCAACCCGCGCCGGAACGTGTACTCGACCGAGTCGAGCTCGAAGGCCGCGAGGAAGTACGGGGGCCCGCCGAGCAGGTCGCCGTAGTAGAGGTCGGTCCCCTCCAGCGCCCAGTGGTGCGGCCGGTAGACCGTGAAGCCTCCGGACGAGCGGGGGGTGGCGACCCCGTAGCGGTTGTAGATCCCGCCGAGTCCGTTGAGCCCGATGGTGGTGGCGCCCGGCCGGCCGACCGACTTCGCCTCCCACACCGTGGTGGCGAGGTGCGGCGTCGTGGCGGCCTCGGGGTCCAGCGACGGCAGCCGGTAGCAGTACTGCGTGGTCCCGTCGTCGCCGAGCCGGACCTGCCACTGGTAGTTGCCGCCGAACCTGGCCAGGTTGCCGCCCTCGTCGACGAACGCGTCGACCGTGTCGCGCATCCGCCACGACCAGTACTCGTCGTGTCCCACGACGATCGCGCAGGAGTACCCGTCCAGCGCCTGGGGGTCGAAGTGCAGGTCGTGCTGGGTCAGGTAGTCGATCTCGTACCCGTGGCGCTCGGCCCACACCGCGAAGTGCCGCTCGTACGTCGCCCAGAACGCGTCGGCGTGGTGGCGGCTGTACCCGAACAGGCGCGCCCACTCGTACGACGGGTAACGGGGAGCGCCGTGCATCGGCAGCGTACCGGGGTTGGCCTCCCGCGGCGCGCCCGCGGGCTTGCGGATCATTCCCCGGGCGATCGGACGCTGCGTCGAGGCCAGCGGCGACCCGTTGTCGGAACGCGGATCGTCGCCCAGTCCGCGGTAGTGGTTGGCGCCGCCCCAGTCGTTGTAGGCCAGCATCGTGCTGGTGGTCAGCACGAGCGCGGCCGGGGCACGCCGCCCGGCCGGGGCCTTGACGACGAAGAAGTGCTCGCGCTCCCACAGCTCGCCGGACGGCGTGACCGCGCGCACCGTGACGATGTGGAAGCCGCTCCGCCAGTCGTCCGGGATCTCCAGCTCCAGCCCCACCGGCCAGCCGCAGCCGGCGGCGTGGGCGTCGGCCGGCGCCTCGAACCAGCCCGCCGACAGCCCGCGCCGCGACCACACCACGCGGGGCTCCAGCCCGTCGCGGATCACCTCCAGGTCGAAGGACGGGACGCTCGCGCTGAGGTGGAAGCGGACGGTCTCCCCGGGGAAGTACGAGAACCGGTCGGTGTAACACCACACCTCGGCCGCGTCCGGCGTGGCGAACGCACGCTCCGAGGGCCAGCCCTTCGGGGACCAGGCGAAGGCGGCGGGAAGACCCGTCGCCGCGTTCGTGTCGCTCACCGCTCCTCCTTGAGTGCGAGCAGGCTGATCAGGTCGTACGCCACGTGGGAGGCCGCGACCGAGGTGATCTCGGCGTGGTCGTAGGCCGGGGCGACCTCGACCACGTCCGCGCCGACGATGTCGCACCCGGTCAGGCCGCGCAGGATCTCCAGCAGTTCGCGGCTGGTCAGGCCACCGGCCTCCGGGGTCCCCGTGCCGGGCGCGTGCGCCGGGTCGAGCACGTCGATGTCGACCGAGACGTAGAGCGGGCGGCCGCCGATGCGCTCCCGCAGCGCGCCGGCCACCTCGTCCACGCCCCGGCGCATGACGTCGGCGCTGGTCACGATGCCGAAGCCGAGGCGCCGGTCGTCCTCCAGGTCCTTCTTGCCGTACAGCGGGCCGCGGGTGCCGACGTGGCAGACGGCCTCGGTGTCGAGGATGCCCTCCTCGACCGCCCGCCGGAACGGCGTGCCGTGCGTGTACTCGGCCCCGAAGTAGGTGTCCCAGGTGTCGAGGTGGGCGTCGAAGTGCAGCAGCGCGACCGGGCCGTGCCGCCGGGCGGCGGCGCGCAGCAGCGGCAGCGCGATCGTGTGGTCGCCGCCGACCGTGACGAGCCGGGTGCCGCCCTCCATGAGCCCGGACGCCGCCTCGTCGATCGTCTCGACGGCCTCGTGGATGTCGAACGGGTTGCACGCGATGTCCCCCGCGTCGGCCACCTGCATCGCCGCGAACGGCGAGACGTCCAGGCCCGGGTGGTACGGCCGGAGCAGCCGGCTGGCCTCCCGGACGGCCGAGGGGCCGAACCGGGCGCCGGGGCGGTAGGAGACCCCGCTGTCGAACGGCACGCCCACCACCGCGACGTCCGCGTGGCCGACCTCGTCCAGGCGCGGCAGCCGCGCGAAGGTGGCCGGTCCGGCGAATCGCGGAACCCGGGACGAGTCGGCGGGCCCCCGGGGCACGGTCATACCCGATCCTTTCACTCCACTGCGAAGCCCCAGGTCAGGGGCCATGGATCGGCAAGTCTGCAGGAGGAGCGAAGGGACCGGCAATTGGTGTGCCGACGGAAGATCGAGGATGGTTTGTGGACGGGCACAAACGCGGACGCGGCGCGGTCACCCTGGTGACCGCGCCGCGTGGAGCCGAGGGTCAGCGCCTGAACAGACGTGGCGCCAGGTCGATGAGGTTCTTCTGCCACACGTCCCAGCCGTGCGGACCGGGGGTCACCCCGTCGAACTCGTAGCGGATGCCGAGACCGTCCAAGGTGGGCAGGGACGCCATGAAGAACGGCTGCACGAAGTCGGTCACATCGCCGACGTACAGGCGCAGCATCCTGGTCCCCTTGTTGATCGCCTCCGCGTCGACGCCGTCGCCGCTGCCGAACCAGGCCGAGAACGCCGCGATGTAGGCGAACCGGCCCGGATACGCCTTGAGCACCCCGAGCGTCTGCACCCCGCCCATCGAGAGACCGGCCAGGGCCTGCTGCGACGGATCACTGGAGATGTTGTAGCGGGCCCGGGCCGCCGGAACGATGTTGTCGAGAAGCTCCTTGCCGAAGTCGGGCACGTTGCCGTTGCCCATCACGACCACCATCGGCACGAGCTTCCCGTCGAGGAACTCGTGGTCGAGGATCTGCTTGGCGCGTCCCATCTCGACCCAGTCCGTGTAGCTCTGGCCGCTGCCGTGCTGGAGGTAGAGGACGGGATACGGCTCCGCCCGGCCGGCGTCGTATCCGGGCGGGGTCCACACCAGCGCGGTCCGGTCCTGGTTCGCGACGGTGCTCGGATACGTCAGGCTCTCGATCTTTCCGCCCCGGCCGGCGGGAACGTCCGACAGGAGGCGCGACCGCTCACCGGGGATGAGGAAGGTGCTCCAGTTCGGCTCGGAGGTCACCTTCGCCGGGTTCGACGTGTCCTTGACCGAGACCCCGTCCACGATCCACTGGTAGTAGTAGAACCACGGGTCCAGCGGACCGATGGTCGCCCGCCACCGGTCGCCCTCACGGGACATCGGGACGCGCAGCCAGCTCCCGCCGGGAGCGTCGTTCGCCCATACCGTGACGTGCTTGGCGTCCTTGAGGTCCGTCGTGGTCTCGAAGGTGACGAAGCCGTCCTTCGTCACGTACGGCGTCGGAGTCGTGCCGGGCGCCGGCGGGTGGAACTCGCCCTTCAGCCGCCCGTGACCGGCGCTCGGACCGTGATCCGGCGCCTTGCGGAACAGCCGCGGGAGGAAATCGATCAGGTTCTCCTGCCAGGCGGTCCAGTTCGCCCCGGCGTCGGGGTTGACCCCGTCGAACTCGTATCTGACACGGGCGCGGTCCAGTGCCTTCGTGAGGCGGACGGTGGCGTTGTAGGCGGGGTCGGTCACGTTCCCGGTGTACAGGCGCAGCAGCTTGGCACCGGGGTTCGGCCCGGGACCGGGCCTGCCTCCGGCGATCTCCGTGAGGAGACCCGAGAACGAGCCGGCGTAGGCGAACTGGCCGGGACCGGTCAGGGCGGCGCGCAACGCCTGCGAGCCGCCCTCGGACACACCGGCGATGGCCTGGTGCTCCCGGTCGTCATGGACGCGGTAGGCGTCCCCGACGGCCTTGCGGAGGTCCTTGAGGTCCTTGTCGTCGTCCGGACCGCGACCGTCGGTGATCACGACCACCATCGGCTCGATGGAACCGCCGGCGGACAGGTTGTCGAGGATCTGCCTGGCACGGCCGAGGTCGAGCCAGTCGGTGGCGCTCCTGTCCGGGCCGGACAGCAGGTACAGCACCGGAAGCGGCTTGCCGCCCTTGGCCGGGTAGCCCGGCGGGGTCCAGACCAGAGCCGACCGCTCCTCCTTCCCGACCCGGTAGGTCAGGGTCCCGACCTTGCCGCCCTGCCCTTCGGGCGCGTCCGCCAGCAGACGCGCCGAGTCGCCCGGGACGAGGAAGGTGCTCCACAGAGGCTTGGACGCCACGGTGGTGGCGTTCGTCGGATCCTTGAGACCCTTGGTGATGTCACCCGTGACCTGGTAGTAGTACAGCCCCGGCTTGAGCGGGCCGAGGGCCCCCCACCAGGCGTCGCCCCGGCGGGTCAGGCCGAACTCCGCCCAGGCGGAGGAGGGACCGAAGTTCCCCTCGACGGCCACCTCCGACACCGGGCCCACCTTGGCCTCGACGGAGGCCGCCGGGATGCTGATCGACAGGTAGCCGTCGTCCGAAACGTTCAGCCACGGCGTGTCCGCCGCCGCCGGCCCGGGCGCGAAGAGAGGCACGAGGGGCGCGACCAGGACCGCCGCGATCGCCACGACCCCGGCGGCGATCACCGCCGGAAGCCGGCGCGTCCCCCCGGGCCGCACGCCGCCGTGACGGAATAACGTCATTCCGAAACTCCTTTATTGCCGGCAGTGTTATCGATCACCTTTGCACCAAGTCAAGGTAATTGATAAACCGCCATATCGGTAGATCGTTCGGGATGTCGTTCCCCGCGGCCCACGGGGTCGGGAACGTGTGGCAGGGCCGCGTGCCGACCGCCGATAGCCTCTCGTGCGGACAAATCTGGAGGTCATGTGCCAGAACTACTCATGGGGCTCAGCCTGGGGCTGGGGGCGGGCGTCATGCCCGGGGCGCTGCTGACGCTCGTCATCACGGCCAGCCTGCGCGGCGGCTTCCGCGCGGGTGTGCGCCTGGCCTGCGTGCCGCTGCTGTCGGACCTGCCCGTGGTGCTGCTCGCTGTGACGGCCGTCGGGGCGCTGCCGGAGGCGCTGCTGCGCGTGCTGTCGGTGTGCGGTGGCCTCTACGTGGTCTATCTGGGTGTGGAGACGCTGCGCGAGGCCCGTACGGCGCTGCCGCCCCGGCCCGGCGAGGACGCGCCGTCCTCGGCGCGGGAGATCCTGCGCGGGGTGGTGGTGAACCTGCTCAACCCGCACCCCTGGCTGTTCTGGATCGCGGTGGGCTCGCCGGTGTTCGTCGCGGCCTGGGACCGGGCCCCGGCGTACGCGCTGGGCTTCACCGGGGCCTTCTACCTGGTCCTGGTCGGTTCCAAGGTGGCGCTGGCGGGGGCGGTGGGGGCAGGCAGGCACCGGCTGACCCCCCGCGGCTACCGCCTGCTGCTCGGCGCGAGCGGCGTGCTGCTGGCCGCCGTCGGCGTCGTGCTCATCGTCCGAGGGCTGGCTCCCCGGGCTTACTCCTAGGATTCGCCACCCGGCTCCGCCGGTATCCGTACAGGAAGTAGACGACCGTGCCCACGGCCATCCAGACGAAGAAGCGGATCCAGGTCTCCACCGGCAGGTTGAGCATCAAATAGGCCGAGGCCAGCACCGAGGCGATCGGCACCAGCGGCACCAGCGGGGTGCGGAAGGAGCGCGGCAGGTCGGGACGGGTCCTGCGCAGGATCACCACCGCGACCGCGACGATCACGAACGCGAACAGCGTGCCGATGTTCACCAGCTCGGCGATCGCGCTGAGCGGGATCAGCGCCGCGAGCAGCGCGGTCACCACGCCGATGACGATGGTGATCCGGTACGGCGTGCGGAACCTCGGGTGGACCCGGGCGAGGGAGCGCGGCAGCAGGCTGTCGCGGCACATCGCGAACAGCACCCGGCTCTGGCCGAGCATGAGGGTCATCACGACCGTGGTGAGCCCGGCGATGGCCCCGACACTGATCAGGGTCGCCATCCAGGGCTGGCCCACCGACCGGAACGCGTCGGCGAGCGGGGCCGACTCGCTGAGCTCGGAGTAGTGCTGCATGCCGACGACCACGAGCGAGACCACCACATAGAGGATCGTGCAGACGACGAGGGAGGCGATGATCCCGATCGGCAGGTCGCGCTGCGGGCGGCGGGTCTCCTCGGCGGCGGTCGCCACGACGTCGAAGCCGATGTAGGCGAAGAACACCAGCGCCGCGGCGGTGAAGACGCCGAAGACTCCGTAGGCGACCGGCTGCACGCCGAACAGCACCTGGATGAGGGGCGCCTTCAGCCCCTCGTCGGGAGGAAGCTGGTGCGCCGGCGGGACGAACGGCTGGTAGTTGCCCCCCTTGACGTAGAACAGCCCAGCGATGATCACGAGCAGCACCACGGCCAGCTTGATCGCCACCATGGCGCCGTTGAACCTGATCGACATCTTGATCCCGGCCACCAGCACCCCGGTCAGCAGGAGCACGATCACGGCTGCGGGGATGTTGAAGACGGCGTGGTCACCGGCGAGGGACGGCGGCAGATCGATGCCGAAGTTCTTCAGCAGCGAGGCGAAGTAGCCCGACCAGCCCGAGGCGACCACCGCCGCGCCGAGCGCCAGCTCCAGCATCAGGTCCCAGCCGATGATCCAGGCCGGGAACTCGCCGATCGTGGCGTACGCGTAGGTGTAGGCCGATCCGGCGACCGGGACCGTGGCGGCGAACTCGGCGTAGCACAGGGCCGCGAGGGCGCACACCACCCCGGCGACCACGAAGGAGATCGCGACCGCCGGACCGGCCGTGTTGCGCGCCGCGACGCCGGTCAGCACGAAGATGCCGGTGCCCACGATGACCCCGACGCCGAAGACCGTCAGGTCGAGGGCGCTCAGCGTGCGCCTGAGCCGGTGCTCGCCGCCCTCGGCGTCCTCGATGGACTGTTCTACCGGTTTCGTCCGGAAAACGTTCATCCGCAGGCTCCTCACGTCGATGACCTGCAGACTTCCCGGTCGGACCGGTATTACGCATGGTGATCAGTCAGTCGGATGCACCAACCTGGCCGGGTGGCTCTCCATCACCTGCGAGCGCCGCGCGACGGCCTCGGTGATCTGGCGGGCGAGGTCCTGCCCGGTCAGGCCGACGTCGGAGAGGATCTTGGCCCGCTTGGCGTGGTCGAGGAACCGCTGCGGGACGCCGTAGGTCCGCACCGGCACGTCCACGTCCGCGTCGCGCAGCAGGCGCGCCACGGCGTCGCCCACGCCGCCGACCCGGCCGTTGTCCTCCACCACCGCGACCAGCCGGTGCGCCGAGGCGGCGAGCACGAGGGCCTTGTCCAGCGGCTTCACCCAGCGCGGGTCGACCACCGTGGCCGAGATGCCCTGCGCGTCGAGCAGGGTCGCGGCCTCCAGGCAGATCTCCGCCATCGGGCCAACCGCGACGAGCAGCACGTCGGCGTCCCCGGCACGCAGCACGTCCATCTCGCCGAGCTTGCCGACCGCGTCGACGTCCGCGGGCAGCGCGCCCTTGGGGAAGCGGACCACCGTCGGGCCGTCCTCGATCCTCACCGCCTCGGCCAGCAGTTCACGCAGCCGCGCGCCGTCGCGGGGCGCGGCGACCGACAGCCCGGGGACGACCTGGAGGAGTGACAGATCCCACATGCCGTTGTGGCTCGGCCCGTCGTCGCCGGTCACCCCGGCCCGGTCGAGCACGACCGTGACCGGCTGCCGGTGCAGCGCCACGTCCATCAGAAGCTGGTCGAAGGCCCGGTTGAGGAAGGTCGCGTAGACCGCGACCACCGGGTGGAGACCGCCGAACGCGAGTCCGGCGGCGCTGGTGAGAGCGTGCTGCTCGGCGATGCCCACGTCGTAGGTCCGGTCCGGGTACGCCTCGGCGAACGCCGCCAGGCCGGTGGGGTGGAGCATCGCCGCGGTGATCGCGACGACGTCCGTCCGCTCCGCGCCGATCTTCACCATCTCGTCGCCGAAGACGTTGGTCCAGCTGTGCGGCCTGGGCCGCTCCTCGCCGGTCTCGACGTCGAAGGGCTGCGGCGAGTGGAAGCAGTCCTCGTCGTGGTTCTCCGCGTGCGCGTAGCCGTTCCCCTTGCGGGTGAGCACGTGCACGATGACGGGCCCGCGGAAGCCCCGGGCGCGGCGCAGGGCCGCCTCCACGGCGCCCTCGTCGTGGCCGTCGATCGGGCCGACGTACTTCAGCCCGAGGTCCTCGAACATGGCCTGCGGGGTCAGGATGTCCTTCAGGCCCTTCTTCATTCCGTGCAGCGTGTCGTACAGCGGCGTGCCGACCACCGGCACCCGGCCGAGGTTGTTCTTCACGAGCTCCAGCACGTGCTCGTACCCCTGGGTCATCCGCAGGGACGACAGGTGCGAGGCGAGGCCGCCGATCGTCGGCGAGTAGGACCGGCCGTTGTCGTTGACCACGATGATCAGCGGCAGGTCCTTGCGCCCGGCGATGTTGTTCAGCGCCTCCCAGGCCATCCCGCCGGTCAGCGCGCCGTCGCCGATCAGCGCCACCACCGTGCGGTCGGTCTCGCCGCCCAGCACGAACGCCTTGGCGAGCCCGTCGGCGTACGACAGGACGGTGGAGGCGTGGGAGTTCTCGATGAAGTCGTGCTCGGACTCGGCCCGGCTGGGATACCCCGACAGGCCGCCCTCCTGCCGCAGGGTGCCGAACCGCTCGGCCCGGCCGGTCAGCAGCTTGTGCACGTACGACTGGTGGCCGGTGTCGAACAAGATGGGGTCGCGGGGCGAGTCGAAGACCCGGTGGAGGGCGATGGTCAGCTCGACCACCCCCAGGTTGGGGCCGAGGTGGCCGGCGGTCTTCGCGACCGTGGAGACCAGCACGTCGCGAATCTCCTCCGCCAGCGCGGGCAGCTGCCCGGCCTCGAGGCGCTTCACGTCGAGCGGGTCCTTGATCGTCTCCAGAATCCCCACCGTGCATCCTTCCCGCTCGCCATCGAACGGATCGAGTCTAGTTCGACGGAGGCCGGGTGTTACCAGGGGTCGCACTGAACCTCCACAGACCTTCTCCGTAACGACATCTATTCCGCTTTACCCGTCGCCGCCTCCTGCCCTACTCTCATGATCTCGCGAGGGAGTCCGCTTTGAGGCGTTCGAGCCCCTCGCCACCTTCTGTGACCCTGTTTCTCTGTCCGCTGGGGATGCCCACTCATGATTCGCATAAGCCTCCGCGCTGCCGCCGTCGCGGCCACGGCGGCGGCCACCGTCCTCTCCCTCGCCGGCACGGCGGGCGCGTCCCCGGGCAAGGCCGCCCGGCCCATGCCCAGGGGCCAGGCCGCGCTGACGGCCAACCCCCTCTACAAGACGGGCGAGTTCGACTTCCCCGAGTGCTCGGAGCTGTCCCGCCGCCCCGACGACCTGGACACCTACCGGGTCTACCTCGACCACCTGCTCGACTGCCTCAACAAGTCGTGGGCCGAGGAGTTCCGGCAGGCGGGGCTGAGGTTCTCCCCGCCGAAGGTGCGCTACATCACCAAGAGCGTGCCGACGGGCTGCGGCAAGTACCCGGCGGGCTACGCCGCGGGCATGTACTGCCCCAAGAACGACACCATGTGGATCCTGCTGTACAAGTCGCAGCTGTCCGACCCGACCGAGTTCAACCTGTTCACGGTCATCGCCCACGAGTACGGCCACTACGCGCAGGACCGCGCCGGCATCCTGCCGGAGGTCTACCGGCGCTACCGCACGGTGAGCAAGAAGCGGGCCTACGACCTCACCCGCCGCGTCGAGCTTCAGGCCGAGTGCTTCTCCGGCGCCTTCATCGGCAGCGTGTGGCACTCCCTCGGCCGCGACGAGTTCGACTTCGAGGAGCAGCTCGACTGGATCACCGGCGACGCCGCGCACGGCAAGGCCCGGAGCATCCGTTACTGGCTCAAGCGCGGCTGGATCGGCAACGGCCCGAAGGCGTGCGACACCTTCAGCGCCCCCGCCCGGACGACCGCCTGACGGTTCCGCCCGGCAGTTCCGCCTGACGGTCCCCGTCAGGCGGGGCCGAGACGCGACAGCGCCTCCAGGGGGTCGGCGAGCACCTGCGTGAAGGCCAGCTCGGCGGCCCCCATCAGCGTCGCGTCGTCGCCCAGCGCCGTGGTGCGCAGCCGCAGCCGCTCCCGCGCCGCCGACAGCGTCCCGGTGGCGATCCGGCTGCGCACCTGGGCCGCCGAGCCGAGGTAGATCTCCCTGAGGATGCCGCCGAAGACGACCATCTCGGGGTTGAAGACGTTCACGAGGTTGGCGACGCCGAGGCCGAGCCAGCCGCCCACGTGGGCGAGGGCCTCCTGGGCCCGCACGTCGCCCCGGTCCGCCGCGTCGACCACCGCCCGCACCGCGTCCCTGCCGATCATCTCGCCGTACCGGCCGGCGTGCTCCATCAGGGCGGGCTCCCCCACCTCGGCCTCCAGGCAGCCGCGGGAGCCGCAGCCGCACCGGCGGCCGTCGGGGTTGACCACCATGTGGCCCACCTCGCCGCCGTACCCGCCGTGCCCGCCGAGAAGCTGGCCGTTCACGATGATGCCGCCGCCGATGCCCACGTCTCCGTGCAGGTAGACCAGGTCGCGGCAGCCGATCCCGATCCCGCGGGTGTGCTCGGCGAGCGCGCCGAGGTTCGCCTCGTTGCCCACCGCCACCGGCATGCCGAGCGCGAGGCGCCGGGTCAGCTCCTCCCGCAGCGGTGTCTCCACCGCGCCGATGTTCGGCCCGAGCCTGACCACGCCGTCGGAGCGGCGGACCACGCCGGAGACCCCCGCGGCCGCGCCGACGCAGATCGTGTCCTCCCGCGTCCGGCGCCGCATCTGCCGGGCGAAGCCCGCCAGGGTGCCCGCGACCTGCGCCAGGTCGAAGGGCCCGCGCTCCCGCCTGGTCTCGCGGCGGTCGAGGATCACGCCGCCGAGGCCGATGCGGGCGGCGGCCAGCCGGTCCACCCCCACGTCGAAGGCGAGCACGTAGACGCGGGCCGTCTCCGGGCGGACGACCAGGGACGGCCGCCCCGCCCTTCCGGTGTCCCTGGGCAGTTCCTCCCGGACGAGCCCGGCCGCCGTGAGGTCGGCCGTCAGGGCCATGATGGTGCTGCGGTTGAGCCCCATCAGCGAGGTCAGCTCGGCCCGCGAGGTCGGCCCTCCCACGTGGACGTGCCGCAGCAGCGTCCCGAGGTTGTGCTTGCGGATCTCCTCCTGTGAGGGACCTGCGCGCATCATCGGAACGGCCTCGGACTTCCGTGGGGGGTGGGGGTCAGAGGCCCGGAAGGCCTCTGGGACTGATCGGAGAGCGGAGCCCGCCCTGTCAGCGGCCGGTGGCCGCCGAACGCTTGCGGGACAGCGCGTCCACACCCGCGGCGAGCAGCAGCACCGAGCCGGTCACGACGAACTTGACGCCGGCGCTGTAGCCCATCAGGCCCATGCCGTTCTCGATCACCGCGACCACCGCGCCGCCGAGCACCGCGTCGAGCGCCCGGCCCTTGCCGCCGAAGAGGCTGGTGCCGCCGATGACGGCCGCGCCCACCGCGAACAGCAGCACGTTGCTGCCGCCCGTGTTGGGGTCGACCGAGTTGGCCCGGGACGCCGCGATGATGCCGCCGATCGAGGCCATGAAGGAGCAGATGACGAAGGCGGAGATGCGGATGCGGTCCACGTTGATGCCGGCCCGGCGGGCGGCCTCGGCGTTGCCGCCGACGGCGTAGATGTGCCGGCCGTACGCCGTGCGCCGCAGCACGAAGGTCCAGATGATCAGCAGGATGACGATCAGCGGGACGACGATGGGCACGCCCTTGAGCGACACGATGGCCGTGCGGCTGCGCTCCAGGTTGAGCATGTACACCGCGGCGCCCGCGATGACGGCGAGCGCCGCGACACGGGCGGCGATCACCGCCATGGGCGCGGCGACCAGGCCACGCGCGGCCCGGCGGCGCGCCTGCACGAACTGGATCGCCGCGTAGGCGGCGACGCCCACGGCGGTGGCGATCCAGCCGGCGGCCGGCGGCACGTTCTTGTTGGCGATCGCGAGGATCGTCTCGTCGCGGATCGAGATGTTGGTGCCGTTCTTCACCAGCAGCAGGACGACGCCCTGGAAGGCGAGGAACGCCGCCAGCGTGACCACGAAGGACGGGATGCCGAGCTTGGCCACCAGCGACCCGAGGACCAGGCCGATGACCGCGCCGGTGACCATCGCGGTCAGCACCGCGAGGTACCAGGGCCAGCCCTGGAAGGTCAGCAGCACGGCGAGCACCGCCGCGCAGACGCCGCTCGCGAAGCCGGCGGACAGGTCGATCTCGCCGAGGAGCAGCACGAAGATCAGGCCCATGGCGATGACGGCGACCGCCGCGCCCTGGGTGAACAGGTTGGCGAAGTTCAGCGCCGACAGGAACGACGGCCGCAGGACCGAGAAGACCACGCACAGGATGATGAGACCGAAGACGGCGGGGAGCGCGCCCAGCTCACCGCCGCGCACCCGCTCGACGTAGCCCCTGACGTGCGTGCCGATCGCGGAGTCGGCGTTCTCCTGCTTGGGGAGCGTTTCGGTTGTCATGATGCCGCTCCGATGCCGTTCCCGATGCCGAGCTCCCCGCTGCGCCCGGAGGTGATGAGTTCCACGACCTGCGAGTGGGTCACCTCGGAGGCCTTCACCTGGGCCGCCATCCGTCCCAGGTAGAGCGCCGCGATCCGGTCGGACACGGCGAAGACGTCGTTCATGTTGTGCGAGATGAGCACCACCGCGAGGCCCTTGTCGGCCAGGCGGCGGACCAGCTCCAGCACCTGGGCGGTCTGCGCCACGCCGAGGGCGGCGGTCGGCTCGTCGAGAATGACGACCTTGCTGTTCCACAGCACGGCCTTGGCGATGGCCACCGTCTGCCGCTGGCCGCCGGAGAGGCTGGAGACGTGCTGGCGCAGCGACTTCACGGTTCGCACCGAGAGCCCGGCCAGGGTCTTGGCCGCCATCTCCTCCATCGTGTCCTCGTCCAGGACGAGCCCGCTCTTGCGCTCGCGGCCCAGGAACATGTTCTGCACGATGTCGAGGTTGTCGCAGAGGGCGAGGTCCTGGTAGACGATCTCGACGCCGAGCTCCGCGGCGTCCCTGGGCCCGTTCACGTGGACCCGCTCGCCCTCGAAGAGGTACTCGCCCGAATCGATCGGGTGGATTCCGCCGATGCACTTGACCAGCGTTGACTTGCCGGCGCCGTTGTCGCCGACCAGTGCGGTCACCTCTCCCGGATGGACCGAGAAGGCGACGTCGTGAAGGACCTGCACGGGGCCGAAGCTCTTGTTGATGCCGCGCAGTTCCAGGATCGGTCCCTGGGACACGATGGGCTTCTCCGTAGATCTATGGGCCGGTACGGCGCCGTCCTCGGGGCCGCCTCTCGCCGCTCCGAGCGGTGCGGGGCGCCCTGGAAGGGGCGCCCCGCACGGTGCTCGTCGCGGCTCAGCCGGTCACCCCTGGGGGGTTCGCGCCGCCGTACGCACCCGGTGGGTGGGGTGGGTTAGCTGATACCGGCCTCTTTGCACTTGTCGGCGAAGTCGCCGGTGCACAGCTCGTCCTTGGTGACGAAGCCGTCGGCGACGACGTCCTTGACGTTGTCGAAGTAGATGGCCTGCGGCTCCAGCAGCACCGACGGCACGTCCCGGTTGCCCTCCGGGTCCTTGACGGAGCCGCTCACCGAGGGCTGCTCACCCTTGGCGAGGCCGATGGCCAGCTGGGAGGCGGCGTCGGCCTCCTTCTTGATGGCCTTGTAGACCGTCATGCACTGGTCGCCGGCGAGGATGTTCTGCAGGCCCTGCACGGTGGCGTCCTGGCCGGTGACCGGGACCTTGCCGTTGAGGTTCTGCTTCTTCAGCACCGAGATCGCGGCGTTGCCGAGACCGTCGTTGGCGGACAGGACACCGGCGATCTTCGGCTCCTGGGTCAGCATCTGCTCGAAGATCGTGCCGGCCTGGGTGTTGTCCCAGTCCGGAACCGACTGGTCCGGGCCCTTCTTGTAGTCGCCCGAGTCGTACTTCGGCTTGAGGACGCTGTCGTAGCCCTCCTTGAACAGGGTGGCGTTGTTGTCGGTCGGCGAGCCGTTCAGCTCGGCGATGATCGGCTTGTCGGCCTTCTTGTCGGTGAGGCACTTGACCAGGCCCTCGCCCTGCAGCTGGCCGACCTTGTTGTTGTCGAACGACACGTAGTAGGCCGCGCTGCCGCCCAGCGTGAGGCGGTCGTAGTCGATCGTGGCGACGCCCTGCGACTTGGCCTTGTCGAGCACGGCCTTGCCGGTGCCGCTGTCGAGGTTGACGATCATCAGAACGGTGGCGCCGTTGGTGATCATCTGGTCGGCGATCGTCTGGAAGGCGGACTTGTCGCCCTGCGCGTTCTGGATGTCGTACTGGACACCCGCCGTCTTGAACGCCTCCTCCAGGTACTTGCGGTCGGCGGTCTCCCACCGGGCGGACGACTTGCTGTCCGGGAGGATGACGCCGATCTTGCCGGCCTTGGCGTTGTCCGCGGCGGAGGGCGCGGCGCTGCTGCCGCTCTGGGCGGAGGTGTCACCGCTCTCGCCCCCGCAGGCGGTGAGACCGAGGGTGAGCGCCGCGGCGGCGGCGCCGATGCTGAGGATCCCCTTGCGCATGATGCGTGGGTCCTTTCTCTGACTGGGGGTCTATGAGGGGGTGCGGCCGAGCCCGCGCCTTCCCGACGTCTTCGCAGATCCTTCGGGTCGAGGCGCTCCGGCCACCCGGTACGGCAGTGGCCGGGTCACGGCGTTCACCGCTCCAGGGAATGTTGTTTGAGACAACGTAAGCCCAAAGCCCAGGTGGTGAAAGACACAGGACGGTAACGTTTGTTGTCCGCGGTAACAATCAAGAAACGTGGGATCAACACACGACGGCGTCCGTCCGCGCGGCCGGGGCCGGTCGGACGGACGTGACGTGGTGCACTTCCAGAAGCGGGGGTGCCTGCCGGAGACATGGGATCTATCCGACAGGCGGACAGCACGAACCGCCCCTTCCACCGTCAAGCGCCGGCACCGCCACCGGGCCGGGAGGGCGGCACGCGCCGCAGGCCCGTCACGCCCGGCCGAGGGGTGCCGGACGCGGCAGGGGACATCGCCCCTCGTCAGAGGAGCCCTACGAAACCGGCCTGCCGGGCCGGGTGTCCCGGCAGGCCCGCGGGCACGGCTACGGGAACTGCGAAACGTACATCTACCGCTTTATGAGCACATGCGTGCCCAAGTTCGCCTCATCCCGATGATGTGTCATACACATGTTTCATGGGATGAATAGGGTCTATCGCTCAGTCCTTCAGGCCGTAGACCCGGGCCGCCGTGCCCCGGAAGACGGCCTCGCGCTCGGCGTCCGGCAGTCCGGCCTCCGCGAGCAGCGCCGAGACGGTCTCGGACCAGCGGGAAAGGGAGCCGGCGAGGAGGCAGACCGGCCAGTCGGAGCCGAACATCAGGCGGCCGGGGCCGAACGCGTCGAGCGCCACGTCGACGTACGGCCGCAGGGCGGCGGCGTCCCAGTCGTCCCAGACCGCCTCGGTGATCAGGCCGGAGAGCTTGGCCGTCACGTTGGGCTCGGCGGCGAGCTCGCGGACGAGCCCCGCCCAGGGTTCGACCTCTCCGGTCGCGACCGGGGGTTTCGCCAGGTGGTCCAGGACGAAGTTCAGCTCCGGCAGGGCGCGCACGGTCTCGATCGCGGCGGGCAGCTGGTGCGGCACGACGAGCAGGTCGTAGACGAGCCCGGCCGCCGCCACCTCCCGCAGCCCGGCGCGCACGTCGTCCCTGGCGAGCCAGCGCGGGTCGGGTTCGCCCTGCACCAGGTGGCGGATCCCGCGCAGCAGGCCGCCGCCGGGCGAGGCGGCCAGGGCGGCGAGCTCGGCGGCGAGATCGGGCCGGGTCAGGTCGGCCCATCCCACCACCCCGGCGACGGTCGGCGAGTCCGCCGCCAGCGCCAGGAACTCGCGCGTCTCCTCGGCGTCGGGCAGGACCTGCACGAGCACGGACCGGCCGACGCCCGCCCCGGCCGCGGCCGAGTCGTAGTCGGCGACCGTGAAGTCGCGGTGGATCGGAGCCATCTGCGGCGGCTCCAGCCACGTCTGGGGGCGCCGGGACAGATCCCACAGGTGGTGGTGGGCGTCGATCCGTGCGGCGGATGTCTCAGAAGAAGTCACAGGAGGAGTCACAGTGCGTCGTAGGCCTCTCGTGCCAGTTCCCTCAGTGGTCTGCCGGTGGCCTCGGCCAGCGCGGCGAGGTCGTCGTACTCGGGCTTGACCCCCCACGGCCCGTGTTTCATCCGCACGTCCCGGCCGTGCAGGCGCACGGTCTCGAAGTGCCGGGGCAGCGCGACCTTCTCGACCACGCTGCGCCGCAGGCCCAGGCTCCCCGTCTCGGCGAGGACCAGGTTCTGCAGCTCGCCGGCCAGCTCGGGGGGCGTGAGCACGTGCAGGATGTGGGCGGGGCGGCCCTTCTTCATAACGGCGGGCGTGACCCACGCGTCGGCCGCGCCCGCCGCCAGGGCGCGCTCGACGACGTGCCCGAGCACCTCGCCCGTCACGTCGTCGAGGTTCGTCGACAGGACGACCTGGCGGCCGGGCCCGGTCACCGCCTCCGGCTCGGCCACGGGCTCGCCGAGCATGGCGACGGTGACGTTGGGCCGGTCGGGCAGCACGCGCCCGCCCGCGCCGTACCCGGTGGCGCGCAGGACCATCTCCGGAGCCGGGCCGTACGTCGTGCCTGCGGCGCCCAGCAGGGCCGCGCCCGTCGGGGTGACCGCCTCCCCCGCCTCTCCGCCCCGCACCCGCGCCCCCTTCAGCAGGGCGAGCGTGGCGGGGGCCGGGACGGGCAGCACGCCGTGACGCGTGCGGACGACTCCGGCGCCCAGGGGCAGCGGCGCGCAGTGCACACGCGTCACGCGCAGGTCGCGCAGCGCCGCCGCGCAGCCGACGATGTCGACCAGCGTGTCGTGCCCGCCGAGCTCGTGCAGGTGCACCTCGGCGACCGGCTCGCCGTGCAGCGCGGCCTCGGCCTCGGCGATCGCGGTCAGCGCGGCCTCCGCGACGGGCAGCCCGGTGCGGGCCGCCATCGCGAGCAGTTCGGCGGCGCGGCGCTCGGTGGCGTCGTCGTCCACCGTCACCAGCGCCCGGGTGGCGGTAAGCGCGCCGGTGCGCACCCGCTCGGCGTCGAGCCGCCAGCCGGTCAGGCCGGTCTCGGCGACCGCCCGCCGTACGGCGTCGAGCGAGGCGCCGGCGTCGAGCAGCGCGCCGAGCAGCATGTCGCCCGCGAGTCCGGTGAACGGGTTCAGGTAGAGGATCATCGGGGCTCCTCGCCCGCCGGAGACGCCTTCGCCAGGGAGGCCCTCCTGGTCAGCCGGTACGCGGCGAGGGCGGCGCCGAAGCCGGAGTCGATGTTCACCACGGTCAGCCCGGCGGCGCAGGAGGTGAGCATGGCCAGCAGGGCCGTCACGCCCTCCAGCGCGGCGCCGTACCCGGTCGAGGTGGGCACCGCGATCACCGGCGTCTCGACGAGACCGCCGACGACGCTGGCGAGCGCGCCCTCCATGCCGGCGACGACGATCACACTGTCGGCCGCGCGCAGGTCGCCGGCCGCGGCGAGCACCCGGTGCAGCCCGGCCACCCCGACGTCCCTGATCAGGGTGGTCCGCAGGCCCAGCGCGGAGGCGACGGCCGCCGCCTCGGCCGCGACCGGGCCGTCCGCCGTGCCCGCCGTGACCACCGCCACGGTGTGCGCGACCGGCGGCGCGGGCCGCCAGACCAGCAGCCGGGCGCCGGGGTCGTACGCGCCGCCCGGGACGTGCTCGCGCACCTCGGCGGCGGGGCCGGGTTCGACCCGCGTCACCAGGACCGGCCCGGTGTTCCGGGCGAGCAGTGCGGTGACGATCCCGGCGATCTCGCTCACCCGCTTGCCCGGGCCGTACACGATCTCGGGCAGCCCCTGCCGCGCCTCGCGGCCGAGGTCCACCCGGGCGTAGCCGAGGTCGAGTGCCTCACTCATACCGGTACGACGTACCCGATGGTCAGCAGGAGGTTGGCGTAGAGCCGGTCGTCGCCGGTCGCCACCGCGAACGCGACGTCCGGCTCCTTCGCGGCCTGGTAGAAGCCGAACCTGGGCAGGACCTGGATCGGCAGGGCCGGGCCGAGCAGCTCGCGGTAGCGGGCGAACACGCCGGGCTCGCCCCCCTCGTCGGGCCGCATCGCGTGCACGGCCTCCAGCGGTACGGCGTCCACCAGGAGTTCCAGGACGTCGTCCACGCGGACCAGCCCGGGGCGCAGGTTGAGGTGGATCACCGAGGCGCCCCTACGCACGTTGGTGGCGTGGGCGTAGTTCGCGTCGGCGAGCAGGACGCGCGAGCCGTGCCCGGTCGCCGCGAGCGCGGCCAGCAGCGGCGGGTGGATCAGGGGATAGCGGAGCACGCTCACTCTCCCGAGAGGTAGGGGATCGTCATCGGCCCCTCCGGCAGCACGCACACCCGCCCCGGCAGGGCCCGCACGGTGGCGGCGATGTCCTCGGTCCGCTCCAGGTGGGCGGCGGCCAGGTCGGCGTCGCCGAGACGAGCCGTGTGCATGATCACCCGGGCCTGCCGCTGGATGCGCGCCTGGATCTGCACCTGCCACTGGTCGGGGATGGTCTCGGTGCGGCGGGAGATCTCCTCGAACAGCGCGTCGGGCGAGGCCGCGGAGGTGAGCACCTCGCGGTAGGAGCCGTGGTCGGGGAACCCGTCCCGGCACTCGGCCGCGCAGATGATCGTCCCGCCGGGCCGGACGACCTGGGCGGCGGCGCTCATGCCCTTCACCGACTGGTAGAGGTTCTGGTCCAGCGGGAAACCGGCGTTGGTCGTGACCACCACGTCGAACGGCTCGGCGACCGGCCGCATCGCGGCGGCGCGGGCCGCCGCCGTGGCGGCGGCGTGCATCGGCGCGAGGTCGCCGCCGAACGCCTGGACGATCTTCTGCTCCCGGTTCAGCACGACGTCGAGGGCGAAGGTGACGCCGGTCGCCGCGGCGATCGCGCGGACGTCGTCGTGGACGGGGTTGCCCTCGATGACCCCCCAGGTCGCCCGGGGATCGCCGATGCGGGCCGCGTCGTGCAGGGTGAGCACGGTCTCCAGGGCGGCGAGGCCCGGCGCGACCAGCTTGGGCCCGCCGGAGAACCCGGCGAAGAAGTGCGGCTCCACGAACCCCGTCGTGATCCGCACGTCGGCGTCGGTCCACTCGCGGTTCAGCCAGACCGGCACGTCCTTGCCGTGCCGGCCCATCCACCGCAGCGAGGACGCGTCGCGCGCGTCGTGGTTGACGATCCGCACGGCGTCCACGACCTCGTCGCCGAACATCGCGCGCAGCTCTTCGGGGGTGTTGCCGCGGTGCGTGCCGGTGGCGACCAGGATCACCACGTCTCCGAGGTCGACCACCCCGTCCAGCTCGTCCAGGATCGCGGGGATCATCAGGTGCCTGGGCTGGGGCCGGGTCCCGTCGCAGGCGGAGATCGCCACCGTCTGGCCGGGGCGCACCCGCTCGCGCAGCGGTGGTCCCGCGACGGGTTCGCGCAGGGCCCGCCGCAGCTCGGCGGTCTCGTCCGGGACGGCGGGCCGGGCCACCGGCGCGATCACCGTGGTCCGGTCGCCGGGGAAGTCGACGGCGAGGCCGTCGGCGCCGTAGGCGAGGTCAACCCGCATGACCCAGACCTTCGAGATCGTCCCAGAGGGCGTCGGGGATGTCCGCCGCCGCCAGCTCCAGGTCCTCGGTGATCTCCTCCGCGCTGCGTGCGCCGATCAGTACGGTGTCCACGGCCGGGTGCCGGTGGGGGAACCGCAGCGCCGCCGCCGGCAGCGGCACGCCGTACGACTCGCAGACGCGGGCCATCTCGCGCGCCCGGTCGAGCACCTCGGGCGGGGCGGCGGCGTAGTCGTAGGTGCCGCCGCCGGCCAGGACGCCGCTGTTGAACACCCCGCCCACGACGACGGCGACGCCGCGCCGCGCGCACTCGGGCAGCAGCTCCTCCTCCGCCGACCGGTCGAGCAGTGTGTAGCGCCCGGCCACGAGGACCACGTCGACGTCCGTCTCCCGGACGAACCGGGTCAGCATCGCGGTCTGGTTCATCCCGGCGCCGATCGCGCCGACGACGCCCTGGTCGCGCAGCTCGGCCAGGGCCGGGAACGCCTCCCCCGCGGCCTGCTCCCAGTGCTCGTCGGGGTCGTGGACGAACACCGCGCCGAAGTGGTCGAGCCCGGTGCGCCGCATGCTGTCCTCCAGCGAGCGCAGCACGCCGTCGCGGCTGTAGTCCCGCACCCGCACGTACTGCGTGCGGCCGGGGAAGCCGTCCTCCTCGCCCTCACCGGGCACCAGGACGCGGCCGACCTTGGTGGAGACGATCGCCTCCCCCGCCCCTCCGCCGGGCAGGCCGCGCAGGAAGCGCCCGAGACGCTCCTCGGCGAGGCCGGTGCCGTAGTGCGGCGCGGTGTCGAAGTAGCGGATGCCCGCCGCCCACGCGGCGGCCAGGGTGCGCTCGGCCTGCTCCTCGTCCACCTGCGCGAACAGTCCGCCCAGCGGCGCGGTGCCGAGCCCGTACGGCCCGAGGGACACCTTCACGAGCCCACCGGCCGCAGTCGCAGGCCGGCCATGCCGCCGTCCACGGCCAGCTCGGTCCCGGCGGTCGACCCCGCCCTCGGGCTGGCGAGGTACGCGACGGCGTGGGCGACCTCCTGCGCCGTCACCAGCCGGCCGTGCGGCTGGCGGGCGGCCAGCGCGGCCCGTTCTGCGGCCGGGTCGGGGGCGGCGTCCAGCAGCCGCCCGACCCAGGGGGTGTCGACGGTGCCGGGGTTCACGCAGTTGACGCGGATGCCCTCACGGATGTGGTCGGCCGCCATCGCGCGGGTCAGCGCGAGCACCGCCCCCTTGGACGCGGAGTACAGCGCCCGTTGCGGCAGCCCCGCGGTGGCGGCGATCGAGCAGGTGTTGACGATCGCCGCGTGCGGGGACTCCCGCAGGTGCGGCAGGGCCGCCCGGGTGACGCGGGCGATCCCGACGACGTTGAGATCGAACACCCGCAGCCATTCGGCGTCGTCGTTGTCGGCGACGGTGCCCGCCGCGCCGATGCCCGCGTTGTTCACCAGCACGTCGATCCGGCCGTACCGCTCGGCCACCGCCGCGACCGCCCGCCGTACGGAGGCGTCGTCGGTCACGTCGCACGTGAACTCGGTGTCCTTGAGGTCCAGCACCGCCACCCGGGCGCCCCGCGCGGTCAGCTCCTCGGCGACCGCCCTGCCGATGCCCGAGGCGCCGCCGGTGACCACCGCCACCAGCCCCTCGAACTCGCTCATGCCTGCCCCATCCGCTGGCGCTGCCGGCCGAGGCCGTCGACCTCCACCTCGACCACGTCGCCCTCCCGCAGGTAGGCCTGCGGGCCGCGGCCGAGCGCCACGCCGGCGGGGGTGCCGGTGTTCACCACGTCGCCGGGGTCCAGCACCATGAACTGACTGAGGTACCAGATCACGTGGTGCACGCCGAAGATCTGGTTCTTGGTGTTGCCGTTCTGGCGCTGCTCGCCGTTCACCCACAGCCGCAGGCCGAGGGCCTGGGGGTCGCCGACCTCGTCGGGCGTCACCAGCCAGGGGCCGAGGGGGTTGAAAGTTTCACACGACTTGCCCTTGTCCCACTGGCCGCCGCGCTCGTTCTGGAACTCCCGCTCGGAGACGTCGTTGGAGATCGCGTATCCGGCGATCAGACCGGCGGCCTCCTCCGGGGAGGACAGGTAGCGGGCGGTGCCGCCGAGGACGACGGCCAGCTCGACCTCGTAGTCGGTCTTCACGCTGAGGCGGGGCACCAGGACCTCGTCGTCGGGGCCGACGACGGTGTTGGACGCCTTCATGAAGACCACGGGCTCGGCCGGGAGGGCGGCTCCGGTCTCCTCGGCGTGGTCGGAGTAGTTCAGGCCGATGCAGACGACCTTCCCCGGCCTGGCCACCGGCGCTCCGACCCGCTCGTACGGCTCCGCCTCGGGCAGCGTGCCCTCCGCGAGGGCCGTCCGCACCCGGTCAACGCCTCCTCCCGCGAGGAACGCGCCGTCGATGTCCTTCGTCAGTGACGACAGGTCCAGCACCCGGTCGCCGGGGCCCATGACACAGGGCCGCTCAGAACCCGGCGGACCCACCCGCAACAGCTTCACGATCCGTCCACTCCGACTGGTTCACAGGGGCAAGTGTGGTGCCGAGCCTGTCAGATTCATCGGGTTGAAGTAAAGCCGTTTGGTGGGATATTTGCCGACTTACTTGACCTCAGGTGGGCGTGACCATACTGTTCGAATCACATTCATCGGATCATTTGGAGTTCGCCCATGCCGACGATCACCTCGGTGAACGTGATCGACATCAGGTTCCCGACCTCCGCGACGCTCGACGGGTCGGACGCCATGAACCCGGACGGCGACTACTCCGCGGCGTACGTCGTGTTGCAGACCGACGGCGACCTCGCCGGATACGGCCTGACTTTCACCATCGGACGGGGCAACGACCTGTGCGTGGCCGCCGCGCGGCAGATCGGAGCACGGCTGACCGGTTGCGACGTCGACGAGCTGGCCGGGAACCTCGGCGGTCTCTACCGCCAGATCATGTCCGACAGCCAGATGCGCTGGCTGGGCCCGGAGAAGGGGGTGGTGCACCTGTCCGCGGCGGCCGTGCTGAACGCCGCCTGGGACCTCGCCGCCCGCCGGGCCGGCAAGCCGTTGTGGCGGTTCGTGGCGGACATGACGCCCGAGGAGCTGGTCGCCGCCTGTGATTTCCGCTACCTGTCCGACGTGCTGACCCCGGACGAGGCCGTCGAGATGCTGGCCCGGCTCGCCCCCACGCGGGAGGAGCGGATCGCCGAGCTCGCCGCGCACGGATACCCCGCCTACACCACGACACCCGGCTGGCTCGGCTACGACGACGACAAGCTGCGCCGCCTGTGCCGCGAGGCGGTCGCCGACGGCTGGACCCACGTCAAGCTCAAGGTCGGCGCCAACGTGGAGGACGACGTACGCCGCCTGGCGATCGCCCGCGAGGAGATCGGCGACCTGACCCTCATGATGGACGCCAACCAGGTGTGGGACGTGCCCCAGGCCATCGAGTGGGTGAACCGGCTGGCGCCGTACGAGCCGCTGTGGATCGAGGAGCCGACCAGCCCCGACGACGTGCTCGGCCACGCGGCCATCCGGAAGGCGATCGCTCCCGTCGGGGTGGCCACCGGGGAGCACGCGCACAACCGGGTCATGTTCAAGCAGCTCCTGCAGGCGGGGGCGATCGACTTCTGCCAGATCGACTCGTGCCGGCTCGCGTCGGTCAACGAGATCGTCCCGATCCTGCTGATGGCGGCCAAGTTCGGCGTGCCCGTCTGCCCGCACGCGGGCGGGGTCGGCCTGTGCGAGCTGGTCCAGCACATGTCGGTCGTCGACTACGTCTGCGTGAGCGGCAGCCTGGAGGGGCGCGTCCTGGAGTACGTCGACCACCTGCACGAGCACTTCGTCGACCCGGTCCGCATCGAGCGGGGCCGCTACCGGCTGCCCGACGCGCCCGGGTACAACGCCCGCATGCACGACGAGTCCGTCGCCGCCTACCGCTACCCTGACGGGCACCGCTGGGGAGGCTGACGTGGAGGCGCCGATGACTGACCGCCCGACCGGCTTGGACGACGCGGCCGACCCCACGGCCGACGGAGCCGCCGACGACGCCCTGGAGCGGCTGACGGCCCGGCTGCGCCGGGAGGACGCGCTCGTCGTCGCCTACTCCGGCGGCGCCGACTCGGCGCTGCTCGCCTTCGCCGCCGCCCGGGTGCTCGGGCGGCGGGCCCTCGCCGTCACCGCGGTCTCCCCCAGCCTGGCCGCCTCCGAGCGGGCCGCGGCCCGCGCGTTCGCGCGGCGCCACGGCCTGGCCCACCTGGAGGTGTGCACCGACGAGGCCGAGCGGCCCGAGTACGCCGCCAACGGCGCCGACCGCTGCTACCACTGCAAGTCGGCGCTGTTCGACGCGCTGGGGCCGCTGGCGGCGGCGATGGGCGCCCGGGTCGCCCTCGGCACGAACCTCGACGACCTCGGCGACCACCGCCCGGGGCAGCGGGCCGCGGCCGAGCGCGGAGCCATCGCGCCGCTGGTGGACGCCGGGCTGACCAAGGCCGGAGTGCGCCTGGTCAGCCGTACGCTCGGGCTGGTCACCGCGGACAAGCCCGCCGCGCCGTGCCTGGCCTCGCGGGTGAGTTACGGCGACCCGGTCACGCCCGAGGTGCTGGCCAGGGTCGAGGCCGCCGAGGCCGCGCTGCGCGACCTCGGCTTCCCGGTGTGCCGGGTGCGCGCGCACGCGGGCGGCACGCTCGCCCGGGTCGAGGTGCCGCGGGACGAGATCCCGCGCGTGACCGAGGCGCGCGAGCGCGTCGACGCCGCCGTACGCGGCGCCGGCTTCACCTTCTGCTCGCTGGATCTCTCAGGTTTCGCGTCCGGGCGGCTGAACGCCCTGCTCCCGCTGCTCCCCTCCTGAGGGCCCAGCGATGGGCGCGGCGGTGGCCGCGGGGACGACCACGCGGGTGCGGGCTCCGTCGAGGGCGAGCCGGAAGACCGGCGCGATCGTCCCGCCGAAGGCGGCCCGCGCCTCGGCGGCCCCGGCCCGCAGGGGGTCCGCGCCGCCGCCGACGGACCGGTAGTTGACGAAGCTCACGACGCGGAGATCGGGCAGCACCAGCCAGGCGTACGCCTGGTCGGGCTCCTCCGGCGGATTGGCGGCCACCAGCCCCGACCCGTTGAGCGGCGCGTACGGCCCGGTCAGGCGGGGCGCGACGAAGCCGTAGAGCCCGGTGGGCGCGCTTCCCGGCGGGTGGAACGAGTGCCGCTGGGTCGAGAAGAACAGGTAGTACGACGAGTCGCGGACCACCACGTGCGGCCGCTCGATCTCGTGGTTGACGCCGTCGGCCACGAGAAGGGGAGGCAGCAGCGACCAGCCGCCGTCCCGCGCTTCGGCGAGGGCCACCGCGCCCATGTAGCCGCCGTCTCCGTCGTCCACAGCCGCTCCGCCCGCGGACGCCGCCACGGAGGCCGCGACGAGGAGGTACTCACGCCCGTCGGCCGGGTCGCGGAACCAGCCCGGGTCGCGGAAGGCCCTGATCCGTCCGGGTCCGCCGTCGATCTCGTCGGCCGGCAGGTAGGCCCGGCCGTCCGACCGGAGGACCTCCCGGTGCCCGGCGGCCCGGTCGAGCAGGACGCGGCCGCCTTCGGCGACGACCACGGCGGGCCGGGTCTCGACGACGCTCTGGAGGAACGTCGGGCGTGCCTCGCCCCGCCGCCCGGCCGCCGTGTAGAAGACCGAAACGGTGCCGTCGGGGCGGCGGACCGCCGATCCGGACCACTCGCGGCTGCCCGGCGAGGCGCCGTCGGCGAACGCGGGCCCGAGGTCGTGCCAGCCGTCGCCGTCCCTGGCGAGCAGCCGGATCCGGGCGTGGTCGTGACGCTCCTCCGGATGGCCGGCGGCGGGCGCGGAGAGGGCCATCCACAGCTCGCGGCCGAGGACCACGGAGATCGATCCGTCCTCCTCCTGGATCGGCCACAGGTCCCAGACGTCGTCGCCGGGCAGCACACGCGGCGGGGCGGGCGTGTGGGCGGGCGGCGCCGTCGTCTCCGGCGCGAGGGTCAGCGGGCCGGTGGTCAGCAGGTCGAGATGCCGCCGCGTCCAGCGCGCGGGGCCGTCCTCGTTCACGCGGTTCATCCCTTCAGCGAACCCTGAAGCAGAGCCGTGACGAAGCGGCGCTGGAAGATCAGGAAGATGGCGAGTGTGGGGGTCAGGATCAGCAGCGAGCCCGCGCACAGCAGCGGGATGTCGGTCCCCCACTGTCCCTGGAAGGCGCCGAGCGCCCCGGACATCGTCCGTTTCAGCGGGTCGTCGACGAGGACGATGGCCAGCAGGAACTGGTTCCAGGTCCACAGGAACAGCAGGATGGCGAGGGACGACAGCGCCGGCATGGCCAGCGGCACGTGGATGCGCCAGAAGAGCTGCCAGAGGTTCGCCCCGTCCATCCGGGCGCTCTCGGACAGTTCGTCGGGCATGTTCACGAAGTGCGCCCGCATCCAGAACACCGCGAACGGCATGAACAGCCCGATGAGCGGCAGGATGATGGCCCACCTGGTGTTCAGCAGGCCCATGTCGCGCACCTGGTAGTACAGCGGCGTGATGATGCCCTCGAAGGGGAGCGTCAGCCCGAGCACGAACGTCAGGAACACCACGTTGCGTCCCGCGATGCGGAGGTGGCCGATGGCGAAGCCCGCCAGCGTCGCGAGGAGCAGCGAGACGGGCACCACGCCGAGGACGATGAGCGTGCTCGACTTCACCAGCTCGCCCATCCGCGCGGCCTGGAAGGCCGCGACGAAGTTGCCCCAGTGCGGGTCGGCAGGCCAGTCGAGACCGGACGGGTAGCTGCCCGGGGGATGCAGGGCCGTGACGAACAGGCTGGCGAACGGCATGAGCGTGGCCGCCATCAGCAGGACGAGCAGCACCCTCCCGCTCCACGTCTCCCCGCGTCCGACGATCATGAGGTTCTGTCCTTCGTGAGCCACTGGATGGGAATGGCGACGACGATGACGAGCACCATGAGCACGACGGCGAGAGCGGAGGCCGTGCCCACCTGCCGTTCGGAGAAGGCGAGGTAGTAGATCTCCAGGCCGGGGACCATCGTCGCGTTCCCCGGGCCTCCCTGGGTCGCGACGTACACGATGTCGAAGCTCGCCAGGGCCGCGATCACGGTCACCGTGACGCAGACGCCGATCTCCTGCCGCAGGCTCGGCACCGTGATCGAGACGAACTCGCGGATCGGCCCGGCGCCGTCCATCCGGGCCGCCTCGTACAGCGCCGGATCGATCTTGCTCATCCCGGACAGGAGCAGGATCGTGCACAGGCCGAGGAGCACCCACGCGCCGATCACGCCGACCGCCGGCAGGGCGGTGGAGAAGTCGCCCAGCCAGGCGCGCGTCACGCCGCCGAGACCGATGTGCGACAGCAGCTGGTTGACCAGGCCGGTGGACGACAGCAGCCAGCTCCACGTGATGCCCGCCGCGACGAGCGGGATGACCTGCGGCAGGAACAGGACCGTCCGGGCGGCCAGCGCGAGCCGGCTCGCGGCGATCCGCCGGATCGTCGAGGCGATCACGAGGCCGAGCACGACGGGGATCAGGCTGAAGAAGACGATCAGCTTGACCGCGTTGAGGATGGTCGCGAACAGGTCGGGGTCGGTGAACACCTTCCCGTAGTTGCCGAGCCCGACCCAGGTGGACGAGCCGATGCCGTCCCAGCGGTACACCGAGTACTGGAAGGTGAGGACGATGGGCCGCAGCACGAAGACCGCGTAGACGGCCAGCGCCGGAGCGACGAACAGCCAGCCGACCCAGCTCGGGGTGCGGAGCCCCGCCGCGCGGGCGGGGACCGTTCCTCTCGTCTTCGGAGTGCGCCGTGCCATCGGCGCTCAGCTCCCCCCGACCTGGCTCGTGTAGTCGCTCTGCACCGACTTCAGCAGCCCGTCGGGGGTCTGCTGCCCGGCGACCAGCTTCTGCAGCTGCGGGGTCCAGCTCTTGGCGTAGATCGCGCCCGTGGCGTTGGCGATGAAGTCCATCGCGCCGTTGTCCTTGCCGATCTTCGCGCCCGCCTCCAGGGTGCTCGCGGTGACCGTGCCCGCTTCGACCTCGGGCATCGCGGCGTCGGCGGGGCCCATCGGGTGGGATCCGCCGACCTTCACGCCGATCTCCCGCGCCTTCGCGTCCGTCGCCACCCAGTTGAGGAAGAACGCGGCGCAGTCGGCGTTCTTCGCCCGGGAGCTGATCCCGAAGGTGAGCGGCGCGGACATCGCGGCCTGGGCGCCGCCCTCCTGCTCCGGCGGCATCAGGAAGAAGCCCACGTCGCCCGGCATCTGCTTGTCGAGGTTCCCCGACTCCCAGTCGCCGTTGAACATGAAGAGGCCCTCGCCCTTGATGAAGCGGCTCATCATCGTCGCGTAGTCGACGGCGTTGACGTCCTTCCAGAAGTACCCAGCCTTGATCCACTTCTCCAGGTGCCGCGTCGCCTGCAGGTTCGACGGCGTGTCGATGGTGGCTCCCGGCTTCTGGAAGATCCAGTCGTTGATCGGCCCGGGGGGACCGTAGGCGGCCATGAGGTCCTGCAGCGGGAAGGCGAGCCCGCCGGTGGCTCCGCCGTTGAACTGGGCGATGGGCTGGACGCCCGCGCTCTTGGCCTTGGCGAGGGCGTCGTCCAGCTCCGCCAGGGTGGCCGGGGGCGCCGACATGCCGATCTTCGCGGCGAGCTTCTTGTTGTAGAAGACGCCGGTCATGCTGAAGTTCAGTCCCATGGCGTACAGGGAGCCCTCGCCGCGGGTCTTCCCGCCGGGGACCATCCGCATCTGCTGGAGCTGCGACGCCGGCCAGGTGTCCCAGCCGAACGCCTTGGCGTAGCCGTCGAGGTTCTTCAGCAGGTTGTTCTTGACGAGCTCGGACACCTGGGGAAGCCGCATCAGGTCCGGCGGGTCGTCCGCCAGGACGCGCGGCGCGTTCTGGGTGATGACCGCGAACTGGTCCTCACGGATGTTCCACTTGACGTTCGGATGCTGCTTGGTGAACTCGTCGGCGAGATCCTTCGGCAGCGGGAAGCCGGTCTCGAAGTAGCCGTTGAGCGTGACCGGCGCCGTACCGCAGGTGGGCGCGGACGAGGGGGACGTGCCGGTGGCCTCCGCCTGGGGGGCGTCGCCGCCCGGGGCCCCGCACCCCGCCGCCAGCGCCCCTCCCAGCGCGACCGTCAGCACCGCTCCGTTCCATCGGCGGATTCGACGCGACATGTGCGTCTCCTTGGGTTGCTCGGGTTTGGTTGCTCGGGTTGGTTGCGTGAACGGACCACTCGGGGATCCCCTCGACGGCTGACGCCGGACACCCCGGGGTTCGGTTTGCTAAATCGGATTAGCAATGCGGTAGTCTCACCATACGCGTCGCGGGGTGTCAACCCCCTCACAGCACAGGAGGTCGCTCGGTGAGCCCACGACGGGTCACGCTGGCGGACGTCGCCAAGATCGCCGGCGTCTCGCCGACCACCGCGTCGCTCGTGTTGTCCGGACGCGGGCGGGAGCTGCGCATCTCCCAGGATGTCGAGCAGCGTGTGCTCAAGGCCGCGGCCGAGTTGCAGTATCGGCCGAACATCGTATCCGTAGGCCTACGAACTGGGACAACTCGGACTATCGGCTTCGTTTCGGACACGATCGCCACGTCGCGGCTCGCCGGCGACATGATCAAGGGGGCGCTGGAGGCCGCGCGGGAGCGCGGCTTCATGCTGTTCATCGGTGAGACGGAGGGAGACCCCGAGCTCGAACGTCTCCTGCTGCAGGCCATGCACGACCGTCAGGTGGACGGGCTCATCCTGGCCGCGATGTACACGCGGACCATCAGGGTGCCCAAGGGGATGGGGGCCGCCCCCGCCGTGCTGCTCAACGCGCTGCCCAAGCAGCGGTCTCCGCTGCCCTCGGTGCTCCCCGACGAGGTCGAGGCCGGCCGCCGCGCCGCGCGGGTCCTGCTCGACGCCGGCCATCGCGAGGGCATCCATCTGATCGGCGCCGGTCCCGGGCGGCGTGACCTTCCCCGGGGAGGCGGCGTCGCGGCCGTCGAGCGGCTCATCGGCATCCGGGAGGTGTTCGGCGAGGCGGGGGTCAAGGTGGCAGGCGCCCACGTCTGCGCCGACTGGCAGCCCGAGTACGGCCTCGCCGCGACCAGGGCGCTGCTGGAGGGCGGGCGGCCGCGCGCGTTGATCTGCTTCAACGACCGGGTCGCCCTGGGCGCCTACCAGGCGCTCGACGATTTCGGGCTGAAGGTGCCCGGCGACGTCTCGGTCGTCTCCTTCGACGACCACCCCATCGCCGCGTGGATGCGCCCCAAGCTCACGACGGTGGCGCTCCCCCACTACGAACTGGGCCGTAAAGCGGTGGACGTCCTGTTCGCGGAGATGGGCCGTGACGGTGACGACGCCGTCGGGGAGGGCGCCGCCCGGGAGGGGGAGGTGCACCGGGTGCCGATGCCCGTCCGCCTCCGGGAGTCGGTCGCCGCGGCGGCGCCGTGATCCGGCGGCCGCGCGAAGGCGTTCCGGCAGCCGTGCCCGGGCTGCCGGAACCCCCTCAGTTCTGTGACTTGCCCCCGGTCAGCCGGGAGATCGCCAGGGCGGTGAGGATGATCGCCCCGTTGAGCGCGTCGATCCACTGCGCGGGCACGCCCGCGAGCGTCAGGACGTTCTGGATCATGTAGAGCAGCAGGATGCCGGTGAACGCGCCGAACACCGTTCCCTTGCCGCCGTTGAGGCTGACCCCTCCGATGACGGCGGCCGCGAACACGGTGAAGATCGCTCCGTTCCCCTGGGAGGCGGCGACGGAGGCGAGCCGGCCCGACAGCATCAGCCCGCCGAGCGCGGCCAGCGCGCCGGCGGAGATCAGCGTGATCCACAGCACCCGGTCGGTACGGATGCCCGCCGCCTTGGCGGCGTCCACGTTGCCGCCGATGGCGTACAGCGCGCGGCCGAACCGGGTGAACCCCAGCAGGACGATGCCGGCCGCGAACAGCAGCAGGCAGATCCAGATCGACGCGGGCACGCCGAGCCACATCGTCGAGCCGAGGTAGGTCATGGACTCGGGGAGGTTGAAGAAGGTCTGCCCGCCGGAGATGCCCGTCAGGAGGCCGCGCAGCACGATGAGCATGCCCAGCGTGACGATGAAGCCGTTGAGCCCGAAGCGGACGATGAACAGCGAGTTCACCATTCCGACGAGCACCCCGACCAGGAGGGTGATCGGGATCGCCCACGCCCCGGACAGCAGCCCGAGCCCGTGTCCCGCCCCCGCCGCGACCGTCAGCCAGGCGGCCACGCCGGGAGCCAGCCCGAAGGTCGACTCCAGCGAGAGGTCCATCCGGCCGGCGACCAGCACGAGCGTCTGTGCCAGGACGAGCAGCGAGATCTCCGACATCGTCTGCAGGATGTTGATCAGGTTGTCGGCCTGCAGGAAGATCGGGCTCACGATCTGCCCGACGATCGCGATCACGATGATCGCGGGGACCAGGGCGAAGTCCCGGAGCCGCGCCAGCGGAATCGGGGAGCGACGCCCTCCCGTTCCCGCGTTCTCCGGCGGCGCCGAGCCCTGCGGGTGCCCCGTCCCCGGGTGGGCGGCGGTGGTCTCAGGCATCGAGGTCGACTCCTTCCATGGCGGCCACCATCTCGTGGTCGTGCCAGCCGGCGGCCAGGTCCGCGACGACCCGGCCGTGGAACAGCACGAGCACCCGGTTGCACAGCCGCAGATCGTCAAGTTCATCGGAGGCGATCACGACGCCGGTGCCGTTCCCGGCGATCTCCTCGACCTTTTCGAGCAGGAACTCCTTCGACCGGACGTCGACCCCGGCGGTCGGCGTGATCAGCACGAGCAGGCGGGGGTCGTTCGCCAGGGCGCGGGCCATCACCACCTTCTGCTGGTTGCCGCCGGACAGGCCGGAGACCGGCAGGTCCGGGCCGGGGGTCTTGATCGCCAGATTGGTGATCATCTGGCGGGCCAGCGCGTCCTTGCGGCGGCCGCTGACGAAGCCCGCCGACCCGAGCCGCTCGGGCACGGTCATCGTGGTGTTGTCGGCGATCGACATCAGCGGGACGAGCCCCTGGTGGTGCCGGTCCCTGGGGACGAATCCCACGCCCGCGGCGAGCGAGTCCGGCACGCTCCCCGGTCGCGGGCGCTCACCGGCCACCTCCATGGTCCCGGCCTGCGGGGCCCGCAGCCCCACGATGGTCTCGGCGAGCTCGGTCTTCCCGCTGCCGCCCAGACCGGCCAGGCCCACGATCTCCCCCTCGCGGACCCGCAGGTCGACGTCCTTGTAGACGTCGCCGTCGGTCAGGCCCCGGACGTCGAGAACCACCGGGGCCTCGGCCGCGACCGGCGGGCGCACGGCGTGCTCCCGCAGGCCGGCCGCCTCACCGGTCATCGCCGCGACCAGCTCTCCCTGCGGCAGGTCCGCCACCGGCGCGGTCAGGATGTGCCGGGCGTCCCGGAACACGGTGACCGTGTCGCAGATCTCGTAGATCTCCTGCAGGTGATGGCTGATGAACAGGAAGGTCACTCCCTGGTCCCGCATCGCCCGCATCCGGTCGAAGAGCCGCGAGATCGCCGCGCCGTCGAGCTGCGCGGTCGGCTCGTCCAGGATGATGAACCGCGCGCCGAACGACAGCGCCCGGGCGATCTCCACGAACTGCCGCTGCTCCACGCCGAGCTCCCCGGCCGGCCGGCGGACGTCGACGTCCACCGACCAGGCCTCCAGGAGCTCGGCGGCCTTCCGCCACACGCCCTTCCAGCCGACCAGCCCGAACCGGTTGCGATCGTGCCGGTTCAGGTACAGGTTCTCCGCCACGGTCAGCTCAGGGATGATCGTGGACTTCTGGTAGACGCAGGCGACCCGTTCCCGCCACGCGTCGCGGTCGGACAACCGCGGCGCGGGCGCACCGGCGAAGCGGACCTCGCCCTCGTCCGGCGCCTGCAGGCCGGTGAGGATGGAGACCAGCGTCGACTTGCCCGCGCCGTTGCGGCCGACGAGCGCGTGGGTCTCGCCCTGCCTGATCGTGATGTGGGCGCGGTCCAGCGCCGTCGTCTCGCCGTATCTCTTGGTGATGCGTTCCGCCTCGGCGACGGGCGGGCCGGCGTGGACCGGCTCGCCGTCGCGGGCGGGCGAAGGGCTCGCGGGCCCTGCCGCGAAATCGCCCATTGTCATGCCTCTCAGCTCAGGTTGTTGCCCCACAGCGACTTGTCGTCGTGCTTGACGCTGGGGATGTCACCGTACGTACCGCCGTCCGCGGTGACCAGAGGCGCGGAGAGCTGGTCTTCCAGCAGACCGGGCCGCACCTCGATGATGTTGCTGTCGTGGTCGGTCTTGCCCGGCTGGAAGGTCTTGCCCTCGGCCGCCGCCTGCGCGTACGACAGCGCCCACTTGGCGTAGAGGTCCGCGGGCTGCGACACGGTGGCGTCGATGTTCCCGGAGGCGATGTCCTTGAGCTCCTGCGGGATGCCGTCGTTGGAGACGACGAAGACGTGCTTGGGGTCGTCCGGCGGCACCAGGATGTTCCGCTGCTTCAGCACCTGCAGCGTGCCCGCGAGAGCGAAGCTCGACTGCATGTAGACGCCCTTGATGTCCGGGTTCGCCGTGAGCCTCGTGGAGAGCTTCTGCGCGGCCACGGCGCCGTCCCACTTCGTGGCCTCGCCGAAGACCGTGATGCCGGGGTAGTTCTGCTTCATGCAGTCGTTGAACGCCTCGGTGCGGTCACGGCCGTTGATGGAGGCCAGGTCGCCCTCCAGCATGACCACCTTGCCCTTGCCCTGAAGCTTCTCGCCCAGGAACTTGCAGGCCTTCTCGCCGTACGCGCGGTTGTCGGCGCGCACGACCATGAACGCGTTCCCCGTGTCGGGGCGCGTGTCCACCAGCACGGCGGGGATCTTCTTCCCCTCCAGCTGCTGCAGCGTGGGGGCCACCGCGGCGGTGTCCTGCGGCGCCATGACCACGGCCTTGACGCCCTGGCCGATCTGCGTCTGCACGTTCGCGGCCAGCTTGGCCACGTCGTTCTGGGAGTTGGTGGTCTTGAGGTCGACGCCCAGTTCGCCGGCGAACTTGGGCACGTACTGGATGTAGGAGTTCCAGAAGTCGGTGTCCGACCGCGGGTAGTCGACGCCGACCACCGTCTTCGCCGCCGTGTCCGTCCCGCCGGAAGCCGCGCTCCCCTCGCCCCCGGAACCGCCGTTCCCCCCGCACGCGGCGGCGAGGAAACCCGACATGGCCAGAATCAGCCCGGCCCCGAAGCGTCTGCGTCTCATAGTCTCTCCTTCTGCATCGCCACGACGGGCCTGCCGTGACCGACCGCGCCCGCGGGCTCGATCGGGCCCGCGCCAGGGACGCGCGAGCCTCCGGCGAGGCTGCCCTCGTACGTGCTCATTATTGACAGAACATGGGATGTCTTTCTATGGCCAAAACCATGTCAGTGTCCAGACCTCCCGGCGTCGGAATCGCCGAAACCCCTGAAATTCGGGGTTAAAGTCCTGCTCCCCGGCCGGAGTGCAACCGGTTCCGTGGCTTGGCGGGGTGGGGAGGCCGGGCCGAATACATCGCATGTTTGCCACCACCGCCGGAGGGTGCGACGTGACCTTCCGTGAGCCTCGGCGCGCCGCCGCCCCTTTCCGGCCGTCCCATATCCGGCGCTCCCGGGCCGGCGCGGCACTGGGCCGTGTGGCTGTTCACGACCCCCGCGTACGAAGATTCGGGTATGTCGTTGACCGAGCAGGCGATCGAACGCATCCGGCAGCTCATCAAGGACGGGACCCTGCCCCCGGGCGCGCGGCTGCCGCCGGAGCAGGATCTGGCCGCCGAGCTCGGACTGTCCCGCAACCTGCTCAGGGAGGCCGTCCGCTCTCTCGTCACCACCCGCGTGCTGGAGGTGCGCAGGGGCGACGGCACCTTCGTCACGAGCCTCAAGCCGGAACTGCTGCTGGAGGGCGTCGGCCTCGCCGTGGAGATGATGCGGGGCGACGACCTTCTTGAGATCACCGAGGTGCGGCGGCTGTTCGAACCGGTGGCCACGGCCCTGGCCGCCACCCGGATCACCGCCGCCCAGCTCGCGGAGGTGGGACGCCACCTCGACGCGATGATCGCCGCCCAGGACGACGTGGAGCTGCTCAACCACCACGACGACGCCTTCCACCGCGCCGTGTTCGCGGCCACGGGCAATCGATCGCTGTGCGCCCTGCTCGCCGGCATCGCCGGCCGGACGCTCCGCGCCCGCGTGTGGCGCGGACTGGTGGTGGAGAACGCGGCCGGCCGGACGATCGCCGAGCACGCCGCCATCTACCGGGCGCTCGCGGACGGCGACGCGCCCCTCGCCCAGGCGGCCGCGCTGCTGCACGTGAACACCACGGAGACCTGGCTCAGGGAGAACCTCGGCCGTCCGGTGCCCGGCCTCGCGGACGAGCCGCCGGAGTGACCGCACCGGTGGCGAGAGCGCGCCGTGAAACTTACAGACATCCCATGCCTTTGTAAGGCCGGCCGTCATCCCGGGCCCGGCGCCGTGGCGCGGACTACGAGAGCGGGCCGGCGCCGGCCGCCAGGGCCCGGGGCATGCGCGAACGTCGCCGAAGGGGTCCGGCCTGACCCCCCTCCGGCAGCGCGGCGGACGGTGGGACAGGCACCGGTGAGGGGCCGCCGGTCGCGTTGGGTCTGGACAGGCCTCCCGGCCCGTCCTACAAAGACATCCCATGTCTTAGCAGTAACCCTCGTGCGCGGCACCCACAGGACCCCCTCCACCGAAAGGCACGCCCATGTCTTCGCCTTCGTTCCGGATGAGCCGCCGCCAGTTGCTCGCCTCGGCCGCGGTCGCCACGGCCGCCGGTGTGCTGAAAGCCGGCCCCGCGTGGGCCACCGCCGGCCCGCAGAGCTACAGCGCGAGCTGGTCCTCGGTCGACCAGCACCCGCCGGCCGCCGAATGGTTCCAGGACGCGAAGTTCGGCATCTACTACCACTGGGGCGTCTTCAGCGTCCCGGCGTACGCCAACGAGTGGTATCCGCGCAACATGTACAACAGCGGGTCGAACGAGAACAACCACCACAAGAGCGTCTACGGCGACCCGTCGGCGTGGCCGTACCACAACTTCATCAACGGCGCCCGGGACAAGGCCGGCAACTGGGTGCAGTTCGCACCGAAGCTGAAGTCGGCCGGCGGCAACTTCGACCCCGACGAGTGGGCGCAGCTCTTCGCGGACGCCGGCGCGAGGTTCGCCGGGCCGGTGGCCGAGCACCACGACGGCTACTCGATGTGGAACAGCAGGGTGAACGAGTGGAACTCGGTCGCCACCGGCCCCAAGCTCGACCTGCTGCGCCTGCACGCGGACGCCATCCGGGCCAAGGGCCTGAAGCTGCTGGTGGCCATGCACCACGCCTACAACTTCACCGGCTTCTACCAATGGGTGCCGTCACAGTCCAGCACCAGCCTCAAGAAGCTGTACGGCCAGCTCGACAAGACCACCGAATACCAGCTCTGGTACGACAAGCTCAAGGAGATCATCGACGGCTACCAGCCCGACGTCATCTGGGAGGACTTCAACCTCAGCCAGATACCCGAGTCGTACCGGCTGAACTTCCTGTCGTACTACTACAACCAGGCGGTCGCCTGGAACAAGGACGTCGTCGCCACCTACAAGGACGGGTACAACACCCGGGGCGAGGTGGTCGACTACGAGCGCGGCGGCCCGGCGGGCATCCAGACCCCCTACTGGCTGACCGACGACAGCATCTCCAGCTCCAGCTGGTGCTACACGAACGGCATCGGCTACTACTCGCTGAACGCCATGCTGCACTCGCTGATCGACCGGGTCAGCAAGAACGGCAACATGCTGCTCAACATCGCGCCCATGGCCGACGGCACCATCCCCTCCGGGCAGCGGTCGATCCTGCTGGGCATCGGCGACTACCTCAAGCGCTTCGGCGAGTCCATCTACGCCACCCGGGCCTGGGCGGCCTTCGGCGAGGGGCCCACGCAGATGGGCGGCGGCTCCTTCACCACCCCGCGCGCGGGCACCGCGCAGGACATCCGGTTCACCCGCAGCAAGGACAACACCGTCCTGTACGCCACGGTGCTGGGCTGGCCGGGCGCCACGCTGAACATCGCGACGCTAGGCTCGAACCGGATCAGCCTGAGCAACCTCGCCTCGGTGCAGCTGCTCGGCTCGTCGGCGGGCCAGTACACCAACCTGCCCAACCGCACCCAGGACGGCTCGGGCCTGCACATCTCGATGCCCTCGTCCAACGCCCCGTTCACCGCACCCGCGTACGTGGTCAAGCTGACCTTCAACGGCCAGATCCCCTCACTGGGCTCCGGCGGCACCCCGACCGGCTACGTGCGGATCGCCAACGTGGCCACCGGACTGGTGCTGGACAGCGGCGGCAACGTGGCGTCGGGGTCGAACCTCAAGCAGTGGAACTGGGACGGCAGCAACAACCTGCAGTGGCAGCTGGTCGACCTGGGCGGCGGTTGGTACCGCATCGTCAACCGCACCAACGGCATGGTCGTCGACAGCTGGGGCAACACCGCCAACGGCGCCAACGCCAGGCAGTCGGCCTGGAACGGCGGCAACAACCAGCAGTGGCGCCTCAACGACGTCGGCAACGGCCGCTCCCAGATCATCAACCGCGGCACCGGGACCTCCCTCGACGGCATGGGCTACACCAGCGCCGGCTCCAACGTCGGCATGTGGACGCCGAACACCAACACCAACAACCTGTGGACCGTCACCGGGGTATGACCCGCCGGGCGGCCCGCCCTCACGGGGCGGGCCGCCGTCCTCGGGGCACGTGCGCGCTCACCGGGCGAGACTCTGGCCGAGGAGCGCGCACGCGGAGACCGCCGCCACGGCGAGGACGGCCCCGCGCACCCGTCCGCCGTCGAGATAGCGCCGCAGCGGCCCCGACGCGGCGTGGCCGAGCAGGACGAACGGCACCAGAGCCGCCCCCGCGACCAGTGCGCGGGCCGGCAGCCTGCCGAGGAGGCCGAGGATGACGAGCGACTGCGCGGCGCTCAAACAGAAGAACGTCGCCAGCGTCGCCCGGATCTCCGGGCCGCGGGCGCTCTGGTAGACGAGGGCGATCGGCGGCCCGCCGATCCCCGTGGCAGTGCCGGTGATGCCCGACAGGAACCCGGCCGCGGTCAGTGTCGCGCCGTTGCGGGGCACCGCGACGGCGCGCGCCGTCAGCACCACCGCGGCCAGCACCATGACGCCGACCAGCACGCCCAGCGTCGCCGTGCTGACGTAGACGATCACCAGGGCCCCGGCGGCGCTTCCCGGCAGCCTGCCGAGGAGGGCGAAGCCCGCGCCCCGCCACTCGGTCCGGCGCCACTCCCGGGCCAGCGTGAACAGCGGCATCGTCATGTTGACGACCTGCACCGCGCCGGGCATCACCGTCGGGTCGAGCAGAGTGATCACGGGAGCCGCCACCAGGCCGAGGCCGAACCCCACCCCGCCCTGCACGACCGCCCCGGCGAAGACGGCCACTCCCGCGACCAGCAGCAATGCCGCCTCGTGATCCATGGCGGGACCCTAGCGGGGGCTCCCCGCGTCGCGGCAACCGGTTATCCGGCCCGGAAGCCTAGACAATCACCGTCAGTAATCACTATATGTTGCGAGAGTAATCACAGGGTCCGTAGACTCCCTCACAGCGACAGCGCCATAGCGCTTTCTGTAGACCCCTTTGTAGACAGGATCGTAGCCTCGCGGTATGAGCAGCGAGCAACGCCACACGACGATCCGGGTCAGTGTCGAGATCAGGGACCTGATAGCGCGCCTCTCGGAGCAGGAAGGCAAGAGCATGACCGCATTGGTCGAGGACGCCGTGAAGGAGCACAGGAAGAAGCTCCGCTGGCAGCGTGTCGCGGCGCAGATGGAGCGGACGCGGAGGGAAGACCCCGAAAGCTGGGCGGAGTACGTCGCGGAGCGCGACCTGTGGCTCGGCCCTCCGTCGAATCGCATCGCCCCCGATTGGGAAGGTCTGCTCGATCTGCCCGAAGATCTCCCCGACGGACCTGAGGAGAGGAATTGAGGGCTAGGCAAGGCGATATCTGGTGGGCCAGCCTCGGCGAGCCGATCGGCCGCGAGCAAGGGTACAAGCGGCCCGCCGTCGTCGTCAGCAACGACATCTTCAACAGGCTTGTGCGAGATCCCGTGCTTGCCGTCCCGTTGACGACGCGGTTCCGCGACTGGGACACGCACATCGAGATGACGCCTGAGGAGACGGGGCTGCCGAAGACGAGCTGGGCGATGGTCGAACAGATCCGCGCGCTCTCACCCGAACGCTTCGGCACAAGAATCGGAGTGGTCCCGCCCGACGTGATGTCGGAGATCACCGACTGGGTCGCCGACATGCTGTAGGACGACGGCGTCGTCCTGGACGGGACTGGATTCCGCCCAGGACGACGCCGTGTCCGGCAAGGACGTGGTTCAGCTCTTGGCGAGCAGGGAGCGCAGGACGTACTGCATGATGCCGCCGTGGCGGTAGTAGTCGGCCTCTCCCGGGGTGTCGATCCGCACCACGGCCTGGAACTCGACGTCCCCGGCCCGCACGGTCACGGTGGCGGGGGTCGCGCCGGCGTTGAGCTCCTCGACGCCGACGATGTCGAAGGTCTCCTCGCCCGTCAGGCCGAGCGACTGCGCCGTCTCGCCCTCGGGGAACTGCAGCGGCAGCACGCCCATGCCGATCAGGTTCGACCGGTGGATGCGCTCGTACGACTCGGCGATGACGGCGCGGACGCCGAGCAGCGCGGTGCCCTTGGCCGCCCAGTCGCGCGACGAGCCCGAGCCGTACTCCTTGCCGGCCAGGACGACCAGCGGGATGCCGGCGGCCTGGTAGTTCTGCGAGGCGTCGTAGATGAACGCCTGCTCCCCGCCCTTGGTGAAGTCGCGGGTGAAGCCGCCCTCCACGCCGTCCAGCAGCAGGTTGCGCAGCCGGATGTTGGCGAAGGTGCCGCGGATCATCACCTCGTGGTTGCCGCGGCGGGAGCCGTAGGAGTTGAAGTCCCTGACCTCGACGCCGTGCTCGCGCAGGTAGCGACCGGCCGGAGTGTCGGCCTTGATCGATCCGGCGGGCGAGATGTGGTCGGTCGTGACCGAGTCGCCCAGTTTGGCGAGAACCCGGGCGCCCCTGATGTCCGTCACCGGCTCGGGCTTGGCGGGCATCCCGTCGAAGTACGGCGCCTTGCGGACGTACGTCGAGTCGGAGTCCCACTCGAAGGTGTCACCGGTCGGGATCGGCAGCGACCGCCAGTGCTCGTCGCCCTTGAACACGTCCGCGTAGTCGCGCAGGAACATGTCCTGGCCGATCGACTCGGACACCACGGCCGCGACCTCCTCGGGCGCGGGCCAGATGTCCTTGAGGAAGACCGGCTGCCCGTCGGCGCCGACGCCGAGCGGTTCGTTGTTCAGGTCGATGTCCATCGTCCCGGCCAGCGCGTACGCCACGACCAGCGGCGGCGAGGCCAGGTAGTTCATCTTGACGTCGGGGTTGATGCGCCCCTCGAAGTTGCGGTTGCCCGACAGCACGGCGGTGACCGCCAGGTCGTTCTCCTGGATCGCCTCGGAGATCTCCGGGTCCAGCGGGCCGGAGTTGCCGATGCAGGTGGTGCAGCCGTACCCGACCAGGTTGAAACCGAGCTTGTCGAGGTACGGCTGGAGGCCGGACCGCTCGAAGTAGCCGGTGACGACCTGGCTGCCCGGGGCGAGGGAGGTCTTCACCCACGGCTTGCGCGCCAGGCCCTTGTCGACGGCGTTCCTGGCGAGCAGGGCCGCGCCGAGCATGACGTACGGGTTGGACGTGTTGGTGCAGGAGGTGATCGCGGCGATGGTGACCACGCCGTGGTCGATCTCGAACGAGGCGCCGTCCGCCGGCGTGACCCGCGTCGGGCGGTGCGGCCGCTCGCCGTTACGCCGCACGGCGTGCGGCACGTCGCCCGCCCCGCTGTGGGAGATCGCGGGCGAGTCGGAGGCCGGGAACGACTCGGCCGACGCCTCGTCGGCGGGGCCCTCGATGCATTCGTCCGTGACGTACGTGCGCACCGCCGCGCGCCAGGCCGACTTGGCGTCCGACAGCGGGATGCGGTCCTGCGGGCGCTTCGGCCCGGCGATCGACGGGACGACGGTCGCCAGGTCGAGCTCGATGTACTCGCTGAAGACGGGCTCGGGGGCCGAGGGGTCGAGCCACAGGCCCTGCTCCTTGGCGTACGCCTCGACCAGCGCGACCTGCTCGGGCGAGCGGCCGGTGAGCGTGAGGTAGTCGGTCGTCTGGCCGTCGATCGGGAAGATGGCGCAGGTGGAGCCGAACTCCGGGCTCATGTTGCCGATCGTGGCGCGGTTGGCCAGCGGCACGCTGCTGACACCCTCGCCGTAGAACTCGACGAACTTGCCGACGACGCCGTGCTTGCGCAGCATCTCGGTGATCGTGAGCACGAGGTCGGTGGCGGTGGCGCCGGCGGGCAGCTTGCCGGTCAGCTTGAACCCGACCACCCGGGGGATCAGCATGGAGATCGGCTGGCCGAGCATCGCGGCCTCGGCCTCGATGCCGCCGACGCCCCAGCCGAGGACGCCGATGCCGTTCTCCATCGTGGTGTGCGAGTCGGTGCCCACGCAGGTGTCGGGGTACGCCCGGCCGTCACGGATCATGACGACCCGGGCCAGGTGCTCGATGTTGACCTGGTGGACGATCCCGGTGCCCGGCGGCACGACCTTGAACTCGTCGAAGGCCGTCTGGCCCCAGCGCAGGAACTGGTAGCGCTCGCGGTTGCGCTCGTACTCCCGGTCGACGTTGCGCTGGAAGGAGTCGGGGTGGCCGAAGTAGTCCACGATGACCGAGTGGTCGATGACCATCTCGGCGGGGGCCAGCGGGTTGATCTTCGCGGGGTCGCCGCCCAGGTCGCGGACGGCCTCACGCATGGTGGCGAGGTCCACCACGCACGGGACGCCGGTGAAGTCCTGCATGATCACTCGGGCCGGGGTGAACTGGATCTCCACGCTCGGCGTGGCGTTCGGGTCCCAGCCGGCGAGCGCGCGGATGTGGTCGGCGGTGATGTTCGCGCCGTCCTCGGTGCGCAGCAGGTTCTCCAGCAGGATCTTCAGGCTGTACGGGAGGCGCGCCGACCCCTCGACGGCGTCCAGCCGGTAGATCTCGTATGACGCGTCACCGACGCGCAGCGTGTCACGGCTGCCGAAGCTGTTCGCGGACACGAAGTTCGCCTCCCCAGGGTTCCGGGCTTGTTCACAAGTTCGCTATGCATCCTCCCGCACCGAAGGAACACTCCTGACAATAAGGTCGCCCTTACCTGTGCGGCGCGAGGATGTCTCGACATCAAGATATCTCCCCGGATATCTCGACATCAAGTTACTTATGAGTAGGTGCCCGAATTTCGCGCCTCCGCAGGCCGCCGGCCCGCGCTCAGGCGGGCATCAGCCGCAGGCAGAGCAGCGCGATCACCACGATCGACAGGGCCGGGCCGAGGAACTGCTTCTCGAACGCCCTGCCGGTCTTGATGCCGATGTCGAACGGCAGGAGCCAGCGCCCCTTGATCGGCCATAAGACGGGACAGCCGCGCTCGGTCAGGCAGTCGCCGATGACATGCACGAGGCAGCCGACCCCGATGGCGATCCCCAGCCAGGAGTAGGTGACCCCGAGCGTCATGAACGTCAGGAACAGCGCGGCGGTCATCCCGACGTTCACCACCGCGGAGGTGAGCGTCTTGCCGGGCACGCCGAGCCCCACGGCGCGCAGCGCCAGGCCGATCATCAGGACGACCAGGATGTCGCGGCCCACCGCGTAGCGGTCGCCGAGCAGGTGCGCGCCCACCCCGGTCACGACGCTGAACAGCAACGAGTGCGTCGCGTGCCGGTGCCCGCCGCTCACGAAGTTGACGCCCTTGCTCAGCAGGTAGGTCGCCGGGCCGAACGTCTGGGCGATCGTGGCGCTGGGGTGGTCGAGGTCGGGCAGCATGGCCGCGCCCGCGCAGACCACGGCCCCCGCGACGAGTTCCGGCGGGGTGAGGATCGGGCCCGTCAGCGTCGCCAGTTCCGCATGGCCCACCGCGCCCGGCAGCGCCACCAGGGCCGGCGCGACCGCGAGCCACACCGCCGCCCCGCTGAGGGCGTGCGAGTGCCCCATCATGTCAAGATCACGCCTTGAGACTGTACGGCAAAGCACCGACAAAATCCGCGAAGCGCCCACGAGGCCGTACCTGTGTCGGGCTCGCGTCATCGGCGCCGCGGCAGTCCCGGAGTCGAAGAACGCGGCCTAGCGGGCCGCCACGTGCTCATCACCACCCTGGCCCTCCACCGCCGCCGCACCGCCGGCGCGGCCCTGCACCGGCCCGGGCGGCCGCGGTGATCGGCCTCGAAGGCGCCTCCCGCGCCGTCACCGACCACCTCGCCGAGCACTTGCCCCCCGACTGCAAATGCTCGAAGACGAGCTCGGCCCCTGCACCCCGGCCGGCGCCAACCCAATGCCGCAGCTGATCTCGTGGTTCGCGCTCGACGCCGCCCAGCTCCCGGTGGAGGACTGACCGTGGATCATGGTCGTCGGGCGCGAGACACCGGCCCTCACCATGGTCGAGTCCATCCCCGAGGGCGACGCCTACGACGTCACCTACAACGTCCGCGCCTACGCCTACGTCCGAAGGGTCTTGATAAGCGACACCCCCGCTTGCCAGCTCACCCGCAGGACAAGCCGACACCCTGCGACGCGATCGGCAAGGCGATTGTCTCCGCCACAGGTCGTACGCGCACGGCCACCCTCCCGGAACGCTGCCCGTGATCCCCGCACAGCGTGACCGACTAAGCCGGCGCGAGTTCGCGGCCCGGTGCGGGGAAGCGGTTGTACGGTTCCCTGGCCGCCGCGGTGTTGCCGCTGTACATCCTGCACCAGCCGATCGTCGTCGCCGTCGCGTACGGCGTGGTCCGCTGGGACGCGCCGATCGGGGTCAAGTACCTCGCGATCGTCGGAGCCTCGCTCATCCTGACCGTCATCGCGTACGACCTGCTGGTGCGCCGCACGCGACCGACCCGCTTCCTGTTCGGCATGCGCGGCCGGCCTGCTCCGCAAAAGGTTCGAACTCGGTCCTGGGCAGCGATTCAGAGGGGCGAGCTCTGATTCGCCGACCGGACCGCGTTCGAAGTCCCGGTGTCCCCGTTCCTCTCCCCACCGGATGCCGACGCCGGCGTCCGGTGGGGCCCCTGTCAGAGGAGTCCGATCATCCGGCCGTTACGGCTTGACCGGCTTGTCGTCCGTCCACGCGGCCTTGGTGATCGCGTTCCAGTTGACGACGGTGCCCGGCTTCGCCCCCGCCCACTGGCCGCCGGCGTGGACGGCCACGATCTGGTCGGTCAGCAGGACGCCGGTCTGCGGGTCGACGATGATCTGCCGCTCGTACTGGCCGTTGGGCCAGTTCTCCGCCCTGCCGATGCCCTGGCCCTTGCGGCCGAGGGCGTCGGTCACCTCGCCCAGGGACCGCACGCCGTCCAGACCGGCGAGCACCTGGTAGGCCGCGGCCCGGACGGCCGGCTTGACGGGCATGCTGCTCAGCAGGCCAGAGGTCACCTGGAAGAGCCAGGCGTCCGCGTCCTGCGGGTCGTTGGATTCGGTGCCGTGACCGGCGTACCCCTGCAGCAGGCGCGCCTTCAGCGCGGCCGCGGTGGTGGGCAGCGTCTGGAGTTCGGCGAACGACACGTTCTTCCCGGCCAGGTCGGCGACCTTGTCACCGACGTTGATCGGGTTACCGAAGGGCTTTCCGGCCTTGGAGTCGATCACCCTCTTGCCGGTGGCGCCCCTCTTCGCCACCTTCACCGACCACGTGGTCGGCGAGCCGTCCCGCTTCCAGGCGGCCTCCGAGCCGGGGGCGGGCTTGGTGCCCAGGTTCTGCGAGATCCACCAGCTGTCGACCTTCGGCGAACGGGCGATCCATGTCTCGCTGCGGCCCAGGCTGTTCACCGTGTAGCGCACCTTGGTGCCCACGATGTCGGCGTTGCCGCTCGTGCTCTCGACGTACCAGTACGCGCCGCTGCCCGCCTTGGCCTTCAGCGACGACTCGGCCGCGACCAGGAGGAGCTGCTTCGCGGAAAGCTTGACGGCGGCGGGCTGCGTGCCCTGGGCGACGGCCGGCGCGCTCGGCGCCGACGTCGTGCCACCGGTCGCGGTGATCCCGACGGCGACGGCGGTCGCCGCCGCGACGCCGGCCAGGCCGAGACCCCACACGGGCTTGGCAATCTTCCTGGCGCGGGCCGGCTTGGCCGGCCTGAACTGCGCCATGGCGTGGGTGAGCTCGGCGGCCCTGGTGCCCTCGTCCACCGGGGTGTCGAGGTGAGCCGGGCGCGCCTTCCGCAGCTGCTCCATCGGGTTCATGACCACTCCTCACTGAGATTGCGCACTCGGGACTGGGAGCGGGCCACCGGGGCCGTCCTCATCGCCTGGACCAGCCGCTTGCGGGCACGGTGCAGGCGTACACGGAAGGCCGCCGGTGAACAGCCGATGACACGTGCCGCGTCGCGGGGTGTGAGCCCCTGCCAGGCCACGAGAATCAGGAGCTCTCGCTCCTCCTGGGTCAGAGAGGCCAGCGCGTTGACGACGGCCAGCCGCTCGGCCACCCGCTCGGCGTGGTCCTCTTCGGTCCAGGCCCGCAGCTCGGCGGCGAGCGACTCACGCCTGATCTCGGCGCGGATGTTGTCACGCAGCACGTTGCGGGCGACGCCGAGCAGCCACGGCAGCGCGGGGTCGGGCACGTCGTCGAATCGCCGCCAGGCGATCGCGAACGTCTCGCTCACCACCTCGTCCGCGACTTGCCGGCCCGCTTGGCTGACCACGTAGGCCCATACTCGCTGGCGGCACTCGTCATACATGGTGGTGAACTGTTGAGAATCGTCCGTCACCGCCTGCCCCCTTCGTCCCGGTGTTTGTTCCGACAGGAGGAAGTGGGCCGAGACCCCTAAGTGTTACAAACAACTCCAAAAAAGGTTTTTGGCCCGACCGACTGAGTTCCTCCCGACCTGGGCATCCCTGCCGCCGGACGCGACCATCAGAGTGGCCACGATCGCTGAGTGTGCGGACGCGGGCCGTCCGGCGACGTGGGCCCAGTCACTGACACGCACCGATCGCGTCCGCCTGGTCCTCCTCGACCTCCTGCTGGGCCTCACCGGCATCGCCTTCAGGGGCGATCAGGGCCAGCACACGGGCCGTGGCTTCGGCATCCAGCCGGGCCGCGATCTTCGCGAACCAGGTCTCCTCGGCGTTGTGCAGCGCCGACCGCACGATCCGGGTGATGCGCCCAGACGTGGGCGGCTCGATCCGCTCAGTCCGGCACTGCTTGAGCAACTCCTCGCGAACCCGGTCCGACTGCCGCTCGGCGTGCGCGACGTTGACCGCCAGCCAGTCGATCAGCTTGTCAGCGTCGGCGACCGAGCACTCCCGAAAACCGAGATGATCGCGGATCTCGCGGCAGTTGACCAGGTCGGCCTCGTCGCTGAGCACCGTCCAGTGGTCGACCAGTTCATCCATGCCTAACGGCGGACGCTCCACATCTATGGATCCGCCCGAAGCGGCAGGGACCAGTAAGTCCCGGCGTGAGCTGTCGTGGGACCTGGGCCTGCGCCTGGCCGAGGAGATCGGCTTCACCGCGTTCGAGGCCGGCGGCACGTATTACTTCGGTAAGCCGTCGTGGCTGGCGGGCCGCGTCCCCCAGGTGAAGATCGCCTGGTCGGTCACGACCGGGCACGAGCACCTGACGGCCGTGCCGTCCCTGCGAGACAACGACGACGACAAGCAGGTCACCGGGACGCCGCGGCCGACCACCGTCAGTGACGACGTACCCGTCGGCGCTGTCATCGATCTCCTCCACCACCACCCGCTGATCGTCTCGACCATCGTGATCGTCCCGATGTACGCCACGCTCCTCGCCGGGGCCGAGCCGGATGCGCAGGCACCGCAGCGGGTGCCCGTCGGCGACGTAGGCCCGCACGTCGTCGGTGGGCGGCAGGTGCCCGGCCTGGTCGCGGCCCAGGACGCGGCAGATGCTCATGATGGTGCGGTCGCCGACCACCAGCCAGCGGGTGCCCGGGCCGAGGTTGAGGCACAGCCGCCGCCGGGACCCCAGCCGATCCGGGTGGGGCAAAGGCGGTCGCGGGCCCGGCACGCCGCCGTGGCGCGGGGGCTGGCCCCGCTGGTGCTGCTGACCGGGTGCGGCTGGTCCCTGCTCGTGGCCCACACCTCCGCCACCATCGGCGACCTCCCGGCGGTCACCGGCCACGCGGCCCGTGCACTGACCTGCGCCGCTGCGCCGACAGCCCCCGGGGGCAGACCACCACGTGCCACCTCCACCAAAGCGGCCGGTGGATCGGGCTGCACGTCGACAACCAGAAAAGGGTGCGGGATCGTCCCGCTCCAAGAGCACCCCCCAGCCCTCCCAGAGCAGAACGATCCCGCCTGTGGCAGATAACGCTACGGTCTCGGCCGGTGTTCCCCGCAACCGGAAAAAGTTCCGGGTGAGCTACATCACTCTTCCCCGCTCGCGCCAGGAGAACAATCTCGATATATCTTTGAGGCATCGAGAACGGATCGGAAAGAAGGGACACGCGATGAGCCAGGCACACACGTTCGGCGGGCCCTGGGCCGGCCACGACCCCCGGGACGCCCGGGACGCGCTCCGCGACGAGATGCGCCGCCACCTGCGGCGCGCCCTGCGCCGGGCGTACGCGAACATGAAAGAGGCGGCCATGTGGCACCAGGAGCATCAGGAGACCGGTCCGCACGAGCACCGGCACAGGGGCGGCATGCGGGGGCGCGGCCCGTGGGGCGGTTTCGGTCCGGGCGGCCCGGGCGGCCCGTTCGGGCCGTGGGCGGGCGGGAACTTCCCGTTCGGCGGCCGGGGTTTCGGGCGGCCCCGCAAGGCCAAGCGGGGTGACGTGCGCGCGGCGATCCTCGCCCTGCTCGCGGAGGAGCCGCGCAACGGCTACCAGATCATCCAGGAGATCGCCGAGCGCAGCCAGGGCGGCTGGAAGCCCAGCCCGGGCGCGGTGTACCCCGCGCTCCAGCAGCTCAGCGACGAGGGCCTGGTCCGTGCCGAGGAGACCGACGGGCGCAAGACGTTCCAGCTCACCGAGGCCGGCCGGGAGTACGTCGCGCAGCACGAGTCCGAGGTGCGCGCTCCCTGGGAGGAGATGACGCCGGACATCGGGGACGACGTCCACGAGCTGTTCGGCCTGTCCCGGCAGGCGGCGTCGGCGCTGTTCCAGATCGCCCAGTCGGGCAGCGACGGGCAGATCAGGCAGGCGAGGCAGGTCCTGACGGAGACCCGGCGGCAGCTCTACCGGATCCTCGCCGACGGCGACCCCGCCGAGGAGTGACCATGGCATTCCCCGACGACACCGGCGGCGGGTATGGCGACGGGGCCGGCCGGCCCCCCGCCGGCGCCCTGCGCATCGGCGACAGGGAGCGCGACGAGGTGATGCGGGTCCTGCACGACGCGTTCGCGCAGGGCCGCATCACCCGCGAGGAACTCGACGAGCGCCTCGACGCCACCCTCGCCGCCCGTACGGAGGAGGACCTGCGGCGGGTGACCGCCGACCTCCTCCCCGACGTCCGGGCCGACTTCCGGCCCGGCTTCCGGGCTGCGGCTCCCCTGCCCGGATCGCCGTACCCCGGGCGTCACCACCACCGCCACGGCTTCCCCGCGGCCTGGGGGCCGTACGGCGCGGCCCGGGGACCGTACGCGGCGCCTTGGGGGGCGGCGTGGGGCGCGCCCCGGGGGGCCCACTGGGCGGGCGCGAGGCGCGCGAGGGGCGGGCCACCGGTCCTGCCGCTCGTCGCCGCGGTGGTCCTCGTGGTCGCGTTCGTCTCCGGGTTCGCCTGGCCGCTGTTCCTGGTCGCCAAGCTGCTGTTCCTGGCCTGGCTGGTGACGACGGTCCTGGGCCTCGCCCGGCACCGGCACCGGCCGCGCCGCTCGCGAATTGGGCCTTGACCCGGCATCGGCGGAGGCCAACGATCGACATGTCGCCCTCGGGGGAGAGTTTGCGGCCACCCCGATGAACGGAGGGTGATATGCAGGCAGCCGAGCCGGAACCCGAGGTGGTGCCGCAGACCGAGCGAACGGCGGGGACGAGGCAGATCAGGATCAGGTTGCTGGACGCCGCGGAGACGAGCGCCTGCAGCAACTCGACGGGGAACTGACACGCGCCACACGTCCGCGGAAGATCGACGCGCGCCACGTTCCTCGATCCGGGCCGAGGCCGGGCGCGCTCCGACCACTATTCGGCTTCGGCCGAGGAGGCCCCATGCCCGGAGAAGCGTTCGAGCACGTCAGAAAGGTCGCGGGAGAAGTCCTCCACGCGGCGGAGTACCGGACCGAGCTCTACGAGCACCTACGCGAGGTGGAGGGCGTGGTGTGGAAGCTGGAACGCGCCCAGCACTTCCACGAGCCCGACACGCCGAGCTGGGTCGCCATGGTGAGCGGAGACTGGGACCGGGCACTCGCGCTGATGGGCGAGATGCGCTTCGCCGACGACCTCCCGCCCCGGGCGGAGCTACGCCGCCTGCGGATCGTGGAGACGCCGCCGACGCCGTACCTGCAATGGGAGATCGTCCTGCTCGCGGCCCGCACCCGGGCGGGTGAGCGGGCGAGGGCGCTGCACGCCCGGTCGGTGCGGCACCTGGAGGACCGCGGACCCCTGCCCGAGCTGCTCATCCTCGGCCCGGGCCTGATGTACGAGGTCCTCTACGACGATATGGGGGCGCACGTGGGCGGCCGGCGGATCACCGACCCGGCCGTGATCGACGAGTGCGCCGAGATCATCGCCGAGCTGTACGCGGAGGCGGAGGACATGGTGGCCTTCCACGACCGTGAGGTGGCGCCCCTGCCGCCTCCCTCGCCCTGGCGCATCCTCTCCCACCCGGGCCACCCCTGAGACTCGCCCGTTCCGGCCGGCGGGACAGGGCTCAGGCCCCGTCCCGCTGGTGCTCCTCCAGCACCGTGCGCAGGATGGTGAGCGTCCCGGCGGTCCGTGCGAGGTCGGCGGCCGGGACGGCGGCGGTGCGGGCGGCCAGCTCGGCCTCAAAGGTCGGGCGGGCCGCGGCCAGGAGCCGGGACCCCTCCGGCGTGAGGCTGAGGACGGAGGACCGCCGGTCCTCCGGATGCGCCGCGCGCACGCACAGACCCGCGCTCTCGAGCCGGTCGACGGCCTTGCTCACGGCTCCGACGGTGATCCCCACCTCGCGCACGATGTCGAGCACCCGGCACCCGGGGCGGCCGTCGATGATCTGCAGGAACTCGAACTGACCCAGGCCGATGCCGTGCTCGGCGCGCAGCCGGTCGCTCACCGCGTTGTACAGGCGGGTCTCGACGCGGACGAGATCGGTGAACAGGCGAGTGATGTCCGTCACATCCGCCGATTCAATTGATTCCAGGGAATCATCTTCTGCGGAATCGACTTGAGGACCACATGTGCATTCCACGGAATGCATCCTCTCACCCCCGACATCATGGAGGTCCGGATGACCCGCCTGCAGCGCGAGGCCGTCGACGCCCTGCATCGCAACGCCCCCGCCCCCCCGAACCCGACGCTGGCGGAGCAGCGCGCCGGATTCGCCCAGGCACTCTCCCGGCCCCTGCCCGGCGACGTCGCGGCGCACGAGACGGTGCTCGCCAGCCGTCCCGCGCTCGACCTGACCCCGGCCACCGCCACCGGCCGCGGGCGGCTGCTCCATTTCCACGGCGGCGGCTACGTCCTGGGGTCGCCCGGCACGCACGCGGGAGTCACCGCCCAGCTGGCGCGCCGTGCCCGGCTGCGGGCGACGTCCCTGGACTACCGGCTGGCCCCCGAGCATCCCTTCCCCGCCGCGGTGGACGACGGCCTCGCCGCCTACCGGGCACTGCTCGACGGGGGTGTGCGACCGGAGGAACTGGTGCTCGCCGGGGACTCCGCGGGCGGCGGGCTGGTCGTCGCCACCCTGGTCGCGGCCCGCGACGCCGGACTGCCGCAGCCGGCCGGCGCCGTCGTCTTCTCCCCGTGGGCCGACCTGACACTCGGCGGGCAGAGCATGCGCACGAAGAAGGACGCCGACCCGATCTTCACCCGGCAGGCGATCCAGGCGTTCGCCACCCCCTACCTGGCGGGTCAGGATGCCGCCCAGCCGCTGGCGAGCCCCGTGTTCGCCGACCTGCGGGGCCTGCCCCCGCTACTGGTGCAGGCCGGCTCGAACGAACTCCTGCTGGACGATGCCGTCCGGCTCGCCGGACGCGCGGCCGCCGACGAGGTGGCGGTCACGCTGCGGGTCTGGCCGCAGGTGCCGCATGTCTTCCAGAATCACTTCGGCCACCTCGACGAGGCCGACGAGGCGCTCGACGAGGCCGCCCGCTTCCTGTCCGCACGGGTGCAGGCCGGGTACGGCGCACAGGCGGACCGGTGCCTGGACCCGGAGGACCCTGAGGAGCCCAGTGCGGGCCGTCCCTGACCGCCGCGGTCGATCCCGTCAGGCCCGCGGTGGGCGCAGGCGGGCCATCTCGGCCGCGATGGCCTCCAGCCTCCAGTGGGCGTTCAGCCCACTGGAGTTGGGCAGCACCCACAGCGCCGTCCCGCCGATCGTCTCCTCCTGCGGGCCGATCCGGGCGGCGGGGCGCGCGAAGGCGACCCGATAGGCCGACACCCCCGCTACCGCCAGGACGCGGGGCCGGACCTCCGCCACCAGCCGCGCGAGCCGCTCGCCGCCCACGCGGAGCTCCTCCGGGTCCAGTTCGTCGGCACGGGCGGTCGCCCGGGCCGCGATGTTGGTGATGCCCAGCCCGTACGACGGGAGCAGGTGCTGCTCGGACGGCGCGAGCCTGCGTGGCACGAGACCGGACAGGTGCAGGGCGGGCCAGAACCGGTTGCCCGGCCGCGCGAAGTGGTGACCGGTCGCGGCCGAATAGAGGCTGGGGTTGATCCCGCAGAACAGCACGTCGAGCCGGGGGCCGAGCACGTCCTCGATCGTCGCGTTCCTGGCCGCCTCGAGGTCGGCCTTGGTGGGGGCCATGCCGCGATGCTAGTGCCGCCCGCTCCTGGTCGCGTTCCAGACGGCGCTGGTGCGCAGGTGGTTGTCGTAGAGCTCCTGAACCTCCAGGAGGGACTCCAGGGGTTGCCTGCCGTAGGCGATGCGCTCCAGTTGACGGAAGTACTCGAAGCGCTCCACGCCCGGTGTGACGACGATGAGGATGTCGGCCAACAGTGGTGCGACGGGTGCGGGTGTCAGACGGCGAAGAGCAGGGCGGCACTGATGAGCACGATCACGGCGGTCGCGAAGTGGATGCCGAAGGCGACCGCCCGGGTGCCGCCGTTGCGCAGCACGATCAGGGTGTCGCCCAGGGGCAACAGAGCGACGATCAGCATGTACCAGGCCTCGGCGCGGGCGCCGGCGAAGGCCAGCAGGGCCAGGCCCAGCAGACCGTAGCCCCCGTCACGCAGGCCCTTGATCGTCAGGTAGGCGACGTCGCCGTCCTTCTTGGCCGGGACGCCGTAGCCGGCGGCCGCCGCGTGGGGCGCGAACAGGAAACGGGCTCCGATGAACAGGACGAACAGGTTGAGGACGACGGCGAGGCCGTACGCGATGGGGGTGAGCATGTCTCTCTCCGGGAACTAGCAGCGCTAGGAACAATAATGACGCTAGCAGAGCATCGCCATAAACGCTAGCGCTGCTAGAGTTCGGGCATGTCGATCCAGTCACGCAGGGAGCGGGAGCGCGCCGAGCGGGAGAAGCTGATCATCACGGCGGCCCGGGAGCTGGCCGAGGCCGAGGGCTGGGAAGCGGTCACGACCCGGCGGCTGGCCGAGCGCGTCGAGTACAGCCAGCCGGTGCTCTACAGCCACTTCAAGGGCAAGGACGCGATCATGGCGGCCGTCGCCGTGGAGGGCTGCGCCGACCTGGCCGTGGACCTGCGCGCGGCCAGGACCGCGGCGCCGGACGCCCGCCGCGCCATCGCCGGCGTCAGCGCGGCCTACATGGCCTTCGCCGACCGGCACCCGGCCCTCTACGACGTGATGTTCAGCCAGATCGTCCCGCTGCCGTTCGCCACCCCCGAGGCGCCGCCCGCCCTGCAGGCGGCCTTCGGCGAGCTGGCCGAGGCCGTCCGCCCCTACTCGGGCGGCGACAGCCTGGGCGCGCTGACCGAGACCTTCTGGGCGGCCCTGCACGGCCTGGTGACCCTCATGCGCGGCGGGCGGCTGCCGCGCGAGCACCACGAGCTCAGGCTCAGTCTGTTCCTGGCCCGCTTCACGGGCTGAACCCCGCCGCCGGGTCTCGGGAAGCCCGAGGCGGTCGCCCCGCCCCCTCGGCAGCAAGGAGGACGCCCTCCTGTACGGCGAGTCAGTTGAGCCCTGGCCCGCTGAACCGTGTCCCGCTGAACCCGGCCCCCGGGTACGGCTCCCGTCGCGTGAGCGGAAGGACGTACCCGGGGGCTGTCCGGTCTCACAGACGGGGGTCGACCGGCTCCGACTCGAGGGCGAGCACGGCGAAGACCGCCTCGTGGACCCGCCAGAGCGGCTCCCCCTCCGCGAGGCGCGCCAGCGCCTCCAGCCCGAGCGCGTGCTCCCGCAGCGCCAGCGAGCGCTTCCTGCCGGTGAACCTGCGGCGCAGCAGGCCGAGCGACTCGGTGTAGTCGGGGCCGTAGACGATCCGCAGGTACTCCCGGCCGCGCACCTTCACGCCGGGCTGCGCCCTCGCCGGCCGCGGCGCGTCCTCGGGCCTTTCGCCGGCCGGGCCGGCCTCCCGAACCCCGGCCGGAGGCACCCCGGCCACCGGAACGGGGGTGAAGGACGCGGGCTTGACCACCATTCCCTCGCCCCCGGCCTCGGTCAGGTCCGTCCACCACGCCACGGCCGCGTCGCGCTCCTCCGGTACGCCCAGGTCGACGAACCGGTGACGGGTCGCGGTGACGAGCGGGGAGTCGATCAGGCCGAGGGTCTTCAGGTGCCATTCGTGCGGCTCGTCCACCGCCGTCGCCCTGCCCTCGCAGGCGAGGATCTGGAACGGTGCGAGCCGTACGCCGTCGAGACCCGAAACCGGCCCGCAGTAACGGGCATAGGCGTCGCGGAACAGGGCAGCGTTGTGAGCGCGGCGGCGGGTGCGGTCGAGCAGAGCGCCTACATCCAGGCCACGTTCCGCCGCCGTCTCAAGCATCGCGACCGCCGCGGGCAGCGACGCCCGCGCGGCCGCTCCCACCGAGGCGTACTGGTCGCGGATCAGGCCCTCGGCCTTGGCCGACCAGGGCAGCAGCTCGCAGTCGAGCGCCACCCAGTCGGTGTCCAGCGCCTCCCACAGCGGCGCGCACGCCTCGCGCAGCCGGTCCACCAGTTCCGGCATGCGCGTGTCGAAGAAGGGCCGGCCCGTGCGGGTGTAGACGCTGCCCGCCGTGCCGTCGGCGATTCCGAAACGGCGCGCCGCCGCCTCCGGCGTCCGCGCCAGCACGGCGATCGCCCGCGAGCCCATGTGCTTCTCCTCGCACACGACGCGTGACACCCCCGCGCGGGCGAACTCCTCGAACGCCTCGGCCGGGTGCTCCAGGTAGCCGTCCAGCGTGGAGGTCTCCGGCGGCGCCATGGTCGGCGGAAGGTAGACCAGCCAGCGGGGGTCCACGGCGAACCGGCTCATGATCTCCAGCGCGGCGCGGGAGTTCTCCTCCGCGATCCTGATCCGGCCGCCGAACCGCGTCTCCACGAAACGGGTGCCGTCCACGTCGCCGATGTCGAGCACGCCCGGGTCGCGGGCGGGCGGCCGCGCGGTCAGCGGGCGCACGGGCTCGTACCAGACCTGCTCGGCCGGGACAGACACCAGCTCCCTCTCCGGGTAGCGCAGCGCGGTCAGCCGCCCGCCGAAGACGGCGCCGGTGTCGAGGCAGATCGTGTTGTTGACCCACTCCGGCTCGGGCACCGGGGTGTGGCCGTAGACGACCATCGCGCGGCCCCGGTAGTCGTCCGCCCAGGGATAGCGCACCGGCAGGCCGTACTCGTCGGTCTCCCCGGTCGTGTCGCCGTACAGGGCGAACGACCGCACCCGTGCGGAGGCGCGCCCGTGGTAGGCCTCCTTGAGCCCGGCGTGCGCGACGACCAGCCTGCCCCCGTCGAGGCGGTAGTGGCTGATCAGGCCGTCCATGAACGTCCGGGCGGCCGCGCGGAACTCCGCCGGCTCGGCGTCGAGCTGCTCCAGCGACCGCTCCAGGCCGTGCGCGACCCGCACCTTGCGGCCGTCCAGGGCCCGCACCAGCTTCCGCTCGTGGTTGCCGGACACGCACAGCGCGGTGCCCGCCGCGACCATGCCCATGACCAGCCGCAGCACCCCTGGCGTGTCCGGGCCGCGGTCGACAAGGTCGCCGACGAAGACCGCCGTACGGCCCTCGGGGTGGACCGCGCCGTCCGGCCCGACCTCCCAGCCGAGCCTGGTCAGCAGCGACTCCAGCTCCGCCCGGCAGCCGTGCACGTCGCCGATGACGTCGAACGGCCCGGTGAGGTGGGTCCTGTCGGTCCACGCCTTCTCGCGCGTGACGGTGACGTCGTCGATCTCGTCGCCGCTCAGGACGTGCACCCGGCGGAAACCGTCCCTGGAGATCTTGCCGAGCGACCGGCGCAGCTCCCTGCGCTGCCGCGTGATGACGTGCGGCCCGAAGGCCCGGTCGGGCCGGGCCGCGTTGCGGGCGCGGGCCACCTCCTCGGGCACGTCGAGCACGATCGCGTCGGCGAGCACGTCGTGCGACCTGGCCAGCTCGATCAGCCGCTTGCGGGCCTCCCACTGCACGTTGGTCGCGTCGACCACCGTGAGCAGGCCGCGCCGCAGGCGGACGCCCACGATGTGGTGGAGCAGGTCGAACGCCTCGGACGTCGCCGTCTGGTCGTTCTCGTCGTCCGAGACCAGGCCGCGGCAGAAGTCGGAGGAGACGACCTGGGTGGGCGCGAAGTGCCGGGCGGCGAACGTCGACTTGCCGCTGCCGGAGACGCCCACCAGCACCACCAGCGACAGCTCCGGCACGCTGACCTCCGTCACGGCCGCTCCTCCCTCCTGCCGAAGACCGCCATCTGGGTCGGCGGGCCCACCTCGGGGTCGTCCTCGCCGACCGGCCGCAGATCGGCCGTGTATCCGTACGCCGCGCAGACGCCCGCGACCCACCGCGCGAACTCCGCGCGGGTCCACTCGAACCGGTGGTCGGGGTGCCGCCGGTCGCCCGCGAGGAACTCGTACCTCACGTTGTGCTCCACGTTGGGAGTCGTCACGATCACGTGGGACGGCCTGGCCGTGCCGAAGACCACCCGTTCGAGGGCGGGCAGCCGCGGCGGGTCCACGTGCTCGACGACCTCCATCAGCACCGCGGCGTCGTACCCGGCCAGGCGCGCGTCGGTGTACGTCAGCGAGCCCTGGAAGAGCGTGAAGCGGGCGCGCACGGCGTCCGGCATCCGGTCGGTGCGCAGACGGCGCCCGGCGAGCGCGAGCGCGCGGGCCGACACGTCCATGCCGGTCACCCGGGTGAGGGCGGGGTCGCGCAGCAGGACGCCGAGCAGCTGTCCCGAGCCGCAGCCCAGGTCGATCACCGAGCGCGCGCCGATCTCCGTCAGCACCGCGGCGACCGCGTCCCGGCGCAGGGTGTTCAGCGGCACCCGGGCCTCGGCGGGCTCACTCCCGGCACCGCTGTCGTTCCCGAGACCGCTGTCATCGCCGGGGCCGGGCCGCTCGGTGGTCCCGGGCAGCTCGGTGATCCCGGTGGCCTCTGGGGTCTCGGCGGGCTCGGGGGTCTCGGTGCCCGGCTCCTCCTCGACCGGTGGCTCCAGGGCCTCCTCGACGTCGTCGCCGACCTCCGCCAGGCGCGCGAACGCGTCGCGCGTCAGCGCGTTGCGCCGGCCGAGGTAGCGACGGGTGATCAGTGCCTTGTCCGGATGCCCGGCGAGCCATCCCTCACCGGCGCGGACGAGCTTGTCGACCTCGTCGCCGGCCAGCCAGTAGTGCTTGGCGTCGTCGAGCACCGGGAGCAGGACGTACAGGTGGTTGAGCGCGTCGGCCAGGCGCACCCGCCCCCGCAGCGCGAGCCGTACGTACCGGGAGTCGCCCCATTCGGGGAAGCCGGGATCCAGCGGTACGGCCTCGGCGTCGACCTCCCAGCCCAGCGGCGCGAACAGCCGCAGCGCGAGGTCGGCCCCGCCCCGGCAGGGCAGTGCGGGCAGCGTGATCTCCAGCGGGATCGCCGAGTCGGCGAGGTCCTGCCGGGAGGCGCAGCGCCCGGTCCGCGCGGTGCGGAACACGTCGGCGAGCGCCGACGCCAGCAGCGACGACGCGGCGTACGGCCGGTCGTTGACGTACTGGCTCAGCGAGAAGTCGGGCGAGGACGAGCCCCGCGAGCGCGCCAGCCGGACGGGGTCGACCTCCAGGAGCAGCGCCGCCGTGCAGCGGTCCCCGTCCGCCTCCGGGTAGAAGACCCGCGCGGTGCCGAACGATCGCCCGAACTCCTGCACCCGGCCGGGATGCTTGTGCAGGAGGTAACCGAGGTCCGTGGCGGGCCGCATGGTCGTCGTGATCGTCAGGAGCACCCGGCAAAGTGTGCCGGATGCCCCCTTTCACCGGCTACCGGCTTTTCAGACGTGCGGCAGCACCTCGGTGGCGATCAACTCCAGGTGCTCCAGGTCGTCGAGGTCGAGGATCTGGAGGTAGAGACGCTCCGCGCCCATCTCGGCGAACCGGCCGATCTTGTCGATGACCTCCTGCGGGGTGCCGGCCAGGCCGTTGACACGCAGTTCGCCGACCTCCCGGCCGACGGCGGCGGCCCGCCGGGCGACCTCCGCCTCGTCCCGGCCCACGACGGCGATCTGCGCCGCCGACAGCAGGACGGTCTCCCGCTCCGCCGCCTCGCACGCCGCCCTGACCCGGTCGAAGGCGGCGGCGGTGTCCTCGGGCAGGAGGAACGGCACGTTGTACTCGTCGGCGAACCGCGCGACCAGCCGCGGGGTCCGCTTGGCGCCCCCGCCGCCGACGATCAGGGGCGGCCGCGGCCGCTGCGCCGGCTTCGGCAGCCCGGGCGAGTCCACCAGCCGATAGTGCGCGCCGTCGAAGGAGAACGGCTTCGCCGCCGCCCACAGCCCGGTGACGATCTCGAGCTGCTCCTCGAAGCGCTCGAACCGCTCGCCCAGCGGAGGGAACGGGATGCCGTACGCCGTGTGCTCCTCCTCGAACCAGCCGGTGCCGAGGCCCAGTTCGACGCGCCCGCCGCTCATCTGGTCCACCTGGGCGACGCTGATCGCCAGCGGGCCGGGCAGCCGGAACGTCCCGGCGGTCACCAGCGTGCCCAGCCGGATGCGCGAGGTCTCCCGGGCGAGCCCAGCCAGGGTGATCCAGGCGTCGGTGGGACCCGGCCCCGGGTCGCCGTCTCCCATCCGCAGGTAATGGTCGGACCGGAAGAAGGCGTCGAATCCGAGGCGTTCGGCCGTCTGCGCCACCCGGAGCAGGTCCTCGTAGGTCGCGCCCTGCTGCGGCTCGGTGAAGATCCTCAATTTCATCCGTCCATTATCCCGCTTTCGGGATATCCCGCCTCGTGCGCCCCGGCTCGCCGGAGCGCGCGAGGCACGGGCGGGACCGGATCACTCCCGCACGAGCAGCGCCACGCACTCGACGTGGTGGGTCATCGGATACTGGTCGAACGCCCGCAGGTCCTCCAGGCGGTAGCCGTACGGCGCGAACCACGCGATGTCCCGCGCCAGGGTGGCGGGGTCGCACGAGACGTAGACGACCCGCGGGGCCTCCAGGCGCGCGACGCGCTCGACGACCGGGCGGCCGAGGCCCGCGCGGGGCGGGTCGGCGACCACCAGGTCGGCCCGCTCGATCCCGAGCCGGTCGAGGGCCTCCTCGACCTTTCCCCTCTCGATCTGCGCCTGCGGCAGGTCACGCAGGTTGATCCGGGCGTCCTGGACGGCCTGCGGATCCGACTCGACGCCGAGCACGGCGCCCTCCGGGCCGACCCCCTCGGCCAGGCCGGCGGCGAACAGACCGGCACCGCAGTAGAGGTCGAGGGCCCACTCCCCCGGCTCGGGACGGCCGAGGTCGAGCACCGCGCCGAGCAGTGTGGCCGCCGCGCCGGGGTGGACCTGCCAGAACCCGCTCGCGGTGACCCGGTAGTCCCGCTCCCCCACCCGCTCGGTCAGCGAGGCCCGGCCGCGCAGCGCGCGGGTCCCCCGCCTGCCCTCGTCGAGGAGGACCGCGGCGTCCACGTCCGGGATCGTCGCCCTGCGGTGCGGCAGGGGCTCGACGATCACGGCCCGGTCCCCGCCGGAGGCCGCCACCACCTCCACCGAGGAGGCTCCGGGCCAGGCGAGCCGTTCCACCCCGGCCTCCTCGACGGCGGGATGGGCGATGAGGCAGCCGGTGATGTGCTCGATCTCGTGCGACCGGTGCCTGCGCAGCCCGGCCGAGCCGTCCCGGTCGACGGCGAACTGCACCCGGGTGCGCCAGCCGAGGCCGTCCGGCGCCCCCGGCACCTCCTCGACCACGACCTTGTGGTCCAGCCCGGCCAGGCGCCGCAACTGCTCGGCGACGACGTCGGCCTTGAGCCGGCGCTGCGCCTCCAGTGACGCGTGCTGCCAGTCGCACCCGCCGCACCGGCCGGGGCCGGCGAACGGGCAGGGCGGCGTCACCCGGTCCGGTGAGGCCTCCAGGATCTCGACCGCGTCGGCCCGCAGGAACCGGGTGGTCTCCTCGGTGACCTCGGCCACGACCCGCTCGCCCGGCAGCGCGTGCCGGACGAACACGACCCGGCCCTCGTGCCTGGCCACGCACCAGCCGCCGTTGGCGACGGCGCCCACGGTCAGTTCGAGCCGCGCGGGGTGCGTCCCGCCCGGCTCCTGCGGTGCCGTGCTGCCGTTCCCGTTCATCCGGCCGGCCCCTTTCGTATCGGTCATGCCCCGACCTGCGCGTCCTTCGACGGCTGCTGGTAGGAACGGCGTGATGCGCCGGGCGCGGACGGCTCCCTGCGTCGCTTGAGCCGGTCGGAGGAGGCGAGCTGCCACGGCACGCTCGTGACCATCACGCCGGGCTTGAACAGCAGGCGGCCCTTGAGCCGCAGCGCGCTCTGGTTGTGCAGCAGGTGCTCCCACCAGCGGCCGACCACGTACTCCGGGATGTAGACGGTCACGACGTCGCGCGGCGACCTCCGGCGCAGCGACTTGACGTACTCCAGCACCGGACCGGTGATCTCGCGGTACGGCGAGTCGAGGATCTTCAGCGGCACCCCGATGCCGCGCCGCTCCCACTCGTCCTTGAGCTTGCTCACCTCGCCGGCGTCCACGCTGACGGTCACGGCCTCGATGCTCGACGGGCGGGTCGCCCTGGCGTACGCGAGGGCCCGGAGCGTGGGCTTGTGGATCTTGGAGACGAGGACGACCGCGTGGTTGCGGGCGGGCAGCATCGACTCGTCGACCTCGGTCTCCTCCGGCGCGGCGAGCTCCGCGGCGACCCGGTCGTAGTGCCGCCTGATGCCCTTCATCATGAGGAAGAGCAGCGGCATCGCGAGACAGACGATGTACGCGCCGTGGGTGAACTTCGTCGCCAGCACGACGACGAGCACCAGCCCGGTCATGACCGCGCCGAAGCCGTTGATCACCCGGGCGCGCATCATGCGGAAGCGGGCCTTCGCGTCGCTCTCGGTCCTCAGGTGCCGGGTCCAGTGCCGGACCATCCCGATCTGGCTGAGGGTGAACGAGACGAACACGCCGACGATGTAGAGGTTGAGCAGCTTGCTGACGTCCGCGTCGAACGCCCAGATGAGCAGGCAGGCCCCGGCCGCGAGGATGACGATGCCGTTGCTGAACGCCAGGCGGTCGCCGCGGGTGTGGAGCTGCCGCGGCAGATAGCGGTCCTGGGCGAGGATCGACCCCAGCACGGGGAAGCCGTTGAACGCGGTGTTGGCCGCCAGGAACAGGATCAGCGCGGTCACCGCGGCGATGACGACGAACAGGGCCGAGCCGTCGCCGAAGACGGCCGAGGCGACCTGCGCGATGATCGGCTGCTGGTAGTAGCCGGGTCCTGCCGGGTGCCCGTCGATGATGAGGTCCCTGGCCACGGTGGCCGGGTCGGTCACCTTCACCCCGGACTCCAGGCCGAGGAAGATGATCCCGCCGAACATCGTGACCGCGATGAGGCCCATCATGAGCAGCGTCGTCGCGGCGTTCCTGCTCTTGGGCTTGCGGAAGGCCGGGACGCCGTTGCTGATCGCCTCGACTCCGGTCAGCGCGGCGCAGCCGGAGGAGAAGGCGCGCAGCACTAGGAACGCCAGCGCGAACCCGGCGAGGTCCGTCTGCTCGGCGAGGAGCCGGTAGCCCGCCGTCGGAGCCCGCAGCTCGTCACCGAGCAGGAACACGCGGAACAGGCCCCACAGGATCATGCCGATGACCGCGGCCATGAAGGCGTAGGTGGGCACGGCGAACGCGACACCCGACTCCCGGATGCCGCGCAGGTTCATGATCGTCAGGAGCACGACGATGGCTATCGCCACCAGTGGGCGGTGCTCGGCGACGAACGGGATCGTCGCGCCCACGTAGTCGGCGCCGTTGGCGACCGACACCGCCACGGTCAGCACGTAGTCGACGAGCAGGGCGCTCGCCACGGTCAGGCCGGCGGTGGGGCCGAGGTTCGTCGTGGCCACCTCGTAGTCGCCGCCGCCGCTGGGGTAGGCGTGCACGTTCTGCCGGTAGGACGCGACCACGACGAGCATGACGAGGACGACCGCCGCCGCGACCCACGGGCTGATGGCGTAGAGGCTGACCCCGGCGAGCGACAGGATGACCAGGATCTCCTGCGGTGCGTACGCGACCGAGGACAGCGCGTCACTCGCGAAGACCGGCAGTGCCACACGCTTGGGCAGCAGCTGGTGGTGGAGCTGGGTGCTGCGCAGGGCACGCCCCACGAGGAGCCGCTTGACAAGATCTGGCACCTTGGACACGTCTGTTGAGCCTAGTCCCCCCACGCCATGCCCGGGTCATGCGGTGTACGGCATGGGCGACATACTGTCTCCAATAGGAGTCCGCCACACACCCACGGCGGGGGAGCATGCATATCGTGATCATGGGATGCGGGCGGGTCGGTTCGACCCTGGCCCACATCCTGGAGGACAACGGCCACTCGGTCGCGGTCATCGACCGCGACCCGCAGGCCTTCCGGCGGCTGCGGGCCGGGTTCCGGGGCCGCAGGGTCACCGGCATCGGCTTCGACCGCGACGTCCTCGAAGAGGCGGGCATCGCCTCGGCCGCCGCCTTCGTCGCCGTGAGCAGCGGCGACAACTCCAACATCATCTCCGCGCGGGTCGCCCGCGAGATGTTCGGCGTGGACAACGTGGTCGCCCGCATCTACGACCCCCGCCGGGCCGAGGTCTACCAGCGGCTCGGCATCCCCACCGTCGCCACGGTCCGCTGGACCGCCGACCAGATCCTGCGCCGGGTGCTGCCCGAGGGCGCCGAGCCCCTGTGGCGCGACCCGACCGGTACGGTCGTCCTCGCCGAGGTGGCCTTCCACCAGGGCTGGATCGGCACCCGGGCCAGGGCGATCGAGGACGCCACCGGCGCGCGGGTGGCCTTCGTCAACCGGATGGGCGAGGCGCTCGTGCCCAGGGACGCGACCGTGGTCCAGGAAGGGGACATCCTCCACCTGGTCGCCGCCGAGAACGACATGGACCGGGTCAACAAGGCGCTGTCCGCCCCGCCGTCCGACGAGGAGCACTGATGCGCGTCACCATCGCCGGCGCCGGAGCCGTCGGCCGCTCCATCGCGGTCGAGCTTCTGGAGAACGGCCACGAGGTCCTGCTCATCGACATCGACCCCCGCGCCATCAAGATCGACAGCGTGCCGCGGGCCGAGTGGCTGCTGGCCGACGCCTGCGAGATCTCCTCGCTGGACGAGGCGGGGCTGAACGGCTGCCAGGTGGTCATCGCCGCCTCCGGCGACGACAAGGTGAACCTCGTGGTCTCCCTGCTCGCCAAGACCGAGTACGGCGTGCCCCGGGTGGTCGCCCGCGTCAACCACCCGAAGAACGAGTGGCTGTTCAACGAGTCGTGGGGCGTGGACGTCGCCGTCTCCACCCCGCGCCTGCTGTCGGCCCTGGTCGAGGAGGCGGTCAGCGTCGGCGACCTGGTGCGCCTGATGACCTTCCGGCAGGGCCAGGCCAACCTGGTGGAGCTCACCCTCGCCGAGGACGCCCCGGTGGTGGGCCAGCGGACCGGCTCGGTTCCCTGGCCGGTGGACTCCGCCCTGGTCGCGATCCTGCGTGAGGGCCGGGTGCTGGTCCCCTCGGCCGACGACCCGCTGGAGGCCGGCGACGAACTGCTGTTCGTCGCCAGCCAGGAGGTCGAGCAGGAGCTCACCGAACTGCTGTCGGCCCACGACCGCTCCTGAGCCGTACGCCGGCCGCGCCGCCCGCGCGGGCATCGCCCCGGGCGGCCGGTCCGCCGGGAGGGTCAGACGGAGGGCTGGGCGGGCGGCTCGATCGGCGTACGGCCCCGGGCGAGCACCCACACCATCGCCGCCAGTCCGGCCACCTGGAGCGGCCAGCCCAGAACGATCTTGCTGACGCCGAGCGCGGTCACGTGGTCGGCCAGGTAGAGCGGCAGCTGCACCACCACCCGCAGCAGGCAGGGCAGCATGAGCAGCCACGTCAGCCGCGCGCACAGCCGGACCAGGGCCGGCTCGTTGTGCCAGGCCGTCGGGTCGCCGGTCACCGAGCCGATCAGGAAGCCCACGATCGGCCAGCGCACCACGATCGACAGCAGCATGCCGGCCGCGTAGGCCCCGTTGTAGAGGATCCCGGGCAGGAAGACGTCCTTGGCGTCGCCGGTGCGGGCGGCGAAGAACGCGCCGATCCCGATGCCGACCAGGCTGTTGAGCACGAACTGCGGCGTGGTCCGCTGCGCGATCCGCACCACCAGGAGCGCCACCGCCGAGGCGATGCCCACGATCAGGGAGGTCTTGAGGTCCTGGGTGGCCATCCACGTGCCGGTGAAGGCGATCGTGGGCACCGCCGCCTCGACGATCCCTCGCTTGCCGCCCAGCGCCTTGCTCATCTGGGCACGAACGGCCGCCTCAACGGTGGCGTGCGCGGCGGGGGCCGTCATGTCCGCTGTGCTCATACGGTCTCCTGAGAGATCAAGGGCCACCAGCCGGACGCAGCTCGTAGCGGGGGTTGAACATGACCTTCCGGCCGTCCTGGACGCTGATCAGTCCTTCGGCCCGGACCACCCGGCCGGGCTCGATCCCGGCGATCTTCCGGCGGCCGAGCCAGACGAGGTCGATCACGTCCGATCCGTCGTACAGCTCGGCCTCCAGGGCGGGCGCGCCGCCGCGCGGGCGCAGGGTCACGGTGCGCAGCGTGCCCGCCACGCACGACCGCTGGCGCTCGCCGCACCTGGCGATGGGCGTGGCCCCCTCCTGCTCCAGGTCCTCCTGGAGCTCGGCGGCCTCCAGCTCGGCCTGGCTGGTGGTCAGCCGCCGCAGGAGACCCCGCAGTCCGCCCCGTCTGGCAGGCTCCGGCGTGTCCATCGGTCGCTCACCCGGCTTCCTCGCTCGCTGTCCCCACGGGGGGACCCATCGTCTGGCTCCACCCCGGGTGTCGTTCCCGGGCCATGCCTCCCCGCAGCATACGTGAGAACGCCAGCCGGTCAGAAGGACGGCAAGGGCAGGGCTTGCCCCCGATTCGTCAACGGCCCGCGGGCGCGGTCCCGGCGTGCCGGACCGCCCGGCCCGACGGCGACGTCCCGGCGGGCCGGGCGCCGCCGTTCAGCGGATCTCGCTGATCTCCGGGCCGCGCTCGAACGGCCGCAGTTCATCCCGGTGGGGGGCCTGCTCGTCGGCGGGCTGCCGGTCCACCGGAAGGCGCAGCGGGATCACCTCTCTGGGCGGCATCGGCTCGTCGCCGCGGACCACCACAATGCCGCGGACCACGTCCTCCAGGACGTCGCCGGCCTCCCCGCCGGACGCCGCCGGGCCGCTGATGACGGCCTGCAGGAACCAGCGGGGGCCGTCCACGCCGAGGAAACGCACCGGCTGCGGCTCCGTCTGGCCCTGCGCGGGAGCCCGGCCCACGAGCTCGGGGCCGAAGGGGCCGTCCCGCTCCTCCAGGGCCCCGCCCGCGGCGGTCACGTCCCTGACGGCGTCGGCCCGCATCTCGTCCCAGATGCCGTTCCGCTTGGGCGCGGCGACCGCCTGCACCTGCAGCAGGCTCTCCCCCAGCAGGACGATCACCCCGGTGATCTGGTCGCCGTCCACCCTGAGCTGGATCTCGAACCGGGGGTCGACGGGCAGGCGCAGGCCTCCCAGGTCGACCCGTTCGGCCTCCGGATAGTCGTCCGCCGCGTCCCAGGGGCCCGTCGCCCGCGCCGTGGCGGGGCCGTCCTCCCGCACGACGGCCGGTGCGGTCTCCTCCTCCGCGCGTCGCCGGCGTCGAAACACTTCGCTCACTCTCCTCGTGTCCTGCGTGTGCCGGGCATCTGCGTGTGCCGGGCATGTGCGTGCTTGGGGCTGTCAGCTCCCCGTCGAACCGAACCCGTTCGTGCCCCGTACGGAGCCGGGCAACCGGTCCACCTCGTAGAACGCCGCACGCTCCACCCGCTGGACGACGAGCTGGGCGATCCGGTCGCCCCGCCGGAACCGTACGGCGTCCTTGGCGTCGGTGTTGATCATCGTGACCTTGATCTCGCCCCGGTAGCCGGCGTCGACCGTGCCGGGCGCGTTCACCAGCGTCACGCCGTGCCGGGCGGCGAGGCCCGAACGCGGATGCACGAACGCCGCGTAGCCGTCCGGCAGCGCGATCGCGACGCCGGTCCGCACGACGGCCCGCTCACCGGGGAGCAACTCGACGTCCTCCGCCGCGTACAGGTCGGCCCCGGCGTCGCCGGGATGCGCGTACGCGGGAAGCGGCAGACCCGGATCGAGCCGGTGGATCAGGATCTCGACGCTCATGCGGCGGCCTCGGCTCCCCCGAAGGGGACGGTGCCGCGTCCCGGGACGGTGCCTCCCGGACCCGGGCCCGCCGGAGCCGGCGATGTGGCGTTCGGCACAGGGCTGCTCATGAGGCAAGACCCTACCCGTTGCGCTGGGGCGACACCGCCTCTCCCGCGCCGGAGGACGGGGGCGCCGTCCCCGGGGGCCGGTCCACCTCCCCCTCCCCGCCCCCCGCGGCCGCGGAACCGGCTGTGAGCTCGGCCGCGGGTCCGGCGTGCCCGGGCTCCGGCGCGGGCTCGTGAGCGGTCCCGGCCGGCCCCGGAGGGCCGTCCGGGGGGCCCGCGTCTCCCCCGTCCCCCGAGGGCTCGATGGCGGGCCGGTCCGAGCGCAGTTCCGGGAGGGCGCGGTAGATGACCGCCGTCAGCGGCACGGCCACGACCGCCCCGGCGATGCCGCCGAGCACACCGCCGACGGCCAGGGCGAGGATGATCGCCAGCGGGTGGAAGGCCAGCGCCCGGCCGACGATCAGCGGCTGGAGCACGTGGTTCTCCAGCTGCTGCTCGACCACGAGGACGCCGACGAACACCAGGGCGTAGACCCACCCCTGCGAGCCGAACGTCACGAGCGTCGCGATCGCGCCCGCGAAGAGGATGCCGACGATCGGGATGAAGCTCGCGAAGAAGATGAGCACGGCGAGCGGGGCCCACAACGGCACCCGCATCCCGGCGAGCACGATGCCGATCACGATGCCGTGGATGGCCGCGACCGCCACCGTTCCGTGGACGTAGTGGGAGATCGTCACCCAGGCGGCCCGGCCGGCCCGGTCGACCCGGGGCGCGGCCTGGCCGAAGCCGCGCAGGAACCAGGCCCAGATGCGGTCGCCATCCTTGAGCAGGAAGAACGTCACGAAGAGCAGCAGGACGATCGAGGCCAGGACCTCGACGAACGCGGTGGCGCCGGTCAGCAGCGTGCTGGTGATCTGGCTGCGCTGCTCGTTGACCTGCCGGCTCAGCTGGTCGACGATGTCGGCGATCTGGGCCTCCTTCAGGTGAAGGGGGCCGTGCAGCAGCCAGCTCTGCAGGTTGCGCGCGGTGAGCTGGATCTGCGCGACCAGCCCGGGGAACTCCTCGTTCGCCCGGGTGCCGATGAGGATGCCGATGCCCACGATCACGGCGAGGCCGAGAAGCATCGTGATCCACGTCGCGTAGATCGGCCGCAGCCCGGCCTCCCGCAGCCGCCTGGTGAGCGGGTACAGCAGCGCGGCGAGCAGCAGCGCGACGGCCACCGGCAGGACCACGAAGCTGATCCTGCCGATGATCATCGCCAGCACGTAGATCGCCGCGCCCACCAGCAGCAGCCGCCAGCTCCACGCCGCCAGCGTGGCGAGTGTCGGCGGCACCCCCTCGGGGGATCGCCTCTTGGACGGGTTAGACGGGATCACGGCTCCAGCCTGGCATGCCCGGGGGCGCGGCGCGCAGTCGTTTTACCTTCCGTCTGCCTGCGGCGCGTCAGGCGGCCAGCTCCGCCACGGCGTCGAGGGGGGCGTCGCCGGGCTCCAGGACGAACTCGTCGACGTTCCCCGCCGCGCACAGGTCGTCCTGGGCGAGCCTGACGAGGTCGGCCTGGTCTCCCGACACGGTCAGCCGGGACACCTCGGCCCGCATGGACCGCCGGGCCTCCGACTTGGCCCGCCGCACCCGGCGCAGCACCTCGGCCACCGCGTCCAGCACCGCGGGGTCGCCGCGCTCCGCCTCGGGCAGGTCCCGCGGCGACGGCCAGGCGGCGCGGTGCACCGACCCCTCCCGCCACCACGACCAGACCTCCTCGGTCACGAACGGCAGGAACGGCGCGAACAGCCGCAGCAGCACGCCGAGCGCCGCGCGCAGGGCGGTGACCGCCGACGCGTCCCCGGCGTACGCGCGGGCCTTGACCAGCTCCACGTAGTCGTCGCAGAACGACCAGAAGAACCGCTCGGTCCGCTCCAGCGCCCGCGTGTAGTCGTACGCCTCGAACGCCTCGGTGGCCTCGCCTACGACCGTCCGCAGCGCGGCCAGCATGGACAGGTCGACCGGCTCGACGACCTCCCCGCCGCCTTCGGACCGGAAGCCCAGCACGAACTTCGACGCGTTCAGGATCTTGATGGCCAGCCGCCGGCCGATCTTGATCTGACCCGTGTCGAAGGCGGTGTCGGTACCGGGCCGGCCGCTCGCCGCCCAGTAACGGACCGCGTCGGAGCCGTGCTCCTCCAGCAGGCCCAGGGGCGTGACCACATTGCCCTTGGACTTCGACATCTTCTTGCGGTCGGGGTCGAGGATCCACCCGGAGATCGCCGCGTGCCGCCAGGGCAGCCCGCCGTGCTCCAGGTGCGACCGCACGACCGTCGAGAACAGCCAGGTACGGATGATCTCGTGGGCCTGGGGCCGTAGGTCCATCGGGAACACGCGGCGGAACAGGTCGTCGTCGCGCTCCCACCCGGCGGCGATCTGCGGGGTCAGCGAGGAGGTCGCCCACGTGTCCATGACGTCGGGGTCGCCGGCGAAGCCGAGCGGCTTGCCGCGCTGGTCCTCGCTGTAGCCGGGCGGCACGTCGCTGGAGGGGTCGACGGGCAGCGCCCGCTCCGGCGGGGTGATCGGGGCCTCGTAGACGGGCTCGCCCTCGGCGTCGAGGGGGTACCAGACCGGGATCGGCACGCCGAAGAACCGCTGGCGCGAGATCAGCCAGTCGCCGGCCAGGCCCTCCACCCAGTTGTCGTACCTGACCCGCATGTGCGGCGGGTGCCACTCCAGTTCCCCGCCCCGGTCGAGCAGCGCGCGGCGCAGGGCGAGGTCCCTGCCGCCGTTGCGGATGTACCACTGCCGGGTGGTCACGATCTCCAGCGGGCGGTCGCCTTTCTCGTAGAACTTCACCGGCCGCTGGATCTTGCGCGGCTCGCCGTCCAGGTGGCCGGACTCGCGCAGCATCTCCACGATGCGCTCGCGCGCGCTGTGCACGGTCTTGCCGGCCAGCTCGGCGTACGGCCCGGCGGGCACGCCGTGCGGCGGCTCGGGGAGCAGGCGGCCGTCCCAGCCGATCACCGGCCGGGTCGGCAGGTCGAGCTCGCGCCACCAGGTCACGTCGGTCACGTCGCCGAAGGTGCAGATCATCGCGATGCCCGAGCCCTTGTCCGGCTCGGCCAGGTGGTGGGCCACGACCGGCACCTCGACCCCGAAGACCGGGGTGCGCACGGTGGTGCCGAAGAGCGGCCGGTAGCGCTCGTCGTCGGGGTGGGCGACCAGGGCCACGCAGGCCGGGATCAGCTCGGGCCGGGTCGTCTCGATCCACACGCGCTCGCCGAACCCCTGCTCACGCTGCGCGGGCGACAGGTCGAAGCCGATGCGGTGGAAGGCGCCGGGCCACTCCCGGTCCTCCAGCTCGGCCTGGGCCACGGCGGTGCGGAACGTCACGTCCCACAGGGTGGGCGCCTCGGCGACGTACGCCTCGCCGCGGGCGAGGTTGCGCAGGAACGCCCGCTGCGAGGCGGCCCGGGCGCCGGCGTCGATGGTCGCGTAGGTCAGCGACCAGTCCACCGACAGGCCGAGGCGGCGCCACAGCTCCTCGAACGCCTTCTCGTCCTCGGCGGTCAGCCGCTCGCACAGCTCGATGAAGTTGCGGCGCGAGATCGGCGCCTGCCGCTTGGCGTCCGGCTTCTCCGGCGGCGTGAAGTCCGGGTCGTACGGCACGGAGGGGTCGCATCGGACGCCGAAGTGGTTCTGCACCCGGCGCTCGGTGGGCAGGCCGTTGTCGTCCCACCCCATCGGGTAGAAGACCTCGCGTCCCCGCATCCGCTGGTAACGGGCGATCGTGTCCGTGTGCGTGTAGGAGAAGACGTGCCCCACGTGGAGGGATCCGGACACGGTCGGCGGCGGGGTGTCGATGGAGTAGATCTCGTCCCTGCCGCGGGACCGGTCGAACCTGTAGGTCCCGTCGGCCTCCCAGCGGGCTACCCATACCGCCTCCAGGCCGTCGAGAGCAGGTTTCTCGGGCATGGCTGCGGGGAGTCGCTGTTCGGTCATGCCACCACATGGTATGGCGTGGCGCACCTCCCCGAGGGGAGACACTAAGGTCGTTATGGAGGAGGAATCATGGCGGACACGGCTCGCGCGGCCAAGCGGGAACTCGGCCTGTCGGAAAAGCCCGACATGCAGTGGCGGATCATCGGCGGACTGCTGGGCCTCGCGGTGGGCTTCGCCTCCCGCAAGGTGCTGGCGTACGCCTGGGAGAAGGCGACCGGCAAGGAGCCCCCGGCGAGCGCCGACTCCCCGGACATCGGCCTCGGCGAGGCGATCGCCTACGCCGTCGTGATGGGGCTCGGCATCGAGGTCACCCGGATCGTGGCGACCCGGGCGGCGGCCAGGAAGTGGCGCTCCTGGAAGGACGCCGCCCGCGACCTCACTCCGTAGGCGCGGGCGCCGGCTCCCCGGACTCAAGGGCCGTGAGGAAGTCGCTGGCCCACCTGTCCACGTTGTGCGAGGCGACCCTGCGCCGCAGCGACCGCATCCGGCGGGCGAGCTCGTGCGGGGTCGCCCGCATCGCGGCCAGCATCGCCCGCTTCATGCCGGCGATGTCGTACGGGTTGACCATGTAGGCCTGGCGCATCTCGTCGGCCGCACCCGCGAACTCGCTCAGCACCAGCGCGCCGCGCAGGTCGTGGCGGCAGGCGACGTACTCCTTGGCGACGAGGTTCATGCCGTCGCGCAGCGGCGTGACGACCATGACGTCGGCCGCACAGTACAGGGCGGCCAGCTCCTCCTTGTTGTACGACTGGTGCAGGTAGGAGATCGGGTGACGGCCGAGCATGCCGTGCTCGCCGTTGATGCGGCCCACCCGCAGCTCGATGTCGTTGCGCAGCCGGATGTACTCGGCGACCCGCTCCCGGGTCGGCGTCGCCACCTGGACGAACACCGCCTCGCCCGGCTTGACCGAGCCGTCGTCGAGCAACTCGCCGAAGGCCTTGAGCCGCTGGCCGATGCCCTTGGTGTAGTCGAGCCGGTCGACGCCGAGCAGCATGTGCTCGGGGTCGCCCAGCTCGGCCCGGATCTCCCTGGCCCGCTGCTGGACGCGCGGCTCGCGGACGAGCTGGTCCAGCTCGCCGAAGTCGACCGAGATCGGGAACGACTCGGCGCGCACCGTCCGGTCCTCGAGCTGGATCTCGTTGCGCAGGTACTGCACGCCGAGCAGGCGGCGGCACAGGCGCAGGAAGTTGGCGGCGCCGCCCGGCCGCTGGAAGCCGACCAGGTCGGCCCCGAGCAGGCCCTCCAGGATCTCGTTGCGCCAGGGGAGCTGGTAGAACAGCTCGCCCGGCGGGAACGGGATGTGCAGGAAGAACCCGATCTTCAGGTCGGGCCGCAGCTTGCGCAGCATGGCCGGCACGAGCTGGAGCTGGTAGTCCTGCACCCACACGACCGCGCCGGGGGCGGCGGCCTCGGCGGCGGCCCGGGCGAACCGGTCGTTGACCGCCTTGTAGGCGTCCCAGAGCACCCGGGAGTAGATCGGGGTGGCGACCACGTCGTGGTACAGCGGCCACAGGGTGGCGTTGGAGAACCCCTCGTAGTACAGCTCGACCTCGAGCTGGGACAGCGGAACGGGGATCAGGTGCATGCCGTCGTGGTCGAACGGCTTGAGCTCCTCTCCCGCCGCGCCGGTCCAGCCGAGCCAGGCGCCGTCACGGCGCTGCATGACGGGCGCGATGGCGGTCACCAGCCCTCCGGGGCTGCGACGCCACTCGTTCTCACCCACGCGGTCCACCGGCAGCCGGTTCGCGACGATCAGAAATGAGCTGGTGCCATCACGCATGAACCCCTCCAGGGTCGCCTGTGACCACCATACGGAAAGCCACCAGGCGACCCCATACCCGTAATGACGTGCACAATTCACAGCTGAAACTGTGAGAATGATCTCACGCAGCTCACGGGGGCTCGCCAAGTGGTTTAGACCAATCGGTGACACTTCTCTACCCGGAACATCGGGACGGCCGGAGAGTGCCGATTGGGATGGTCACCTGGACCGGCCGCCGTCGCCGGAGGCGTGCCGGACGGCGGGGAGACGGTGGAGGGGACGCGGGGAGGAGACGGCCGGAGAGCGGCCGGGAACGGGGGTCAGCCCGGCGGGAGGGCGTGCCCGCGGAGCAGGTCCGCGCGAACGGAGGCGGCGAGCTTCTTGGTGGCGGCCCGGTTGAGGGCGGCGCCCGCGACCGCCCCGGTGAGGAAGGGGCCGAGGGTGGTGAGGTGCCGGCCGAGTGTGCGCATCAGGCGGTTGCGCAGTGCGGTCTTCGCTGCGGTGCCGAGCGCGATCGTGGCCGAACCGGGGGCGAGGGGATTGACACCCCGCTGTTTCGACCAGGCGAGCGCGTACGCGGCCGCCCTCTGGGTGCCGTTGCCGGGCACCTGCACGCCGTAGACCTCGTGGAGTTCGGCGAGGAGCTTCACCTCGATGGCCGCCACGACGAGCGTCTCGGCGACGATCTGGGCGGGCGCGGACAGCAGCAGGGGCGGGGCGGCGAACTCGGCGGCGGCGAGCGCTCCGCCGACCGCGCCGACCGCCATGGTCGCCTTGGCGGCGGTGCGGACGAGGTCGTCGGCGAGCTGATCGCCGGTGAGCCCGTAGTGGTGCTCCCGCAGCGTCGCCAGGTCCCTGATCGGTAACCGCGGGGCGATGTTCATGAAGACGTCGGCCAGCCATCGGCCCCGGCCGGTCCCGCGCTCGCGCGCCTTCCCCGCGGACTTCGCCAGGGCCTGGCTGAGGCGGCCGAGCAGCCGTCGCCGCTCGGCCCCGTCCGTCTCCTCAGGGGCCACGAGTTTGCCGACCAGGTCGGCCACCTCGTCGTTCGATCGATCCGCGTCTGAAGTCACGGACCCTCCTCAGGGTCTCCTAGGCGGCACACTCGCGGCAGACCTGCTGGCCGTTCTTCTCCGAGGCCAGCTGGCTGCGGTGGTGCACCAGGAAGCACCGCGAGCAGGTGAATTCGTCGGCCTGCCGAGGAATCACCCGAAGCGAGAGCTCCTCGTTCGACAGGTCCGCCCCCGGCAGCTCCAGCGACTCGGCCAGATCGGTCTCGTCGATGTCGATGCTGCCCGACGACTTGTCGCTCCGGCGCGCCTGTAGTTCCTGGAGGCTGTCCTCGCTGAGGTCGTCGTCGGTCTTACGCGGGCTGTCGTAGTCGGTAGCCATCTGCTACTCCATCCCCCTCATCTATCTGCCTGCGCTCGTGTCGCGCGTCCTAACGCTCGGGAGGCCGGTGTTGTGCCCGCGGGGGCCGGGAAATCGTGCAATCGGTACCCGCTTGAACGAACACTGAACCTCCCGACACGGGTGGCGTGCACCGCCGGGGACTGCGGTTAGCCAAATATGGCGAAAACCACAGTATCGGCGGTATCCCCACCGTGTTCGACGGCACATCCAACCACATGTACGGCGCGCACGCTCCATCAGCGCGCCGACTGCGGCATCCCCGGAGAAACCCCGTTTCCGGAGAGTCGCACCGTCACCACGAGCCCGCCCCCGTCGCGGGGAACGGCGACGACCGTTCCGCCGTGCGCCCGGACGATCGCGCGCACGATGGACAGGCCGAGACCCGCGCCTTTGGCGGATTGGACCCGGTCGGCATTCAGCCGCCGGAACGGCTCGAACAGGCTCTCCACCTCGTACGCGGGAACGTGCGGTCCCGTGTTCGCGACCTGAACAACCGCACCCCCGTCCACCATTCCCGTACGGACCCATACTTTTCCGTTGGGACCAAGATTGTGCTTGATGCCGTTCTCGACGAGGTTCGAGAGGCAGCGTTCGACGAGAACCGGATCACCCGTCGTGGCGGCGGGATGAAGGTCGTGTTCAACCGTGACCCCTTCCTCCTCGGCGAAGGCGGCCAGTTGCTCCACCGCCGTCCGCGCCACCTCCTGCACGTCCACGGGCTTGCGCACCGACAGCTCCCGCTCGCTGCGGGCGAGCAGCAGCAGGCCCTCGATGAGCCGCTCGTTGCGGGCGGTGGTGCCGAGGAGCGTGCGCCCGAGCACCTTGAGGTCGTCCGACGCCTCGGGGTCGGACAGGGCCACCTCAAGCACGGTGCGGTTGATCGCCAGCGGCGTGCGCAGCTCGTGCGAGGCGTTGTCCACGAACCTCCGCTGGGCGTCGAAGGCGGTGTTGAGCCGGGTGAGCATGGCGTCGAACGTGTCGGCCAGCTCCTTCAGCTCGTCGTCGGGGCCCTGGAGGTCGATGCGCTCGTGGGCGAGGGAGGTCTCCGACAGCTTCCGTGCGGTGACCGTCATCTTCTTGATCGGCCGCAGCGCCCGGTCGGCCACGACGTATCCGAGGATCAGGGCGAAGATGCCCACGCCCAGCAGCGCCAGCAGCGACCGCTGCAGCAGCTCGCTCCGCGCCGCCGCGGTGGCCTCCGCCTGCAGGTTGGCGTAGTTGTTGTTGAACTCGTCGATCACCTCCTGCGGCACGCTCGGCGGCAGCAGGATCTTCGGCACGCTCTGCCACCCGACGTTGATCGCATGCCCGACCAGCACGTACATGACCATCACCAGCAGCGCGCCGGCGACGAAGACCAGCGCGGCGTACGTGAGGGTCAGCCGCCAGCGGATGCTGACGCGGTTCTGCAGCGACCGCATCTCGTCGAGGAGGTTGGCCCGCTGGACCGGGTGGGCGACCAGGGGCGGCGGGCCGTCCCAGGCGGGCGGCCCGCTGGGCGGCGGCGGAACCTGGCTTCGGTAGGGACCGGTGCCCATCGGGTCCGACATCCGGCCGGGCGTCACAGCCGGTAGCCGACGCCCGGCACGGTCTCGATGACCGGCGGGTCGCCCAGCTTCTTGCGCAGGGTCATCATCGTCACCCTGACCACGTTGGTGAACGGGTCGATGTTCTCGTCCCACGCCTTGTCGAGCAGGTCCTCCTGGCTGACGACCGCGCCCTCGGCGCGCATCAGCTCCTCCAGCACCGCGAACTCCTTCTTGGTGAGATGGATCTCCGCGCCGTCCCTGGCCACCTGGCGCTTGCCGGGGTCGAGCCGGATGCCGGCCCGCTCCAGCACGGGCGGCAGCGCCGGCGCGGACCGGCGGCCGAGCGCGCGCACCCGGGCCACGAGCTCCATGAAGACGAACGGCTTGGCCAGGTAGTCGTCGGCGCCGAGCTCCAGCCCCTCCACCTTCGCGTCGACGTCGCCCGCGGCGGTGAGCATGATGATCCGCGAGGCGGACCGCTCCGCGACCAGGCGGCGGGCCACCTCGTCACCGTGGACCTTCGGCAGGTCGCGGTCGAGCACGATCACGTCGTAGTCGATGTATCCCGTCTTCTCTAGGGCGGCGGCGCCGTCGTAGGCGACGTCCACGGCCATCGCCTCCCGGCGGAGGCCGGTGGCGATCGCGTCCGCGAGCACCCTCTCGTCCTCCACCACTAGCACGCGCATCAAGGTCCTCCTCGCTGGTACGGACGCCCTCATTGTGGCCATGACCGGCGTAAGCCGCCGGTAAGCGGCCCCGGCACTCTACGTGACGTAGAGCACAGAAATTCACAGGTTTGCGCTCGGTCCCGTTATGGGTATGGCCCCGGGCACCCTCCATTGTCGTGTGCCGGGGTAGGCGCGTCTCTCCTGAGCGGATTCCGCGCCGGCGTCCCCGCGACACGTTCGCCCCCTGAGAAAGAAGGTGAGATGGGCGAGTTCACGACCACGATCGAATCCAGGCTCGACCAGGCCTACAAGGGTCTTGAAGAGGCCACGACGAGCGGGGACGACTTCCTCGCCGACACCCTCACCGCCGAGATCGAGGACCTGCACCGCCTCGCGGAGGATCACGGCGTCTCCATCAACCGCTGACCGCGCCATCACCTGACGAAGGGGCCCGCCGTACGGCGGGCCCCTTCGACTGTGCCGGGCCGTGTGGAAGAACGCCGTGGTGGTCAGTCCCGTTCGGGGTCGAGGGGGACGAGCAGGTCGTGCAGCTCCTCGAAGAGCCCGGGCGCGGCGCACAGCACCATGTCGGGGCTCACCTTCTTGCCGTTGAGGCCGCCGAGCCGGGCCCCCGCCTCCGCGGCGACGAGACCGGCCGCGGCGTGGTCCCAGTAGTTGGCGCCGCGCTCGTAGTAGGCGTCCACCCGGCCCGCCGCCACGGAGCAGAGGTCGATCGCGCAGGAGCCGCCCCGCCGGATGTCCCTGACCCTCGGCACCACCTGCGCGACCACCTCGGCCTGCACGCGCCTGCGGGCGGCGCCGTAGCCGAAGCCGGTCGCGACGAGCGCCCGGTCGAGCGGGACGCCGGTGTTGCAGCGCAGCCGCTCGCCCCGCAGCCACGCGCCGCCGCCCCGGCGGGCGGTGAACAGCTCACCACGCGGGACGTTGTTGACCGCGCCCGCGACGATCTCGCCGTCCACCTCGACGCCGATGCTGACCGCCCAGTCGGGCACGCCGTACAGGAAGTTGACCGTGCCGTCGATGGGGTCGACGACCCAGCGGACCACGCCCTCGCCGGGGGTGTCGCCGCCCTCCTCGCCGAGGATCGCGTCACGCGGCCTGGCCTCGGCGATGCGGGCGCGGATCAGTTCCTCCGCGGCCCGGTCCAGCGCGGTGACGACGTCGGTGGGGCTCGACTTGGTGGCGAGCACCTCGGGCCGCGCGGGCCGCTTGGCGAGCAGCATCTGGCCGGCCTCCTCCGCTATGCGGGCCGCCAGCTCCAGCAGCTCCTCCTCCCGAACGCGGTCGTCCCGCCGCTCCCGCTCGTCCATGCCGGTGTGCCCCCTCCTGAGTTCGTGATCGTGGCCGCCCGCTGGAACGGAACGGCCACGGATAGCTCCCACATCCTCCCAAACCAGGATCGAGAGCTCTCGGACGGTCACCGCAGGGAGGCCGGGCGGCGCCACTCCTCCCCGAGCACGTGCTGCCCCAGGAAGGCCAGGACGGTCTCGTACCACGCGATCGCGTTGCCGGGCTTGAGCACCCAGTGGTTCTCGTCGGGGAAGTAGAGGAACTTCGCCTCGACCCCCGACCGCTGGAGGTCCCACCACAGCCGCAGGCCCTCGCCGATCGGCACGCGGTAGTCCTTGTCGCCGTGGATGACCAGCATCGGCGTCCTGATCTCGCCGAGCCAGCGATGGGGCGACAGCCTCTCGTAGCTGGCCGAGCCGGGCGCGCCGAACTCGCGCTGCCAGTAGTCCGCGCCGTCCGTGGTGCCCGCGAACTGCTCCAGGTTCCACAGGGAGGCGTGCGTCACGATGGCCCGGAAGCGGTCGGTGTGCCCGGCGACCCAGTTGGCCATGTAGCCGCCGAACGACCCGCCCATCGCCGCCGTACGCTGCTCGTCGATCTCCGGCCGTTTCAGGCACTCGTCCGTGATGGCCATCAGGTCGGCGTGGGTGACCGGGCCCCAGTCGCCCCAGCCCCGGTCGATCATGCCCTGGCCGTACCCGGTGGACAGGCAGGGGTCGGGCAGCAGCACGGCGTATCCGTGCCTCGCCATCAGCCAGGGGTTCCAGCGCCAGCTCCAGTCGTTCCAGCTCCCGAGCGGCCCGCCGTGGATCCACAGCAGGAACGGCGCGGGGTCCTCGGCGGTCGCCTCCGCGGGGACGACCAGCCAGCCCCGGATCTCGGTGCCGTCGTCGGCCGTGGCGGTGACCTCGGTCAGGGTGCCCGGCAGGTCGAGCGCGGGAACGGGCGAGGGCAGCGCGGTCACGGTGCCGTCCGGGTCGATCCGCACCGGCACGGGCGGCGAGTCGACCGCGCCGCGCAGGGCGTAGACCTCGCCGCCGGGGGCCGGGCACAGCTCGGCGTACGCGCCGTCGTCGGAGGTCAGCCGGGTCGTCGCCGAGGCGGCAGGCCCGTCCAGGGAGACGCGGAAGACCGGCCGGCGGCCCCGGTCGTCGGCGGCGACGAACAGCTCCGCCGACGAGGGCGCCCACGCGACCGACGCGGGGAAGATCTCCTCGGCGACGGCCCGCCCCTCACCGGTGGTTAGGTCGATCACCCAGACGTCGACCGTGGCCGAGACCCGCTCGGTGGCGTGCCGCTCCCGGGTGCAGGCGACGTGCCGCCCGTCGGGCGACACCACGACCGGCCCGCCGAAGTCGTGGCCCGGCGAGGTCGCCAGCGTCCGCCGGGACCCGTCCGCGAGGTCGATCGCGACCAGGTCGGTGCGCCCCGCCCCGTTCGGCAGGAACTCCCGCCAGGCGGAGATCACGGCCGAGCCGTCGGGGGTGACCGCGAAGGAGGCGTCGCGCAGCGCGCCGCCCGGCTCGGGGGTCAGGTCCCGGACGTCCTCCAGGCCATCCCGGGCGGCGCGGCCCGCGAAGAGCCGCGGCTGCGCCGGGCCGAGGTCGTGGTCCCAGAAGCGGATCGGGTAGCCCTCGTGCAGGATCGCGCTGACGCCGTCGTCCTCGCGGCCCTTGCGGCGCTCCTCCTCGGTCGCGGCGTCGCCGGGCAGCACCTCCGACGCGTAGACCACCACACCGCCCGCCGCCCGGACCGCGCCGATCCCGCCGGGGCGGGTGGCCAGCCGTACGGGCTCGCCCCGCTCCGGCAGCAGCCACAGCGCGGGCGTGTCGCCGCCCGGCTCCTTGACCGTCTCGTCGGGCCGCCGGGAGACGAACAGCAGGCCTCCGTCCAGCAGGCTGCCGCCGGGGGCGAACTCCGCGCCCGCCTCCCCCTTCGCCGACCGCGTCAGCCGGTGCGGCTCGCCCTCGGGGGTGAGAGGGATCTCCCACAGCGCCGTTCCGTACGACCTGCCGTCGGGGTTGAGGGACTGGACCACGGAGACGAGCCGGGTGCCGTCGGGTGACAGCCGCAGCGACGCCACGCGCGGCAGGGCCATGTACTCGCGGATGTCGGGAAATTGGGTCACCGCTCGAACCTACTCGCCCGGGCCGACCGTCTCGACCCCCCGATAGTGTTGTCGTTCATGGGGAGCACCACGGGGTCTGACGCAGGGGACAACGCGGGGTACGACGCCCTGCTCGTCGTCTCGTTCGGGGGGCCGGAAGGCCCCGAGGACGTCATGCCGTTCCTGGAGAACGTCGTACGCGGCCGGGGCGTGCCGCGTGAGCGGCTGCTGGAGGTCGAGGCGCACTACCAGCGGTTCGGCGGGGTCAGCCCGATCAACCGGCAGTGCCGCGAGCTGATCGACGCGCTGGATGTGGACCTCCCGGTCTACTGGGGCAACCGCAACTGGCATCCGTTCCTGGAGGACACGGTCCGGCGGATGAAGGAGGACGGCGTCCGCCGGGCGGCGGCCTTCGTCACCGCGGCCTACCGCTCCTATTCGAGCTGCCGGCAGTACCTCGACGACATAGCCCGCGCCCGGGCCGCCCTGCCGGGGGCCCCCGAGATCGTCAAGCTGCGCCACTACTACGACCACCCGGGGTTCGTGGCCGCGATGGCCGACCACACCCGCGAGGCACTCGCCGCGCTCCCCGAGGACGTGCGGACCGGCGCCCGGCTCGTCTTCACCGCGCACAGCATCCCCGTCTCCATGGCGCGCACCGCCGGCCCGTCCGGCGGTGCGTACGAGGCCGAGCTGCGTGAGACCGCGCGGCTGGTCGTCGCGGCCGTGGACGAGGGACGGCCGTGGGACCTGGTGTGGCAGAGCCGCAGCGGCCCGCCGCAGGTCCCGTGGCTGGAGCCGGACGTCTGCGACCACCTGGAGGCGCTGCACGCCGAGGGCGTGCCGGCCGTGGTGCTGGTGCCGATCGGGTTCGTGTCCGACCACATGGAGGTCGTCTACGACCTCGACACGGAGGCGGCCGCCCTGGCCGGAAAGCTCGGCATGCCGCTCACCAGGGCCGCGACCGCGGGCACCCACCCGCGGTTCGTGTCGATGGTGGCCGAGCTGCTCGCCGAACCCGCGCCCGCGCCGTGCCCGGGCACCTGCTGCCCGGCCCCCGCCCGCCGGCCCTCCTAGGAGGCGTACGAGCGGGCGTAGGCGTCCGCGAGGGACAGCACCTTGTTCACGTAGTCCCAGGAGTGGTTGTAGAACCACACGGACTTCCTGAGCTTCTCGCCCCCCGCGCCGGCCCCGTTGGCGCACAGGTACTTGGCGGCCGACGGCACCGCGTCGTAGGGGCTCCAGATGTCCGCCTCGCCGTCGCCGTCGCCGTCCACGCCGTACGACTTCCAGGTGGCGGGCATGAACTGCATCGGCCCGAGCGCCCCGGCGGACGACGGGCCGTTGTTGCGGCCGTGGCTGCTCTCCACCTGGCCGATCGCGGCGAGGACGGTCCAGGAGAGGCCCGGGCAGACGGTCGCCGAACGCTGGTAGAGGTCGAGGTAGCTCTCCGGCCGCCCCACCAGGGCCTGGCCCTGCGGCGTGGCGGCCTTCGGCCGCTCGCTCTCCGGGCCGATCCGCACGACCTGCGCGCCCTTGCCGAGCACGCGGGCGACCGAATCCCGGTCCACCTTGCCGGGGTCTCCGTGCACGAGCACCACGACCCCGGCGGGGAAACCGAGGCGCCGCCCCATCTCCTGGCTGACCAGCCCGTCGATGTCGGGCAGCCCGAGCGAGGCCGAGGCCGCGACCCGCAGCCGGGGGCCGCCGTCGATCTGGTAGTCGACGCCCAGCCGCACGCCGAGCCGCTTGATCGTCCCGCTGTCGGCGACCAACTCGCCCCGGGCGAGTCCGCTCCACACCTCCGGGTGCTCGGCCACCCGCTTGGGCGTCCACGAGCGGAACTGCGCCGGGTCGACCGCGAGCAGGCGCAGGGCCGTACCGGCGACGTGCACGGCGCCGCCGTCGGTGACCGCCACCTTCTGCACGTGCGGCAACCTGGCGATCCTGCGTAGTGTCCGCGCCGGAACCGTGGCCGGGGAGATCGCCAGGAGCTGCGGCGGCGTGACCTGCACGCCCGGCCCGCCCGCGACGGGCGCGCTCGACGGCAGCGTGCGGTCGGGCACGAGGGCGGCCGCGGTGGCCCGCGCGGCCGGGCGCGCCTTGTCCGGACGCGGCCGGTCGCCGGCCACGTCACCGTCCGCGAGCGCGCCGGCGTCGGGCCAGGTCACGAGGGCGGCGGAGCCCATGGCGAGTACGCTGAGGATCACGACCGCGAGCCCGGTCACGATGGGGCGGAGGCGCCCGGTAGCGTAGGAAGAGCGGGAACGCACAGTCAGACCCCGCACCCCCGGCGACGGAAAATCACTTGCCCCATGATAGGCGGGCAGGCGATGGTCGAAACCGGAAATAAACGACGTCCGCGTGCCTCAGGAGTTCTCACCGGAACTTTCCGCAGGCCGCCGCCGCTGTCCGAACGGCCGGCCCGGACGCACACGCACCATCGTGCCGAAGGGGAAACACCAATGGTCGGGCCGTATCGCGGGCTGTTCGGCACGCCCGGAGTCAAGGGCTTCGTTCTCGCGGGGTTCGTGGGGCGGGCGCCCATGTCGATGCTCGGCATCGGGGTCATCCTGCTCGTCAACGCCGTCACCGGCTCGTACGCGACGGCCGGGGCGGTCGCGGCGACCGTCTCGGTGGCCTTCGCCGTCGCCGCGCCCCTGTCGGGGCGGCTCGTGGACCGCTTCGGCCAGTCGCGGGTGCTCGTCCCGTTCATCCTCCTGCACGCCGCCTCGATCACCGCGCTGATGCTGTGCGCGCACGGCCGGACCCCCCAGTGGGCCCTGTACGCGGCGGGCGTGGCGTCCGGCGCCACCGGCCTGTCGCTGGGCTCCATGGTGCGGGCGCGCTGGTCGCACGTGCTCGACGACCCCTCCCGGCTGCACACGGCGTTCTCGTTCGAGTCGGTGGCCGACGAGCTGATCTTCGTCGGCGGCCCGGCGTTCGTCACCGCGCTGACGACGGGCGTCAACGCCTACGCCGGGCTCATCGCCACGATCGTCCTGGCCGTGTCGGGCACCCTGGTCTTCGCCTGCCTGCGCGGCACCGAGCCCCCGGTCGTACGGCACCAGAGGTCCGGCGGGTCGCCGATCGCGATCCCGGGGGTGGCGCTGCTGTCGGCTGTCTTCCTCGCCATGGGCGCGGTGTTCGGCTCGATCGACATCATCACGGTCGCCTTCGCCGACGAGCACGGCAACAAGGCGGCGGCCGGGCTGCTGCTCGCCTCGATCGCGGCCGGCAGCATGATCTCCGGCCTGTGGTTCGGCTCCCGGCACTGGAAGATCAGCCTGCGCAGCCGGTTCGTGCGGGGGCTGTCGCTGTTCGCGGCCGGGTTCACCCCGGTGCTGCTCATGGACGACATCCGCGCGATGGCCCTGGCGCTCTTCCTCGCCGGGCTGTCGATCTCCCCCACCCTGATCACCGGGTTCTCGCTCGTCGAGCGGATGGTCCCGGCCGGGCAGCTCACCGAGGGCATGGCGTGGATCTCCACGTCCATCGGCCTCGGGGTGGCCGTCGGCGCGTGGGCGGGCGGGCGGCTCACCGACGCCTACGGCGCGTCCAACGCGTACGGCTTCTCCTACGCGTGCGCGCTGCTCGCGGTCGCGGTGGGTCTCGGCGGGTCGGCGCTGGCCCGCGTGCGGCAGCGGGCCGGCTGACGCTCCGCCGTCCGGGCTGTAGGCAGCGGGGGCGTTCATGAGTAGTGTTCGCGTTCACTGCCGGGCACTGGAGCACAAGAGCATGGACGCCTTCGTCAACTGGGCGCGCAACCAGTCGGTCACGCCCGCCGAGATGCGCACCCCCGCCTCGGCCACCGAGGTCGCGGACGCCGTACGGGACGCCGCGAGAACGGGCCGCCGGGTCCGCATGACCGGCACCGGGCACTCGTTCACCGGGGTGGCGCTGACCGACGGCGTCCTGCTGCGGCCGCACGCCCTGACCGGGGTGCTCGCCGTGGGCGACGGCTGGGTGAAGGTGGCCGCGGGCACGCCGCTCCACGCGCTGAACGAGGAGCTCCACCGGCGGGGGCTCGCGCTCGCCAACATGGGCGACATCACCGCGCAGACCGCCGCCGGGGCGATCCAGACCGGCACGCACGGCTCCGGCAGGCACACGGGAGGGCTCGCCGACCAGGTCGCCGAACTGGAGATGGTGCTCGCCGACGGCTCGGTCGCGACCGTGCGGGAGGGCGACCTGTTCGACGCGGCCCGGGTGGGGCTGGGCGCGCTCGGCATCCTCACCGCCGTCACGTTCCGGGTCGAGCCCGCGTTCCTGCTGCGCGCCAGACGGGAGCCGATGGCGTTCGGCCGGATCCTCGACGGGCTCGACGACCTGACCGGGGCCGACGACCACCTCGACTTCTTCTGGCTGCCCCACACCGACACCTGCCTGGTCAAGCGCAACAACCGCGACGCCGGCCCGGCCCGGCCGCCAACGGCGTTCAGGAGGTGGCTCGACGAGGTCTTCCTGGAGAACACGGCGTTCGGCGCGGCCTGCGCCCTCGGCGCCCGCCTCCCCCGGGCGGTGCCCGCGATCAACCGGGCGTCCGCCCGGCTGCTGGGGGCGTCGGAGCACGTGGACGCCTCCCACCGCGTCTTCACCTCCGTCCGCGAGGTCCGCTTCCTGGAGACGGAGTACGCGATCCCGCGCCGCCACCTCGCCCGCGCCCTGCGGGAGGTCCGCGACCTGCTGGACCGGTCGGGCCGACCGGTCACCTTCCCGGTGGAGGTCAGGGTCACGCCGCCGTCGGACGCCTGGCTGTCCACGGCGTACGGCCGGGACTCGGCGTACATCGCCTGCCACGTCTACCGGGGCGCGCCCGACCCGGAGTACTTCGCGGGCGTCGAGGAGATCATGACCCGGCTGGAGGGCCGGCCCCACTGGGGCAAGCTGCACACCCGCGACGCGGACTACCTGCGCGGCGTCTATCCCAGGTTCGGCGACTTCGTGGCGCTGCGGCGTGAGATGGACCCTGACGGGCTGTTCGCCAACGATTACCTCGACCGGGTCCTCGGCGCGTCGCGGGATGGCTGACCCCATCGCCGCGTAAAGTCCCTCTCCACGGTCTGGCGTCTTCCGCGTGTCGCGTTGCCCAAGCCTCCCCCGGGGCAGGCACATTGCGGAGCACGGGCAGACCGGAGCCCGGCGCGCCACTCGAACCCGAGGGAGCAACGCAGTAATGAGACCCTCCCGCAGGTCCGGCCGCACGGCGTACGGCACGTGCGCCGTCGCCAGGCCGTACGGACGGGCCGTGGGCGCGCGCCATCCGAGACACGACCCTCACTCTCGCGTTCCGGGTGCCGCCTTTCCTCTGGTCGATCATGACCGACGGGTTGCGGCGAAGTGAACGTCAAAAATGTGACCGGGGTCACAACACCTGCCTCGCCTCCCGGCGAGGCGATGTTCGGACATGCCGGGTACGGTGCTGGAAGGCAACCGGTTCACGCGAGAGACTCAAGGGTCCGGGGGAAGACAGAGCACGACGACGAAGGGACTCGCATGCAGGAGCTCCGTCTCGTCGCGGTGAGTGAAGACGGAACGTACCTCGTCCTGGCGACGGCCGGGCGGGGCACGCGCTTCACGCTGCCCGTCGACGACCGGCTCCGTGCTGCGGTTCGCGGCAACTTCTCCCGTCTCGGCCAGTACGAGATCGAAGTGGAGAGCCCGTTGCGTCCCAAGGAGATCCAGGCGCGCATCCGTGCCGGCGAGACGGCGGAGGAGATCGCGGCCACCGCCGGGATCCCGGTGGAAAGAGTCCGCTGGTTCGAGGGGCCCGTTCTCCAGGAGCGCGAGTACATGGCCCAGCAGGCCCAGCGGGTCCCGGTCCGGATGCCCGGCGAGACCACCCCCGGGCCGACGCTCGGCGAGCTGGTGGCCGAGCGGCTCACCCGGCGCGGCGTGCCCGCCGACGAGATCGACTGGGACTCGGCCAAGCGCGACGACAACCTCTGGCGGGTGCGGCTCGGCTTCGTCTGGAACGGCCACACCCGGCACGCGGAGTGGCTCTTCGACCCCCGCCGCCGCCACATCACGCCCAATGACGACGAGGCCATGCGCCTGTCGGCCGCCGAGTACGTCGAGCCGGACCAGGCGGACGACGCCACCGTGCGGCCGTTCGTGCCCCGCCTCGCCTCCAAGCTCGCGCCTGTGCCACCACTGCCCAACGAGGTCCGTGGCCGCGACGAGTCCGCGTTCCGTCCCGAGCCGGTGCGTCCTGAGCCCGTGCGGTACGAGCCGTCGCGTCCCGAGCCCGCGCGTGCCGAGCCGGTGCGTTATGAGCCGCCGCGGGCCGAGCCCGCGGCCTTCGCCGAGCCCGCCGCCTTCGTCGAGCCGCTGCCGCGGCTGGGCGCTCCGCTGCGCCCTGAGCCCGGTCGGCAGCAGGACCCCGCCGCACGGCGTGACCCGGGAGGGACGGATCCGTCCGAGGAGGAGCTGGCCGCCTACCGGCCGGAGCTCACCCCGGTGCCCTTCCGGCTGCCGCAGTCGCTGATCTCCGCGCCCGAACCGGTCGCCCCGCCCGCCCTTCCCCCGGCCCGCGACCCGTACGACGCCGCCCCGCCCGCTCCCCCGGCAAGCCGAGACCCGTACGACACGCCGCAACCCGCTCCCCCGGTGAGCCGGGACGCACACGACGCGGCCCCCCCGGTGTCCCCGGCCGCGCCTGTCCCGGACGCCGCGGCGTACGCGCCGCCCCCGCCCCGGACGGAACCCGAGCCTGCTTCGGCCCCGGACGTCGCGGCGTACGCGCTGCCTCCGGCCCGGACGGAACCCGAACCTTCTTCGGCACCGGACGCCGCCGCGACCGCCGTGCCTGCCGCACGGACCGAACCCGCAGCGCAGGCCACGCCTGCGCCGGCCGCAACGCCCGCCCTGCCTCCGGCCGAAGCCGCAGCACCCGCTTCGGTCCCGGACGCCGCCGCGACCGCCGTGCCTGCCGCACGGACCGAACCCGCAGCGCAGGCCACGCCTGCCGCCTCCGCGCCCCCTGCGGCGCAGAGCGCCGCAGGGACGGACACCGCGCCGCCCGCCACGCCCGCGGTCGCGGAGGCGGAGCGTGGCGCGGACGCGCCGCCACAGCTCACGGCCGCCGAGGATGGCGCTGCCGGCGACCGGACGGATTCGGGTGCGGAAGCGTCGCCTGCCGTGCAGGCCGTCACGCCCGCCCCGGTGCCGGACACTCACGCCGATGCCGCCACCGGCTCTCGGACCGCCGCCGATGACGCCCCGGCTGCCGCTACGACACCCGCTCCGAAGGCGGATGCCGATGCTCGCGGATCGGACGCCGGTGCCCAGCCGGTGGGAGAAGCCGCGGCACGCGACGTCGAAGCACCCGCCCCTTCGCTTGTCAGCGTGTCGTCTGCCGACGCTTCAGCGGCAGCCGCCCCGGCGACCACCGCGAGCGCGGACAGCGACGCTCCGTCCGTCCAGGACCCTGCCACCGACGCGCCGAAGCAGGCGGAGGCGGTCGCCAAGGCGTCCGAAGCGCCGAGCACCGACATGAGCACGGGCTCCGCGGCCCCCGACGCCAGGAGCGCGGACGCGCCCGCTGACAGCACTCCCAGCGCGCCGAGCGTCGCAGCACCCGCAGCGTCGGCTGAGAACACCACCACCGGCGGCCCAGGGAACACCGACGCGGCGAACGCCGGCGTGACGGACACCGATACCGCCAAGGGCGGCAGGACGGCGAGCACCGACGACAGCGCCTCTGCCACGGCGGAGAGACCGGTGGTAGCCGACACCGCGACTGCCGACGTCGCGGCATCGGCTCCAGAGACGGACACCGCAGCGAGCACTTCAGCGGGCGCCGGGACGGAAGCCACGGCCGACAGCGCGGCGGACGGTGCGGCGGGCACCGCCGTCCCGCCGACCGTAGCTGCTGCAACGGAGCCTGCCGCACCCGCCGCCGCGGATGACGCGGCCCGGGAGACGCGGCCCGCCGTGCCCGCGCCTGCGCCGCCCGCTGAGGCGGCCGCCCCGGCCCCTCAGCCGCGACCACGGCAAGCGGGAGACCGTGCGAGAGATGAGGCCAAGGGCGGCACGAAGGAAGGGCTGAAGGACAGCCCGAAGGACACCGCCAAGGAAGGTCCGAAGGAGTCGAAGCCGGAGACTCCCGCTCCTCCGGTTCCGAAGCCCGCTCCCCCGCGTCCTCGCAAGTCGCGTGGCCGACGGGCCTCAGTCCCGACCTGGGACGAGATCATGTTCGGGGCGCGCAAGCAGGACTGACGAGCGCGGCGGCGCTCTGGCCTTGCTCGTCCGCAGCTACCGGTGAAGCGCTCCGCTGCTTCGGTGCAGGCTCGTTCCCTTGGGAGGATCGAGTCATGGCAGCCACATCCCCTAGCGCACCAAGCTGCGTAAGCGCGCGGCGCGGTTGGTCGAGGCCCGCGCGACGGCCTCGTCCGGCTGATGTGTCGGAGCCGACCGTCCGGTCCGGATTTCGCACGCGGAGTGCGCGCCCGCGAGAAAGTTTCACGCGCGGACCTGGGTGAGGTGCCCGGGAACTGCGTGCCCTCCCGTACGGTCGTCGCCCCAGTTGCGGCGGGTGGCGCGGAGTGCGGCACGTCGTCCATGATCCACGCCATCCACATGATCAGGAGGCCGTGCGGGATGGCGTACCAAATGGGTGGGTCTCGGCGTGTGCTCGTCGCGGTGTTCGCCGCCGTGTTCGGGGCGGTGCTGGCCGCACCACCGGCAGCAGCCGCGCGGGCAGCGGACAGCGCGGTGGCGGCCTCGCAGGGGGCGGCCTCGCAGGGGGCGGACAGCGCGGCGGCCGAGCGGAGCACGGACGGCACAGAGAGCACGGAGGCCGCCGCAGGGGGCGCGGACAGCGTGGCGGGCCGGTTCGGGCGGCAGGAGCTGCACTGGGGCGACTGCGCGGGGGTCGCCGACCCGGCCCTGCGGTGCACGGAGGTCGCCGTGCCGCTGGACTACCACCGCCCCAACGGCCGGAAGATCACGATCGTCGTCTCGCGGCTGCCCGCGACTGACCCCACCCGCCGCCGCGGAGTGCTGCTCACCACCGGTGGCGGCCCCGGTGGGCCGGGCGTCCCGCTGCCGTCGAGCCTGGCCCCCCTGCTGTCCTCCGAGGTGCGGGCGCGCTACGACCTGATCGGCTTCGACATGCGGTTCGTCGAGCGCAGCACGCCCATCGGCTGCGGCCAGGACGTGGAGGAGCCCGGCGGCTACTGGGTCCGCACCGCCACCTCCGGGAGCTTCCCCGCCGACACGGCCGAGGCCCGCGCGTACGCCCGTGCGTGTGTGCGCGCCGCCGGGTGGGCACTGCCCCACGCCACCACGGCGAACGCCGCGAGGGACATGGACGTCATCCGTGCCGCGCTCGGCGAGGAGAAGATCTCCTACCTCGGCGGCTCGTACGCCGGAATGCTCGGGGCCGTCTACAGCACGTTGTTCCCGCGCCGGGTCGACAGGTTCGTGCTGGACAGCCCGCCGAACCCGGACACGGTCTGGCGGGCGTACGAACTGGCCCGCACCCCGGCCTTCGAGGCCGGTACGGCCGCCTTCGCCGCCTGGACGGCCCAGCGGAACGCCGACTACGGGCTCGGCGACACCGCACAGAAGGTCACCGACGCCGTCACGGGGCTCATCCGCCGTGCCCGGACGGCCCCGATCGTCGTGGCGGGCCACGCCTGGACGTCCGATGAGCTGGGGACGCTGCTGGTGGTGGGCATCTACGACGAGCGGTCCTTCGGCCTGGTCGCGGCGGCCTTCGCCGCCCTCGCCGCGGGGCGGGAGCCGTTCGTGCCGTTCCCCCTGCGCCCGCTGCCCCCGGCCGGAGTGCCCGGCGTGCCCGCCGACAACCACACCGCGACCAACATGGCCTACCGGTGCGGGGACGGGCCGTGGCCCCGCGATCCCCGCGACTACCTGCGGGACATCGCCTCCTACAGTGAGCGGTACCCGCTGTTCGGGCCGGCCAACGCCAACATCACCCCGTGCGCGTTCTGGCCGCGGATCGAGGACGAGCCGGTGCGGCTGTCGGCCAACCGGTCGCCCGGGGTCCTGGTGACCGCCGCGCTGCGGGACGTGGCCGTGCCGATCGCCAACAGCCGCGCCGTAGCCGCGCGCATCCGGGGGTCGCGCATGGTCACCATCGACGCCCACACCCACGCGCCCTACCCGGCGTACGGCAACGCGTGCCTGAACGGCGCGGTCGACGCCTTCCTCACCACCGGGACGCTGCCGGCCGCCGACGTCGCCTGCTGAGCCCTGCTGATGCGCGTTCCCTGACGTCCGGCGCCGGGCGTCAGGGACCGGCCAGGCCGTGCAGCAGCAGGCCGGTGAGCGCGTCGACGATCTCGTCGTCCGTGGCGGTGGGCCCGTGCTCGCCCGCGGTGAGGACGGCGTAGCCGAACATCGACAGCATCGCCGCCATCATCGCGGCGAGCAGGGCGGGATCGCCCGGCAATGGATGCCCGCGATCCCGCAGATACTCCAGGTGGTCCCGCAGCACCTCCGACTCGGCGGTCAGACTCGCCCAGGCGGCTCCGGAGGCCGGGTGCTCGGCGATCAGCGCCTGCATCCGCGCCGCCACGACCGGCAGGTTGGCCCGCAGCACGCTCCAGGCGACGGCCATGTGCCCGCGTAGCTGCGCCCGGTCGGTGAGGTCGTGGTCGCGGGGATGCCCGGCCGCCCCGATCTCCTCGTCGGCCTGGCCCTCCAGGTCGGCCATCAGGGCTTGGAGCAGCTCCTCCTTGCTCTTGAAGTGCTCGTAGAACGACCCCGTCGCCCGACCCGCCTCCGCCGCGATGTCCGCGATCTTGGTGTTGAGATAGCCGCGTTCCATGAACAGGCGGCGCGCGGCGTCTTTCAGCGCGGCCCGGGTCTCGGCCGCCTTCGCCTTACGCACCCCGCCTTGACGTTCGTTCATGGGCCACATCATACTGAATTCAGATTCGCCGAATGAACATTCAGTGAACTTAGATTCAGGAGGATGGGATGCAGGTCATCGTGGCAGGCGGTGGAGTGGCCGGTGCGACCACCGCGCTCGCGCTGGGGCGCATCGGAGCCGAGGTCACCGTGTACGAGGCGTACGCCGACCCGGCCGGACCGGTCGGCTCGTTCCTCAGCCTGGCGGCCAACGGGCTCAAGGGCCTGCGCGCGCTCGGCTGCCTCGAAGCCGTCCAGCAGGCGGGCTTCGACGTGGCGCGTCAGCGCCTGTGGGCCGACACCGGCAAACTCCTGGGCGACGCACCACGCGGCCGCCCCAAGGGTGAGCCTCTGCACAGCGTCACACTCGAACGCGGCCGCCTCGTCGAGACGCTCCGCGCCTGCGCCGCCGACCAGGGAGCCCGCTTCGTCACCGGCGAACGGCTGACCGGCGCCGTCCGCGACGGCGACGGGATCCGGGCCCGGTTCGCGAGCGGCCACACCGCCCGCGCGGACCTCCTCGTCGGCGCCGACGGCATCTGGTCGGCGACCCGGCGCGTGCTCGACCCCGCCGCGCCCGAGCCGGCGTACGCCGGGTTCTACTCCGTCTCCGGCGTCTCACGCGGCGTCGACGTCGAACCCGGCGTCTTCAACATGGTCTTCGGCCGCAAGGGCGCGTTCATCTACCTGGCCGCCCCCGGCGGCGAGGTGTGGTGGTCGGCCCAGGCCGCCTCCGCGACGCCTCCCGGCCCGGACGAGGCCGGCCTGGACGACCTCCGGAACCTCTACCGCCACGAGGAGACGCCGTCCGCACTGCTGCGCGCCGCGACGAGCGTACGGCGCCCGACGCTCATGCACGCCCTGGCGACGGTGCCGGTCTGGCACGACGACCGGATCGCCCTGGTGGGCGACGCCTGGCACCCCGTCGGCGCCGGTCAGGGCGCGTCGATGGCGATCGAGGACGCCGTCGTGCTGGCCCGCTGCCTGGCGGCCACCGGCGACGCGCCCACGGCCCTGTCCGCCAGCCCGTCCACCGGCCCGGCAACCGCTCCGTCCACCACTCTGGCAACCGCTTTGGCCGCGTACGGGCAGGCGCGGCGGGACCGCGTCGCCAGGATGCTCAAGGCCGGTGACGACAACCGGGACGCCAAGGCCCTGGGCCCGGTCGCCCGCCGGCTCCGCAACCTGATCATGCCGGTCGTCTTCCCGTTCGCCTACGAACGCGCCACCGCCTGGCTCTACGACCACGACCCCGGAGCGGGCCTGCCGCCGGTCGGCCGGGTGCCCGCCGTACGCGGGTAGCCCACGCCGCCCTCCGTACTGACTTTTCGGTCATATTGCTCGTAGAGCGAACAAGTAGAGGTCAACCGGCCAACGCGGGCACAGACCGCCGTACGGATCACCGCGATGCGGTCGGGGCACCTGTCCAATCCGCGTAGCATCATCGGGCATGGGGTCGCCGAGAAAATCAGCGGTCGCGGGAGCCGCCGTCACGGTGACGGCGCTCATGCTGGCCACGCAGGGCTGCGCAATCATCGGCGGCGGATCGCCGAGGAACCTCGACGTCATCAGCGTGTCCAGCCCGCAGTTCCGCGACGGCGCCCCCCTGCCGCAGGACTACTCCTGCAAGGGGGGGCAGGGGAACCCGCCTCTTCGTTGGTCGGGCACGTCGGGCGCGAAGTCCGTGGCCCTCGTGGTCGACGACAGCAGCCCGCGCGGCGGGCCGGAGGTGCACTGGGTGGTGTTCGACATCGATCCCGACACGACCGAGCTCGGCATGGACGACGTCCCCCGGGGCGCCCGGCTGGGCAGGACGACGAGCGGGAAGGTGGGCTATACGCCCCCATGCCGGACCGATGGCAGCTACCGTTTCACTGTCTACGCGTTGGACGCGAAGCTCGGTCTGAAACAGGGTGCCGGCCTCGCGCCGACGCTGGAGAGCATCGCGAGCCACACCATCGCACGTGGACGCCTCACGGCGGACACGATCGAGTGACATGCTGGGCACCGGAGGTAGTCGTGCTACACCAATCTTCACCTAGGGTGTGACAACGGTCATTGTGGTCGAGCAGAATCGGTTCCAATTGCTGAGCGCAGGTGGCCAGAGGGGGCAGGTCGCGTCGATGGCCGCGCGACCTCACCGGCGCCGCAGAAAGGCCATGGCCTTGAAGGTGGTGCTATGACTGCGGTCATTGTCGGTCTTGTCGCCGTCGTGCTTCTCGTGCTGCTGGTCGTGGCGCTGGGCATGCGGTCGATGAACCGCAGAGAGAGCGCTCTCTCCTCAGAGCGCATCAAGGCGATGGCCGAGAACAAGGGTCCCAAGCCGCGCCGGCCGGCCGAGGAGACCTTCTTCGAGAGCTTCCCCAAGGGGTTCGACGCCTTCGAGGAGCCCGAGCCCGAAGCGCCCAAGCCGCGGCCGGCGAGCACCCGCCCCGGCAGCCGGCAGGCGCGGCCCGCGCAGCGTGGCGGCAAGCAGCCCGCCGCCGCCCGTGGCAAGCGCGGCGTGGACGAGTGGGGCGAGCCGGACGACTACGACGACGACTACTGGTCGCGCGTACGCGCCGACGAGGGCGGCTTCGGCGGCACGATCGCCGCGAGGATGGCCACCCCCCGGCCCGTCCAGGACACCTCAGGCCCGGCGAGCGCGTCTCCGGGCGCGTCCCAGGGACAGACGGCCGACGCCGACGCGGTGACCGTGCAGGCTCCCCTGCCCCCGCGCCCCGCGGCCGGCCGCGCCGACGCCCCCGTCCCCGCCTCGGCGATGGCCGAGCAGAAGACCATGACGTTCGCCGCGCCGACGCCCGACCTGCTCGACGCCGCCGGCTCCCCCGCCACCGGCCCGTTCGACGCCCCCGCGACTCCCGCCGCCCCCGCCAGCGGGCCCTTCGCGGCCCCTGCGGCCGGAACGCCGGCCGGTACGCAGAGCGGCAGGCCGGGCAGGTCCGGCAGGTCGTCGCGAGCGGCCCGCCGCGCCGCGGCCGTCGCCTCCGCCGACGCGGGTCAGGCGAGCGGTTCCTACGACATCCCCCGAGGCACCGGCCCGTTCACCACGCCGTCGGGCACCGGCTCGTACCCGGCGACGCCCGGCGCCGACGCCCTGGACGGCGTCCAGGCGAACACCGGCCCGATGGCCGCCTCCGGGGACACCGGCTTCTTCAACCGCGCCGCGGCCACCGGCCCGTTCCCGGCCACCGGCGGCACGGGCTCCTACGACGGTCACGCCGCCGGCTCCTACGACGCCGCGTCGGCCTCTCCCATCCCGGAGACCGGGACCTTCGTCATGGGCAACTACGACCCGGCCCGCGGCAGCGGCGCGTTCGAGGCGGCCGCGTCCCCCGTTCAACCCATTGCCCAGCCCGCCGACGCCCTGGCCGAGCCTGCGCCGCAGAGCGACTTCGACCCGTGGACGGCCCGCCAGCCGGCCCGCGCCGACGCCTACGACCCCTCCCAGGCCTCGACGGGCCCGTTCCCGGCCGCGCGCCCCTCGTACTCCCCCACCCCGGAGCCGCCCGCCGGCGCTCCTGGAAACCCCGCTCTCGGCAACCTGGGCGGCGCCACCGACCCCGGCTGGCCCGTGACCGGCAGTTACCCGCCGGCCCCCGCCGCCTCGGCTCCCGCGCCGGGCTCCAACTGGGCGGGCGCACGGGACGTGCTGGACGACCCCGAGCCGTCGCACGGCTCGTCCTCCTGGCCGAACGCCGAGACCTACCAGACCCCGGCCTACGACGGCTACCAGGCGGACCACTCCTCGTCGTCCGTACCGCCGCCGGTCACGCCGTCGTACGAGGTGAACCCGGGCTGGGCGTCGATCGACGCCTCCGACAGCGTGACGGGCACCACGCCCGGGTCCGCCTCGCCGTACGAGTCGGCGGGCTACGACGCGCCGTCGGGACAGAGCCAGTACGGCTACGACCAGCAACAGCAGGGGTACGGCGGCACGCAGCCGTCGTGGCCCGAGCAGAACATGGGCGGAAGCTGGCCCTCCTACGACGAGCTGTACGGCGACGCCTCCACGTCGACCGGCGGCCGTCGCCGGGGCAGCCACCGCGATCCCGACACCGACTATCCCGACTACTATCGGTGACTTTCCCGTTCCCTGCCTGGTGACGGTCTCCGTGGCTGACGTATCGTCGGCCCATGACCATCAGTGACGGCACGATTTCACATCGTGACTGGAAGTCCGTGCTCCGCCATGACGTGCCCGCCTCGCTGGTCGTCTTCCTGGTGGCCGTGCCGCTGTCGCTCGGCATCGCCGTCGCGTCCGGCGCCCCCGTCGCGGCGGGCCTCGTCGCGGCGGTGGTCGGCGGGGTGGTCGCGGGAGCGCTCGGCGGGTCCGTCGTCCAGGTGAGCGGCCCGGCCGCCGGGCTCTCCCTGGTCGTCGCGGAGCTGGTCCACACGTACGGCTGGCGCGCGACGTGCGCGATCACGGCCATGGCCGGGCTCCTCCAGGTCGGGCTCGGCGCGCTGCGGGTGGCGCGGGCGGCGCTGGGGGTCTCCCCCGCCGTCGTCCACGGCATGCTGGCCGGGGTCGGCGCGGTGATCGCGCTCTCCCAGCTGCACATCGTCCTCGGCGGCAGCCCGCAGCGCTCCGCGCTGGAGAACGTGCTCGAACTGCCCGCCCAGATCGTCCACAACCACACGCACGCCGTGCTGATCGGCGTCCTGACGATCACGGTCCTGCTCGTGTGGGGCCGGATCCCGCGCCTGCGGGCCGTGCCCGCCCCGCTGGCCGCGCTGATGATCGCGACGCTGACGGCGGGGGTGTCGGGCTGGGACCTGACGAAGGTGGACCTCAGGGGCGGGTTCTCCTCCGTCCAGGGGCCGCTGGCGCCCCAGGGCGACTGGCACGCGATCGCCGGGGCCGTCCTGCTCGTCGCCCTCCTCGCGGGGGTGGAGTCGCTGCTGACCTGTGTGGCGTCCAACCGCCTGCACGACGGCCCCCGCGCCGACCTCGACCGCGAGCTCACCGCGCAGGGCGTGGCGAACGTGGTGTCCGGTGTGCTCGGCGGCCTGCCGGTGGCGGGGGTCGTCGTCCGTACGACCACCAACGCGCGGGCGGGCGCCCGCAGCCGCTGGTCCACGGTCCTGCACGGTGTCTGGGTGCTGCTGTTCACCGCGGCCTTCGCCTGGATGCTCGCGCTGATCCCCCTGGAGGCGCTCGCGGCGCTGCTGCTGTTCATCGGCGTGCAGATGGTCAACCTCGGGCACGTACGGAACCTGCGCAACCACCGCGAGGTGCCGGTGTACGCCGTGACGATGGCCGGGGTCGTGCTGATCGGGCTCGCCGAGGGCGTGGCGATCGGCCTCGGGCTGGCCGCCCTGCTCGCCCTCCGCCGCCTCGCATGGGTCTCGGTCGACGTCCGCCAGGACGGCGAGCGGCACTGGCGGGTCGTCGTCACCGGATCGCTGACGTTCCTGGGCGTGCCCCGGCTGACCGAGGCGCTGCGCGCCATCCCCGCCGGGTCGGCGGTGGAGCTCGACCTGCACCTCGACTTCATGGACAACGCCGCCTTCGAGGCGCTGCACACCTGGCGGCTGGAGCACGAACGCGCCGGCGGCGAGGTCGACGTGGACGAGCCGCACGGCGAGTGGTACGCCGCCGCGATCAGCGGCGCCCGGCTCTTCCCCGCCAGGATCCCGCCCCGGCACGACCGCTGGTGGCTGCCCTGGGCCTACCGGCGCCGCGCCCACTCCGCCGGCGCCCACTCCGCGGGTCCGGGCCCGTACGGGTCCTTCGAGGTGATCGGCGCGGATGGCGACAGCGCCGCGGGCCACGACGACGCCGTGATCTGCGAGCCGCAGGGCGTGCCCGACCTCCTGGAGGGGACGCGGGAGTTCCACCGCAGGACCGCGCCGATGGTCCGTCCCCTGCTCACCCGGATGGCCCGCGGGCAGTCGCCGTCGCACCTGTTCATCACCTGCGCCGACTCGCGGATCGTGCCCAACATCATCACCGCGAGCGGCCCCGGTGACCTGTTCACGGTGCGGAACATCGGCAACCTCGTGCCGCGGGCGGGCGCGGTCCCGCCGGACGACTCGGTGGCGGCGGCGGTCGAGTACGCCGTGAACGTGCTGGAGGTCCGCATGATCACCGTCTGCGGGCACTCCGGGTGCGGCGCGATGGCCGCCCTCCTCGGCGAGGTCCCCGACCTGCCGGCGTTGCGCGCCTGGCTGCGGCACGGACGGCAGAGCCTGGCCCGGTTCGTGGCCGCCGGGCCCGGCCAGGACGCCGACGACGCCGGGCCGCTCGACCGGCTGTGCCGGGTCAACGTCATCCAGCAGCTCGACAACCTGCGGACCCACCCTTTTGTGGACACGCTCGTACGGGCGGGCAGGCTGGAGCTCACGGGCCTCTACTTCGACATCGGCGCGGCCCGGGTGCACGTGCTGGAGCAGGAACGCTTCACCCCGGTCCCGGAGCTGCGCACCACCGGCTGAGCCGCACCGGCCCACAGCGCACCGGCCCTCAGCGCAGTGGCCGGGAACGGAGCGGCCGGGAACGCACCGGTGCCCGCTTCCGCTGTGAGCGGACGATGTCCGCCGATCGTGAAACCGGGCGGACTCCGCGCGCCGCAGCGCCAAGGATGACCGTATGAAAATTCTGGTCATCGGTGGTTCGGTCTTCCTGGGCCGGGCCATCGTGGAGGAGGCGCTGCGGCGCGGTCACGAGGTCACGACGTTCAACCGGGGCAGGAGCGGGACTGACCTGCCCGGAGTGGAGGCGGTGCGCGGCGACCGCGAGGTGACCGGCGACCTGCGGCGGCTCACCGACGGCAGACGGTGGGACGCGGTCGTCGACGTCTGCGGATTCGTCCCCCGGGTCGTCCTGGAGTCGGTGCGGGCGCTGTCCGGGCACGCCTCGCACTACACGTTCATCTCCAGCATCTCCGCCTACCCGGACTGGCCCGACAAGACGGGCGTCGACGAGACCTTTCCCACCCACGAGTGCCCGGCGGACGCGGACGCCGAGTTCGGCGACTACGGCGTGCTCAAGGCCGGCTGCGAACGCGCGGTGGAGGAGCACTTCGACGGCGCCGCCCTGGTCGTCCAGCCCGGCCTGATCCTCGGTCCGCACGAGAACGTCGGCCGGCTGCCCTGGTGGCTCGACCGCATCTCCAAGGGCGGCCGGGTGCTCGCGCCCGGCAACCCGGCGCAGCCGATCCAGCTCATCGACGCCCGCGACATCGCGGCGTTCACCCTCGACCAGGCCGCCGGTGGCACGACGGGCCGCTACATGACGGGCGGTGTGCCGGGCAGGGCCACGTTCGGAAGCTGGCTCGGCGACTGCGTGGAGGCCACCGGCTCGGGCGCGGAGCTCGTCTGGGCCGACGACGACTTCCTGACCGCTCAGGGCGTGGAGCCGTGGACCGAGCTTCCGCTGTGGTATCCGGGGGCGGACGGCCTGGGTGTATGGAACCACTCCTCCGCCAAGGCCCTCGCCGCCGGTCTCACCTGCCGCCCGCTCCGCGAGACGGTACGCGACACATGGGAGTGGCTGAAGGACATCCCGGAGGAGCGGCGCAGCTTCCGCGGCGTCCGGGTGGGCAGCGGCATCGACCCCGACAAGGAGCGCCGCGTGCTCGCTGCCTGGGACGCCCGCTGACGCGTTCCCAGCAGGAGCCGGGTCCGGCCCCCGGTAGCCGTGGGCCGGAGCACGATGGACGACCCCGGCGGCACCGGGCGCAAGAGCCCAGGGCCGCCGGGAAGCCGCCGGCCGGAGCACGATGGATCACGGCGGCACCGGGCGCAGGGACGCAGGGCTGCCCGTGAGGCGCACAGGCCGGGGCACGATGGACGACCCCGGCGGCACCGGGCGCAGGGGCGCAGGGCTGCCGCCGCGAGGCGCACGGGCCGTAGGCTGTCGGGCATGCTCTGGGTGGCTCTTCTGATCGTGGCCGTACTGATCGTGCTCGCCGCGCTGGCCGGGACCGGACGTGCCCGTCAGGCGTCCCGCGGGCCCGCCCGCGGGACGTCCCGCCGCCGGCCCGCGCCACGCTCCCCTGGCGCAACGACGCGCCCGTCACGGGGCGCCCGGCCCTCCTCCCCGCCCTCCTCCCGTACGACCCGAGGCGAAACCCGGACGGGCGCCGCCGGCGAGCGCACCGGCCCGCAGCCGGGCGAGATCTGGTGGGCCGACGTGCCGTACGAGGACGGGCCCGGGCACAAGGTGCGTCCCTGCGTAGTGCTCAGGACGTACCACGGCGGCGCGGAGGTCCTGAAGATCACCAGCCAGGACCGGAGCGACCGCTCCGACCACGTCGAGATCCCCACCCGCACGTGGGACCCGAGCGCGGACCACAACAGCTTCCTCGACCTCACCGGACCGGTCCGGGTCCCCTCCGCCTCGTTCGACGACAGAGCGGGCACCCTCGACCCCCGCGTCTGGCGTCAGGTCTGCCGGCTCCACGAGATCTCCCCGAACTGAGCCGGGTCGCCCAGCCCACTCCACTGAGCCTGTGCCATTGGGGCCGCCGCCTGCGCCGAGCCGTTCCCGCGTGGCCGCTCCGGGCCGTGCCGCGGCGGCCCGGCCGAGAGATCGTACTCACCGGTAACTGAGTATCGGCGCTCATGTCCAGGCGGCGCCGGGCGCGCAGCATGGGCGCCATGACGAAACCAGTGAAGAGCACGACGACGACGGCCTTCTACCTGCAGGCCGTCATCTCGTTCGCGATCTCCCTCGCCGGACTGGCCGCCGGGATCCTCTACCTGCCCGTCACGACCTGGGTGCGCTCGTTCCTCGCTCTCGGGCTGATGTACGTGGTGACCTCGACCTTCACGCTGGCCAAGTGTGTGCGGGACCGGCAGGAGGAGGCGACCGTCGTCAGCCGGGTGGACCAGGCCAGGCTCGACAAGCTGCTGGCCGAGCACGACCCCTTCCGCACCGACTGAGCCGCCCCCGGCGCACCCTGCACACCTGCACGCCCGGCACGCCGCCCGGCATGCCCTGCGCGGTCACCCGCCACGCACTCCCGTCCGGCTCGCGAATCGCCGTCGAACCGGCGGCGTGGACGACAGAATGCGACGGCGCGACGACGGAACGGAGCCCTCTCACATCACTTCAGTCCGGTATGTGACGAAGTCCTATCGCTTTAAGTCTAACTTATTGACTTTCCTCGGCCACTATCGCCTAATTCCATCAAAAGTGTCGCCCGGTGTGGTGGAAAGCATCGGGCACCCGTCTCGTCCCGCCTGGTTCCAGGGCCGGACCGCGCCCGTGGTCCGGCCCCGGCGTCACGCCGCGAGGCCCGGCCCCGCCGCCGGCCCGTGGCCACGCGCCTCGCGGACGGAACGGCACAACGGATTGGGGAACCATGACCGAGGTAGGCAGGGGAACGACGCGGAGCACGTTCTCGCGGCGCGCCTTCACCACGGCGGCGACGGCCGCCGCGATAGCACCGCTGGTCGTGTCGGCTCAGGCCGACGCGGCGCCCGTCGGCAGGAACGCGACAGCGCCTGTTCGCCTGGGCAACCCGCGCCGCATCACCCTCTACGTCGAAAACCTGCCGAACGGCGACATGGGCTACGGCCTCGAGCCGGGCAAGGCCACGATCCCCGGACCGCTCATCGAGATGGTCGAGGGCGAGACCCTCGAAGTCGAGCTGGTGAACAACGCGGACGTCACCGCCAGCCTCCACGTGCACGGGGTGGACTACGAGACGAGCAGCGACGGCACGCGGATGAACGACAGCGTGGTCGAGCCGGGGGCCCGGCGCGTCTACGTCTGGCGCACCCACGCACCGGGCCGCCGCCCCGGCGGGACCATCGAGCCCGGCAGCGCGGGCTACTGGCACTACCACGACCACGTGGTCGGCACCGACCACGGCACGGGAGGCATCAAGAAGGGCCTCTACGGCCCGCTGGTGGTCCGCCGTAAGGGCGACGTGCTGCCGGACAAGACGTTCACCGTCGTCTTCAACGACGTGCGGATCAACAACCTCCCGGCCGGGCCGCACTTCCTCGCCAAGATCGGCGAGCGGGTCGAGTTCATCGTGATCACGCACGGGAGCGCGTTCCACACGTTCCACATCCACGGGCACCGGTGGGCCGACAACCGCACCGGCCTGCTGGAGAGCCCCCAGGACCCGAGCCGGATCATCGACACGAAGACCACCGGCCCGGCCGAGTCGTTCGGCTTCCAGGTGGTCGCGGGAGAGCGTGTCGGTCCCGGCATGTGGATGTACCACTGCCACGTGCAGAGCCACTCCGACATGGGCATGGCCGGGGTCTTCATGGTGTCCGATGAGAAGGGGAACGTGCCGGGCGGCCATGACATGGGCGGCGGTTCCGGCGGCGGCATGGACATGTCTCACTGAGGCGTACCGGCCCCCGCCCGACCACACGCCCGACCACACGCCCGACCGCACACCCGGCCTGAAGCGAGCACGTACGTCGCGACGGCAGGCGGTACGGACGCGACGCGACGGCGCCCCCGAGCCCTCCCCCGTCGGAGGGACGGGGGCGCCTCGTCGATGGAGACACCGCTTCAGATGTGGGGCGGATCAGTACGGTATGCCCGTGACTGGTGACCTCCTCCGGGCCGGGCTTGCGGCGACCGCCTCCGCCCCCACCCAGCCGGCCCTGGACTACTACGTGATCGCGCCCGAGGCGGGGGCCGGCGCCGTACGGGCGGAGGGTCTCGTCGTCGAGGAGTTCGTCTTCACCGGCGACCATCGGACCATCGGCCTGAACACCGCCGGATGGAGCGGGGACGACCGCGCCTGGTGGAGTTCGGCGGCCTTCGGGCGGGCCATGCGCGAGGACCCGGAACTGCGCGTCCGGGTGGTCGCCGTCGGCCGTACGGACGCCGAGGCCGCCTATCGCCGCCTCGGAGGAGGGGAACTCCCCGGCGAGGCGACACTGCGGGACCGCTTCCGCGACACCCTCGCCCTTCCGGACTCCGCTCCCCTGCGCCTCGGCCCGGAGGAGGGCTCCGGCGGGTTCCACGACTCCCGGACATACCGCGTCCTGTTCGCGGGCGACCTCCGCCTTTCCGGCCTCGCCCGCCTCGCGCCGGAGGTCGTCACGCTCGCCGGGGACGCCGATGACCCGCGTACCCGGATCGCCGGCACGGGCGGGCTGCGGACGGCGCGGGACGAGTTCACCTGGGAACTGCGCCGGATCGGGCCCGGCGTCGCCTGCTGCGTCGATCTCACGGCACGCCTGGGCACCACGTCCGACGACGCCCTCCGGCCGCTGCTCCGGAACCTGACCACGGCGATACGTCACGCGGGCCCGATCCCCGTGACCATCGAACGATTCTCGTAATTCTCACAAGCGGAAATATCGCCTAAGGCTGTCTTTATCACCCATTCTCGGAGTCCCGGCAGAAGGACCATCGGAAACCTTATTCGAGGAAACCGTGGATACTTCAGAAGAAGATGTGATATAGATCCTTTCGCGTTGGTTCTGTATTGATCTGGGCTCTGGAGCGGCAGCATGGGCAAAGGGCGTGCGGGCAAGAAAACCAACAGAACCAGAATTTCGATCACGTACACGGTGCTTATCATCACGGGACTTCTGCTCGCCGTGGCGGGGGCCGTGGTGGCGATACTGGGCCTGGGCGGCGTCGTCGAGTTCAAGGGCGAGGTCGCCGGGGCGAAGGCGGAGACCACGAGCGTCGGACTCGCGGTGCTGGTGGTGGGCGCACTGCTGGCGGGGATCGTGGCCGTCAAACTGCCGGCGCAGGTGAACGTGCTGGGAGACGGTGGCCGGAGAGGCTTCACCGAGTGGTTCTCCGAGTTCGGGGTCAGACTCTGCGCCCTTCTGGTGGCGGCCGGCGTGGTCCTTCTGATCGTTTCCCTTCTCGTCTAGGCCGGCGATGTCGTGGGTCACGGCTCATATGGATGAGCGAATTGTCGAGATCGCCGGAGACGAGGGCAGCTCACCCGGCAGATATATGCAGTACGTTTTCGACGCCGGCACCGGCACGTACCTCCGTCCGGCGGACAGCGAGCAGATGCTCGCCTTCCGCGAGCGGGGCGTGAAGGCGGCGTACCTGCAGGCACAGGCCGGAGCCGAATTCGACGCGGACGCGTTGGAGCGCGCGTGGCCGGAAATCTGGCGCGAACTGACGAGGAAGCGCCCGGAACCGACGCCTGAGTATTACGCCGTCCTCGATACGGGCCTGCTCTCCCGTCACCCTCTCCTGCGAGGGCTGATCGTGGACGGGACCAACCTGACCACGGAACCCGACGGCGAGGACGCGAACGGCCACGGAACGATGGTGGCGCTCATCCTCGCGGCCGGCCTGACCCGCCGGCCGCGCCTTCTCAACGTGAAGGTCGCCGACGGCAACGGCCGCGCGACCCCCCGCGACCTCGTCAAAGGGATCGAATGGGTCCGCGACTTCGCGCGGAGGACGTCGTCGCCGGTGTGCGTCAACATCAGCCTCGGCTGCTACTCACGGCGCTGGGGGCTGTTCGCCTGCGACGGCACCTGCGATGTCTGCGAGGCGGCCGTGGCGGCGGCCGGAGACGTACGGGTGATGACGGTCGCCGCCGGCAACGAGCCGAACAGGACGACGTGCCCGGCCATGGCCGGATTACGAGGGCGTGCCGACAACATCTTCGCCGTGGCCCAGCTGGGATGGGACCGCAGCGGCGTCGGAACGGTCGCCATGCCCGCCGGCATGCAATGGATCCCGTACGAAGAGGACGGCGACCTCACGACCAAGGCCCCGGACCGTGAGTGAACGGCCGCATAGCGCCCACGTGGTGGATCACGTGCTGCGCCTGGAGGGAGGGGCGCTCGGGCCGGGGCGGCGCGCTGCCGGAGGGCTATATTCACAAATCGCGATAATTGTCGCCCGCAATATGTGGAGAATCTCCGGCACATTGGTGGGAAATGTCGCCGGACGCCCCGTGGCCGGGGCTGTTCGCCGCCGTCTGCCGCGCTACGAACAGCGGAAACCTTCTCGCGGCCGCCTCTTCCGCATCAAAGCGGTTCGCTGGGTCGTCCCGCACATGAGCGCCGTCGCCGAGGTGGTGGTCATAGCCCGTTACGGGACGAACCCCCACTGACCTGCGCTTTCGCCCCCTTGGAGGCCGTGGGCGCGTGGCGTGGAGGGTGGCCGGTCTCGCTCGCGCGTTCCGGACATCCCGTCGGCGTCCAGGCAAGCTCCGTCACAGCCAACCGCAGCTTTCGCCATTTCCGCCGAATGACGATGAGTCTATATTTCGCCCGCTATGTATTGATTTTTTCGATCGGCTGACTAACGCTGATCGGGACGCCTGGTCATGGAGGGAGTAAGAATGCCTGTCACCCTGGATCGCTCTGAGGAGATCGTCTCCGCGTGGCGCAGCGGAGCCGACGTCGAGGGCTGGGACAGCCCCGCCGGTCCGCTGTTCATCGGCGAGTACGCCGAGTCGGAGATCACGCTGACGGCCCTGGACACGCGGAGGCCGAGCTCGTGCACGGGCGCCAACACCATTCCCTGCTGCTGATCGGACCTACCCGGTCAATGCGGATCGGAACGCACAGTCACGAAGGGAGTAGCAATGCCTCTCACACTGGATCGCTCTGAGGAGATCGTCTCCGCGTGGCGCAGCGGAGCCGACGTCGAGGGCTGGGACAGCCCCGCCGGTCCGCTGTTCATCGGCGAGTACGCCGAGTCGGAGATCACGCTGACGGCCCTGGACACCCGGCTGGCGAGCTCGTGCACCTGCAGCCGCTTCTGCTGCTGATCAAGGAAGGGGGATCCGAATGGCCGGGGACTTCGACCCGTCGCTGGACTTTTTGACCGCACCGGCGCTGGCCGGGCTGTCCGCCACGCTGGGATCGATCCCCGGCCTCACGGAAGCGGAGGCCCGGCTGATCTGCCAGAGCACCGCCGAAGCGCTGGAGGAGACCGTCCGCCTCAAGGTCAACAGGGTTCTGCTGCTGGAACTCAACGCCGCCAGGATCAGCGGAAGGCTGACCGGCGAGACGCCGCAGCTGCGGTGGCAGGAGTGGAAGGCGACGGCCGCGACGCCCGAGTTCTGGCTGTCCCTGACCGGGCACTACCCCACGATGCTGTCCAGGCTCGGCACGATCATCGACAACAGGTGCGCCGCGGCCGTGGAACTGGCCCGCAGGTTCGCCGCCGATCGCGCGGCGCTCACCACACTGCCCGGCGGTCTCCGAGGCGAGCTGGTCGGAGTCGACTTCGGGGCGGGAGACAGCCATCGCGGAGGGCACAGCGTCGTCGTCCTGCACGGCTCGCAGGGCAAGGTGGTCTACAAGCCCCGGTCCCTCGCCGTGGACGAGGCGCTGGCGCGGCTGATCGACCGCCTGGCACCCCAGCTGCCCGCCGGCAGCCGCATCCGGGTACCCGACGTGCTGATTCGCCAGGGGTACGGCTGGGCGGAGCACATCCAGCACACCTACTGCGCCGACGAGACAGAGCTGCGGTCCTTCTACCGCGGTGTCGGGCACTGGCTGGCGCTGATGCGGCTGATCGGCGGCAGCGACCTGCACATGGAGAACCTCATCGCGGCCGGTCCCGCGCCCGTCGTCGTCGACTGCGAGACGCTGTTCACCCCGCACGTCCCGGCCAAACCGTCCGGATACGGCGACGCCGTCGACCAGGCGACCGACCTGCTCAGCGGATCGGTGCTGCGCACCGGACTCCTTCCCGGACGCGGCGTCTCGCTCGCCTGGCGCGGCGTCGACATGTCCGCCGTCGGAGGCCTGCCTGGCCAGCAGCCGTACACGCAGGTGCCGGTCGTCGTCGACGCGGGCACGGACATGGCGAGATTGGGAATGGAACGGGTCGAGCTGGGAGCGGTGAGCAACCACCCGAGCCCCGATCCGATCCTCGTCCACTACTGGGATCTGGTGCTGTCCGGATTCACCGAGCTGGCCGAGCACCTCGACATGCTGGATCGGCGGGGTGAGCTCGCCGGGCTGCTCACGGACTTCGCCGACCGTCCGATCCGGGTCGTGCTCCGCGCCACCGAGGCGTACGCCGAGCTGGCCCGCATGTTGTGGCACCCGGCCTCACTGCACGACGAGCCGACCGCGATGGGCAAGGCGGCGGGGTTGCTGGCCCAGCATGCCGAGAACCTGCCCGGCGCGCCATCGGACCCCGAGGTGATCGACGCCGAGGTGGCCGAGTTGCTGGTCGGCGACATCCCCTTCTTCGCCACAACCCCTGCTCGCGGCCGTCTGGATGGCCCTGGCGGAACCTCGTACGGAGACGAGCAGGACCTCATCGCGGACGCGCTGCGGCGCTGGCGCGACCGCGACGCGGCCCTGGACCGTGAGGTGATCCGGTCCGCTCTGGTCAGCGCCTACCTCAATGAAGGGTGGATGCCTGCCAACAAGCGTATGACCGTGCCTCTCATCCAGCACCAGGACCTCGAGCGGCGCCGGCGCCGGATCGCGGCCGGGATCGCCCGCAGCATGCTTGACACGGCGGTCCGGGGCGACGACGGCACCGTCACCTGGACCGCGCCGGTGCTCACCTCCGACGGCTGGTTCGTACAGTCGCTGTCTCCCGACGTGTACGGCGGGGCGTACGGGGTCGCCATCACTCTGGCCGCCTACGTGAGTGAGACCGGGCAGGGCAGGGCCGATGAGGTGCCGGGGCTGGACGGGCTGCTCGCCGATCTCCTCCATACGATCAGGCTGGCCGAGGAGCGCGACGCGGAGGCACGCCGCACCGGACCGCGGCGCCGCCCCGCCACCCCAGGCGGCTATGTCGGCATCGGCTCGCAAATCTGGAGCTGGCTGCTGCTGCGCAGGCTGGGCACCGTCGGCTCGGAGGAGGCGGTCGCCCAGGCCGGCGCCCTGGCGGGGCAACTGCCCGAGGCGGTGGCCGCCGACGGGGTGTACGACCTGCTCACCGGCATGGCAGGCGCCATCGTGCCGTTGCTCCGCCTGTCGGAACAGACCGGTGACCAGCAGTGGTCCGTGCAGGCCGACCGCATCGGGGAGCGCCTGCTCTCACTGGCCCACATCGACGACCGGGGAGCACGCTGGCCCAGCACCGCCTTCCCACAAGGGTTAGGCGGGGTCTCACACGGCGCCACCGGGATCGCCTGGGCGCTGGCCCGGCTCGCTGACAGTGCCACGGCCGGCGCTGCGGACTTCCGCGCACTGGCAGACAGGGCCTTTCTGTACGAGGAGTCACTGTACGACCCGGCGGAGAAGGGCTGGCGTGACCTGCGTGAAATGGACGACCATCGCGTGACCTCCAGCGCATGGTGCCACGGAGCCGCCGGCATCGGCCTCGTCGCGGCCGACCGGCTGGCCCGCGAAGGTGCCCCGCGCTGGGCGGACGTGCTGCGCCGGGCCGCCGCGTCGTCCTGGTCGAGGGGCATCGGCTGGAACCACACGCTCTGCCACGGAGACCTCGGCACCTGGGAAATCGTGCGCCACGCGATCGATGTGGGTGTCGGGCCCGAAGAGCTGACGCCGGAGTACCTCGCCGCGTACGTGATCGGCAGCATGGACGAGCACGGCCCGGTGAGTGGCCTTTCACGTGACGCCTTCAGCCCAGGTCTGATGCCGGGAGTGGGCGGCATGCTCTACCAACTACTACGCCTGCACCCCGACACCTCCCTCCCCTCCGTCCTGCTCCCTGACCCGGAGAACTGACCGCCCCGTCTCCTCTCCTGCCCGCCCCGGTCGGTACCGCAGGCGACGGCGACCGCGTCCAGGTAGAGGCGGACGGCGATCTCTCCGCCGTGCATGCTCGGTCGCCGCAGAGCGGAGTTCGCCTGGGCGAGCAGATAGGCCCGTACGGTCTCCAGGGTGGGCTCGCTCACGCTCACAGCGCTCAGCCTGGGCTCGCTACTGGCGTGGCAAACTGAGGCGGCGCCAGCAGATCAGGGCGCACCCGATGCTGAGGAAGGCGAGGTGGATGTCCTCGTGGCGCCGAAGTACCGTACCGATGTGGATCTTTTCGCGCGTTCGTGGACGGCGTTGCGCAGGGCGGTCGCCCAGCTTCCGGATGAGGCCTTCGCCCAGCGGTCGGGCTGTACCGGCTGGCTCGTGCGGGATCTGGTGTGCCATCTGGTCATCGACGCGCAGGACGTCCTGATCACCCTGGCGACCCCCGCGGAAACGGAACCGACCCGCGACGCGGTGACCTACTGGGAGGTCGCCACGACGCCGCCGACCGGCGACGACCCGCTCGACGCGCTGACCGTCCGGCTGGCCGCCGCGTACGAGGAGCCACGGCTGCTCAAGTTCCACCTCGACGACGTCGGCTCCGCCGCAGGCCGCGCCGCTGAGCTCGCCGACCCGGACCTCCGGGTCGGGACCCGCGGCGAGGTCCTCACCGTGGACGCCTACCTGTCCGCGTACGTCATGGAGTGGACGCTGCACCACCTCGACCTGGTCGCGCACCTGGCGGACGCCGCGGGGCCGCCCGCGGAAGGGCTTGCCCGGTCCCGCGAGATGCTGGAGAAGATCGCGGGGAGCGCGTTTCCCTCGTCGTTCTCAGACAGGGACGCGCTGCTGGTCGGCACCGGACGGCGAGCCCCCACAGACGCGGAGAGGACCGAGCTGGGCGAGCTGGCCACGAGACTCCCGCTCGTCCTCGGATAACCGCGGGGTCCGGACCGTCGTCACGGTCATCCGGCCGAACCCGGGCCTGGGAGGAGATCGACGTCGTCGGCGTGCATCGGCTCCCCGCAGTGACTGCAGCGTGGCTCGACGTGGCCGATCTGCCCGCAGGCGTGGTGACGGTACAGGACGGGGGGCCCGGCCTCGCCGGCGAGCCAGCGGTCACCCCACCGGGCCATCGCCATGAGCATCTCGACGAGATCCACGCCCTTGGCGGTGAGGTGGTACTCGTAGCGGGGACGGGCGTCGTAGGGCAGCCGTTCGAGCACACCCTGTTCGACCAGATGGTTGAGCCGCTCGGTGAGTACCTTGCGGGAGATCCCCAGGTCGGCCTGGATGTGATCGAAGCGGCGCACCCCGGCCCACACGTCGCGCAGGATCAGCGGCGACCAGGGCTCGCCGATCACGTCCAAGGTGCGCGCGATGGAACACGCCATCTCCCCGAACCGCGTTCGCTGCATGGCAGCAATCTAGCAAGTGGGGTTCCCTTACGAAACCTCGGGTGTTACCTTTCTCAGCGTCTCTTGAAGAAACCTCGAAAGGGATCCGATGACATTCGTGAGGCGCTTCGACCACGTCGGCATCACCGTCGCCGACCTCGACGCCGCGACGGCGTTCTTCGTCAGCCTCGGTCTGGAAGCTGATCAGAAGATGGCCGTCGAAGGCGAGTTCCTGGACACGGTGATCGGCATGACCGGCGCCCGCACCGAGATCGTCATGCTGCGGGCACCCGGCGGAGGTACGACGCTGGAGCTCTCGAGCTTCACGCGGCCGGACCACCTCCCGGGTTCGCCTGCCGCGCCGGCCAACGAGCTGGGCCTGCGCAACGTCGCCTTCGAGGTGCACGACCTCCAAGCCGCGGTCCACCACGCCGCGGCCGGCGGCTACGGCCTGGTGGGGGGCATCGGCGAATACGAAGGCGTGTGGCGGATGGCCTACGTCCGCGGGCCCGAAGGAATCATCGTCTCGCTGGCCGAGCGCATCGAGAAGTAAGGAGACATCATGAGCACGACCGTGACCGACGAACAGATCCGGGCTCTGGCCGCGACCGCGAAGCCCTACAGCCTGGCGCTCCTTCAGTGGGGGCCGGAGCGGACCATGGACGGCGCCGACGCGATCGAACTCGAACACCAGCGGCGCATGGTGTCGCTGCGCGCCGAGGGGGTGATCGCGATCCTGTGCCCGGTCGCCTCCGACACCGTGGCCGGCGTCGCGATCATGACCGTGCCGGCCGAAGAGGCCGCGGAGATCATGGCCGGGGACCCCTGCGTTCGAGCCGGGATGCTGCGCTGCGAGGTCAACCCGTGCCACGGCTTCCCCGGAGACGCCCTCCCCCTGTAAGCGAGCCAGGGCGATCAGCGTCTGTTCCACGGTCGCCGGGCGCCGACGGGTCACTGCCGGGTTTGAACAGCGGCACCTGGTCCGCCCCAAGGCCGTGGTCAGGGGTGTGAAGGTGGACGAGCCGGCCTGTAGGCCGGGTTCTGTGGTCAGCCACGGGGGCTGACCGGCGGCCATCCATCTAGGACCGCCGTTGCCGGCGGCCTCAAGCGGTCTACCCGCGCGGCTCGGGCGGGCAGCCCTCGAACGTCGCGCGCGGGACGTTCCGGAGAACGCCCCTTCTTGACCTTGCTCCGGGTGGGGTTTACCGAGCCGCCCACGTCACCGTGGGCGCTGGTGGTCTCTTACACCACCGTTTCACCCTTACCCCCGCGAAGGGGGCGGTCTGTTTTCTGTGGCACTGTCCCGCGGGTCGCCCCGGGTCGGCGTTACCGACCACCCTGCCCTGTGGAGCCCGGACCTTCCTCGGCAGGGCGCGAGGCCCTGACGCGGCCGCCCGGCCGGCTCGTCCGCCGTGAGGACAAGCCTATCGGCTCCGGCTCCGTTCCCCGGCACGGCCGGAAGTCATGTGAGGATTCTGCGAGTTCTCCACCCGGGGCGGGCGGGCCGGCGGCAGCGGCGCAGGCAACGGGGGGACCGCTCACAGAGATCTCACAGGCTCTCTCCCGGAACGCCAAGACGGGTGGGCCAGCCTGCTGCGCATGATTGAGATACGCGGACTGACCAAGCGCTACGGCGACGTCACGGCCGTCGACGGGCTGAGCTTCGACGTACGGCCGGGCGTCGTCACCGGCTTTCTCGGCCCGAACGGCGCGGGCAAGACGAGCACGATGCGGATGATCCTCGGCCTCGACCGGCCGACGAGCGGGAGCGCCACGATCGGCGGACGGCGCTACGCCGATCTGCCCACGCCGCTCCGCGAGGTGGGCGCGCTGCTCGACGCGCACGCCGTGCATCCGTACAGGAGCGCCGGGAAGCACCTGCTGGCCCTGGCCCGCGGCAACGGCATCGGCCGGCGCCGGGTGGACGAGGTGCTCGGACTGGTGGGACTGGCCGACGTCGCGGGGCGTCGCCCGGGCGGGTTCTCCCTCGGCATGAAGCAGCGCCTCGGCATCGCGGCGGCGCTGCTCGGCGATCCCGGCGTCGTGCTGCTCGACGAGCCCGTCAACGGGCTCGACCCTGAGGGGATCCGCTGGATCCGCTCCTTGACGCGCGATCTGGCTTCCGAGGGCCGCACCGTCCTGCTCTCCAGCCACCTGATGAGCGAGATGGCGCTCACCGCCGATCACCTGGTCGTCGTCGGCCGCGGGCGGCTGCTCGCGGACACCGGTCTCGACGCGTTCGTACGGTCCGCGGCCCGGGAGACGGTCGTGGTCCGCACGCCGGGCGCGCGGCCGCTCGCCGCCCTGCTCGAAGAGGCCGGCGCGACCGTACGGCCCGGCGCCGGGGACGAGTTGCTGGTGACGGGGCTGTCCGGCGCCACGGTCGGCGACGTCGCCGGCGCGCACGGCATCGTCCTGCACGAACTGACACCGCGGCGGGCCTCCCTGGAGGAGGCGTACCTCGAACTCACCGGCGGCAGCGCCGATTTCGCCTCGGCCGGCGCCCGGCCCGCGACCCCCGCCGAAACCCAGGCCACCACCGCATCCATGACCACCAGCGGAGCCGCCCGATGACCGCGTACGACGTCCTGCGTTCGGAATGGGGCAAGTTCCACAGCATCCGGGCGACGCTCGGCTGCCTGGCCGGGGCCCTGGCGGCGACCGCGGCGTACGGGTACCTCTTCGGGCTGGCCGACGCCCGCCGGTATCTGGCCGGGTCGGCGGCGGACCGGGCGGCCTTCGACCCCACCGACACGGGCTTCCGCGCTCTCGTGCTCGCGGGGGTGCTCGTCAGCGCGGTCGGCGTGCTCGCCGTGACGTCGGAGTACGCCTCGGGGACGATGCCGGTCAGCGTCGCCGCCGTGCCCAGGCGGGGCCTGCTGCTCGGCGGCAAGGCCGCCGTCGTCGCGGTGGTCACGCTCGTCGCCGGGCCGTCGATGGCGCTGGTGTCGTTCACGCTGAGCCAGCTCTCGCTGGCCGCGCGGAACGTGCCGAGCGCGGGCCTCGGCGACCCGGGCGTGCTCGGGGCCGTCGCGGGCGCCGGACTGTTCACGGGGCTGGTCGGACTGTACGGCGTGGCGCTCGGGTTCCTCCTGCGCAGGTCGGCGGGCGCCGTCTCGCTCGGGACGTTCCTGCTGATCCTGCCCGGCATGGCGTCCCTGTTCCCCGATGCGATGGCCGAATGGATCGTCGTCTGGTGGCCGAGCGCGGCGGGCGCGCGGGTGTTCGCGGTCCATCCGGGGTCCGGCGGGCTCGCCCCGCTCGCGGGGATCGGGGTGCTGGCCGCCGCCGTGCTCGCGCTGCTGTGCGCGGCCGCCGCCGTCTTCCGGGCACGGGACGTCTGAAGGCACGTGATCCTGGACGGCGGACCTATCCTGCCGCTGACGAAGGGAGGCCGGAGTGGACGGGCGGCGCCTGCTCGTGGTCGACGACGAGCCCGTGGTGCGGGAACTGCTGGCGGCCACGCTGCGCTTCGCGGGATACACGGTGACCTCCGCCGCGACCGGGTCGCAGGCCCTTGAGGCGGCGGGGGCCGAGCCTCCCGATCTCGTCCTCCTCGACGTCATGCTGCCCGACATGGACGGGTTCGAGGTCATCCGGCGTCTCCGGGAACGCCCCCGCCCGCTGTCCGGTGACCGTCCGGGACAGGTGCCCGTCCTGTTCCTCACCGCGCGCGACACGACCCAGGACAAGATCAACGGGCTTCGGCTGGGCGGCGACGACTACGTGACCAAGCCCTTCGACCTGGAGGAGTTGCTCGCCCGGATCGAGGCCGTGCTCAGGCGGGCCGGGGCGGCCCCGGAGGACCGCACGCTGCGGGTGGCCGACCTCGAACTCGACCCCGGCGGCCACCAGGTGACTCGGGCGGGCGTTCCCGTACGGCTGTCGCCGACCGAGTTCCGCCTGCTGCACTACCTGATCCTCAACGCCGGGAGGGTCGTCTCCAAGGCGCAGATCCTTGAGCACGTCTGGCGGTACGACTTCGCGGGTGACACCAGCATCGTGGACACGTACGTGAGCTACGTGCGGCGGAAGGTCGACAAGGCCGGGCCGAAACTGATCCACACCATGCACGGCGTGGGCTACGTCCTGCGCGGGCCGCGCCCGTGACCCGCCGGACGGCACGCCGGAGGAGCCTGTCGCTGCGGGGACGCCTCCTGCTGATCACCCTGGCCCTGCTCGCGGCGGGCCTCGCGATCAGCGGCGCGGTCGCCGTCGCCACGCTCAGGGCCCACCTCATCGAACGGGTGGACCAGCAGCTCGGGCCGATGGCGACGCTGTTGTCGCGGGTCCCCGCCCGGCTGGTGACGGCCCCGCTCACCGGGCAGAGCCGGGTGCCGCTGAGCGCCCTGCCCGGCATGGACCTGATCGACCAGGTGTACCTGGCGTACCTGCGGGCGGACGGGACCGTCGAGCAGGAGGGCGGCCCCTGGCTGCGGGGAGAGGGCCCGGAGCTCCCCCGGCTCGACGCCGCGGCGGTCCGCCGGCTGGGCGGGCGGCCGTTCGACGCGAGGGACGACCACGGCGCCGCGTGGCGGGTCGTCGCCGCCCCCCGGGCCGCTCTCACCTCCGTGGGGCCTCGTGAGGGGCCTGGCGAGGGGCCTCGTGCGGGTGCGGCTGAGGTGGGCACCGTCGTCGTGGCCGCGTCCCTCGGCGGGGTCAGGTCGACCGTCGGCCGCCTGACGCTCGTCTGCGCCGCGACCGCCGCCGCCCTCATGACGTCGCTCGCCGTCATCGGCTGGTTCGCCGTACGCCGGGGGCTGCGGCCGCTGCGCGCGATAGAGCGGACGGCGGCGGCGATCGCCGCGGGCGACCTGTCCCGGCGGGTGCCCGTGCCCGCCGCTCCGCACACCGAGGTCGGGCGGCTGGCCGCCGCGCTCAACACGATGCTCGCCCAGTTGGAGGCGGCGTTCGCCGGGCGGGAGCGGTCGCAGGCCCGGATGCGGCGGTTCGTCGCCGACGCGAGCCACGAGTTGCGCACGCCGCTCTTCGGGATCAAGGGATTCGCGGAACTGCACCGGATGGGCGGCCTTCCCGACGTCGACCACACCCTCGGCCGGATCGAGAGCGAGGCGGTGCGCCTGGTCCGGCTCGTGGAGGACCTGCTCCTGCTGGCCCGCCTCGACGAGGGCGAGGACGCCCTGCCGATGGACCTCGCGCCCATGGACCTGCGGACGCTCGCCGCCGACGCGCACCACGACCTCCGCGCGCTCGATCCCGCCCGGACGGTCACGCTGACCGGCCCCGACGGGGGCCCGGCCGGCGCCGCGCCGGTACGCGGCGACGAGGCGCGGCTGCGGCAGGTGGTCTCCAACCTGGTGGGCAACGCAGTCGCCCACACGCCGCCGGGCACCCCGGTGAGGATCGGCGTCGGCACGGTCGGTACCGGCGGCGGCGCCGAAGGCGTCCTGGTGATCGCCGACGAGGGGCCGGGACTGCCGCCGGAGGAGGCTGAGCGGGTCTTCGACCGCTTCTACCGCCTGGACGGATCACGCAGCCGCGGCGGCGCGGGAGGGGCCGGCCTCGGACTGGCCATCGTCCGGTCGATCGTCGCCGCCCACGGCGGGCGGGTGGAACTGCGGACCGCGCCCGGCGCCGGGGCGGCCTTCCGCGTCGTCCTGCCCGTCCACCCGGCGACCGGCGCGCCGACTCCTCCGGGCGGGTGGCCTCAGCCAAGGTGCGCCGTGTCGTTGAACGTCCGCACCACGGAAGGACCGTCGGCGTAGTAGTCGATCGCCGACAGGCAGGCCAGATCGAGGTGCATCCGATAGAGGGCCTCGGGCGGCGCGCCCAGGGCGAAGCGGATCAGCGTCTTGATCGGGGTCACATGGGAGACCACGACGACGCTGCGGCTCTCGTGGGCCTTGACGATGCGTTCCCTCGCCTCCTCGACCCTGCGGGCCGTCGAGGCGAAACTCTCGCCGCCCGGCGGCGCCACGTCAGGGTCGGCCAGCCAGGCGGCCAGCTCATCGGGCCAGCGCCGCTGGATCTCCGCGAACGTGTACCCCTCCCACGCCCCGAAGTCGGTCTCGCGCAGGTCCTCGTCCACGAGCACCGCCGAACCCGTACGGGACGCCACGGCCTCCGCCGTCTGCCGGGCGCGGGCGAGCGGGGAGGTGACGATCACCTCCACCCGCCGCGGCCCGCGGGCCAGGCGTGCGGCGGCGGCCTCGGCCTGCGCCAGCCCGGTCGGGGTGAGCTCCGGGTCGCCGAGCCCGGAGAACCGCTTCTCGATCGAGAGCGGCGTCTGCCCGTGCCGGAGCAGCAGCAGCGACGTGGCGGTCCGGGTGGCCCCGGGCATCCATCCGTGCCCGCGCCGATCGTCGGCCACGGCGACTCCACCGGAACCCGCCAGGCCGCCCGCGGCGTCTCCGCCGGGACCCGCGACGCCCCCCGCGGCAGCACCGCCGGGACCCGCGACGCCACCTGCAGCGTCCCCGCCCCAATTCGCGCTGGAAACAGCGGCGCCGGCCGCGCTCCGAGCTCTCCGGTCACCGCCGGAGTCCGTGCCCCGAGCCTCGCGATCCGCGGGTCTCGCACCGCGTTCCACGGATGCGGTCCCGCCGGGGGCACCGGTGCCGGCGTCCGACGCGGGTGCGGGGGCGGGGGCGGGGAAGAGCGTGCCGGGGTCGGACGGGTCGGTGCCCGGGCCCACGGCGGGCCCGGCAGGGGGCGGGGTCCACGGGGCGGAGGTGGCCGGCCCCGCCCGCCAGGTCTCCCCCCGGGCCGCGGCGTCCATCGCCTCGTTGGCGAGGCGGTCGGCGTGGGTGTTGCGCTCCCGCGGAATCCAGGTCCAGGTGACGCGCAGGCGCCGGGCCAGGGCCGCCGCCTCCAGGGCGAGCGGGCGCAGCCCCTCGTGCTTGACCTTCCAGCGCCCGGCCATCTGCTCGATGACCAGCTTGGAATCCATCCGCACCTCGACCCGCGCGCCCTCCACGCCGAGGGCGAGCAGCGACTCGAGCCCGGCGATCAGGCCGCGGTACTCGGCCACATTGTTTGTCGTGGTGCCGATCGACTCGGCCGCCTCGGCGAGCACGTGCCCGGCCTCGTCCTTGACCACCGCGCCGTACCCGGCCGGGCCGGGGTTGCCCCGCGACCCGCCGTCGGCCTCGACGACATACCCCCCGGTCATCCACGCACCCCCGTCACCCGCACGCCCTCGTCATCCGCACACCCTCGTTCACGCAGCCGATGTCACAGCCCGGACTCGGCCGTGCGGACGAGGATCCGGCGGCACTCCTCGCAGCGGACCACCTCGTCGTGGGCGGCGGCCCTGATCCGGTTGAGGTCGGCGATCGACAGGGTCGTACGGCAGCCGAGGCACCGGCCGCCGTGCAGCATGGCGGCGCCGACGCCGCTCTGCTCGCGCAGCTTCTCGTACAGGGCGAGCAGGTCGGCGGGGATGTCGGCGGTGATCGCGGTCCGGCCGCCGGTCAGCTCGCCGGCCTCCTTGTCGATCTCGGCGAAGGCCGCGTCACGCCGTTCCTCGGCGGCCCGCAGCGTCCCGGTGACCTTGTCGCGCTCCGACCTGAGCGACTCCACCTGGGCGTCCGCCGCCTCCCGGCGCTCCATGATCTCCAGGACGACCTCCTCCAGGTCCGACTGCCTGCGCCGCAGCGAGGTGATCTCGGACTGGAGGCTCGCCAGGTCCTTGGGCGAGGAGACCTGCCCGGAGTCGAGACGCTTGGTGTCGCGGTCGACCCGGACGCGTACGGCGTCCACGTCCGACTCGGCCTTGGCCTGGTCGCGGGCGAGGTCGCCGGCCTCGGTCTCGGCGGCGATGACCTGTGTGGCGAGCCGTGCGAGCCTCTTGGACAGCTCGTCGATCTCGGCCAGGTCGGGCAGGGTGCGGCGGCGATGCCGCACCCGGTCGAGACTGGTGTCGAGCTCCGCGAGATCGAGCAGACGCTTCTGTGCTTCCGGTGCGGCCTTCATCCCAAATCCCTCAAGATGCTCGGGGGTCCAAGTCGGTGGTCGTCGCCGTCCAGGCGTCGGTGACGGCGCCCGAGACGCGCGCCTCAACAGTAATGCCCCCTGCCGCCAACGCTGACGTCAGACGCTCGGCGGCGTCGGCGAGCCACGGCCATTCGGTGGCCCAGTGGGAGGCGTCGACCAATGCGGGCCCGCCCGCCTCCAGGTGCTCACCGGCGGGGTGGTGCCGGAGGTCGGCCGTCAGGAAGACGTCCACCCCCGCCGCCCGGGCCGTGCCCAGGAGGGAGTCGCCGGCGCCGCCGCAGACGGCGATGGTCCGCACCGTATGGTCCGGGTCGCCCGCGACGCGGAGCGGAGCCGCCGTACGCGGCAGTCCGGCGGCGGCCAGCGCGGCGAACTCCCGCAGCGGCATCGGGGCGGGCAGGTCCCCGATCCGGCCGAGCCCCCGGCGCGGATCGTCCGCGGCGGGCTGGAGTGGCCGCAGCTCACCCGCGAGGCCGACGGCCCGCGCGAGCGCGTCCGAGACGCCCGGATCGGCCACGTCGGCGTTGGTGTGCGCGGCGTACAGCGCGGCGCCGCCGCGGATGAGCCGGTGGACGACCCGGCCCTTGAACGTGGTCGCGGCGACGCTCGTGGTGCCGCGCAGATAGAGCGGATGGTGGGTGACGACGAGGTCGGCCCCCCAGGCGAGGGCCTCGTCGACGACGACCGCGACCGGGTCGACCGCGAAGAGGATCTTCCGTACGGGCTGCTCCGGGTCGCCGCAGACGAGGCCCACCGCGTCCCACGACTCGGCCCAGGAGGGGTCGTACAACGCGTCCAGGCGCGCGACGACCTCGGCGAGGGCGCAGGAGGAGATCGAATCCACCCGCGCACACTACAGCCTGGCCGCGGGGCGGCCCGGGAAAGGTAACGTCCCAACCGAGGACTCGACACAGGGAGGGACCCCGCCGTGCCCGATGGTCAGCAGAGCCCGCACGACAGATTCGTGGTCGCCGACACGCACAACGACCTTCTGATGGCAGTCTCCGCCAGGCCCCCCGAGGTCTGGTCCTCGTTCTTCCGCGACCGATGGCTGCCCCAGCTCGCCGAGGGCGGGGTCGACGTGCAGGTGCTGCCGGTGTTCGTGGAGAGCCGGTTCCGCCCGGAGGGGGCGCTGCGCCAGACCCTGCGCATGATCGAGTGCGCCCACGTGCTGGCCGAGGGCAACCCGGACGCGGTCGCGCTGTGCCACGACGGGCAGCAGATCGACGAGGCGCTCGCCCTCGGCAGGATCGCCCTGGTCCTCGCCCTGGAGAGCATGCCCGGGATCGACGAGAGCGTGGAGCTGATCCCGACCCTGCACCGGCTCGGGGTCCGCGTCGCGTCGATCGCCCACTGGGGCCGTACGGCTCTCGCCGACGGCAGCGGCCAGGACGGCGCCGGCTCCCGGCTCACCAGCCACGGCGTCCAGGCGCTGCGCGAGATGGAACGGCTCGGCATGCTCTTCGACATCTCGCATCTGGGCGCGGCGGGGGTCGCGCACGTGCTGGAGATCGCGGCCCGGCCGGTCATCGCGACCCACTCCTCGGCCCGCGCCCTGCGCGACCACCACAGGAACCTCACCGACGAGCAGCTCAGGGGCGTCGCCGCGGGCGGCGGCGTGATCTGCGTGAACTTCCTGGCCGCCTTCCTCACCGAGGACGCGCGCTCGGCCACCGCCGACCATCTGGTGGACCACATCGAGCACGTCGCCTCCGTCGCCGGGATCGACCACGTGGGTCTCGGCCCCGACTTCATGCGCGAGGTCCACGAAGACCTCACCCCACCGTGCTGCGAGGGCTTCGGCTATCCGGGGATCGACGCCGCGGCGGCGATCCCCGGCCTGGAGGGGCCGCGCGGGCTTCCGCTGGTGACCGACGCGCTGGTCAAGCGGGGATTCTCGGAGGAGGAGATCCAGAAGATCCTGGGCGCGAACGTGATGCGCCTGTTCCGGGCCGAGCTTGGCCGGCCGGCGCCCGAAGGGGCGGGAGAGGAACAGCCCGCGCGGTGAACCTGGACGCGATGCTGGCCGACCTCGAAGATCTGGTGCTCTGCGAGTCGTACTCCAGCGACCACGACGCGGTGGCGCGCAGCGCCCGGGTCGTGGCCGCGCAGGGCCGCAGGCTGCTCGGGGCGGACCCGGAGATCCTGGTGATCGACGGGGTGACGCACCTGCTCTGGTCGTTCGGCGCCCCGCGGGTGCTGCTGCTCGGCCACCACGACACCGTCTGGCCCGTCGGCACGCTGCGCGAGCACCCCTGGTCGGTGACGGACGGCGTGGCACGCGGCCCGGGGGTGTTCGACATGAAGGCCGGGCTCGTACAACTGTTCCACGCGGCCGCCTCGCTGCCGTCCGCCAACGGCCTAAGCGTGCTCATTGTCGGCGACGAGGAGCTCGGCTCGCCGACCTCCCGCCCGCTGATCGAGTCGATCGCGGCGCGGTGCGCCGCCGCGTTCGTGCTGGAGGCCAGCGCGGACGGGGGCGCGCTCAAGACGGCGCGCAAGGGCATCTCCCGCTACGAGCTGATCGTGCACGGCCGGGCCGCGCACGCCGGACTCGAACCCGAGCTGGGCGCCAACGCCGCTGTGGAGCTGGCCCATCAGGTGCTGGCCGTCGCGGCGATCGGGGACCAGGTCGGGTCGTCGTCCAGAGCGGGGGCCACGTCGGTGACCCCCACCATGCTGTCCGCCGGGACGAGCACCAACACCGTGCCCGCGCGGGCCCGGGTCGCGGTCGACGTGCGGGTGCCCGACCAGGCCGCGCAGCGGCGGGTGGACGAGCTGATGCGCGCGCTCACCCCCCGCACCCCGGGCGTACGCCTTGAGCTGCGGGGCGGGCCGAACCGCCCGCCTCTCGACCCCGCCGCCTCCGCCGGGCTCTTCGAGGTCGCCGTACGGACCGCGCGCGAGCTGGGCATGGCGCCGCTGCGCGGGGTGGCGGTCGGCGGCGGCTCCGACGGCAACTTCACCGCCGGGGCCGGCTGCCCCACGCTCGACGGCCTGGGCGCGGTCGGCGGCGGCGCGCACGCCGCCGGAGAGCACGTCGTGGTCGCCGAGATGCCGGTCCGGGCCCGCCTCGTGGCCGCGCTCACCGCGTACGTCCTGGCCGGCGGGGCCGTCGGACCCCCGGGCGGCGGGGACACGACGGACGGCGACCCCCGCGCCCCCGGCGACCTTGGCGACCTTGGCGACCTTGGCGACGCGGCGGACAACGGCCGTGGCGGGACGCACGCGGCGCACGGCCGCGCGGGGACCGGCCATTTCGGCCTCGGGGAGACGGGTCACGTGGAGACCGGTCGCGGGAAGACGGGTCACGTGGAGACCGGTCCTCTCGAAGCCGGGGACACGGCGTGAACGCGGGCCGCCGGGAGACCGGCGGGCCGCGGCCCCCGCGCGCCGGGTGCGCCGCCGACGCAGGCCGCCGGGCGCGGGCCGCGGCGGCAACTGATCTTGTCCCGTTCCTGACCAGGCCCGGTGGCAGATCAGCGGTGTCCGAACCGATCGTCATTCGGGGGCCGCAATGCCATCCACCGACACCATCGCCACCAACACC
>NZ_VANP01000019.1:0-127767 GCF_005864065.1 Microbispora triticiradicis | reverse complement strand
GGACAGCGGAGGCACAGGTGGGCGCCGGCCGAGGCGGCCGGTCGACCAACATCTGAACCGTTCGCGCCGAAGGCCGCGAACATCTGACGACACGTGCCGATCGCCCGGAGGCGGCTTCGGTCGTCACAGCGCTCGCGAGCCCCAGGAGAGCAGCGCCCCCGTGGGATGGCGCAGGCGACTGTCAAGACCTATGGACGGGAGCCGCGCCGACCCAGCGGTGATAGGCGTCTACGCCGACGTTGCTGCCGCAGACGATGGTGACCACGTGCGGCCAGGTCCGTCTCGGAAAACGTCAACGCTGGCGGTGGCGAGCAGGTGGCCGTCGGGGTGGAAGGCCAGCGCTCGGACAGGGCCGGTGTGTCCGGTGAGGGGGTTGCCGGCGGGCTGGCGGGTGGCCATGTCCCATAGCCGCACCGTCTCGTCGCTGCTGGCTGTGGCGAGCAGGTGGCCCCGACGTGACTCCCGTCATTAGGAGACCGACCAGTAGTAGCTGGAGCTCTTGCCGTCGTCGTTCAAGACGAGGAATACGTTCCGGGTGGTGCGGTACGGCTTGATGGCGCTTCTGGTGGTGTAGGAGACGAACTTGACAGTGCGCTAGTCGCCGCTGCGTTCGGGTTCGGCCCGCCACAGGAACTCATCGATCTACTGCTGCACGGCCTGCCGCGCAGCCGAGGCACGGCAGCGCCGGCACAACGCCGAGGCCACCGGGATCGCCATAGCGATCCTCACCGGCGACAAGACCGACGTCTCCCACTGCCCGGTCTGCCACCGCCCGTTCGTACCCGGCCACCCCCGCCGCCGCGACATGATCTACGATCGGCCCGCTTGGCCGCATGCGAGAAGGCCACCCGCGGTGAAAGCGGATGGCCTTCGGGGAGGCAGGAGCTCAGCTGTACGAGTAGGACTGCGCGCTGCAGCCGGTGATGTAGGGCCCGGGGTAAACCTGCTGGGTGTAGCAGCCCCAGGTGGCATTCAAAGTCGTGGCCCAGGAGGGGATGCTGATCGCCGGTCCGTTGGTCCAGCCGACCTGGTCGGCCTGGTGACCGCCGCTGCAGATGGCCGACACGCTCACCGAGGTGCTGCCGCCGGGCAGGCTGATCGTGAACGACCACGAGTGGTTCGCCGGGTTCGCGACCATCGAGCTGTAGGGCACAGTCACGCTGTATGAAGGAGGCGAGGAGCTGACCGCGACGTACGAGGCGTACCAGTCCCGGGTGTCGCCGGAGTAGTTGACGTTGAGGCAGTCCACCGTGCCGTTGAGCGTCAGGGCTGAGGCGGCGGCGGGCTGCTGCGTGGTCACGACCATCGCGGCGGTGGTGGCCAGCATCGTGCCGACCGCCAGCGCCCGGCGGATCAGGTTGCCAGCAATCATGGGGTCCCTTTCTTCGCGCCGTTGACTGTGGAGATCTCACCGGAGTGCCAGCCCGCCATCTCTCCCTCCCGCCGGTGGCAATCCGGAGCGCGCGGGCCACGCGCCGGAGACGCCGCAGAGTAGGTCTTCTCGAGGGGAGGATCACACAGTGGCAATGGACCGGACAGACCCATATGGAGCACCGCCCTCCGAAACAAGCGGTGCATCGCGGTTTCCGCACAGCCCGTAAAGAGGCGGCGACCTCGCCCCGCGGATCAACAGGCCGGTCGCAGGCCACGGGACGCCGTGCGATGTGGCGGTCGCATCCGCGTCATCACAGTCGTTCGCGCGACGGTGTTGGTGAAACTTTCAACACGGGGACGCCTGGCGGCGAGGCCGGAGGACGAGTACGCGCCCGCGGCCCCCGCGGGAGCCGGCCGACGACCCGCAGGCCTGGCCCCACCCGTCCCAGCCCTGCTCGACCGCGTCGGCCATCTCGTGCAGGGTCGGGCGGTCCTCGTTCCACGTCGCGACCGTGCGGAGCGTGGCCGCCACCGCGGCGACGACCGCGGCCGCGGTCTCCCCCGCGCTCACCGCCCACCCCGCAGGATCCGCCGGGCGCGCTCGAGCGGGTCGGCCACGGGCTGCAGTTGCCGGGCTGACCAGTCGCGCCGCCGCGGCGGCGGCTCGGTCCGCGAGTCGATCACCTTGCCCCGCAGCGTCACGGCGTGCGCGGGCACCACCGGCACCCGCAGGGCACCGAACAGCGCCCAGCGGAGGTACTCGGCCAGCCAGTCGTCATCGCCCCGCAGGAACGGCCCGAACACCGTGTCGACGGGCTGCAGGTCCATCAGCCACTGCCTCACCGCGTCACCCCCGCCGCCCGGCGGGCGCGCTGCCGCTCCCGGAAAGTCGGCTCATGCACCGGCACCAGCCAGTAGCCCGTTGGGATCAGCGCCAGCAGGCGGGCGAGGCGGGGGCAGCGCGCGCGGTGGAGCTCGCCAGGCCCTGCGGTGCAGTCGCGGCAGGCGCCGCGCATGAAGTGGACGGCGCGCCCCTGCTCGTCGGTGCCGAAGATCGTTGCGCAGGAGGAGAACCGCTCCCGGCAGGGCCCCCAGATGGTGTGCGGGTCGAGGTCGCCGGCGTCGGCGATGCTCGGGTGGACGTGTTCGGTCGTCGTGATCAGGCCGTAGGTGTTGGCGAAGATGACGGGGCGGCCGGCGCGGCGCGCGTGAGGGTACGCAGGGCGCGGCGGCCGAGGTGCTGGGCTCCCACCGGCCGCCCGCGAAAGAGAATTTTGGCGGCCGGTGACACGTTGGTTAACGGCACCCCAAATCCGGATGATTGCGACTGGGCGAGCACAGCCCAGGACCTCGTCGACGTGCCCGGGGTGGTCGCCCAAGTCACGACTGTGGCTTTATCCCCGACGATGCGTAAAGAGACCGCGCAGGAAGTTTGCACGGCCGTGCGCGTCCGGAACAGAAACCTGCTCCGGCGGAACCTTTAAGCCATTGGTCAATGACTCACCGGAAAGCACGGCATAGGGGGCGACAACGGCATTGAGGAACTCGCCTTCAATTGCCTTGTGTTCCTCAGGATTAAGCTTCTTCATCTGCTCAATTAATCGCTCCGCAGCCAGATAGCGTGAGAATCTAACTGGATGATCGAAATAGGCCTGCAAGCGGTTGGCTGCAGCTTCTTGCGCTCGGATGAAAGTGCGGCTAATGAAGCCAGAAAGGGCGGCAGAAATCAAGCCGAGCGTGCCGGCGAGGAGTCTGTCCGCAGGGTTCTTGGCGAAGAATATTGCCAGCACGGCGAACAGTAGTACCACCACAAAACCGGCCACCATGGCGACTTGGGCGCTACGAAAGCTCTGGCGGGCATGGTTTGTGGCTATTTCATGATAATAATCGAGACGCGCTTCCGTTTCCACCCATAGTGGCCCAAGCGCCAATTCTTGTTCTTTCTTTAGTGCCCCTTCCGCCGCGCGCAGTCTTTTCTGGGCAGCATCCAAGCGCCTATTTTTGACTTCTCGTTGCACCATCCACTCTATTGCGAGTATCACTGGAAGCAGGCCGACGGGTATCAGAAGGTACAACTGCACCTCTTTGATCTTTGCTCCGTAGTGGAAAAGATCGATGAGCGGCAGCGCGATCGCAAGAGTGGTTAACGTCGAAAGTGCCGCCAGGAGAGCTCTGAGCCACGGCTCGAGGTACCATCTCCCGAGAGCTTCTGATTGATCACTATCAACATCCATATCCTCACACTAGCGAACCTCGTCCAGTTCAAAGCCCTAATTGTGCAAAAAAACTAGTAGAAGTCGCCGAGAGCGCCTTGATCGCAGGCGCCTATGCCAGTTCCGCTTAGAGCCAGCCATTGCTAACGGGTCATCCACCTTGAGGTGATTCCTCGCCTCAGGTAATAAGGTTTGTCTAGGGGCAGGCCCAACTGGCGGCCGAATTCGTGTGCTCATCATCTAAAGGTGCCGAGCCGTAGATAATCTCTGAGGACTGCGGCACGACTTCCTGCAGCCAAAGGGTGAGCCCGGCCAGCGCATACGATACCGAGAGCGGATCCAACGCTGTGCCAGCGGTCGGCCTCCGCCGGTCAGCCGCGCGACGGCCTGCCCGAGCTCGAGCGCGTCATCGAAGTCACCCAAGGGCCCGTATGCCCCGTGGTCCAGGAGGGCAATCCCGCGCACCGCCGGCAGGAACCCCGTCTCGTCGCTGCCGCCCACCTCCGCAGCTGCCGCGGCGACAACCAGCGCGGGCACCATCAGGCACAGGCCCTGCTGGGCCAGCTGAAGCAGCATCGTGATGAGCGGCATGTCCCCCCGGGCAACCTCCGACACCACCGTCGTGTCCAGGAACAAAGCCGCGCTCACTCACCGGCGGCCCGCGCCAGGTGCTGCTCCCGCTGCGCGAGCACGTGGGCGGTCATCCGGGCCACCTTGGCCTATGCGGCCGGGTTCGACCGACCGGCACCAACCTCGGCGTCAGCGCACTCGAGCAGATGCTCCTCGATCGTCACACTGGCAGCTCTCGTCGTCAGGCAAATACGATGATTTCGGGCGGGTGCCGCCGCGCGCCAACCGAGGCCTTCTCGCAGGATGGCCATCGGTGCCCGTTGTCCCGGGCGTTGCTCTTTACCCTGGTGACGAGCCGCCAGTGTCAGAGGTCTGGTGTGACGCCTGGTCGCACCTGCACGCATCACCCGGCACCGCTCAGACGAGTCTGTCTTTTGGGCAGCTACCGACGGATCCTCGATGGTCGGTGACTTCTCAGAGCAGCGAGGGCGCCGGTACGCACCCCGCTGAGCGTGATGTGCGATCTTGCGTGGCGGCGCGCAGCTCAAGGAGTGATGTTTGGCCGCATCGGGTTGGAGACGCTGGCCGTGTCAAGGTCGGCCTTGTCCAATCGCCGGGGTTCTCCAGTGCGGCTGTCGACCCACGTCAAGTTGATCGGGCCATTGAGACTCATCCTGTACTGCCACACAAGCGCCGGAGCGTAGCCAGAGGCCGCGGGATCCTGAGCCTGCTCCACACCGAGGTCGATCGTGGACGGCCCCTGGTCTAGCGGCCTGTACACCATGTCGCCACGTCGTGACCAGTCTCTGTAACCACATCGGCCGCAGCGTCGGCGACCTGCTTTGCGGTCTTGGACCGTGAGCAGTAGACACCGGCCCAGTAGTCGCTGTTGCTATGGATCTCGCGTATCCAAGCCGTCACGTAATCGACCTGGTTGTCCGGCATTCGCCCGCCGTTCTCGATGTCCAGGTATAGGACCGAGCCGGAGGCAAGCTGAGCGGCGGAGGCCAGGGTGCTCGCGTTCGCGGCATCGGCCACGCCCTGCTCTGCCGTCACCGTGTGGCTGCCGTTGCCGATCACCTGCTGGCCGACGTACGTCGGCACCAAACCCCAGCCCATCGACTGCAGGGCCGGAACCGCGTCCATCCACGACTGGTTCGGGTGGCTGGGTGCGGGCGCGAGATACAGACAGACGAAGGTGAGGTCGGAGACGGAGTTCCACAGTGATTGCATCAGCCCGTCACCGGGATAGCCATACCGATCGAATCCGACAAACATGGCATTCACCAAGAACGCTCGCCGTTAAGCCTTCACTGCCTTCGCGCCACGGTCGGCGACGGCGTTTCGCTCTTCGCTGTGCAGTCCCATCTGCGCCGTCGCAGCGCCATGCTGAATCAATACGTGGACGCACTGGCTGAAGGCCACTGACATAGGTGTGTTCCCCTGCCAGGCGCCGCACTAACATGCTCGCTGCCGGTATTGACACCGCTGTGGCACCGGTACGACGGTCGAAAGTAGTGCGCACAGGCGAGCGCATGATGCGGGTTCTCGCCGAAGGGGGAGTTCCCCCCGTTGTGTGGACACCGGCTGTTATGCGGCGATCAGCACCTTGTCGGGCTGCTGCTCGTAGTCGATGGGGCTGAGGTAGTCCAGGCTGGAGTGCCTCCTTCGGGTGTTGTAGCGGGTGATCCAGGCGAAGACGGCCAGGCGGGCGGCCCGGGCGGAGGGCCAGCACCTGGCGCCCTGAAGGGTCTCTCGCTTTAACGTGGCGTTGAACGCCTCGGCGGCAGCGTTGTCCGCGCTGGTGCCGACCGCACCCATGGACTGGCGCACCCCGAGCTGCCGGCACACGGCGGCGAACTCGGCAGAGCTGTATTGCGCCCCGTGGTCGCTGTGGAAGATCGCCCCGGTCAGGGTGCCGCCCCTGGTGGCGGCCGCGGCGTGCAGCGCGTCGCTCACCAAGGTGGTGCGCATGTGATCGGCGATCGACCACCCGGCAAGCCGCCGCGAATGCAGGTCGATCGCTGTGGCCAGATACAGGAAGCGGCCCTCGGCCAACGGCAGATAGGTGATGTCGCTCCTCTCCAGTGGGTTCACCGGAGGGTTCGGGAGCCTCGGGCAAGGAGGCCCTCTGTGACGGATCTAGCCGAGACCGGGTACACCTCACGTGTTTAAGTAGTCCGAAAGTTTACTGCAAGAATGTTGCGCATCACGCTCACCCGTGCATCATTCGCGTATTGGCCGCTGGGCGAGATCAGCGATCTCGTCGGCCATACACGAACTCAGCCGCGCCACGGAGTGTTCTATCGGTGCTCACGTTTGTGCGTCCTCACTAGTCCGCAGATCGACAGCATGGAAAAATCAATTCGCTCCTTGCTGGGGCGGGCTATCTGAATTTGGCTATCGGAGGTGCATGGAACGGCAACGATGGGTGGCATTTCGGAGGCCCATGGGAATAGCGCTTGTGGCCGATGCCGGGACGTTCGCACAGGGGGTGGCGGTGGAGACTGGTCACCGGATGGACGCGGGCGCGACGGGCGCCGGCGACCCGGAAACGCCCTTCACCGGACTGTGGACCGCGGCCCCGCCTCAGCAGGAAGGGACGCCGCCTCTCACTGTCGAATCGCCGTTCCTCAGCCAGTACCGGTCGGGAGACGAACTCGTCGACCACGAGGCGGAGGCGGCCGGCGAACTGATGGCCGAGCTGTCCGACCCGGAGCTCGACGAGGCGCTGGAGGACCTGATCGCCGAGGCCGAGGCGGAGATCGCACGGTTCGGCGTCGAGGAGTCTCCGGCCGCGGCGGCGCGGGCCGCGCGGGTGCTCGGACGCTGGGTGGAACCGCTGGCCATCGAGAGCGAGGCCATACTGGAGGGCTTGGCGGACGCCCTGCGCACCCGGGACGCGGGGTCGGTCCGCGAGGACGAGCTCATGGAGCTGGCCCAGCGGTTCGAACCGCGCGGCACCGATCTCGGCCCGGTGTTCGAGGACTTCCTGCGGAAGATCTTCCGCAAGGCGACCAGGGTGGTCAAAGGAGCCGCGAGACTGGCGAAGAGAGGCATCACCGCGGCTGCCCGCGTTCTTCCGATCGGTCAAATACTGCGCCGGTTGAAGGGGCTCGTCCGGCCTCTTCTCGACCGTGTCCTCAACGTCGCCCTCGACCGCCTGCCGCCCGATCTGAGGCCGTACGCGGCGCGACTCGCACAGCGCTTCATCAAGAAGCCCTCGTGGCCTTTCCCCGAGACCGAAGGAGCGCCCGCGTCGGTCGACGTCCGCGATCTGCAGTCGGGATTCGATGCCGAGATCGCCGCGTTGCTCCTCGCGCCCGGCGAGATCGAGCAGGAGGAGGTCGTCGCCGAGGCCGCCGCGATGGCCCGGCCGGGCGACGCCGACCCGCTCGGTGAGCTGCACGAGGCGCGGGAGTCGTTCATCACGGCCCTGGAGCGGCTCGAGCCCGGTCAGGACCCCACTCCTCTCGTCGAGGAGTTCGTTCCCGCGCTGCTTCCGGTGCTGAGACTGGGCATCAAGCTCGGCGGACGATCCCGGGTGGTGCGCTACCTCGCCAAGTACATCGGCCGGCTCATCGCGCCGTACGCCGGACCTCAGGTCACCCCGGCCCTGTCTCAGGCGATCGTCGACGCGGGGCTTCGGCTGCTGACGCTCGAGGAGCCGGAGGAGGCCGAGGAGCCGGCGCCCCGGCTGGCGGCGGAGGCGTTCGCGGGGCTCGTGGAGGACACCGTACGACGGGTCTGCACGCTGCCGGAGGAGGAACTCGCGGATGAGCAGGCGCTGGAGGAGGCGGCGTACGAGGCGTTCCAGGAAGCGGTGGCCGCCAACTTCCCTCCGGCGATCCTCGATCCGGCGAGCGAGTATCTGGAGACGAGCCGGCCGTACGGGATGTGGCTGGCGATGCCCCGGGGGCGGCGGGCCTGCTACCGGAAGTTCAGCCACGTCTTCCCGGTCAGGGTGACGCCCCAGGTCGCGCGCTCGATCCGGACGTTCGGGGGACGCACTCTCGGCCGGTTCCTCCGCGACAGTCTGGGGCGCACCGGTGTCGTCCAGGGACACCTCCATCTCTACCAGGCGGTTCCCGGCACCCGGCTGTCCCGTCTCGGAAGTGCTGAGCGGATGACCGGCGGCGGTCGCATGGCGCGGACCCAACTGCACCCGCTCACCCCGCAGGCCGCGGGCGTGCTGCTGGGCGAGCCGGGACTCGGGCGGGAGGTCGACCCCGTCCGCATCGACCGTGGAGATCCGCCACAGGTGGGCGAACGCCTGTTCTATCTGGAGGTGCCCGGTGCCCGGCCGCTGGAGCGCCGGTCGAGCGACGCGGCCGTCGTGGTCGACACGGGCGCGGGCGAGATCCGGCTCAGCGTCTTCCTGGGAGAGTCGGACGCGCAGGAGATCGCACGGCGGTTGCGGCGCCGCGAGCCGCTCGGCGCCGCGCTGGCCGCGCTGCGCCGCATCACCCGCGCGGAACTCCGCTCCGCCTTCGCCGAGGCGGGCCGCCGGGTGCGGGTCATCGGGACGGCCGGGACGCCGGCGCCTCACGCCGGAGCGTCCGACCCCGCACTGCGGCGGCTCGTCGCCGACGGAATCGGCACGTGGCTGATGTGGTCCATACGACGGGAACTGCCGCGGCAGCGGGACGCGTTCGTCGAAGCGGCCGCGGCCGAGGCCGACGGGGTCACCATCGCCGCGCGTGTCGTCGGCCCGCCGGGGCTGGACGTGCTGGCGGGTGCCGCAGCCGACCGGTCTTCCGGCGTGACGCGGGCCTCGGACGGGCTGTCGCAGATATTCCGGCACGGGCCGGAGGTCATGGTCGGATTCCACCCGGGACGCGACCATGTCCGCTGAGGTCGCGGCGCTTCGCCTGCAGGTCGCCCGACAGGTGGCGCACTGGCAGGCGGCGGTGACGGCTCTCGCCGACCTCGAGAACTTCGCCTCCGCGTCCGCGTGGGCAAATCTCGAACACCAGCTGGGCGTGGCCGTACGGGCGCACCTGCGCCGTTCGGCGCGGCGGCTGCACCGGGCGGCCGGCGTGCTGGCCGCCGAGCTGGCGGCGGCGGAGTCGCCCACGGAGCTGGAACGGGTCAGACGGCTCGTCGTACGGTTCCGCGCGATGTTCCTCAGAGTCGAGCTGGCGTTCGACTTTTACGGCGACTGCGTGAACAGCAGGACCACGCCTCGGCTGGGCGCGCTGCTGCGCGCATGCGACTTCCTGGCCAGGTCCGCCATGGAGCAGGTGCTGGAGCCGCTGGGGCACCCGGCTCCTCCAGTGCTGACCTACGTGGACAAAGGGCTCGGAGCCTCGATCCTGCGTGCGGGCCTGCGCCTGTGGGACCGCGATTCTTTCTCGGTGGCCGCCGCGGTGAAGATCACCAGGCACAATCTGTCGAGACCCACGGCCATCCTGCACGAGGCCGGCCACCAGGCCGCGTTCACCCTGGACTGGAACGGCGAGCTGGCCGACGCTCTCCGACGGGAGCTGCGCCCGGTCGCGCCGGGCGTCGCCGACGCCTGGGCCGGCTGGGCGAGTGAGATCGCCGGCGACGCCTTCGCCTTCGCGCACGCGGGCTACGCGGCCGTCGCCGCGCTGCACGACGTCGTCGCCGGAGAACCGGACCGGGTCTGGATGGTCCCGTATGGTGATCCGCATCCCCCCGCCTACCTCCGCGTCCTGCTGGGCGCCGCGATGGCGACGCGATGCTACGGGTCCGGGCCGTGGAACGACCTCGGGCAGGCGTGGGTGGCCGCGCATCCCGTGCGGACCGCTCCCGCCGACGTCCGGGAGTTCCACGTGCGCTCTGCCGCGCTCGTGCCGCGCATCGCCGAGGTCTGCCTCTACCGGCCGATGCGGGCGTTCGGGGACCGGCCGCTGGTCGCCTGCGTCGACCCCCTGCGGGTGCGGCCCGACGCCCTGGCCTGCCTCGCCCGTGATGCGGGGACGGCGCTGTTCCGGTCTCCGTACTGGGTGGAGCGGGAGGCGCTGCGGCTGCTGGCGTTGTCCGGCTACCGCGCGGCGACGGAACCGGCCCGGGCGGCCGAGATCACCGCGCAGTTCGAAGAGTGGATGATCCGCCTCGGCGGGCCTGTCGAGGCCGCCGCGTGAGAAGGGGGAAGACCATGTCCTCGAGCTCGAGAGGCAGTCTCAAGCAGGGCAGCGGCCGCGACGAGTTGCCGGCCGCGGGCAACGGCCAGGACGAGTTGTCGCCCGCGGCATGGGAGGTCCTGCGGCGCGCCGATGCCCTCGAGAAGTGGCTGGACGTACCCGACCTCTGCCGGAAGACCTTCGACTTCCTCCCGCTGAAGCCGCCTGAGGGCACTCCGTGGGGAGGACCCGTCGATCCGCGGACTTCGGAATGTGTGACGGGCCTCTACAGCGGGCCGGGCGGACCCTCTTCGGACGACTCCTGTCACCCTGCCCACGACGGGGAACCCCCCGTCGTGGAACGTGGAGCCGGCGACGGGGCGGGAACCAGGAAGGGAGGGTCCTGAATGTTCCGACAGATCGCGGCGGGGCTGACCGGCGACGTGACGATGTACGACGCCAACGCTGACAGGCTCATCAGCGAGCCCTCACTGATAATCGAACAGCGGCTCTCCCGCCTGTGGGCGTGTAGGGCCCGCGCGTCCGGAGTCGCGGCGTGGGCGCCCATCCTGCACTGCCAGTTCACGGCGACGTCCAAGATCTGGGACCACCTGATCTACGCCTATCTGGTGGAGAACACCCGAATCCATGACATCTTCCGCAAGGTGCTCCTCGAGTGGACCCGGGGAGAACGCCTTCCGGCTCCCCGCAACGACATCACCTACAACTGGATCCGCACGACGGAGGAGCTCTTCTACTCCTACGGCTCGATGTTCCTGCCCACCTCGGTAACAAGCGTCCTGAGACCGGACGAGAACGCCACCCGCAGGAACGCGTACTTCCGGTTCTTCGGCATCGACCTGAACCACCCGGGTGAGGACGGGAGACCGTACCCCTACGAGAAGCCCGCCATCGCCAACCGTGACTTCATCCCGGTCTTCGAGCTGTTCCTGAAGGAGGTCTGGCGGGCCATCGAGCACTCGAGGAACTCCACCGGCCCGAACCCGACCGACAGGGCCGCGATAGCGGACCTCGCGTACCGCCTGCAGAGCATGCTGAACGAGCGGCGCGGAGGCACGCCGACCTCTCCCAACCTGGCCAGGGAGGAATTCAGCGCGGTGGCCGCGCTCAGCTGGCTGCACCTGATCGTCGACTACGACTCCCCCGTGGTGCGGGACCTGCAGGTCGCGGCGGCCGCGACCCCCGAGGAACGGCTGCGCCAGATCGGCGAGCGAGTCGGAATCGCCAGCCACGCCCGCTCCCACTCCTACTTCATCCTCGCCCCCCGGGTATCGCGGCTCCTGCTCCAGATCGAGGCGGGCGACTTCAACCAGCCCGATCAGGTGGCGGCGCTCTACCTGCCGCCGCCGCCTGCAGCCAACACGCTCCGCGACAACATCATGACGATCGTCGATCACTGGTCGCAGATCACTGGGAGGAACCTGAAGGCCACACCCTTCTCCGCGGCGGCGCCTCTGACGCGGGCGTCGGCCTCCGCGATGGCGGGGCCCTCCTCCCCGCACCCGGCGCTCTCTCCGCCTCCGGCACTCGCGCCGGCGTCCCCGTCCGCGCCGAACGGCTCCGAACCCGCCGCGAACCGGCTCGTGGAGCTCTGAGCGGATCCGTCACCTGAGGAGCGGTAATCGATGACAGGCATCTTCGAGTCCGGCGGCCGTACGGCGTCCCCAGGCGGCGAGCCGGCGACGCCACCCGAGCCGGCGGGCCCGTCCGAGACGCGGCTGATCGAGCACTGGGCCTTCCAGGTGGACACGCCCTTCCGGCCGGTCCACGAGATCACCGGCCCGGCGCCCGGCGGCCCAGCCTCCTCTCCGGTCGCCGAGAAGGAGACCCGCTGGTCCGCGCCGCCCTCGGCGGAGCAGGTTGCCTTCCGGGAGAAGGTCCTGCGCGCCCACCTGGAACGGTCGGGAAGCGGCCGCGCGCCGCTGCGCGACCTGTCCCCCGGGGAGCAGGCCACGGTGCCGGGCACCGATGTGACGATGCGGGCCGACGCCGCGTCAGCCGCGGGACGCCTGCTAACCGCGGCCAACGAGGCGCTCAGCCGGGCCCGCGACGCCGGTGATCCCGACGCGCTGCGGACCCAGCGGGTGACGGCGGTCAGCGGCTACCGCGACAGCAGGCACCAGGCACACCTGTGGCGCAAGTACTTCGGGAAGTACTACAACCGGACGTCGCGTGCCCGTGCGGCCCTTGCCGGTGGCCCACACGGTGACGAAGCCGTCCGCTACATGATCGACGTCTTCCGGATCCCCCGGTGGATCGCCGCGCCCGGCTACAGCAAGCACCAGTCGGGAACCGCGATCGACCTCCACCAGAAACGCGCGGCCGGCAGCGAGATCCACAACGACAGCCGGGCCGTTCACCTCCAGGCATGGCACCGCAGCTGGCTGTACCGCTGGCTGCATGCCAACGCCCCGTCCTTCGGCTTCGCGCCGTACAAGAAGGAGCCCTGGCACTGGGAATACGCGCCGGGCCAGGCGGGCCGGGGCGAGGCGTTCATTCCCGCCCACGGCGGGTGGCAGGAGCCCGACGCCTCTGAGGAGACGGACACCACCCTGTCCGGAGAGTTCGGCGAGGCGCCGGCGACGACCGGAGAGCCCGGATGGCCCGACGAACTCACCGGCGAGGAGGACCCGTACCCCGGCGATGCCAACTGCCGCATGAGTGCCCCCGGAGGCGCCTGGACGCCGGAGGAGGACGGCGGAGAGCTGGAGGAGCTCTTCGGGGAGGACGCCGAGACAGGGGAGGAGCCCTACGGCGCCGAGACGGGAGCACGCGCCCCCGAATGCCGATGCCGTCACGCGGACCACCCCGGGGAGCCCGCCCTCGAGGACACGTCAACGGCCCCCCGACGGACCGAGGCGGCGTACGCGTCCTTCCCAGCCTGGACGGAGAACGGCGACCCTGCCACCGGGGAGGCTCCGGAGAGGCTCCCCGCGTACGGGCACTGGCACGAGGAGGACCATCCCGGGACGTGGCGGGAGCACGAGTCCGGGCTGGAGGAGGAGACGGCGATCCTCGACGCCGGCACGCTGATGGAGCGGTTCCGGGCGAGCGTGGCCGTCGCGCGCGGCGAGCGGGACGAGAACGCCCTGACGAACCTGGTCTTCGCCGCACGCCACCCCGAACTGGGCGGACGCGGTATCCGGCCCGAGGAGAGGCAGCTCGCGCGGGAGTGGCTCCAGATCCGCGACGCGATCGTACGGCCGGTGCTGCGGTTGGTCCTGACCGAGGCGGCGCCGTCCCGGCCTCAGGCGCCCGTACCGGACACGGTCGCACCCGGCGCCCTACGCTCGACGAGCTGGCTCCGCCGGGCCTGGGAGCGGTATCACTGCCGAGAGCAGCTGATGACGCCCCTGCGCGTGCTCAGCCACACCACGCCGGTGAACCCGCTGGCGGTCGACGCGTTCCGCGCCCTCGACCGCGCTCTGCGCATCACCGGGTACCAGGCGAAACGCGCATGGGTCTGCAAATGCCGCCTGTCGAAGGACAGGAACGGCAATCCGACCGGCTGGTCGCTGCACTCCTACGGCATCGCGGTCGACATCGACCCGGAATGCAATCCGCATCGGTGGGACGTCACCGGGCCGGTCCGTTTCTCGTCGAAATCGACGCAGGCGGAACGGTGCGAGGACGTCCGCCGTCGTGTCGCTGGCACGAGCTTCACCCAGGAGCAGATCGCCGCGGTCGAGTCGATCCGTACGGTCGACGGCCTCCAGGTGTTCGCCTGGGGTGGTCGCTGGCGGAGTTCCCACGACGCGATGCACTTTCAGATCAACGTCAGTCCTGTCGAGCTGGCCCGCGGGATCGCCGCGGATCGAATACGCGACGACCGGATCCCGCAGGGGATCCCCGAGGCCGCCGGGCAATTCCCCGTCGCGCTGGGAGCCGTGTCGCCGGGCCTCGGAACCGAGCTCACCGAGGAGTTCGACGCGCCTCAGACCGAGGCAGAGTGCGACTGCTGACAGGAGTCCGTCGCAGGCCCGGCCTCACCGTCATGAAGGGCTGCGGCTCTGTCGACGCGCAACGTCTGTGGAGGAAGGGGGCCCGGTGAGTGCCGGGAGGGAGGTCTGGCCGCAGGTGGAAGATTCGCGGCGGCCGATAAACGTTAGGATCTTCGTCGAAGACGGAGGCTAGATCCGCCGATCCGCTGGTCGAACCAACTCGCGGTCAGCGGCTTGGCGTGGGATCTCCGGCTCCCAATCACCGGGGCATAGTTCCGAGCCGTGACCGAAGTTCAAGCGATCCAACTCGATGACCAGGAGTGATACCGGACAGAAAGCTTATTCTGTCTGATTAAATGCTGCTGTCCGTGACGATCGGCTTGTGCGTCCCGACAGACGGTGTGCCCAAACCAGAAAGACACGACAGACCACGAGGACAACGGTGCGAAGCGCCGACATGTCATCATCTTGGCAGTTATCAAGAGTTTTGCCATATCGGGAATGACTGTCGTACGCGTGCAACCGTGGCCGCTAAGGGTACGGCCGAGATACACGCAGCCCATCCCGCCCTCACCCAAACGTGCCTATATCCGGAGGCACCGTCCGAGGAATCAGGTGCCTCCGAGTAACAGCAGTCGCATGGGCTCGATCCTGAGGGAGCGGGGTGAGGCGAGGGAAGAGAGGACAGCCGGCCCACCGTCATCATATAGTTATCGCATGACGACGAAGCCTGTCAGTGTGACGATCGAGGAGCATCTGCTCGAGTACGCAAATGCCGAGGTTGCCGCCGGGCGGGCCCGGTCGGTGTCGGCTGTGGTCAACGCCGCGTTGGCACGGCGGGCCGAGGCGGACCGCGAGGCCGACGCCGCGGTACGCGCCGCCGCGCAGGCGGTGCGGTCGGACCCGGCTGCGGCGGCCAAGGTGGCTCGGATGACCGCCCACGTGCTCGCGCAGCGCGAGCAGCACCTTGGGGCGCGGGCCGCCGGTGAGTGAGCGCGGCTTTGTCCTGGACACGACCGTGGTGTCGGAAGTCGCCCGCGGGGACATGCCGCTGATCACCATGCTGCTCGAGCTGGACCAGCAGGGCTTGCGTTTGATGGTGCCGGCGCTGGTTGTCGCCGCGGTGGCCGCGGAGATGGGCGGCAGCGACGAGTCGGGGTTCCTGCCAGCGGTGCGCGGGATCGCCCGCCTGGACCACGGCGCGTACGGGCCGCTGGGCGACTTCGATGACGCGCTCGAGCTCGGGCAGACCGCCGCGCGGCTGACCGGCGACGGCCGGCCTCTGTGGCAGGACGCGCACGCGGTGATGCTCGCTCGGCTGCAGGGGGCCGACATCCTCACGCTGGACGCGGGCCGGTGGACAGGGCTCGAACTGGACGGGGTGCAGGTGACGGAGGTCTCCGACCCCGAGTAGCCGGGGCAAAGGCAGGGGCCAGGCACGCCCGAACGGCCCCTGCGTCATGGCCATGCCATCCCGCGCCCGCCGACGCCAGCGTCTACTGGTCGAATAGTTTCTGCATGGTCATCTCCGCCTGATTGATCCGGTACCGAACGCCGGAATCGCGGACAGTACGCGGCGCCTTCGCCCGGCAGAGACCCATCGGTAGGAGAAACGCCGGCTGGTGTCCTTGTGCGTGGACATGGTGAGCTTGCGCCCGCTGTTAGCGGTGAGGAACGCTCGCCGCGAGCGATTGTGCTTGCGGCAGCCAGCATCAGTGCGTCAGTGGCGAGGAAACCTCGCGCGCAGCTCCGATCGTTACTTATCGGTCTTTCAGGGAGGGCAGAAGGGCGGCGCGTCAAATCCCCGACAGGCGGGAGATGCAACGCGGACTGTCAGCTTGGGAATTGCATGGATCACGGCCCGTAGAGCCGCTGACCTGGGCCTAGGACTGGTCATAGGTGACCGTGGTTGCCCCCTCGTTCCCCTGGCTAATTGCACGCTAATTGCACGACGATCAGCCTGTGACCTGGCTCTTCCCGCGCGGCGCGCACGCCTCCGCCTCCTGATCGGGGTGATCAGGCCCCTACCTCAGCCATTTACGGTCGGTCACGATGAGCAGGCCCTAAGGGATCATCCCGGAGTCGGAGCGCCCCCGCCGGAGGCAGGATTCGCCCTCGGCTATGACTATAGGCAAGGCATGACCTTGGTCCATGGTGACGTAATGCGGTCTTCCGCCTATGCCCTACAGCCCTCATGATTGAACCCATGCTCGCAACAGCCCTCTCGATCGCGGCTCTTATTCTTTCAGCCGTCACCTTCATGCTTGGCTACCGCGCATCGAGGGCCACAGAACGTCGCAGCCGGATGCCAGTGCTCGTCTTCGTCTATGACAACGAAGACGGTTGGACGCTGCGGAACGTCGGCAACGGGCCAGCCCTGAACATCGAGGTGGCCCAAAAGGTAGTCACTGGCGAGCGCCCAGGGTACTGGGCCCACCCTGTCCGTATCCCACCTTTGGGCCGCGATGGGAAAATTGCCCTCTCTTGGCTGGCTCACGACAATCTGCACGGCTTGGGTGCAGTTTATGAGGACTTCCTTGGTGCAGATGAAGGCACGTCCGGCCGCGTGTATACCGTGACGTGCGGTAACGATCGCAACGTGGTAAGGCCTGGACGGCACCTGCCCCGCTGGGCTGAGAAAGAAATCACCGCAAAGTGGCGCACCTTGCGACCTGAAAGCACTGTGGGCGAGGAGCCTTCTAGCTAGGGTGACTCATGAAACTGAGGCGTAATGCTTGGTTGCGGCGCAACCTAGCGAGCCGGCCGTCCTCCACGAGCGATCGACCACATATGCGGTATGGATAACTCGGCGTCTGGTGGTGTTGGCGGCCTGGAGCCGCTGGCGGCCGGGACCGGCCCCAGGCCGCATGCCCGGCCGCCGAGCGGGCGAAGGGCCGCGAGGCGGCGCGGAGCGCCGCCCTTGATCCCCTATAAGCACAACTCGGCAAGGCGGGAACCGCACTTGCTGAATGTGGTCATTAGAGGTGGGATGAAGAATGTTGCCAGACAGAAACCCCATGCGGCGTCCAGCCTTCCGTTCGCGCCGATTCTGAGGACTATCTCCTCCGCCCCGCACTGCAGGGCGGCTCCCATGCGATCGCCGGAGTCGAAACCGACGTCGGTGACATCCTCAAGACGCAGGTGCAACTCGGGAAGTTCCACCGCCTGCGGGCCACCGTCGTAGCGGCGCGGGGCGGCCAGCACGAGAAACCCGGTGAGCCGGGTGCCAGCACGCTCGAGCAGGAGGGTGCGGACCCGGGCGGCGGCCAGGTCGTAATCGGTGCTCAGTCCGAGTGCGGCCTCGGCGGTCAGCGGCACGTACCGCGGCGTCACCGGCCCTCGGTGATTCCTCTTGTGCGCAGGCTCCGCAACCGGGGGCGGCAAGAGCTGCTCCAGCGGCCGCCCTGCCGCTTCGGCCTGCTCGACCATCCAGCTCCGCCGTTCCAGGCCGAAATCAGCCATCCAGGCGAGGGCGGCACGGGCACGCCGCTCCCGGCCGATGGAGGTGCGGGCGGTCGCGGCGTGGAACAGAGGGAAGGTGTTGTTGTCCCACACGTCCGCGATCTCGTAGATCGCTCGCCGGTCGTACGTCCGCGCGTCTGCCGACGCCTCGGCGATCCGCAGAAGTGACGCGTCCAGCAACGAGCCCAGAGCGCCCAGCGCCGTGCCATTGGGTGAGCGGCTCACAGGTGGGCCAGCAGTGCGTCCAGTGGGCGGGGGACGAGATCGGGGTCCAGTGCCGCGACAAGCGGGCCCGAGTAGCGGATCTTGCGGCCGCTGCCTGATCCCATGAAGCGGCGTAGCTGGTCGTGCGTGCTGCGCTCGCGCCACCCGGGTTGCTTCTGGAGCGTGCGGAACGAGCCGAGTTCGCCTCCGGCGTCGATGACGCGTTCGACCGCGGCGGTGCCGAGGGCGCGGATCAGTTCGTCCTCCAGGTCGGCCACGCAGACGAAGAACCCGAGCGCCTCCAGAGCGCTCCGGTCGAGACCGGACCCGAGGCCGGCACGTTCGAGCGCCCTCTGGAAGGCGCCCACTTCGCCGGCGTCGCACAGACCGGCCAGCCGCAGGTCGCGCCCTGGAGGGCCGAACCTGCCGATGTACGTCCCGATGTTCGTGGCGCCACCCATCGCCACCAGGGAGATGCCCTCGGCGTCGAGGTCCCGGCCCCGGCGGCCGGCCAGGGCTTCGACGGCCGCCTTGTCGCTGAGCCCTTCGACCAGGACCACGGTGTGCGTACGGGTCATCCGCCCAGCCTCGCACCCCGTGTGAGCAGTTTCGTACCCATTTTCCAGGCCGGTGCGCGGTCTCCCGCACGCGTCAAGCGGATCGCCGAGGCGATCCAGCGCACCCGGCAGGAGTGACGAGCGGCGGGCCGGCCGGACGTCCGCGTCCCCGGCCCGCCCGCCGTACGACGGGTCGCGGTCCTTCGGACGTCAGCGCAGTGCGGGCAGGACCTTGGCGCCGAAGGCGTCGATGAACGGCAGCAGGTCCTGGCCCACATGGTGCAGGTAGACACGGTCGAAGCCCAGATCCGCGTAGCCGCGCAGCCAGTCGACGTGCCGGTCGAGGTCGGCGGAGACGTTGACCACACCGCGCACCTGCTCGACGGTGACGTGCTCGGAGACGACGTCGAAGTGCTCCACCAGTTCGAGGTCCCAGGAGACGGGCGGGCCGAAGACGTTGCTGCGCCACTGGTCGTGGGCGATCGCCTCCGCCTCCTCCTCGGTCGGCGCCCAGCTCAGGTGGACCTGCAGGCAGACCGGTCCGCGTCCACCCGCGTCACGGTACGCCGCGATCATCTCGCGCAGGTGGTCCTCGGGGGCGTTGACGGTGACCAGGCCGTCCGCCCACTCCGCGCACCGGGCCGCCGTACCGGTGCTCACCGCCGCGCCGATCAGCGGCGGCGGGGTGTCCGGGCGGGTCCAGAGGCGGGCACGGTCGACGGTCACCAGGCCGTCATGGGTGACCGTCTTTCCGTCGAGCAGGTCGCGGATGACGTCCACGCACTCGCGCAGGCGGGCGTCGCGGACCTCCTTGCGCGGCCACTGCTCGCCGGTGATGTGCTCGTTGCTGTACTCGCCGCTGCCGAGCGCGGCCCAGAACCGGCCCGGGAACATCGCGCCGAGGGTCCCGATCGCCTGGGCGACGATCGCCGGGTGGTAGCGCTGCCCGGGGGCGTTCACGACGCCGAAGGTGAGGCCGGTGGCCTGCAGGGCGGCGCCGAGCCAGGACCAGGCGAAGGCCGACTCGCCCTGCCGTTCGCTCCAGGGGGAGAAATGGTCGGAACACATGGCGGCGTCGAAGCCGGCACGCTCGGCGGCGATCACCGCGGTGAGGAGGTCGGCGGGCGGGATCTGCTCGTGGGAGGCGTGGATTCCATACTCCGTCATGCGCCACGCTGCTACCCCGGCGGAGCCGGGGCCAACCGCCGCCGGGGCCACTGTGGGCTGACCGGCTAACCGGCGCAGTGATTCTCGGCCACGGCCGTGTTCCCCGCGGTGCTGCCGAGGGACGCCGCCGTGTTCCAGTCGGCGCACGCGGCGCGGGTGTCGCCCAGGCGCGACTCGGCCACCCCGCGCTGGTGATAGGCGTCGGCGTACCCGGGAAACAGTCCGATCGCCGTGTTCAGATCGGATACGGCTCCCTGCGGGTTGCCCAGCTCGGTCCCGGCCACACCGCGGAGGTAGTACGCCTCCGCCAGTTGCGAGTCGTACTGAACGGCGGCGGAGAGGTCCGCGTACGCCCCCTGGTAGTCGCGCAGGGCGATCTTGGTCTTCCCGCGCTCGTTGTAGCCGGCGGCGAAGGTCGGCAGTCGCGACACCACGTTGTCGAGTTCGGCGAGCGCCCCCGAGTAGTCGCCGTTGTGATACCTGGTCATGCCCAGGTAGTGGTGCGCGAGCATGAAGTCGGGGTCGAGTTCGACGGTGCGCTCGAAGTCGGCGGTGGCGCCGTCGTACCGGCCCTCGCGGAACCTGGCGATGCCCCGGGCGTTGTACGTGAACGCCACGCCCGGTTCCTTCGCGATGGCGTCGCTCATGATGGTCTCCGTGTTCCGCCAGGCGGTGTTCCGGATGACCGTCAGCGTGGCGAAGAACGCGACGAACACCGCCATCACGCCGATCACGCAGGCCCGCAGCCTGCGGTCGCGATGCAAGAGCGCTTTCTCCGCGAAACAGGCCGCGATCAGGAAGAGGCCCAGATAGGGCAGGTACGCGTACCTGTTCGCGTGGTAGCCGTCGATGAGGAGCACGGCCTGGGCCGGGGCGACGCCGGCCAGGAAGAACCCGAGCCCGAACACCACGACCCTGCGGGCCGGCCTGACCAGCAGGAGAAGGGCGGCCCCTGCCACGAGGGCGAGCGGGCAGAGGAAGAAGAGCCAGGACAACGGTTTGCGGGGGTACTCGTACGCGAGGGACAGGTGGAGCGGATAGACCACCTGCACCAGATGGTTGCCCACCGCCGAGCAGGCCAGAAGGAACCGGTCGAGGATCGTGTACCCCTGCGGCGGGACCACGTCCTCCCGCACGTTCAGCGCGACGAGAATCGCGGCCGCGGAGACGGCGAGAAAGGGAATCTTCTCGAACAGCACGCGGCGGGACAGCGGGCGGCCCCGGAAGAAGTCGACGAGGAACAACATGAGGGGAAGCACGACCGCGGTCGACTTGGAGAGCACGGCCAGCCCGAAGAGAAGCAACGACCAGACCAGCGGCGGCCACCGCTCCGACTCCAGGTGACGCAGGTACGCCAGCAGCGCGGCCAGCGTGAAAAGCGTGGCCAGCAGGTTGCTGCGGGTGGATATCCAGGCGACCGAGTCGACGTTCACGGGATGGATCGCGAACGCCGCCGCCACGAAAGCGGCCGGGAAGAGACGCTCGGTCAGCCGGCGGATCAGCAGGAACACCAGGACCACGTTGACCAGGTGCAGCACCACGTTGGTGAAGTGGTACACGCCCACGGCGCCCTGGCCGAACAGATAGTCCACCGCGTACGACACGTACACCAGCGGTGTGTACATGAACTGGAGCGGAGTGGTGAACCAGTGGCCGATGTTGGCCGCGCTGAACTCCCGGATGGAGAGGTTGTCGATCACGCCCTCGGGGTCGTCGAAATAGACGAAGCCGTTGCCGATCCCGTTGGCGTGCACGGCGAAGGCCACCGCGACGATCGCGAACAGGATCTGCCGTCGCAGGGTCCGATCCTGCCGTTCGTCCGAGGCCGCGCGGGCGGCGGCGGTGCGAGCGTTCCGGCGGGTGGCCGGGCGGGCGGCCGGGCGGGCGGGCGTCATCGCACCTCTCCAGCGGCCGACGGGCACCGGGCCCGCCCGGACGGCATGTCGGGGGAGGGCCGGGAGGGGAGGCCGCCGGGACTCCACCCCCTGGTGCGCGGTCTTCTCAACATCACGCATCTTCCTGTGCCATGCACATGGGGGGCTTACGCGGACGGGAAACCGGCCACGGCGCACGCGCCTGTCACCGCGATGTGCAGCGGAGCAAATATGACGCGGTGGGACGTGTCAAGATCCCGGCTCGTCTCCACACGCACCGCCCGCAGGCGGCAACCGGGGTTCTCCCGTTCCTGACCAGGGCTCCGATTTGGCTCTCTTCAAGCCGTCCCGATGAAAATTTCACCTGTGCCGCCGTCCGACGCGGCCCGGTCACCACGGCACGGCGGCATGTCGTCCGGCCGATCCTGCCTCGCGCGGTGAACGGGGGCGGCCTTCGCAATCTCCGGCGATGGAATTTTCAGGCCGGGCGCCGGTCGCCCCGTCGGGTGGCGGCGCGAATTCCGACGTCAGCGACGGCCGCCGGACGCGGTGGGCGCCGAAGGTGGCTTTCGTGCGGATTCGGACTGGCGCCCGGGCTCAGGACCTTGACATCATCTCCGATCATGGGCGCGTCCGCGCTCGCCCGTACGGCCCCCGGTGCGGCAGGACCCCCGGCGTGCCCGCGGCCGCGCGGAGCAGGACCGGTCCGGCGGCAGACTCCGCCGGAAGCGGAAGGACGTACGGCCACCGCGTACGCACGGCGGTGCCGGCAGGGGCGAGTGGAGGGGCGGCACGTGACGGCTTCTGTCCAGGAGACCGGCCGCGACCCGGAGCGCGGGGAGCGGCCCGGGACGGACCCGGAGGATCGCGGGCCGGACGCGGAGGAGCCCGGGCACGGCGACGAGAGTCCTCCGCCGGAGGGCGCCTCCGCCGAGGCGGCGGAGCGGAACGCCACGGTCCGGGACGCGCTGTTGCTGTGGGTCGGCACCAGGGCCGGGATCATCCTCATGGCGGTCTACGGCGTCCTGGCCGTCTCCGGCACCAACAGGGCCCCGCTGCTGGAGCGGTGGCACTACTGGGACGTCGACCTGTTCCGGGAGATCGCGGAGTTCGGCTACGGCGGCGACCCGAACCAGGACCCCGACCCCGGGCTGCCGGCCTTCTTCCCCGGCCTGCCGCTGGCGCTGCGCCTGGTCCACCTGGTGGTCCACGACTGGACCCTGGCCGGACTGATCATCTCGTTCCTGGCCGGCGCGGTGGCGATGGTGGCGCTGGCCAAGCTCGCCGACCTGGAGGCGCCCGTCGGCGCCGGACGCTGGGCGGTGCTGGCCCTGCTGCTGTGCCCGCCCGCCGTCTTCCTGTTCGCCGGCTACTCCGAGGCGCTCTTCCTCGCCTTCGCGCTGCCCGCCTGGCTGGCCGTACGGCGCCGCAACTGGCCGGTGGCCTGCGCCCTGGCCGCCGGGGCGTCCTGCGTACGGGTGACCGGCCTGTTCCTGGCCGCGGCGCTCGTGACGGAGTTCGTCGTCAGCAGGATCCGCAGGGACGGCTGGACCGGCTGGCGCGACGCGCCCTGGCTGCTGCTGCCGTTCGCGCCGATCGTCGCCTACTCCGCCTACCAGCACTCCCGTACGGGCGACTGGTTGGCCTGGAACCACGCCCAGGAGGCCGGCTGGGGCCGGAGGATGGTCTGGCCCTGGGAGTCGTTCCGCTCGACCTGGGACATGACCGGCGACGCCACGTTCGGGCCGATGTTCCGCCTGGAGCTCGCGGTGGCGATCGTGGGGCTGCTGCTGCTGGTCTGGCTCCTGGTCACCCGCCGCTGGGCCGAGTTCGTCTACGTCGGGCTCCAGGTGGCCGTGCTCACCACGTCGACGTTCTACATGTCGATGCCCCGGGGAGCGCTGCTGTGGTGGCCGCTGTGGGTGCTCGTCGGCCGTACGGCCGCCCGGCACAGATGGGTGATCATCCTCTACGCCACCGTGATCGGGCCGCTCACGGTGCCGATGGTCATCTCCTTCATGAACAGCTCCTGGACCGGCTGACCACCGCCCCGGGGCGGGCCGAAGGGCTCCGCCTAGAGTGGGAGCATGCTGATCCATCCGTGGGACGCGGCGACGGAGGAGGAGGCGCTGGCCTTCGTCCGGGCGAGCGAGTTCGGCCACCTCATCGCGTCGGGACGCGGTCGCGACGTGCCGGTCGTCGTGCCGACCCAGTTCCTCCTGGCCGACGCCTCGACGGTCCTGCTCCACCTGGCCCGGCCCAACCCCGTGTGGGCCGCGATCGAGGAGAACCCCGCGGTCCTGCTCTCCCTGGCCGGCGACTGGGCGTACGTCAGGGGCGCGTGGAAGGTGCTGCCGGACAGCGGCGAGGACCCCCGGCTCGGCATCCCGACCACCTACTACGCCGCCGTGCAGCTGGTCTGCCACGCGGAGATCGTCGACGACGCCGAGGGCAAGGCGGAGATCCTCCGCGCCCAGCTCGCCCGGCTCGACGACGGGCTCGCCGATCCCGCCGAGCACCGCAGGTCCCTGCCCGGGATCCGGGGCCTGCGGCTCGCGATCCAGAAGATCGACGGCAAGTTCAAGTACGGCGGGAACGTGGACGAGGCCCACCGCCGGTACGTCGCGGAGCGGCTCGCGGAGCGCGGTGGCCCCGGGGACGAGGTCGCCCGCCGTCACCTCCTCCGCAGGCTGGGGTGACCGGCTGGGATGACCGGCCGGGGTGACCGGCCGGGGCGACCCGTCGGTCAGAGCGCCGCGACGATCTCCTCGACGCGCTGCCGCGCGTCGCCGAAGAGCATCCGGGTGTTGTCCCGGAAGAACAAGGGGTTCTGCACGCCCGCGTAGCCGGTGGCCATCGACCGTTTGAAGACGACGACGCGGTCCGCCTCCCACACGCGCAGGACGGGCATGCCGGCGATGGGACTGTCCGGGTCCTCGACGGCCGCCGGGTTGACGGTGTCGTTGGCCCCGATGACCAGGACGACGGAGGTCCCGGCGAAGTCGTCGTTGATCTCGTCCATCTCCAGCACGACGTCGTACGGCACCTTGGCCTCGGCGAGCAGGACGTTCATGTGGCCCGGCAGGCGCCCGGCGACGGGGTGGATGCCGAAGCGGACCTCCACCCCGCGGTCCCGCAGCCTGCGGGTGAGCTCGGCCACGGGATACTGCGCCTGGGCGACCGCCATGCCGTACCCGGGGGCGATGATCACCGACTTGGCGTCCTTCAGCAGCTCGGCGGTGTCGCCGGCCGTGACCTCCTGGTGCTCCCCGTAGTCGGCCTCGACGGCGTGCCCCGCCTCGACGCCGAAGCCCCCGGCGATCACCGACAGGAACGAGCGGTTCATCGCCTGGCACATGATGTACGACAGGTAGGCGCCGGACGAGCCGACCAGCGCGCCGGTGACGATCAGCAGGTTGTTGTCGAGCAGGAAGCCGGACGCCGCGGCCGCCCAGCCGGAGTAGCTGTTGAGCATCGAGACCACGACGGGCATGTCGCCGCCGCCGATGGAGGCGACCAGGTGCCAGCCGAGCGACAGCGCCACGGCGGTCAGCGCGACGAGCAGCCCGAGGCTGGGGGAGGCCACGAAGAGCACGGTCAGGACCGCGAACGCGGCGAGCGCGCCCAGGTTCAGGTAGTTCTTGCCGGGCAGCGTCATGGGCCTGGAGTCGATCCGGGCCGACAGCTTGAGGAACGCGACGACCGACCCGGTGAAGGTCAGCGCCCCGATGAACACCCCGATGGACACCTCGGCGTGATGGATGCCCAGCAGCGAGCCGGCGGCCTCCGGCCGCGCCGCGCCGCCCTCCTCGACCTGGAGGAAGCCGTTCCATCCCACCAGGACGGCGGCGAGGCCGACGAAGCTGTGCAGGATGGCGATCAGCTCCGGCATGGCGGTCATCTCGACGACCCGGGCCCGCCAGAGCCCGACGGCGGCGCCGATCGCCATCGCGGCCACGAGCAGGGCGACCGCGGGGACGTCGCCGCCGTCCGCGGCGAGGGCGACCGTGGCGGCGAGGGCGACGACCATGCCGGCGACGCCGGACACGACACCGGAGCGCGCGGTCTCGTGCCTGGACAGGCCGGCGAGGCTGAGGATGAACAGCAGGGCCGCGACGATGTAGGCGGCCTGCGCGGCGGTGGTGAGAGTCACGGTCAGCTCCTCGTGAACATGCCGAGCATGCGCCGGGTCACGGCGAAGCCGCCGAAGATGTTGATGCTCGCCAGCAGGATCGCGACGAAGGCCAGGGCGGTGACCACCCCGCCCCCCTGCCCGATCTGCAGCAGCGCGCCGACGACGATGATCCCCGAGACGGCGTTGGTGATCGACATCAGGGGCGTGTGCAGCGCGTGGTGGACGTTCCCGATGACGTAGTAGCCGATCACGATCGACAGGACGAAGACGGTGACGTGCTCGATCAGCGCGTTCGGCGAGAGGGCGGTCAGCAGGAACAGCGCGACGGCGACGGCGGCGACGAGCAGGTGCCGTCGCCGGCCCGGCGGGGGTGACGGCGTCGCCACGGGCGCCGGAGGCGGCGGCGCCGCGGTCGCGGCCGGTGCGGCGGGGGCCGCGCTCACCGCGATCGGCGGGGGCGGCCAGGTCTTCTCGCCGTCGCGGACGACGGTCATCGCCCGCTGCACGGGATCGTCGAAGTCCAGCCGCACGTGGCCGTCCTTGTCCGGCGTGAGGAGCTTCATCAGGTTGACGAGGTTGGTGCCGTACAGCTGCGAGGCCTGCGCGGGCAGCCGCCCGGCGAGGTCGGTGTATCCGATGATCGTCACGCCGTTGGCGGTGACGACCACCTCCCCGGCCCGGGTGCCGGCGACGTTCCCGCCCTGCGCGGCGGCCATGTCGACGATGACGCTGCCCGGGCGCATCAGCGCCACGTGCTCGGCCGTGAGCAGCGTGGGGGCCGGGCGTCCCGGGATGAGCGCCGTGGTGACGACGATGTCCACGTCCGCGGCCTGCTCGGCGTACATCTCGGCGGCGCGCAGGTCGTAGTCCCGCGAGGTCTCCCTGGCGTACCCGTCCGCGCCCGACCGCTGGGCGACCCCGACGTCGAGGAACTCCGCGCCGAGCGACCGCACCTGTTCGGCCACCTCGGGCCGGGGGTCGGTGGCCCGCACGATCGCGCCCAGGCTGACCGCCGTGGCCGTCGCCGCCAGCCCGGCCACGCCCGCCCCCGCCACGAGGACCTTCGCCGGGGGGATCTTCCCGGCCGCGGTCACCTGGCCGGTGAAGAACCGCCCGAACGCGTGCGCCGCCTCGATCACCGCGCGGTACCCGGCGATGTTCGCCATCGAGCTCAGCACGTCGAGCGACTGCGCGCGGGAGATCCGGGGCACGGCGTCCATCGCCAGCACGGTCACCGGCCGCCGCGTGAGCGCGTCCAACAGGTCCGGGTTCGCCGCCGGGCCGATCAGGGAGACGAGCGTCGCGCCGTCGCGCAGCGCCGCGATCTCCTCCTCCGCCGGGGCGTTCACCTTCAGCACGACGCCGGCGCCCCACGTCTCCTCCCGGCCGCCGATCCGCGCGCCCGCCCGGACGTACGCGTCGTCCGTGAAGCCCGATCTCTCGCCGGCGCCCGATTCGACGATCACCTCGTAGCCGAGTGAGAGCAGTTGCGGGATGGTGGCCGGGGTGGCCGCGACCCGGGTCTCACCCGGCGCCGATTCGGCGACGACGCCCAGGCGCTGAGCTGCATGACTCATCGCGGAAATGGTCCTTCCTGTCACGCGGGTCGCCGGGTGGCCGGCCCCGCTGCCGCGCCGCCCGCCGCTCGCTCGTGGCTCGCGGTGGTACGGCGTGACGGTGTGCCGGGCCGTGGCCGGCCGGACAGCCATGAAAGGGGCGGATGCGGTGTGATGCGACGTACGGAGGAAGTGTCCCCAGTTTTCCCCTTTGGGATCAAGGCATCGCCGCAGTAGTTCCGTCATCGCGAACCACCGGACGTGCTCACCCGCCCGTCGCCGATGATCCGGTGGTCGTACGGCCGGGAGCGGAGGCGACGCGGTGGCCGTCGTCCGGCGGCTGTGCGGGGTGCAGGCGGCGGTGCGGCGGGACGGCCTCGCCGGCCCTCCGTCGCGTGTCGCTCGGGGGCGGCGCTGAAGACCTGCGGCGGGGCGGTCGGCGCACTGGCCGAGGGAGTCCACCTGAACGCGGCACACTCCGTACGGGCCGGTCGACTTCGCCTTCGACCTCCTTCGCCCCCTTGTTCGCCGCGAACACCAGCACCGCGAAGCACCCGCCAAGGAGCAGCAGGAGAAAAACGCCGACAAGCCGCCCTGCTCCTCCGGCGCGTCCGACCCCGTCAGCGGCGCAGCAGCCGTACCAGGCGGAAGCCCGCTAGGACGCCGACTCCGAGGTGGGCCGTGACGAGGGCGATCTGGAAGACCCGCTGACCCGCGGTGAGGTCGGCGGCGTAGCCGCCGTCGTAGAAGCCGGACATGAAGGCGAGCACTCCGGCGACGGCCAGGAGGGCCGAGGCGGGGACGGCGACGCCGCGATGACGCCGGGTCGCGCCGGCGACCAGCAGGACCTGCGCGATCATCATCGGAATCGGCGCCGACAGCCGCGCCTGCGGCCCGAGGGCGTCGAGCAGGGTCGGGCTGAGGCCGGCGGACAGGGAGATGATCGCGCCGGTGACATCCATGGCGAGCAGCAGGCCTACACCGGCGACGAGCGCGGACGCTAGTGGGCGAGCGGCGGGTGTGGTGGCGGGTGCGGGCATGTCGTCTCCTCGAAGAACGCAGTGGGTGCTTACGAATTCGAGGGTCCGGCGGAGGACGTCCGGCCGGCATGAGCCGCCGGTCCCCCGCGGGACGGGACATCTCGTCCCGTGACGGCGGGACGCGCGGGTGGCAACATCCCCCTCATGACGGACAGATCGGCCCGGCGCGCCGCCGCGGCGGCGGGCGCGCTACTCGTCCTGGTCCTCGGGACGCTGGTCGTCGAGCCCAGGCTGCGGCAGCTGGGCGTGACAGGGATCGTCGAACGGTTCGACGCCTTCCGCGCGGTCGCGGCGCTGTCGTTCGGAGTGCCCGGCCTGTTCGTGGTGGCGCAGCGGCCGGGAAGCCGGGTCGGCTGGGTGATGGTGATCGTCGGCACGGCCCAGGCGCTCGGGCTCGCCCTCGGCGCGTACGGCCTGCTCGGCATCAACAGCGGCCTCGACGACGATGCGGCCGGCGGCGGCATGGGCCTGCCGGGGGACGACTGGGCGATGTGGGTGTCCAACTGGCTGTGGATCCCCGCCTACCTGCTGGTCCCGACGATCTTCTTGCTGATCTTCCCGGAAGGCCGGCTCCTCTCGCCCCGATGGTGGCCCGCGCAGGCCGCGGCGTTCGCCGGCATAGGGGTGAGCACGCTCGACTGGATGCTCCGCCCGGTGACCTACGAGCAGGTCCCCGGGCTCTTCCCCAGCGGATACGCGGGCCCGCTGGCCGGACTCACCGGGGTGCCGGACGCCCTGAGGACCGCGGGTACGGTGTGCACGGTCGGTGCGGTGCTCGCCGCGGTCGGCTCGCTCGTCGTCCGTTACCGATCCGCGGGCGAGGAGGTGCGACGGCGGCTCCAATGGGTACTGGCCGCCGCGCTGCTGACGGTGGGCCTGCTCGGTGTCGCCCTGTTCGTGCCGTGGGGGCCGGTCATCGTGGCGCTCGCCGCCGTTCCGCTGCCGGTGGCGGTTGCGGTGGCCGTCGTCGCGCACCGCCTTTGGGATCTCGACCTCCTGCTGTCGCGCGCGCTCGCGTTCGGCGCTGTCAGCGTCGCCCTGCTGGCCGCGTACGCCATGGCCGCGGCCACACTCGGGAACGCGATCGGCTCCGGGGCGTCCGCTCTGATCGTGGCGCTCGCGGTGCACCCTTTCTATCGGCGGGTGTCCGCCGCCGCGAACCGCCTCGTGTACGGCGACCGCGACGACCCGGCGCGTGCGCTGCGCCGGCTCGGTGTGCGGCTCTCGGACGCGGGTGCGCCCGGCGACCTTCTGGAGCGGATGGCCGCGGAGGTAGGGCGGGTCCTGCGCATACACTACGTGGCCGTCGAGGAATCGGGGGCGGTCGTGGCCTCCTGGGGCCGCCTGAGCGGCGTCGGCGCCGATGTGACGGAGAGCGTCCCGCTCCTCCACCAGGGCGAGCCGGTCGGCACGCTCGTGCTGGGGGAGCGGCTGCGCCCCAAGGACCGTGCTCTGCTGGCGCAGCTCGCGCCGCACGTCGCGGTGGCCGTACGGGCGCACCGCCTCGGCGCGGACCTGGAGCGTTCGCATGGGCGGCTGCTGGCGGCCCGGCAGGAGGAGCGCGACCGGCTGCTCTACGAACTCCACGACGGGCTCGGTCCCACGCTGGCGGCCCTCGCGCTGCAGGTGGACCGGGGCAGGCGTCTGGTCGACGCCGACCCTGAGGGGGCGAAACAGGTGCTGGAGGAGCTGTCCGGCCACATCCGCGGCACGGTCGTGAACATCCGCGCGATCGTCAACGACCTGCGCCCGCCGCCCCTGGACACTCTGGGGCTCACGGGCGCGCTGGCCGAGCTCGGCAGGGGCTTTGCGGGTGATCTCGTGGTGGAGGTGGAGGCTCCGCCCGACCTGCCCGCCCTTCCGCCGCCGGTCGAGCTGGCCGCCTACCGGATCGCGGCCGAGGCCATGACGAACGCCGTACGGCACGCCATGGCGTCCCGGTGCACGGTCAGCCTGCGGGCGGGCGATGCGCAGGACGTCCTGGAGTTGCGGGTCGACGACGACGGCGTCGGGGTGGGGTCGCCCACCCGCCGCGGGTTCGGCCTCGCCTCCATGCGGCGCCGGTCCGAGGAGCTCGACGGCACCTTCGAACTGCTCGACCAGGGCGGGGTGGGCACACACATGGTCGTACGGCTCCCGCTGGCGGTCCGATGATCCGCGTCATGGTGGTGGAGGACCACCCGGTGTTCGCCGAAGGGCTGGTCGCGCTCTTCCGCGATCTGCCCGAGGTGGAGGTCGCGGGGGTGGCGAGCACCGGTGAGGCGGCCGTCGACCTGGTGGATCAGGTCGCTCCCGACGTCGTCCTGATGGATCTGCACCTGCCGGGCATCAGCGGCATCGAGGCGACGTCCCGGATCACGGCCCGGCATCCCGGCGTGGCCGTGCTGGCCCTGACCATGCTGTCCGACGACGCGTCGATCCTCGCCGCCGTACGGGCCGGCGCCCGCGGCTACCTGCTCAAAGAGGCGACGCCCGCGGACATCGTGCGCTCGCTGGAGGCGGTGGCCTCGGGTCAGGTCGTGTTCGGCGCGGCGACCGGAAGCCGGGTGCTGGCCGCTCTCACCGCGTCGGCCGTACGGCCCCGGCCGCTGCCCGAGCTGACGGAACGCGAGGTGGAGGTGCTCGACCTCGTCGCCGTGGGTCTCACCAACCACGCCGTCGCGCGGCGCCTGTCTCTGAGCGAGAAGACCGTGCGCAACCACGTGTCGAACATCTTCGCCAAGCTCGGCGTCTCCGATCGCGCCGCGGCGGTGGCGCGCGCCAGGGACGCCGGACTCGGCGGCCGGTAGGAGCGGGCCTCATCGGCTGCGCGCCGGTGCCGGGCCATCAGACTCGCCGACGAGGCCACGATCCTGCCGCACCTCGCCCGGCCGAACCCGATCTGGTCGGCGATCGAGGAGAGCCCCGCCGTGGTCATGGCCGTGGCCGGCGACTGGGCATACATCGAGGGGGCGTGTGAAGCGCGGCCCGCCGACGGCGCCGATCTACCTGCGGGCCCCGTGGCCGAGGGGATAATCACCGGCGAAGCGCCGCGAAGCCTGTCACTGTGGATGGTATGGATCTCACCGACGCCGAGCACCTGGCTCGGGCGCTGAGCGACCTTCTGCACGAGGCCCGCCGGAGCATCGACGAGGGCAGGGAGCCTCCCGAGCTCGTGGCGCGGGTCACCGGGCACCTCGGGTGCGACCTGCGGCGCGTCGTGAACGTCGCCGAGAGCTTCCCCAGCTGGGAACACGTCAACCTGCAGCGCGGCACGGACGCGTACCTGGCGGCGTACAGCCCCGGCGCCGAGTGGGCCGGCGTCACCGGCCAGGGGCGTGAGCACACCGAACTCGTCGACATGCTCGTCAGCGCCGCCCGCGGCTGGGAGAGGTTCGAGCCGGGCGCGGTCGACTACGCGACGGCGGCGACCGGGCCCGACCGGACCACGGAGGTCGTCTCGCTCGGCCTGGTCCTGACCCGGTCTCCGCAGGGCGTTCCGGTGGTGCTGAGCCTGCGGGGCCCCCACGAGCACGGCGCGCCGGAGTGCCGGCTCGTCGTGCTCGCCCCCGACCGGGCGAGCGCGACCGCCACCCGCGACGAGGTCGAGCGTCTCATGCGCGCCGACGACGTCTACCGGGGGCAGGTCCTGTCGTTCCAGTGGAGCGAGCACCGGGGCAACGACCTCGTCACCTTCCTGCCCCGGCCGGACCTCGACGCCGAGCAGGTGATCCTGCCCGAAGGCGTGCTCGGCACGATCGAACGGCACATCGTCGGCATCGGCGAGCAGGCCGACCGGCTGCGCGCGTACGGACAGCACCTGAAGCGCGGCCTGCTGCTGCACGGCCCGCCCGGCACCGGCAAGACGCACACGGTCCGCTACCTCATGGGCCGGATGACCGGCTGCACGGTCATCGTGATGACGGGCGCCGCGATCCGCTTCGTCGCGCAGGCGGCCGGTCTCGCCCGGCGGCTGCAACCGGCGATCGTCGTGCTGGAGGACGTGGACCTGGTGGCCCGCGACCGCTCCTTCACCGAGGACGGCAATCCGCTGCTGTTCGCCCTGCTGGACGCCATGGACGGCGTGGGGGCGGACGCGGACATCACGTTCGTGCTCACCACGAACCGCGCGGACGTGCTGGAGCGGGCGCTGGCCGACCGTCCGGGCAGGGTGGACCTGGCCGTGGAGATTCCCCGGCCCGACGCGGCAGGCCGAGCCGCCCTGCTGCGCCTGTACGCGCGTGACCTGCGGCTGGAGGCCGACCTGGAACCGGTCGTCGCGAGGACCGAGGGCGCCACCGCGTCGTTCTTCAAGGAACTGCTGCGCCGGGCCGTGCTGTCCGCGCTGCGCGCCGGGGACGGGACCCCCGTGCTCACGGACGAGCACGTCGGGCGGGCGCTGGAGGAGATGCTGGGCGAGCGCGAGGCGCTGACCAGGTCCCTGATCGGCGCGGGGGATCGGGGCCCTGACGGCTACGAGGACGAGGAGGACGCGGCGGAGTTTCCGGTCATCACCGGTGGAGGCCCTGTGCCCGGTGCCTACGTTTCGAGGCTCCATCTCGATTTCGACGGGCCCTGACAGCAGCGCCGCGCCAAGCCGCCCGCGCCCCGCCCCGCCCCCGCCACGCCAAGCCGCCCGCGCCCCCGCCCCCGCGACGGCCCCGCCACGGCGACGGCCACGGGCGCCGGCCGGGCCGTCGGGTGAAGGCCGTCGCGGGGAAGGCCGCCGGTCAGATCACCTCCTTGCGGAGCACGCGGATCAGGCCGGCGGTCAGCGGGACGACGATCCACAGAGTGGCCGACGCCGCGAGCCGCGCGCCGTCGCTCCAGGTCAGGTCGCCGGTCATCAGGGGCGCGGACGTGGTGCCGAGATCGAGCCATCCGGCGAGGGCCGCGCCGCCCGGGCCGAGCCGGGCGGCCGCGCTCCAGAGCATCGGAGCCGTCAGGCAGATCACGATCGCGCTCGGCGCGTTCAGGAGCAGGGCGCCGAGGGCGAGCCCCGTCGCGGTCACCAGGACGTTCGCCCCGGTCCAGCCGAGCAGCGCGGCGGGATCGACGTCCCAGACGGCGGGAGTGTTCCGGACGCCCGCCGCGACGGCCGTCACCGGCACCGCGACCAGCATGGCCAGCAGCGAGAGCAGCACGGTCGCGGCCAGGGGCGGCACGCACTTGGCCGCGATGACGCGATGACGCCGTGGTTCGAGCGCGAAGGTGGTCAACGCGGTGCGGTGCGTCCACTCGCCGGTCATCGTGAGGATGCCGAGCACCGGGAGCAGGGTGCCGAGGGCGATCCCGGCCGTGAAGATCAGCCTCTGCGGTTCCGGGCTCACCACGGTGGCGCGTCCGGCGACGGACGCGACCACCAGCGCGACCAGGAGCACCGCGATGACCTTTCCGCTGCGGGTGTCGGCGAGCTTGCGGGTCTCGGCCCGCAGCAGCCTGCGAAAGGGGATGGGCAGGTCCTCGGTCGTCGTGCCGTCTTCCGCGGCCGTGGCGTGCGGGCCTTCGGGGCGGTGCGTGCGGGTGGTCATCCTGTGGTCCTCCGTAACCGGGCCGTGTGTCACTTGGGGGGCGCCGTGCGGGCGGTGTTCGCGGTCAGTTCGAGGAAAGTCCGTTCGAGGCCGCCGCCCCGGCCGAGTTCTGCGGCCGTGCCCCGGGCGAGCACGCGGCCCCGGCCGATCACGACGATGTGGTCCGCCACCTGCTCCACCTCGTGCAGGAGGTGTGAGCTGAGCAGCACCGCGCACCCGGCGCCGGCGAGGTCGCGCAGCAAGTGACGCATCCAGTGGATGCCCTGGGGATCGAGACCGTTGACGGGCTCGTCCAGGACGAGCACCTCGGGACGGCCGAGGAGCGCGTGCGCGATCCCGAGCCGCTGCCGCATGCCGAGTGAGTAACCGCCGACCCTCTGCCTGCTCTCCCGCTCGGTCAGCCCCACCAGGCCGAGCACCTCGCCGACCCGTGCGCGCGGCAGCCCGAGGGTGACCGCGCCGAGCGTCAGCACCTCCCTGCCGGTGTGGCCCGGGTGCCGGGCCCCGGCGTCGAGCAGCGTGCCCACCCGCAGCCCCGGGCAGGCCATCTCGGCGTACGGGCGGCCCAGAACGGTCGCCGTGCCCGAGGAGGGGCGGGCGAGCCCGATCAGGATGCGCAGGGCCGTCGACTTCCCGGCGCCGTTGGGGCCGAGGAAGCCGGTGACGCTCCCGGGCTCGACGGTGAAGGACACGTCGTCGAGCGCCTTCACCTTGCCGTAGTCCTTGCTGACGTGCCTGAACTCGATCACGGTGCCAGTTAATCGCGGGCCGGGCGGCCGCCGCATCAGACCCGGGGCCGCCGGCGGCCGACGTGAGGCGGTATGCCGGCGCTGACAATCGATACCTTCGGCTGCCCACACGTCGACCCAGGTCGCTGAACACCAGCTCAGCGCGGTCTCTAGGCTGTGGGGCTGTGCGTGCCCGACCGGAGTACCAGCCGCCCCTGGACAGGAGGGGCGTCGCGCTGCGCTACCTGTGCGCCGTGGTGCCCATGCTGTTCCACGGGGCGGTGCTGGCCTGGCTCGTCGCGCAGGACGGGAGCCGCCTCGCCCAGGCGCTGACCGACGTGGGGCTGGGCGTCCTCGGTCTGGTCCTGATGCGGTGGCGGCGCCGGTGGCCGTGGCAGATCGCGGTGGCGACCGTCCTGCTGACCGCCGTCTCCGCCACGGCGACCGGTCCCGCGCTGGTCGCGTACGTGTCGCTGGTGACCCATCGCCGGTGGAGCCGGACGATCCCCGTCGCGGTCGTGTCGGTGCTGTGCCTGCTGGCGGGCGCCGTCCAGGACGGGATCACCCAGGCCACCTACGTCTCCACGGTGTCGGGGGTGACGATCCTCGGCGCGCTCACGTTCTTCGGCCTCTACCTGCGCGGACGCCGCGACCTGGAGCTCTCGCTGCGGGAGCGGGCGCTGGCCGTCGAGCGCGAGCAGCGTCAGCGGATCGAGCAGGCACGGCTGGCGGAGCGCGTCAAGATCGCGCAGGAGATGCACGACGTGCTCGCGCACCGGATCTCCCTGCTGGCGATGCTGGCCGGAGGACTGGCGTACCGGACGGACCTCACACCTGAGCAGACGCGTGAGGCCGCGCTGGCCATTCAGGAGAACGCGCACCAGTCGCTCAACGAGCTGCGCACGGTGCTGGGCACCCTCCGCGACGACGGCGAGCTGGAGGCGCCGCAGCCCGGCCTGGACCACCTGGACGCGCTGTTCGGCGAGGTCCGCGCCGCCGGTCAGCGGGTGGAGGTGGACGACAGCGTCGACGGCCGGGACCGGCTTCCCGCACCGACGGGCCGGCACGCGTACCGGATCGTGCAGGAGGCCCTCACCAACGCGCGCAAGCACGCGCCGGGCAGCCTGGTCACCACGGAACTCGGCGGCCGGCCGGGGGAGGGCCTGCGGATCCGGGTGACGAACCCGGCCAGGCCCGGCTCGTCCCCAGGGCCGGGTGGCAGGCTGGGCCTGGTGGGCCTGGCGGAACGGACCCGGATGGCCGGCGGCACCCTCAGCCACACGATCCGGGATGGTTGTTTCATCCTCGATGTCCGATTGCCATGGGAGAGTGCGGAGCGTGACCCGACTGGTGCTGGTGGATGACGACCCGATGGTGCGGACCGGCCTGCGACTGATCCTCGGCGGAGAACCCGACCTGGAGATCGTCGGCGAGGCGGAGGACGGGCGGCGGGCCATGGAGGTGATCCGCGACCTGCGCCCCGACCTCGTGCTGCTGGACATCCGGATGCCCGGCCAGGACGGGCTGACCACCACCGAGATGCTGCGAGCCTGGCCGGAGCCGCCGCGGATCCTCGTGCTCACCACGTTCGACGCCGACGAGATGGTGCTGCGGGCGCTGCGGCTCGGCGCGGACGGCTTCCTGCTGAAGGACACCCCGCCGCCCCGGATGATCGAGGCGGTCCGCGCCGTCGCGAGAGGCGAGCCCGTGCTGTCCCCGAGCGTCGCCAGGCAGGTGATCGCCGCGGCCACCGCCGGACGGGAACCGGCCCGTCCGCAGGCGCGGACGGAACTCGGCAGGCTGACCGAGCGGGAACTGGAGGTCGCGGTCGAGGTGGCCCGGGGCAGCTCCAACACCGAGATCGCCGAGCGCCTCTACATGAGCGTCGCCACCGTGAAGGCGAACGTGACCAGGATCTTCGCCAAGCTCGGCGCCGAGAACCGCGTGCAGGTGGCCATGAGGGTACGCGACGCGGGCCTCCTGGGAGACACCGCGGATTGAGAGTTCTGCCCCGGCGAACGGGGAACTTCACCGGGGAAGCCTAAACGAATGGTTCAACGATACCGTTGAGATCATGGACATCAATGACTTAGCCCGCCCGCTCGACGGCGCGGCCGTCTCGGCGTTCCTCCGATCGCTGCCGGCCGAACCCCTGCTGCTCGGACTTGGCGAGGCAAGGCACGGGGTGGAGGCGTTGCTCGAACTGCGCAACGACATCTTCCGGCATCTGGTCGAGCACGAGGGCTACCGGTCGTTCGCCATCGAGAGCGACTGTCTCATGGGCCTGGTGGTGGACGGCTACGTCACGACGGGCGCGGGCAGCCTCGACGACGTCATGGAACGCGGCTTCAGCCACGGCTTCGGCGCCTACCCGGCCAACCGCGAGCTCGTCCGCTGGATGCGCGCCTACAACGAGGAGCACGACGAGAGGCTCCGGTTCTTCGGCTTCGACGGCCCGCTGGAGATCAGCGGCGCCGCGAGCCCGCGCGAGGCGCTCACCGGCCTGTACGGCTATCTCGCCGAGCGGCTGGACCCCTCGTTGCTCCCCTGCGCCCCCGAGACCCTGGACGAGCTTCTCGGCCCGGACGACCGGTGGACGAACCCCGCCGCCGCCCTGGATCCGTCCCAGTCGATCGGACGGTCCGCCGAGGCGCAGCGGCTGCGGCTGATCGCCGACGACCTGGTGGCGTTCCTCGACGCGCAGGCGCCGCAGCTCGGCGGGCCGGACGAGGACCTGGCGGCCCTGTACGGACGCACCGCCACCGGCCTGCTCCGTTACCACCACTGGATCGCCGACACGTCGCCGGCCCGGCTCACCTGGCTGATGAGCCTGCGCGACCAGATGATGGCCGCCAACCTGCGGGCCGTCGCCGGGCACGGCCCCGCCCTGGTCTTCGCGCACAACCGTCACCTGCAGCGGGACAAGAGCTTCCTGCTCCTGGGCGACGCGCCGGTGGAGTGGTGGAGCGCGGGGGCCATCGCGGGCGTGGGCATGGGCGACCGGTACGCCTTCCTGGCCTCGGCCTTCGGCACGGTCGGCGGCGACGTCCCGCCCCCGGACACCGTCGAGGGCCTGCTGTCGGAGGTCCCGCCGGGCCGCTCCCTCGTCGACGCCCGCCGCCTGGCCGAAGCCCTCCTCGAGCCGAGCCCGCGCGTCTCGCGGGACTTCGCCTACTTCCCCCTCGACCCCGCCCAGCTCCACACGATCGACGGCATCGTCTTCCTGAAGGAGACCGGCCGCCTGGACTGACCCGCCCCGCACCGAGATCAGCCGTCTCGCGCGTACGCCGGGGGAGCCCGGTCGCGGCCCGTCGTTCAGGCGGCCAGGAGATCGAGGATCCGGGTGGCGTACGCGCGGGGGTGGGTCGTGTTCCCGTTGTGGCCGCCGGGGAACTCCCGCGCCTCCACGCCGAGGAGGGCGGCGAGCTCGTGCGCGCACCGGTAGTCGAAGACGTGCCGGGGCGTGGTGCGCCCGAAGGCCGGGATGACACGGACCGGCGTGTCCCCGAGCGCGGCGACGTCGAGCGTGTCGCGGACCACGGCGCCGAAGTCGTTGCGGATGAAGAAGTCGAAGCCGGCCCGCCTCCGGTCGTCCAGCGGATGCGGGGTCAGTCCGGGCTCGGTGTCCTGGGCCACGGGGTCGATGCCCAGCGCCGCGGCGATCTCGCCGAAGGCCTCGGCGAGGCCGCGCTCGCGGTAGAGGTCCTGTAGTTCCTCCAGCTCCCGGATGTGGCGGACGCGTTCGGGAGCCGGGAGGAGGCCGGGAGCGACCGGCTCGTGCGCGATCAGGGTGTCCAGCTGCTCCGGATGCTCGACGGCCAGGTGCAGCCCGATGACGGCGCCGAAGCTGCATCCGAGCATGTGCGCCGGCCGGTCGGTCACCGCGGCGAGCAGGCGATGGACGTCGTCCACGTGGTCGGCCATGCTCGCCCCCCGGTCCGGGTCGTCCAGTGCGCTGCGAGACAGCCCGCGCCGGTCGTAGGTGATCACGGTGTGGTCCCCGGCGAGGTGCCGGACCAGGTCGGTGGTGCGATCGGCGTCGCCCTCCCCGCTCTGCGAGATCAGGAGCACGGGACCGGTGCCGTGCACCTCGTAGTACAGGGTCGCGCCGTTCGCGCGCAGCAAGCCGCTCATCTGGTCATCCCTTCAGGACAGGTGGCCTCGGCGCACACCATAATCCATCAAACTTGATGTATCAAGGATGATGTACTGTGGGAGAGTGAACGGAGTAGACCTCTTCCTGCTCGGCAGGACCCTTATGAAGATCGGCGAAGAGGCCATGCCGGTCGAGGACATCACCCCGTCGAGAACGACGCAGGCCGCGAGTCTCCGGACGGTGCTGGTGGTCGTGGCCGATCTTCGCGCCCACCCGGAGGCCTCCGTCGGGGAGATCGCGACGCGGACGGGACTGCCACAGAGCGCTGTGTCGGCGGCCGTCGCCCGGCTGAAGGAGGCCGGGGCGGTCGTGACGGCCCCCGATCCGGCCGACCGCCGCCGGGTCGTGATCAGGACGGCGCCCGAGGTCTCGGACCGGGTGGAGGCCGTGCGGGCGGCCGGTGTCGAAGGGCCCCTGGCGGCGGCTCTGGGGACGGAGGATCCGGCGCGGGTCGCCGAGGTCGTCGCGGCGCTCGAGTTCCTCGCAGGCCGCCTCGCTCCGGGATCGGCCCCGCGCCGTCCCTGACGGGCGGGAGGCCGGCGGTCGCCGGGCTCTGCGCCGTTCGTCGTCGCGTTCACACCCGAGCGCGGCATCAACCCCGGCCGCTACCGGGCCATGTACCCGCCTACCACCAATTTCGGTGGTCGCGGGCCGCCATCGAATGGTTTCGGCATTCCCGCCTGGATATGAGTTCCGAGTTCATGAGGCGGATCACCTTCTGTTCGGGATCGCCTCGGCTTTCAGTACGACGCGCTTCTCCTCATGCCCGACCGAAAGGCCGGCGCGAACTCGTTGGATTCGACGCGGAGAGCCGGTGCGCGCAGGAGCCGCTGAAGCGATTTCGGGCTGCTGAGTGCGGGTGTGACAGGCCCTGATATGGGCCGACGCCGCTGCCGTCCGGGACCGGAAATATATCGGTCTTTCTTAGTCCTCCGTTTTCGGATGAGTCCGCGATTCGCCGCGAAGCGTGACGGAATGCGACCTTCCCGATAGTGCTGCCATCGACGATTGCGGTGGTCCGTTGCCTTTTCGAGCGCCGGGTTGACTGATCCTTACACTCAATATTAAGGTATATGTCAGGATTGTCGGTTTCGTTCCCATCCCTTCGGTCCGCGTGGCGCGGCAGGGCTGTCGAAGTATTCGGGGGTTCCATGACGAGGGAAAAACGCGTGCGTCGGCGTCCGTACGACGATGAATTTCCTGAATTCCCTCCCGCGACGCGCCGGGGCATGGCCCCCGTGATCCACCCTGTCTTTGCGGAGGGGGAGATCTGATGGCCGGGAACCGGCTGACGACCTCACTCGGCTGGGACGACGGCGCCGTGGTCGCCGTCGACCAGCGCGCGCTTCCCCATGAGTACCGGTTGCTGCGGCTGGAATCGGTCGAGCACCTGGTCGAGGCCATCCGATCCCTCGCGATCCGTGGGGCCCCGGCGATCGGGCTGGCCGGAGCGCTGGGAGTGGCGCTGTCCGTGCGGCGGCATTCCAACGGGAGGACCGTCGACGTGCGGGCCGTCCACCACGACGCCACGCTCCTGGCCGAGGCGCGGCCCACCGCGGTCAACCTCCGCTGGGGGGTGAGCCGGGCGTTGCGCCGTCTCCCGGACGGCCCGGAAGGCGTTCTGGCCGAGGCGTTGGCCATGCTCGACGAGGACGCCGCGACCAACCGGTCGGCCGCCGGACGGGCCGCGGATCTGGTGATCTCCCTGACGGCGGATCGCCCCGCCCGGATTCTCACCCACTGCAACACCGGCCGCCTGGCCACCGCCGCGGTCGGCACCGCTCTCGGCGCCATCCTCGAACTGGCCGGCCGGGGCCGGGTCGAGGAGGTGCTGGTCGACGAGACCAGGCCCCTGCTCCAGGGGGCGCGCCTCACCACCTGGGAGCTCGGCGAGGCGGGCGTGCCCCACAGGCTGTGCGTGGACGCCGCCGCGGCCGCCGCCATGGCGCGGGGACTGGTCGACTGCGTGCTCGTGGGGGCGGACCGGATCGCGGTGAACGGCGACGTCGCCAACAAGATCGGCACCTACGGGCTCGCCCTGGCCGCGGCCCGTCACGGTGTCCCCTTCATCGTCGTCGCGCCGGAGTCCACGTGTGACCCGACCCTGGCCGACGGATCGGGGATCGTGCTGGAGGAGCGGGGCCCCGAGGAGGTGACCGGCTTCGGCGGGGTCCAGGTGGCCCCCGCCCGCTCCGCCGTGTTCAACCCCGCGTTCGACGTCACACCCGCGGAGCTGATCACCGCCATAGTCACGGAACGGCGGGTGATACGCCCCCAGGGTGACGGAGACGGCGACCGGGGTTCACTGGCGGAGCGGGTGGCGGCACAGACCCGGGAGGTCGCCGACTTCCCCTTCCCCGGAGTCCGCTTCCAGGACCTGTCGGGCGTCTACGCGCAGCCCCGGTTGGTGCGGGACCTGGCGCATGCTCTGGCCGGCGCGTACAGGGGACGCTTCGATCACGTTCTCGCCGTCGAGGCGCGCGGATTCCTGCTCGGCATGGCGGTGGCACAGGCGTCGGCGAAACCGCTGACGCTGTGCCGCAAGCCCGGCAAACTCCCCGGCCCCCTGCACACCGTCTCCTACGACCTGGAGTACGGGACCGACACTCTGCAGATACAGCGCGATCGGATCCCTCCGGACGCGCGGGTGCTCGTCGTGGACGACATGCTGGCCACCGGGGGGACCCTGGCCGCCGCGGAGAAGCTGGTCACGGCCGGCGGGGGGCGGGTCTGCGGGCACGGAGTCGTACTGGAGATCGCCGCGCTGGCCGGGCGGCGGCGACTCTACCCGTCGCAGGTCTTCGCGGTGCACACGGTGGGCGGTGCCCAATGATCACAAACGTGGACCACGACGTCGCCGCCCGGTCCCTGGCGGAGACGGCCCGTGAACTGTACGCGCGAGGCTGGATGGAGGGAACGGCGGGCAATCTGTCCACGCGCCTGCCCAACGAGGCCGGCCATGCGCTGATAACGGCCAGTGGCCGCGGCAAGGGCAGGCTCACGGCGGCCGACACGGTGGAGGTCCGCATCGCGACTGGGGCGCCGGTCAGGCCGGACGCGCCCCGGCCCTCGGCGGAGACCGCGATCCACATGGCGCTGTTACGCCTCTTCGGCGATTGCGGCGCGGTCGTGCACGCACACCCGCCCTACGCCACCATCGCCGCGGCCCATGCGTGGGAGAGCGATACGGAGGCGGAGATTCCCCTCATCCGCTTCCGCGACTTCGAGCTCATCAAGGGGTTCGGGGTCCGTGATCCGGCCGAGGTGGCGGTCCCGGTGTTCCCCAACTGGCCTCGGGTCGCCCGGATCGGCGAGGACATCGAAACGCACTTCACCGGCCTGACACCGGGATTCCCCACCGTGCTGCTGATCGCCCATCACGGGGCGACCGCCTGGGGGCCCGACCTGGACAGCGCACGTGACCGGCTGGAATGCCTGGAAGCACTGTGCCGGCTCCGGTATCTGAACTCCGTGGCTACAACGATTCAGGAGACTCCATGACCATGCTCCGCGTCTTCGCCGAAGACGGCCGTCCCCTCTCCCAGACCAGGGATCAGAGCGAGATCGCCCGGCGACTGGCACCTCTGGGAATCCGATTCGAGCAGTGGGCCGCCGCCGCCCGGCTGTCCTCCACCGCGGGCCAGGACGAGGTGCTGGAGGCCTACCGCGCCGACGTCGACCGGCTCAGCGCGGAGAACGGCTACCGGTTGGTGGACGTGGTGCGCATGCACCCCGGAGAGGCGGACGCGTCCCGGGAGGCGGAGATCGCCCAGGCGAGGGAGAAGTTCCTCAGCGAGCACGCCCACGCCGAGGACGAGGTGCGCTTCTTCGTCGAAGGGCGCGGCTGCTTCTATCTCCACCTGGACGACCGGGTGTACGCGGTGGTCTGCGAGGCCGGAGACCTGCTGGGAGTGCCGGCGGGCACCCGGCACTGGTTCGACATGGGCCGGGCGCCGCATTTCTGCGCCATCCGGTTCTTCCAGGAGGAGGACGGCTGGCTCGCCGAATTCACGGGGAACCCGATCGCCACCCGGATCCCCTACCTCGACGAGCTGCTCGCGCCGGTCCCGTGAGCGACGCCATCGTGGTGGACATCGAAGGAACCACGAGTTCCGGCTCCCATGTCCACACCCAGCTCTTCCCCTACTCCCACAGGCGCGTCCCCGAGTGGATCCGGAGACCGGACCCCGGCGTCGCCGCGATCGTCGAGGAGGTTCGCGCCGTGGCCGGTCGTCCGGGCGCGTCCCTCAGCGAGGTCGCCGCCATCCTTCGCGGCTGGATCGACGCGGACGTCAAGGCGGCTCCGCTCAAGACCCTGCAGGGGCTCATCTGGGAGGCCGGATTCACCTCCGGGGAACTGACCTCGCACCTCTACCCGGACGTGCCCCACGCCCTGCGGGACTGGCACGCGCACGGGCGCCGGCTGTACGTGTACTCCTCGGGGTCCGTGCTCGCGCAGCGCCTGTGGTTCCGCCATACCCCGTACGGCGATCTCTCCCAGTGCCTCTCGGGGTACTTCGACATCCGCAACGCCGGCCCCAAGCGAGAGGCGGCCTCCTACGCCGCCATCACGGCCGCCATCGGCGTTCCCGGCCCGCGGACGCTGTTCCTCTCCGACACGCCGGACGAACTGGACGCCGCCCGGCGGGCGGGCTGGCGGACGGCACAGGTTCTCCGTCCCGAGGAGGGGGCGGCCCCGGCACCGGGGCACGTCCAGGTGACCGGCTTCCACGAGGTGGCGGAGGCGGCGGCCTGGTAGCCGCGCCCTCCCCTCCCCGCGACGGCGGCCGCGTCCCCTCCCACCCTCGGGCCGCGTCCGACGACACCCCCTGGAAAGGTGATCATGGTTGACCATACCACTGCGCGGGGCTCCGGCGAGGCTCCCGACGCGGAGATCGCCGTCATCGGCGGCAGCGGCTTCTACTCCTTCATCGAGGACCCCCAGGAGTTCCGGCTGACGACCCCGTACGGCGAGCCCTCCGACGCGGTCGCCGTCGGCAGGGTCGGCGGACGAATGGTGGCCTTTCTCCCGCGCCACGGCCGCGGCCACGAGCATCCTCCGCATCGCATCAACTACCGGGCGAACATGTGGGCGCTGCGGTCGCTCGGGGTCCGGCAGGTCCTCGCGCCCTGCGCGGTCGGCTCGCTCCGGCCCGAGCACGGCCCCGGCACGCTCGTCGTCCCCGACGGACTCGTCGACCGCACCAGCGGCCGGGCCCAGACCTACTTCGACACCGGCGCCGTCCACGTGCCGTTCGCGGACCCGTACTGCCCGGTCGGCCGCGGCATCGTGGTGAAGACGGCCACCGAGTCCTGGGGCGAGATCGTCGACGGCGGCGCCATGGTCGTCGTCGAGGGGCCGCGTTTCTCCACCCGCACGGAGTCCCAGTGGTACGCCCGGCAGGGGTGGTCCCTGGTCAACATGACCGGCCACCCGGAAGCCGTCCTCGCCAGGGAGCTCGCGCTGTGCTACACGCCCGTCGCGCTCGTCACCGACTTCGACGCCGGCATCGACGCGGAGAGCGCGGTGAGCCAGGCGGAGGTCTTCCGTGTCTTCTCGGCCAACATCGAGCGGCTGCGGGGTTTCCTGCGCGAGGTCGTGCGGGCGCTGCCCACCGAGAGGAACTGTCTCTGCGCGCACGCCCACGACGGCATCGAACTTCCCTTCCCGCTGCCGGGCCGGCACTGATCGCCGCGTGGTCGCCGGGCGAGGCCTCGCCCGGGGTGCCGGTCGTGACGGGATCGATGTGACCGTGGTGACCCACCCGCACCCGTCCGTCCCAACTGAGGAGTGTCGATCTCACGTGTCCACGCTCGACCTGGATCAATCCTCGATCGAGTTCCACCGGATGATCGCGCGGAAAGACGTCGTCGGCCTCGAACTGCTGAGCACCGCCGAGGCGGTGCAGGCGCACCTCGCCGACGCCGCGAAGCGGTGCACCGGCGAGGTGCTGGCGGTCTACGCCTGCGGCTTCCCCTCGCAGAGCGTCCTGCGCGGCTCGGCCGAACGGGACTTCGGCGCCGTCGCGCGAGGCGCTCGGATGAAGGTCTGCTGGCAGCACTCGATGATCGCCAGCACCCGCCTGACCTGGTACGTCGACGCCGCCCGCGGCCTGGGGGCCGAGATCCGCGGCTGCGACCAGTCGCCCCACCGTTTCGTCATCTACGACGACGTTGTCTTCTTTCCCCGGGACGCGCTGGCCGAGGACGAGCCCGGCGCGGTCATGACGCGGGCTCCCGCCGCGGTCGAGTACTTCCGGGCGCAGCACCGCTTCTACTGGTCGGGAGGCAGGCCCGTCGCCGCGGCGGGGGAGGCGGGCGAGGCGGACGAGTTCATCGAGAGCGACCTCGCGCGGGACATCGTCCGGCTGCTGGCCCAGGGTGAGAAGGACGAGGTGGTCTCCCGCAAGCTCGGCATCTCCCTGCGTACCTGCCGGGCGCACGTCGCACGGATCATGAAGGTGCTCGGCGCCAGGAGTCGCTTCCAGGCGGGGGTGTACGCGGCTCGGACGGGACTGGCCGGGGACTCTTCCCGCCGGCGGTGAGGCGGTCGCCGGCGCGACGGACGGCCGCCACCGCGATGCCCGCCGCGATCAGCGCGGCGCCCGCCACGTGGAAGGCGTGGATGCGCTCCCCGAGGGCGAAGAAGGCCAGCACCGCTCCGAAGACCGGCATCAGATGGAGGAACTGCCCCGCCCGCGCCCCGCCGACGAGCTCGACTCCGCGGTTGTAACAGAAGTAGGACAGGATCGAGGGGATCAGAGCCACGTAGGCGACGGCGGCGACGGCCCCCGCGGTGACGTGGACGACGTGCCCGCCGCCGGCTTCGGCCACGGCCAGGGGCGCCAGCATGAGAGCGCCGAGGCCGAACGTGACCGTCAGGAGGCTCACCGGGTTCACCTGGGGCCTGCGGCGCAGCAGGGCGGTGTAGAGGGCGTAGCTCACCACGGCCACGAAGATCCATCCGTCGCCCGCCCGCAGCCGCAGGCCACCGGACCCCAGCGGACTGCCCTGGGTGACCACGAGCCAGACCCCGGCCAGGGAGACGACGAGCCCTGCCACCTGGGCGACGCCCGGCCGCTCGCGGAACAACGCGAACGCGAACACCACGATCAGTAGCGGCATGACCGACTGCATCAGCAGCGCGTTGATCGCCGTGGTCGTCTGCAGCCCGGTGTAGATCAGGGTGTTGTACGCGGCGACGCCGAAGATCGACAGCGCCAGCACCGTCACCCAGTGCCGGACGAGGATCCGCCGATCCTGCCGCAGCTTCCGCCATCCGAACGGGAGGAGGACGACGAACGCCGTCAGCCAGCGCAGGAAGGCCAGGGTCGCCGGCGGGACCGAGTCGTGGACGAGCCTCCCGACGATGAAGTTGCCCGACCAGCCGAGCACGGCGAGACAGAGAAGCGGAACCGGGGATCCGTAAAGCCTTCCTGCCAGCCCGCCCGGTCGCATCCGTCTCCTCCATCCCTCGGCCGGCGGTTCGGCCGCGAGCCCCGTCGGCACGCGTCCGGTCACCCGCCGGCGACTCCGTACGTCAGGGAGCGGTGCTCGCTCGTCAGGAGCCGCTCCAGGACCGCGACAGCGTCCCATACATCGACATAGCGATTGAACAACGGAGACGGGGCCAGGCGCAGGAGTTCGGGCGACCGGAACTCCACCGCGATTCCATGGGCCGCGAGGCCCCGCGCGAGCCGCTCCGCGGCCGGGTGCCGGAGCGCGACGTGTCCGCCCCGGCGGGCGGGGTCGGCGGGGGTCGGCACCTCGACCGAGAGCGGGCCCAGCCGCCCGGTCGTCAGCTCGATGAGCCAGCCGGTGAGCGCGGTCGACTTGGCCCGCACCATGCCGGGATCGGCCTCGCCGGCCAGCGCGACACCCTCGTCGAGCGCGACGAGGCTGAGCAGCGGGGGACAGCCCGTGGTCAGGCGCCCGACGCCGGGGTCGGGGCGGTACTCCGCTTCGAAGGCGAACGGATCCGCGTGGCCGAGCCAGCCGGTGATGGGCTGCTCGAATCCGGGGAGCAGCCGCGAGGCGACGTACATGTAGCCGGGCGCGCCCGGTCCGCCGTTGAGGTACTTGTATCCGCACCCGACGGCCAGGTCCGCGCCGTCGGCGTCCAGGGCCAGCGGCAGCACGCCCGCGCTGTGCGACAGGTCCCACAGGACCAGGGCGCCCGCGGCGTGTGCCCGCTCGTTGATCTCCTTCATCGGCAGGATCTCGGCCGTCCGGTAGTCGGCGTGGCTCAGCATGACCACGGCGACGTCGTCGTCCAGCGCGTCGAGGAGATCCGGGGCGGGGACCCGGCGCACCCGGGCGTCCGGGTGGACATGGGCGGCGATCCCGTCCGCTATGTAGAGGTCGCTCGGGAAGTTGCCGGAATCGGTGAGGACGGTCCGCCGGGTGCTGCTCCGCAACGCGCCGCAGAGCAGCTTGAAGAGGTTGACCGAGGTGGACTCGCCCACCACGACCTGCCCGGGCCCGGCGCCGACGAGCCGTCCGATGCGGTCTCCCACCGTACGGGGCAGGTCGAGCCAGCCGTGCTTCCACCAGCCGGAGTTCATGTCGTCGCGCCAGTCCTGCCCGACGAGTCTGGCGAGCCGGTTCCACGTGCTCTTGGGAGGAGCACCCAGCGAGTTCCCGTTGAGGAAGACGCGATCGCCGGGCAGATCGAACCTGGCGCGGAACGACGACAGCGGGTCGGCCTGGTCCAGGGCTTCGAAGAAGGATCTGTCGAGGGCCGCCATCGCTCAGTCCGTGATCTGCTGCATCATGCCGAACATGTCCTCGTTGTGCCACCACTCGGCGAGGTGTTCGCCGTCGAACCGCATGATGTCGATGCCGGTGAGCGACACCTTGCGGCCGGTCCCGGGGATCCCGGACAGCACCCCCAGGTGGGTGCCGCAGGAGACGTACCGGGCCACCAGCCTGTCGCCCTCCACGATCACGTCCTCGATCAGGAACCGGTAGTCGGGAAAGGCCTGGTGCCAGTCCAGGGCCATGGCGATGTGGCCCTCCTTGGTGTTCGGGAAGGCGTCGATCGGCCGGTGGTCGACGAAATGCTCCGCGAGTGCCCGGCCGCCCGCGGGGTCTCCGCGGTTCCAGAGCTCGCCGATCCAGATCTCCTCATATACGTGCCGCATAAGGCTGCGCTGTGCCGACGATACGGAACTGGGCATCAGAGAGCACACCTCTCGAAATACGTCCGGGAGTCCCGGGGTCTATTTAAGAAGGTCGAGTGATTCGAAGATCTCACCTTGCAGTCCGCCCTTCCCGCGCTCGAACCTGCGGGTGACCATTTCCGTGGGCCGGAAACCCGCGTCGAGGACGGGAAGCGCCTTGTCGGGCTGGGCGGAACCGCACATGAAGATGTCGATGGCGGCGAACCGGTATTCCGGCCAGCTGTGGATGCTGATGTGCGATTCGGCCAGTACGGCGACCCCGGTCACCCCTTCGCCACGGTCGAAGTGGTGCACGTAGACGTAGAGCAGGGACGCGCCCGCGGCCGTCACGCATTCGCGGAGCACCTTCTCGACGTGCTCGGGGTCGTCGAGTCTGCTGGCGCCGATCAGGTCGGCCAGGATGTGGATGCCGGCGGCTTCGTCTGAGGAAAGCGGACCCGCCGAGGCGTGCGACATCAGGGACTCTCCTTGAGGAGTTCACGGTCGTTTCACCGGCATGCCGGTGTGGAGGAGTGCCGGGTCACAGGGGGTTCAGCGAGAATCCGCAGACGTCCCGGACCGCCAGGTCGTCCCCCTCGGCCACGGTCACCGGCGTCACGTCGTGCAGACAGCGTGGATCTTCGAAGACGACGGTGTCGCCCGGCGTCTCGAGCTCCAGCGTCCGGTAGACGCGGCCGTCGAGGTCGGCGAACATGCTGCACCCGCCCTCGACCGACCTCCGGTCGACGAGTGTGATCGAGGTGAACGCGTGCCCGTCGTGATGCATCCCCTCCGGGGCCGGATAGCCCGGCTGGCCGGGGCGGGCCAGGATGCGCATCAGGTGGACGCCGATCTCCCACTCCTTGGCCGCCGCCACCCGCTCGGGCGGCAGCACGGCGAGGACGTCCCACATGAGCCGGTGGAGGAAGGGGTTGGCGGCCGTGCGCTCGGCGAGCGGGGCGAATCTCCGCTCCATCCCGCCCGCGTACGGATTCAGGTCGACGCTCTGGAAGAACGGCCTGTCCTCGAGCCGCTCCACGCGGTGACCGGCGGTGTCCACCTTGAACAGGCTGAACCGGCGCTGCCGGAAGACGTAGTCGGTCTTGAGCCAGAGATCGTCGGGCAGATCCTCGAAGTCCTCGCAGAGCTCGTGCAGTCCTGCTCCCAGGCTTCCCCGGAACGCGGCGGCACGGCCGGGGAGAAGGATGACCGGATCGTCGACGAAACGATCGGGGGAGAGTGGGCCGAAGAGTTCGGTGCTCGTTGCCATCTGTCGTCCTCATTCGCTGTGGCGGGCCGCGGTTCCGGTGAGTCCCCTCGGGGACCCGCGAGTCATGGCACGTAGTCGAGGTAGGCGTCGAAGTCCCAGGAGGTGGTCGTCGCCAGGAAGCGCTCCCATTCGTCCTGCTTGTGGTCACGGAACACCGAGTAGAGGTCGCCGTGGAGCGCGGAGCGGACGAGCGCGTCGTCGTGGAGCGCGGCCAGCGCCTCGCCGAGGTTCATCGGCAGCCGGTCGGCTCGGGCGGCGTCCGACTCGTAGGTGTTCGCGGTGGTCGGCTCGCCCGCGGGCAGCTTGGAACGGAGGCCGTCGCCGACGGCGGCGAGCAGCCCGGCCGCCATCAGGTACGGATTCACCATCGAGTCGGCGGCCCGGTACTCGATCCGGTCCGGCGCGGACACCCGGAGAGCGCACGTCCGGTTCTGGTGTCCCCACCCACGGGTGAAGGGCGCCCACAGCCCGCTGTCCCACATGCGGCGGTAGGAGTTGACCGTGGACGCGGCGAGCGCGGTCAGGGCCGGGAGATGCGCGAGAACCCCGCCGATCGAGTGCAGCGCCTCCTCGCTAAGGCCGGCGCCGTCCGCGCGCGGGAAGAGGTTGCGGCCGCCTCGGCGATAGGCGGCGACGTTCCTCCCGACGGCGTCCGGAGCGTCGGCCATCGGAGCGTCCTCGCCACCGCTCCAGAGCGAGAAGTTGTGATGACAGCCGGACGCCGAGAGTCCCATGAAGGGCTTGGTCATGAAACACGCGACGAGATCGAACTCGCGGGCCACCTGCCGGCAGATCTGGCGGTAGGTGATCAGCCTGTCCGCGTTGCGGAGCGGCTCGTCGAAGGCGAAGTTGAGCTCCAGCTGCCCCGGCGCGTCCTCGTGGTCACCCTGGATCATGTCCAGGCCCATCTCCCGCGCGTACCGCAGCACCCTGAGCATCACGTCGCGCAGTTCCTCGAACTGGTCGATGTGGTAGCAGTAGGGCTTCGAGGCCCCCACCAGTTCCGCACCCTCGCGGCGCAGCCACATCATCTCCGGCTCGGTCCCGATCCGCAGTTCGAGCCCGTGCCGGTCCGCGAAGCCGGCCGTCATCCGGGCCAGGTTGCCCCGGCAGTCGGACGTCAGCGGGGCGCCCGGCTCGTGCTCCTCCTCCCGGTTGCGGAAGAGCCTGGCGAAGACCCTCGCCACCCGGCCGTCCCAGGGGAGCCGCGCGAAGGTGTCGGGTTCGGGGACGGCGACCAGTTCCGAGGCCTCCGGACCGTAACCGAGATAGCGTCCGGTCCGGCCGGCCGAGACGTTCGCGGTCGAGCCGTAGACGAGTTGCACTCCGCGCTCGGCCACCCGCTCCCAGTGCGCGGCCGGCATGCCTTTGCCGACCACTCTGCCCGTCACCGTCACGTACTGCACATAGATGTATTCGATTTCGAAAGTGTCGATGAGTTTGCGGGCGTGGGCGACGTCGTCCGCCCGGCCCTGCCTGTTCAGGAAATCGTCGATTCCCGTCATCGCCTTTCCTTCCGAGGCGTGGGGTTTCCCGCTCCGGCGAGTGACGTGGACATGGTCCGGCTGGAGATTTGCGCCTCCGGGGGGGAACGGTGGTTGTCAGCGACAGTAAATATCCAAAGTCGGGACACGAATCCGCGTCAAGGAGTTCGCCATTGCAGCTTCCTGCGGCGGGCCTTTTCGCCGTGTGTTCCGGCGGCGCCGCAGGCATTAGTCATCCGGACGGCGGAGCGCCGCCCCCCGCGGGCGGGGAGCGGCGCTCAGGGTCACAGGATGCACGGGAGACGTCAGATCTCCGCTCCCACGGCGGCCTCGCCCGGCTCGTCCAGGGAGAACACGGCCGTCCGCCCGCCGGCCGACACCTCGTACTCGCCGAGGAAGCCGGTGAAGCGCACCCGGCCGTCGTCGTCGGTCACCATCGTCGTGGGCGGCAGCCACCACTCGCCCTTGACGAGCGAGCGCAGCGCCTCGTACGACGGCTTGGGCGTGCCGTCGACCCGGACGAAGCCGCCCGGCGCGCCGAGCCAGCCGCCGTCCGACAGCCCCCAGTAGGTCATCGCCTCGACCGACGGGTGCGACAGCAGCGTCTTGTAGTGGCGCACGACCTCGTCGGCCTGGCGGGCCTCCCCCTCGGGGGTCGTCGGCCACTCGGGGATCTGGTAGTCGTTCAGGTCGACGATCTCCTCGGGCATGATGTGGCCGGAGACGATCGTCGTCTCGGTGAAGTGGATGGGCAGGCCGTACCGCGCGAAGCGGTCGATGGTCGCGAGCGTCTTCTCCTCGCCCCAGTAGCCCTGGTGCATGTGGCTCTGCAGGCCGAGCACGTCGATCTCGACGCCCGCCTCCAGCACGCCCTCGATCAGGCACTCGTACGCCGCGGACATGTCGAAGTCGTTGAGCAGGAGCGTGGCGCGCGGGTTGGCCTCGCGGGCCGCGTCGAAGACCATCCGGACCAACGGGATGCGGCCCATCTCCCGGCAGATCCGGGTGATGCCGTTGTCGTACTTGTCGAAGATCGGCATGATCACGACCTCGTTGACGACGTCCCACATGTCGATCACGCCGGCGAACTCGGTCACCTCGCGCCGGATGCGGTCCGCCTGCGCCTTGGCGATCTCCGCGTTCGGCAGGTCCATCAGCCAGTCGGCCGTCTCGGTGTGCCAGGCCAGCGGGTGCCCCTTCACCACGCACCCCCGGTCGGCGAACCACCGCGCGGCGGTGAGTGTCCGCTCGGTGTCCGGACGGCCGCGTTCGGGCTCGAACCACCCCCAGTAGAAGGGCAGCGTGGCGAAGTTGAAGACGTCGAGCCACAGGTCGGCGACTGCCTGGGAGCCGGTGGCGGGCGGCTGGTCCGGCGCGGGGGCCTCGCCGTTCGCCAGCGGGATGAAGTCGCCGCCGATGCAGCCGAAGAGGAACCTGTGCCGCCGCTGCGCGACGACCACCTCCTGACCGGCCAGCGGCGCGCCCTGCGCGGTCACGGTGAGCGTGGCGTCCGCGGTGCGGTGCTTCCTGATCAACGGGTCGGGGTCGAAGGCGGAGGGGTCGAAGCCGGAGGGGTCGAAGGCGGGGCGCGACGACATGGGCGGCCTCCAGGGAGTGCGCGGGGCGGAGGACCCTCTCCGAGAGCCTCCACGCTCCCGCCGGAGGGGTCTCATGATCCAGATCACAGTATCGCCTGTCTCCGGAAAGGCCCAGGCTGTCTGAAAGGTGCAGACAACAGTCGGAATGCGCATTGCGCTATCGCCAGAAAGTTCACCCGCTGTCACGATGAGCGCATGAGAGTCCCGGCCGGGTGGCGGCGTGCCGCCCTTCCCTCCGCGGGGCTGGTCGCCGTCGGCGGCCTCGGCTACGGCCTGACGAAACTCTCCGACTCCGACGCCGCGGCCAACTGGGCCCAGCTCGCGAGCGTGGCCCTCGCCGTGTTCGCCCTGGTCCCGCCCTTGATCAGCAGTTGGAGGCAGCGGCAGCCGGGCGGGACGAGCACGATCGAGCAGATCGACCGCGCCGAGCGGACGCTGCGGGTGCTGGTGCGGGAGCAGTGGCGCGAGGAGATCGTCATGCGCGAGCTCGACCAGCCCGCCCGGCTGCCCGTCCGCTGGAAGATCTCCGGTCTCGACGTGATGGACCAGGACGAGCGGATCGACGGGGCGCGGCTGCTGCGCTCCTGGTTCGGCCTCGGCAGGGTGCGGTTCGACGGGCGCACCGACCGGATGCCCGAGATGGCCGGACGGTTCCGCAAGCTCGCGCGGCGCCGGCTCGTGATCATCGGCGAGGTCGGCATGGGCAAGACCACGCTGGCCGTCCTGCTGCTCAGCGAACTGCTGAAGGAGCACCGGGAGGGCGACCCGGTGCCCGTGCTGCTGTCGATGTCCGGGTGGGACCCGTGGGACGAGCCCGTCCACCGCTGGCTGGCCAGGCGGCTGCGGGAGAACTACCCGGCGCTGCGCGCGTCCGGCTTCGGCCCCGACGCGGCGCGCGGCCTCGTGACGTACCGCCGGATCCTGCCCGTCCTCGACGGCCTCGACGAACTGCCGCGCCCGGTGCGTTCCAAGGTGGTCGACGCCCTGAACGACGCCTCGGCCGTAGAGGCGCTCATCCTCACCTGCCGTACGTCGGAGTACCTGGCCGCCGTGAACGGGGGCGGTGGCGCGCCGCTGGCCGGCGCGGCCGTCATCGAGCCCAGGCCGGTGAAGAGCGCCGATGTCATCTCCTATCTCCTCGACCGGCTCGCGCCCGGCCAGCGAGCCGGCTGGGCGGAGCTGCTGGCCGCGCTGAAGAGCGAGCCGGACGGCCCGCTGGCCGAGGCGCTGTCCACGCCGCTGGTCGTGTGGCTGCTCTACAAGGTCTACATCGAGACCCGCGCCAACCCGGCGCCGCTGTGCGACTCCGGACGCTTCGACACGGCGGACGCCGTCACCGAGCACCTGCTCGACAACCTCGTCCAGGCGACGTTCTCGGCCGCCCCGCCGGACGACGACCCCGACGAGCGGCACGAACACGACCATCCGTTCCGCCCGCAGCGGTCGTGGGACCCGGAGGAGGCCCGCGGCCTGCTGGCCTTCGTCGCGCACCACATGTCCGAGACCGGCAGCAGGGACTTCCGCTGGTGGCACCTCCACCGGTCGGTGCCGCGGCGTATGAGCATCCTGATCGGCGGCGTGTCCGTCGGCCTGACGGTCGGGACGACCGTGGGACTGGTCAGCGACGCCGTCGTGGCGCTGCGCAGCCCGCATGCGGGCAGCCTGCGCGACGCCCTGCTGTTCGGCCTCGCCGGTGGACCGGTGGGCGGCCTCGTGGGCGGGCTGACCGGCGGGATCATCCTGGAGCGCCTCAAGGGCTACTCGCTGGAGCCGGCGTACGCCAACCTGCGCTGGCGGGGCAACGTCACCGGCCTCGCCGGGCAGCTTGCGCTCGGGCTGGTGACGGTGCTCCCGGTCGGCATGGTCGCGGCGTTCGCCCTGTGGCGGGTCGCGGGCATGTCCTCCGAGGTCGGCGGCCTGGTCCTCTACGGGCTCGTCGTGGGAGCCATCGGCGGCGTCACCCTCGGGCTGAACAAGTGGGTGACGACCCCCCTGACGAACGACCGGCCGCAGGGCCCGGTGACCACGCTCCGGCGGGACCTCCGGCTCGTGTACGGCAGGTCCCTCACGTTCGGCACGGCGCTCGGCCTCGCCTTCGGCGTCGCCGGCACGCTCGTGGACGGGTTCTCCGGGCTGCTGCGCGGGGCCGAGGCCGGGATCGCCTTCGGCCTCGCCGGCGGCGTGGTGTTCACGCTGACCTTCGGGTTCACCGGCGCCAGCTCGACCTACCTGGTGGCCGTCGCCATGCTCCGCGCCCGGCGCCGCGTCCCGCTCCGGCTGATGACCCTCCTGGAGGACGCCCATCGGGTCGGCCTGCTCCGCCAGGTGGGGCCGGTGTACCGGTTCCGGCACGAGAGGCTCCAGGACCGCCTCGCCCACCTGCACCGTCACCCCGGCGAGAACCGGTGATCACACCGCTCGGCGGGTGAAACGGGCGCTGGGCTCGCCGCGCAGCCGTCCTTCCGGCAGCCTGCGGCCGGACAGCACCAGGACCAGGTCCTGCGCCGCGCCGGTGAGCGGGACGCCCGACCCGAACGACCAGTCCACGTCGTCGGCCCGCAGTTCGATCCCGTCGAGATCGACGCCGAAGTAACGGCGGGCCCTCGGCGACAGCGCGCCGTCGAGCAGCACGCGCAGCCGTTCGCCGGGAACCCGCCGGTCGATCCCCAGAGCCACCGTGATGTCCATCCCGTGGATCACGTCGTGCGACAGCGCGCCCTCGAAGCCGCCGCCCGGGGGCCGCCACGGGTGCTCGGCGTTGTCCCGCAGGCACGCGGTCAGCTCCTCCGCGGTCAGCGACGCCGTGTCGCGGCGGGCGAGCCGGTCGGCCAGCCGGTCGAAGTTCCCCCGGGCCGCGACCAGGCCGGCCAGCACACGCGGCCCCGAGTGGCGGTAGGGCAGGGTCAGGTGCGCCACCACCTCCCGGACCCGCCAGCCCGCGCATAGCGACGGCGCGTCCCACGCCCGCGGCGGCAGCCCGCTCAGCAGGTCCGCCAGCTCGCGGCGCTCGGCCGCGATCAGCCGCCGTATGTCCGTTCCCATTTGTCCGCCGTCCTTCCGGTCGTCCACCTGTACGTCCTGCCGACGAACGGGAACGGCCCGGACGGACACCTACTCCAGGGCAGCGAGGCGGCGGGCGAGATGGCGGCGTTCCGCGCCGGTCGGGGCCAGGCCCATCGCCTCCCGGTAGGCGTCGCCCGCCTCGGCCGTACGGCCCAGGCGGCGCAGCAGGTCGGCCCGGGCGGCGGGCAGCAGGTGGTAACCGGCCAGCGCCTCCGACTCCCGCAACGCGTCGAGCACCGCCAGACCGGCGGCGGGACCGGCCGCCATCCCCACCGCCACCGCCCGGTTGAGCTCCACGACGGGGGACGGGACCAGGCCCGCGAGCCGCGCGTACAGGACGGAGATCTGGGCCCAGTCGGTGTCCTCCGGGCGGGCGGCGGTGGCGTGACAGGCGGCGATGGCGGCCTGCACCTGGTAGGGGCCGGGACGGCCCCGCCGCAGCGCGCCGTCCAGGAGGGCGACGCCCTCGTCGATCCGTGCTGCGTCCCACAAGGTGCGGTCCTGCTCCTCCAGGACCACCAGGTCGCCGGCCCCGTCCAGGCGGGCGGCGCGGCGGGCGTGGTGCAGCAGCATGAGCGCGAGCAGGCCCGCCGCCTCCGGCTCGTCCGGCATCAGCCGCACCAGCACCCGGGCCAGCCGGATCGCCTCGGCGGCGAGGTCCGGCCGCATCAGGCCGGCGCCGGACGTCGCCGAGTAGCCCTCGTTGAACAGCAGGTACAGCACGGCGAGCACCGCCGGGAGGCGCTCGGGCAGCAGATGCGCCGGCGGCACCCGGTAGGGGATCGCCGCGTGCCGGATCTTCTGCTTGGCCCGGGCCAGGCGCTTGGCCATCGCCTGCTCCCCGACCAGGAACGCGTGGGCGATCTCGGCGGTGGTGAGCCCGGCGAGGGTCCGCAGGGTCAGCGCCACCCGGGCCTCCGGCGCGAGCGCCGGGTGGCAGCAGGTGAAGATCAGCCGCAGCCGGTCGTCGGGCACGTCCGGCTCGTCGCCGGGCTCCGGTCCGTACGGCACGCCGTCCTCCCGCATCGCGCCCGCGACCTCCCGCAGTTTGGCGGCGCCGGCCGCCTCGCGGCGCAGCAGGTCCACGGCCCGGTTGCGCGCGGCGGTGGTCAGCCACGCCCCGGGCCGGCGCGGCACGCCGTCGCGCCGCCAGGCGCGCAGGGCCAGGGCGAACGCGTCCTGCACGCACTCCTCGGCCAGGTCCCAGTCGCCGGTCCGGCGGATGAGCGTCGCCACGAGCTGCCCCCACTCCTCCCGGAACGCCTCGGCGACGGCGGCCTCGACCGGGGACGGCGCGGCGCCGGCCGCCGTGGCTCCGGGTGGGGTGGTTCCAGGCGGTGCGGTCCGGGGCGGGGTGGCTCTCGGTCTCATCTCGGGGAACGCCTCACGGCGACACGAGCGGGCGGATCTCGATCGTCCCGTACGCCGCGGCGGGGTGGGCGGCGGCGACCTCGATCGCCTCGTCGAGGTCGGCGCACTCGATCAGGCAGAACCCGCCGATCTGCTCCTTGGTCTCGGCGAACGGCCCGTCCGACAGCAGCACCTCGCCGCCGCGCACCCGCAGCGTGGTGGCGTCGTCCGGCGGGCGCAGCCCCGCCCCTCCCCGGAGCACGCCGCGCTCCAGCATCGTCTCCGACCACCCGCCGCAGCCGTCGGCGGCGTGTTCCGCCGCCGACTCGTCGCCGCAGATCAGCAGCACGTACTTCATCCGTCCTCCTCGGGCCGTCGTCCCATCCTGACCGTACGACGAACGGGACGGCCCGGAACGGACACCGCCGGCGGGAACCCGGCGGGGGAACGGGTCGTTCCGAGCGGTGTACGCGAACGAAGGGAGTGATCGGTGTTCCGTAAGCTGATGGCAGCGCTGGGATCCGGGGTCGAGGTCGACACGGTGCTGCGTGACCCGCACGTGCGCCCGGGGGAGACCCTGTACGGCGAGGTCCGTTTCCGGGGTGGTTCCTCCGACCACAAGGTGGAGGGGATCACCGTCGACTTCACCGCCGTGGTGGAGGTCGAGCGCGGCGACGAGGAACACCACGTCACGTACAGCTTCCTGCGGGCGCCGGTGTCCGGGCCGTTCGACCTGCGGGCGGGAGAGGCGCGCACGCTGCCCTTCGCGATCCCGGTGCCCTGGGAGACGCCGGTCAGCGCGATCGGCGGGCGTCCGCTGCCCGGCATGCGTCTCGGCGTGGCCACCGAGCTCGCGCTCGCGGGCGCGCTCGACAAGGGCGACCTCGACCCGCTGCACGTCGCCCCGTTGCCCGCGCAGGACCACCTGCTGGGGGCGCTCATGCGCATGGGCTTCCACTTCAAGCGGGCCGACCTGGAACGCGGGACGATCCGGGGCTCGTCCATGCCGTTCTACCAGGAGATCGAGTATCACGCGGGCTCCGAGTGGCGGCGCCACTTCAGCGAGCTCGAGCTGACCTTCATCGCCGGGCCGCACTCGATGGACGTGATCCTGGAGGCCGACAAGAGGGGCGGCTTCCTCACCTCGAGTCACGACGTCTACAACCGGTTCCGGGTCGGGTACGGCGACCATCCGGGCGCGGTGGAGCAGGCGCTGCGCGACGGCCTGGCGTCCATGGCCCGCCACCGCGGCTGGTTCTGACCCTTCGGCCGCCTCCGGCGGGTCAGCCGGGCCGGCCTGCCGGGTGGTGGTCGTGACGGCGATCCTGCCGGTGGTCGCGCCGGTTCTCGTGCCGGTGGGTCCGGCGGTGGTCCTGGGGGTGATCCCGGCGCTGGTCCTGCCGCTGGTCCCGCCGCTGATCCTGGTGGTGGCCGTCGAGGACGGCGTGGTGGTCCACGCCGTCACCGGGCAGCGGATCGGGGTGCACGATCGCGGCGGTCAGCCGGGGCACGGCGTGGATCAGGTTGTGCTCCGCCTCGACCGCGACCCGGTGGGCCTCCACCACGGTCGCCCCCGCGTCGACGATCACCTCGCACTCGGCCCTCAGCCGGTGCCCGATCCAGCGCAGCCGCACCTGGCCGGTGCCCAGCACGCCCGGCGTGCCACGGAGGGTCGCCTCGGCGAGGTCCACGAGAGCGGGGTCGACGGCGTCCATCAGCCGCCGGTACACCTCCCGCGCGGCCTGCCGCAGGACCGTCAGGATCGCGACCGTGATGAGCAGTCCCACGGCGGGGTCGGCCCAGGTCCAGCCGAGCGCGGCCCCGCCCGCCCCGGCCAGCACGGCCAGCGAGGTGAGACCGTCGGTGCGGGCGTGCAGGCCGTCGGCGACGAGCGCCGCCGAGCCGATCTCCCGGCCGACCCGGATGCGGTGACGTGCGACCAGTTCGTTGCCGGCGAAGCCCACCAGGGCCGCCGCCGCTACGGCCCCGAGGTGGGTGACCTCCCGCGGCTCCAGGAGCCGGACGATCGCGGCGTACGCCGCGGCGGCCGAGGAGGCGGCGATCGTCAGGACGATGGCCACGCCCGCGAGATCCTCCGCCCGCCCGTAGCCGTACGTGTAGCGGCGGGTCGGCGGACGGCGGCCGAGCAGGAACGCGATCCCGAGCGGCACCGCGGTCAGGGCGTCGGCCGCGTTGTGCAGCGTGTCGCCGAGCAGCGCCACCGACCCCGACAGCACCACGACCACCGCCTGGACCAGCGTCGTCGCCCCCAGACCGGCCAGCGACACCCACAGCGCCCGCATGCCCCGGGCGGAGGACTCCATCGCCGGGTCGACCTTGTCCGCGGCCTCGTGCGAGTGCGGCCGCAGCAGGTGCGCGACCCGCCCCCGCAACCCGCCCCCACCGTGCCCGTGCCCATGCCCGTGCCCATGCCCATGCCCATGGCCGTGCTCGTGCCGGCGACCGGGACCGGCCTGTTCCTGGCTCATGGCACCACCATGCCTCGGAAAAGCCGTCGCAGCACCTCGACAACAGCGTGGCCGGCGCAGTTGCGAGCGTTCCGCAGCCGCACCCCGTCCGCGACGGGCGCCGAGCTGGAGAGTGAGCCGGGATCAGCCGCCCGAGATCTCCCGTACGAGGGCCTCGCTGCGGCGGACGAGATGGGGCAGGCCGAGCCGGCGATGGGCATCGCGCGCCGCCTCGGCGTGCGCCAGCGCGGCGGAGGTGTCGCCGGTCCGGTGCAGCAGCCCGGCGACCACGTCGTGGAGTGTTCCCCAGGCGACGCAGCCGGTGCCCATGATCACCAGCTCGTGGGCGATGGGCCGCAGCTCCGCGAGCATGGCGTGGGGGTCGGGACGGCCGAGCCGCGCGGCGACCAGACCCCACTGCCAGGCGACGAACTGCCACGTCCAGTCCTGTGGCGCCACGGTTCCCCAGCGGTCGATCAGCCGGTGGGCCAGGTCGTGGTCCCCCGCCTCGACCGCCGCGAGCACGGCCGTGGGGCGCGCGATCATGTTGGACTCGTCGGCCGCGGAGTCGACGAGCTCGGCGAGGAGGTCACCGCCCCGGCCCTGGCCCCATTCCACGAAGAACGAGTTGATCTGCTTCAGGACGTCCGGCCCCCAGAGGCTGGTGCGACGGTAGCTCCCGGTGCTGAGGTCGGCGAGGCGCTTCGCCTCCGCCCAGTCGCCCGCCAGCAACGCTCGCCCGGCCGCGGCGTACGAGACCTGTGTCTCGATCTCCGGCATCCGCACTTCGGCGGTGAGCCGCAGGCAGCGGGCCAGCTCCGCGTCGTAGTCGGCGAGCAGGCCCGCCTTCAGGAACCTGGGCATGCGGTGCAGGCGGGCGATGATCTCGGTGGCCCGGGGGAGGCCGGGAAGGCCCAGCATCTCCTCCGCCGCGCGGTAGCGTGCCTCCTCGTTCTCCGGCGTCCAGGCCGCGATGACGAAGTTGTTCAGCGTGCGCGCCAGCAACCGGGTGTCACCCGTACGGCGGGCCAGCTCCACGGCCTCCAGCGCGTGCCGGCGGCCCTCCCCGCGCCGCTCGCCGTAGTACAGCTCGACGGCGAGCGTGCCGAGCAGCTCCGCCCGGGTGGCGGCGGCGTCCGGATCCAGCCGGGAGAGCTGGTCCTCCAGCACGGTCACCATGCGCTCGTCCACGACGCCGTACGAGCGCCAGTTCCACAGCGTGACGCCGCCGAAGACCGTGGCCGCCTCGATGACCGCCGCGTCGTCGCCGAGGGCGGTGGCGAGCGTCACCGCCTCGTCGAGCGCGCTCCGCGCGCCGTCCACGTCGCCGGTCACCCGCCGGGCCCTGCCCAGGCCGATCAGCAGCGAGCACCGGGTGGCCGGGGGCCCGGCGCAGGCGTCGAGCGCCTGCTCCCAGTAGAGGACGGCCTCGTCGTAGGCGAGCCGCGCCGCCGCCTGCCCGGCCGCCTCCACGGCGTACGCGACCGCCTTGCCGGCGTACCCGACCCGGGCGGCCAGCGCGAAGTGGTGGGCCAGCGCGGGCAGCCGCGAGGCGGCCTCGCCCCACCGCAGGCTCTCGATCGCCTCGCCGACGCGGCCGTGCAGCTGGGCACGCTGCCTCCGGCTGAGCCCCGAGTACAGCGCCTCCTGGACCAGGGCGTGCGAGAAGCGGTAGTCCCAGCCGCCGTCCACCTCGACCAGCAGCCCGGTCGCGACGGCGGGTTCGAGCAGCATCATCACCCGGGACCCGCCGATGCCGGTCGCGGTCTCCAGCACGTCGGCGTCCACGTCCCGGCCGATGACGGCGGCGGCGCGCAGCAGGGTCTGGGAGTCCTCCGGCAGCCGCGACACCCGCTGGTTGATCACGTCGCGTACGCCGTCGGGCACGGCGGTCTCCAGCACGTCCGCCGCGCCGACCCGGCCGCCGGTGTGGGTGCTGGTCAGCAGGCGCAACAGCTCGCCGAGGAAGAACGGGTTCCCGCCGGTCCTGTCGTGCAGCGCGCGGGCGAGCTCGGGCCCGGACCCGTCCCGGCCCGCCTCCCGCAGGTAGTCGATGATCTGCTCGGGGGTGAACGGCGCGACGCTCATCCGCTCGGTGCCGCGCTGGCGGGTCAGCTCGCCGAGTGCCTCGGTCAGCGCCTGCCTGCCCGTCGCGGGCTCGGGCCGTACGGTCGCGAGCACCAGCAGCGGGAGGCGGTGCAGGTCGGCGCCGAGGAAGGTGAGCAGCTTCAGCGACGCCGCGTCGGCCCAGTGGAGGTCCTCCACCACGACCAGGACCGGCGTGGCGGCGGCCCGCCGCGCCAGCGCCCGCGCCACGGCGTCGTGCAGCAGGAACCGGGCGGTGTCTGGGTCGGCCGTGTCCGTCGGGTCGCCTGTCCGGTCGTCTGCCCTGGCGTCTGGCTGGTCGCCGTCCGACAGGCGGTGGGCGAGGCGGGCGAGGTCGCCGTCCGTCTCAAGGGCGTGCAGCGCCTGGATCCAGGGCCAGAACGCGGGAGCGCCGCTTCCCTCGACGCACCTGCTCCAGGCGACCACGGCTCCGCGTCCGGCCGCCATCGCCGCGGCGGCCTCCGCGAGGCGGGTCTTGCCGATGCCGGACTCCCCGCTGACCAGGAACACCCCGCCGACGCCCCGGCGCAGGTCGTCGAGCCGCTCGGCGATCCGCCGCAGGTACGGCTCCCGCCCCACGAGGCCCGGCGTTCCGGAGGCCTGCGCGGACGCGTCCGCGCTGTCCACGGCGTCCGGGGCGCCGGGCGCGGTGGCGTCCCTGTCCGGGGAGACCGGCGGGTCCGGCGCGAGCCCGGCGGGCCGCGCCGGCGCCGCGGCGGGTGGCCACGGGCCCGCCGGCGACTCGTCCTGGTGCAGGATGGCCTGCTCCAGCCGCCGCAGCTCCGGGCTCGGGTCGAGCCCCAGTTCGTCGTCGAGCAGCGCACGGCAGCGCTGGTAGGCCGCCAGCGCCTCGGCCTGGCGGCGTTCCCGGTACAGGGCACGCATGAGCAGCGCCCACAGGCCCTCGCGGTAGGGGTCCCGCTCCAGCAGGCGCTCGGCCTCGACCGTCACCTCGGCCGCCCGTCCCAGCGCGAGCCACGCCTCCGCCCGTACGGTCAGCGCGGAGAGGCGGGTCTCGGTCAGCCGGGAGATCGTGGACCGGGCGAACGGCTCGTCGGCGAGGTCGGCCAGCGGCTCGCCGCGCCACAGGGCCAGCGCGGGCCGGAGGATCCGGTCGGCCTCCTCGGGACGGCCGGCGGCGAGGGCGGCGTGCGCGGCCTCGGCGGCCCGGGTGAACCGCTCGGCGTCGATCTGGTCCGGCTGCAGGTCGAGCAGGTAGCCGGGCTCCCTAGTGCGCAGCACCTGGGCGGGCGAGCGCGGGCTGCGCAGGGGTTCGAGCGTCCTGCGCAGGTGCGAGATGTACGCCTGGAGCGTTCCCGTGGCGCTGGAGGGCGGCTCGTCGCTCCACAGCCGGTCGATGAGCTGGTCGAGCGGCACGACGTGGGGGGCGTTCAGCAACAGCAGCGCCAGCACGGCGCGTTGCTTGCGCGGGCCGAGGTCGAGGACCGTTCCGGCGGCGTCGGCGACCTCGACCGTGCCGAGAAGGCGGAAGTCCAGGGCGGAGTTCCGCCGGTCGGCCCGGGCCGGGCGAGGCGCCGGTAATCGCCCGCCGTCGATGCTTGTCCGCATCACAACTCCCGAACAAGCCATACGGCCCTAAGTCGGATTTCTGGCTCATCATACTCAGATGTCCGGTGATTCTCGCCAGCGAACGGGGGGCCGGTCCGCTCGGTGAAACCGGCGTCCTCCAGGAGGGCGCGCACCGCGGCGCCCCCGGTTCCGTTCCCGGTGCCGTCGCCGGGGATGGCGCCGGGGACGGCCTGGTAGACGACGGACCGGATCCCGTCCGCGCGCAGTTCCATGAGCAGGTCGTCGAGCAGGCGGTCGAGCAGGCGGCGGACGAGGCCCCCGCCGCATACGTGACCTCGCTCCGGCGGGGCGACGGTGAGGGCGCGCAACAGGGCCCACCGCCCGCCGCCCGCCGCGTCGCCCCCGCCGGACCGGGCGCGCGAGGGCTCCGCCGTCTCCAGCAGCGCGGCGGCCAGGGGCGCGGCGGCGGCCGGGTCGGCGAGGTCGGCCAGCACGTAGAGGCGGCAGCGGGCGGGCGGGACCTCCCGCAGGGCGAGCGGCAGCGCCGGGCCGAGGATCTCGGCGCCCGGCGCGCCCGCGTGCGCGGCCACCTCGCGCAGCAGCAGCGTGCTGGGCGGCGGACGGCCCTCCGGCTCGTCGGCGTACGGCTCGCCGGCGTACGGCTCGTGGGGACGCGGCGGCCGCTCGTTCGTTGGCGACGACATCGCCCCAGCGTGCGCGGGGTCTCTTGGACGTCTCTAGGAGTTCGCTTGGTCCGTCCCGCCGCCCGGCGGCGCGGGCGGCGCAAGAACATCCCAAGCGGTGGCTGCGACAACTGTGACCGTCAACCACAGCGACATCGAGGACGGACATGTACAGCACCATCGAGGACGCGCTCCGCGGGCAGGTCACCGGGCGGGTCCTGGTCCCGGGGCAGGACGGGTACGCCGAGGAGGCCGCGGGGTTCAACCTCGCCGTGCGGCACCGGCCCGCGGTGATCGTGGCGGCGGAGGGCGCCGCCGACGTGGCCGCGGCCGTACGGCTCGCCGCCGCGCACGGACTGCCGGTGGCGGTCCAGTCGACCGGCCACGGAGCCGTGCAGGCGGCCGACGGCGCGCTGCTGATCAGCACCCGCGCCATGCGGGAGATCGTGGTGGACGCCTCCGCCCGCACCGCCGTGATCGCGGCGGGCTGCACCTGGGGCGAGGTGATCGCCGCCGCCGCGCCGTACGGGCTGGCCCCGCTGTGCGGCTCGGCGACCGGCGTCGGCGTGGTGGGCTTCACGCTCGGCGGCGGCATCGGGCCGATCGCGCGGACCTTCGGCTTCGCCGCCGACCACGTGCGGGAGATCACCGTCGTGACCGGCGACGGCGTCGTCCGCACCGCCGGCCCCGGGAGCGAGCCCGACCTCTTCTGGGCGCTGCGCGGCGGCAAGGCCGGATTCGGCGTCGTCACCTCGATCACCGTGGACCTGCTGCCGCTCACCCACCTCTACGGCGGCGGCCTGTTCTACGCCGCCGAGGACGCCGGGCGGGTCCTGCACGCCTACCGCACCTGGGCCGGCACGCTGCCCGAGGCCACCACGACCTCGGTCGCGCTGCTGCGCCTGCCCCCGCTGCCCGAGCTGCCGCCGCAGCTCAGCGGCAGGTTCGTCGTCCACCTGCGGGTCGCGCACGTGGGGGAGGGGCAGGAGGCCGAGGACCTGATCGCGCCCATGCGGGCCGTGGCCGAGCCCGTGCTCCAGGCCGTCGGCCCCCTGCCGTACGCGGCGATCGACTCCATCCATCAGGACCCGGCCGGGCCGATGCCGGTCGCGGAGCGGGGGGTGCTCCTGCGGGAGCTGACCGCGGAGACCGTGGAGGCGCTGCTGGCGGCGGCCGGGCCGGCCGTGCCCGCGCCGCTCGCCGTCGTCGAGATCCGCCAGCTCGGCGGGGCGCTCGCCCGTGAGCCCAGGGAGCCGAACGCCGTGGGCGGGCGCGACGCCGCCTTCTCGCTGCTGGCCATCGGCGCGCCGGTGCCCGAGCTGATGGAGACCGCCGTCCCCGCCGCCGTACGGGCGGTGACGGAGGCCGCCGCGCCCTGGGCCACCGGCGGCACGCAGATCAACTTCCACGGCGGCGCGCTGGCGCCCGAGGAGCTCTCCCGGGCCTGGCCCGCGGAGACGCTGCGGCGGCTGGTGAAGCTGCGGGACGTCTACGACCCGGCGAATCTGTTCCGCTTCGGCCACGTCGTTCCTCGCGAGGGCTGAGCACGCGGGCACGGCTGAGCACGCGGGCCCGGCCGTCCGCCGGAGTTTCGCGAGAAGCCGCATCGATGCGGCCGTACGCCTCCTCGCCGGCTCTTCAATGGGAGAAACGACGGAGGGGATGCCGATGTACGGGCGCAGGAACCGGCTCACGCCGAACGAGGCGCTCCAGGTGGCGCTGACGGCTGTCGGCGCCTTCCAGGGCTACGTGCAGCACGCCGATTCCAAGGTGGCCACGGTGACCACCGTGCATCTCGGCGCGGCGGCGGTGGCGGCCACGCAGATCGGAGTGCTCGCCACTCTCCGGGCACCCGGCAGGCCGGCGCTGCTCGGCGTCGTCGCCGTGGCCCTTCTCGCGCTCTACGCGGCGGGGTTCTTCGTCGCGGGTTACCACCTCGTTCAGGGACTGCGGCCCAGGCTCGGCGGGCCGGCGGGCCCGAACAGGTTCGGCCTGGCGGGCGGCGAGCCCGGGCCGTCGCCGCGGGCGGACGCGACGCAGCAGGAACGGGAGGCCTGGCTGCTGGCGGGCAGGCTCGCCGAGCTGAGCCGCGACAAGCACCGCAGGGTGGGGCGGGCACTGGCGTGGACGGCGCTCATGCTCGCCGCCACCCTGCTGTGGCTGGCGCTCGGAGGTCTCTACGGCTGACCGGCGCCACCCGGCGGCGACGGATCCGGAACCCGCGTCGGCGCGGCTTCCAGCCGGACGGCCGGAGGCGCGGGCCGGCCAGGGCTCAGGCCGGCGAACTCAGTGAGGCCCGCCATGTCGCGGACGACCACGCCGCGATGGCGCTGCAGGACGAGACCTCGGGCGGACAGGTCGTGCCTCGCCTTCTGCACCGTGCGTTCCCTGATCCCGACCAGTTCCCCCAGCTCGGCCTGGGTGACGGGCAGACCGATGTCGACGCCCGCACGGTGGGGTCTTCCGTGCCGCACGGCCAGGTCGACCAGGATGCGGGCCAGGAAGACGTCGGCCTCGTATGCGTCGAGCAGCAGGTAGACCGCGCTGCCCGGGTCGCCCTCGCGGACGAGGACATGCCTGCCGGGGAACGTCACCGGAGAGCCGAGACGAAGGAGTTCGTCGCGCGCGGCCTCCGGGAGCCGGTCGAGGAACGATCCGGTCAACCACGGTCGTCGCTCGGTCCTCCGCGTCACCTCGGCACCTCCAAGCCGGAGTATGACCCGGCGAGGCTCTCCACGTCACCGGGTCCCGGCGGGGGCCGAACGCCAAGACGCCCTTAGCCAGTCATTACGCTCATAACGTTGTGAGACTGATCCGTAACGCGATGTAATCACATCGGCGATGGGCCGGACCTACTGGCTCCGAAGGAGTGACTATGACGTTCACAGCTATGCACCCCGCGTCCATGGCGACCACGATGGGCTACGGCTCCCAGCACCAGATCACGCCGCTGCAGCTCGCCCAGCAGATTCCGGGGCTGCAGCAGCAGGTGTCGCCCCTGGCGCTGATCCAGCAGGAGGAGCAGATCCTCCCCCAGGAGCACCTGGTGAGCCCGGTGACCTTCTGGACCAAGGTCGCCAGGCACAGCGTCCGCTACGGCGCGCACGCGGCCCGCCAGATGCTGGAGAGCGTGCTCTACCAGCAGCTGGTGCAGCAGCAGATTCAGGCCCAGCTCCAGCAGCAGCAGCAGGTGCAGCAGCAGATTCAGGCCCAGATCCAGCAGCAGCTTCAGCAGCAGATCCAGCAGCAGGCGCTGCCGCCTCAGGTGCTGCAGGCGCTGCAGGCCATCCAGGCCCAGGCCCTGCAGATCCCGCAGGCCGGCTACGCCCAGCCGTACGCGCAGGCGTACGGCACCCAGGCGTACTCCCAGCCCTACGCGGCCCAGGCGTACGCCCAGCAGCCCGGCCAGCAGATCCCGCAGCTCGGCGTCCAGTCGGTCCTGCCCCAGCACGTCCAGGCGGCGTACGGGCAGCAGGTCCCGCTGACGATGCAGTCGCTGAACCCGCTGAGCCAGGTGTACGGCCAGCTCCACCAGCAGGCCGCCCAGCAGGGCCCGGTGCCGGCCGGTGCCGGACTCTGAGCGGAGGAACACTGTGGAGTCGATGGGTCCCGGGACGGGTGTCCCCGGAATGGGTCCCGGCATGGGCCCCGGGATGGGCCCCGGGATGGGTTCGCCGACGCCCCCGGCCACGGGAGTGACGGCGGGGCAGCCGGCGCCGGCGGCGCAGTTGCAGGCGCACTGCGCCGTGACGCTCCAGCAGCTGTACGAATGGCTGCAGACGTCGATCCCGCAGGCGCCCCAGGTCGCGGGGGTCATCCCGCTGCTGGTGCAGGCGGTGCAGCTGTACCGGGCCGGGCGGTACGAGGCGTGCCTGGCGCAGATCCAGTACGCGCTCGGCGTCGTCGCCCCCGGACGGCCCATGGTTCCACTGCTGTGACGTGATCACCTCGGTGGCCCGGACCGGCCGGCGGCCGGTCCGGGCCCCCGCCGTCCCGAGACCGGCGAACCGTGATGACAGAGCCTGAACGGCCGGCCGCGCCGTGCGCGCGACCGGTGACACCAGTCTGAGCTGGGGAGAGTCGAGACGTTGTGACCACTAACGACAAGCCCAAGGACGCAATCGAGGAGCCGCGCCCGGCGACCCCACGGGGGCGGCAGGCGTCGCGCCAGGCGCCGCAGCCGGTGGAGTCCCGGCCGCGGCGCTACATGGTGGCGGCGCTGCCGCAGCCGCACCCGGCGGCGCCGGGAGCCGCCGGGCCGGCGTACGACGACGACACGGTGCGCAGGCTGCTGGAGGACGACCCCGAGGTGCGCGTGCTGCGCCGCGTACGGGGACGGGCGGCGGGGAACCCGGAGGCCGCGGTCCCGGGGTTCCCCGCCGTGGTCGTGGCGGAGACGACGCCGGAGCACGTCGAGGCGCTGCGCCGCCAGTATCCGCAGCTCCACTTCGAGCGCGACCGGCTGCTGACCTACAGCGAGGTGCCGCGGCCACCGCGCCGGCGGCGGCCCGCCCCGGTGGTGGCGCCGCCCGGCCTGGAGAGCACGTTCGCCGTCCTGGTCAGGGACGCGGACGGCACGCCGCTGCCGGGCGCGAGCGTCCTGGTGACCGGGCACGGCTGGCCGGGCCAGGCGGTCACGGGGGCCGACGGACGCGCCGTGGTGACGATGGCGGGAGAGACGCCCGACTCGATCACCGGGCTGACCGTCCGGCCGCGCTCGGGCTACTGGAGCGTGCACGTCGAGCGCCCGGCCCTGTCGACCACCCGGGACAACCTCGTCGAGCCGGTGCGCCTGGCCGAGACCTTCGGCGGCTTCCCGGACCGGCAGGTCTTCGGCTGGGGCCAGCAGGCGATGAACCTCGACCGGCTGCCCCCCACGCTGCGCGGCGCGGGGGTCAGGATCGCCATCGTCGACTCCGGGGCCGACGTCCGCCACCCGGACCTGCGCGAACGCGTACGCGCCGGGATCGACCTGGTCGACGCCGAGCCCGAGGGATGGAGGGCCGACGCGGCCTACCACGGCTCCCACTGCGCGGCCGTCATCTCGGGCGCGGACGACGGCCGGGGCATCGTGGGCTTCGCCGTCGAGGCCGAGGTGCACGCGTGCAAGATCTTCCCGGGCGGGCGGTTCAGCGACCTCGTCGAGGCACTCGACTACTGCGTCGAGCAACGCGTCGACGTGGTCAACCTGAGCCTCGCGAGCAGACACCACTCCCCGCTGGTGGCCGCCAAGATCGAGCAGGCCCGGGCGGCGGGGGTGGCGTGCGTGGTGGCCGCGGGCAACGACGGGGGACCGGTCGCCTTCCCCGGCACCCTGCCCGGCGTGCTGACCGTCGCCGCCGTCGGCAAGGCGGACGCGTTCCCGCCCGGCACCGCGCACGAGGCCGAGATCGACGGTCCCGTCACCGGTGACGGGTACTTCTCACCCCGCTTCACCTGCCGCGGACCCGAGATCGACGTCTGCGCTCCGGGCGTGGCCGTCCTGTCGGCCGTGCCGCCGGACGCGTACGCCGTCCTCGACGGCACCTCGATGGCCGCGCCGCACGTCGCCGGACTGGCGGCGCTCGTGCTCGCCCATCACGGCGACTTCCGCACCGCCTACGCCGGACGGGACGCGCGGCGGGTCGACCACCTCTTCCAGATCATCAAGTCGAGTTGCGTGCCGCTGAACCTCGGGGACCTCCACCGCACCGGCGCCGGGATGCCGAACGCGCTGCGCGCCCTCGCGCCCGCTCTCGCGCAGATCACCCCCGAACCGGCCGGGACGGACACGCTGCTGGGCCGGCTCGCCGCCGAGATGACGGAGGCCGGGCTGCTCGCGCCCGCCCCCGTGGGACAGGGCGGCCGGTCCGGGTATCCGGGTCATCCCGGGCAGGCCGGCTCGGGGGCGCAGCACGGCCTCGCGGGCCAGACGGCGTACGGCGCGGGCGTCACGACGAACGGGCCGTTGTCCGGTGGGTCCCTCCCGGGCGGGCTCGTCCCCGGCGGTCCCCGCACGGGCGCCAAGGGCGGCGGCTCCGGCCCGGATCCGCGGGAAGGGGCCGGCGGCGCCGGTTCCCCGGGCGGCAGGCGCGGCAGCGGGCCGTCCGCCACCCGGTCGTACGCCACCGGCTCGACGGGACCGGGCCGCGCGCAGGGCGCCCGCGGCGCGGCCGGCGAGGCGGCCCCGGCGGGGGACGTCACGACCGGCGGCGGGCCGCGGACGGCCAACGGCGCGCCTGCGATGGGCTCACCTGTGGGCTCACCGATGGGTCCGCCGATGGGCGCGGGGACGGGGGCGCCGATGGGCGCAGCGCCGTACGAGCAGGTCGCCCTGGCCTGGCTGGCCGAGGAGATGCGCGCCGCCGGGCTGATCGGTGGTTGATCGGGGGCTGACCGGTGGTTGCCCGTGGCTGACCTGTGACTGATCGATGAGTAGATCGGTGGCGACACCTGGCGGACCCCGGCCCGGCACGGGGCCGGGGCGCCACGGGTGAATCACCTCAGCAGGACCTCAGCAGGACCCAGCGGCGGGTACTCGGTATCAGTAGGACTCGTACGCGGGCCCGGCCAGCTGGGCCACGTCCTCGGCTCCGTCGCCGATCAGCTTCGACCCCAGGTCGGCCAGCGCGCGACCGGCCGCCAGCTCGTCGCCGATCTCCGGCACCGGCCTGTCGGCCGGGTTGCGGCGGGCCCGGCCGACGCTCTCATGCCGCCGCCCCGAAGGCGTGTAGAGCACGGCGGTCGCCGTGGTGATGTCGTCCTTGTCGTCCTCGTTCACGAAGATCTCGACGGTCCAGCGCTTCGACTCCATGCGGACCACCTCCCAGGAGTCCAGCATCCCTCCGTGCTGTACGGCCCCGGCACCCACCCCGCCATGAGGGCCGACGCGGCACGGCGCGGCCCGAAACGACGCCCCTGGGCGGTGGCGCCACGAAGGGGGCCGGCCAAGGAAGGAGCGCCCATGCCCGGCGAGATCGTCGTCGGCACCGACGGCTCGCCCGCCGCGACGGCCGCCGTGCGGTGGGCCGCGGACGACGCCGCCCGCCGCGGCTGCCCGCTCCGCCTCGTCTCGGTCGTGGACCACTGGGCGTACGGGATACCGAGGTTCCCCACCTCGGGCGGTGACCCGCTGACCCGGCACGCCGAGCGGGCGCTCGCCGCCGCCGAGGCTGTGGTGCGCGAACACCGGCCGGACGTGCGGATCAGCGCGGAGATCGTCGAAGGCGTCCCCGCCCGCGCGCTGCGGGACAAGGGGGAGGAGGCCGTCGAGATCGTCCTCGGCAGCAGAGGGCTCGGCGGCTTCGCCGGCATCGTCGTCGGGTCGGTCGGCTTCCACGTCGCCGGGCACGCTCCCTGCCCGGTCGTCGTCGTACGGCCCGGGTGGTCCGGAGGCCGCGGCGAGATCGTCGTGGGGGTGGACGACTCGCCCGAGTGCGATCCGGCGCTGGCGTACGCCTTCGAGCAGGCGAGGCTGCACGGCTGCGGCCTGCGGGCGGTGCACGCGTGGCGGCTTCCCGCCCACCCGCTCGCCCCCGAGATCACCTATGACGTCGAGGAGGTGCGCGAGGCCCGCAGGCGCGTGGCGGCGGAGAAACTGGCGGGCCCGCGCCGCGGGTATCCGGAGGTGGCGGTGCACGAGGAGGTCGTCTACGGCCACCCCGTCGACGCGCTCATCCAGGCGTCACGCGTCGCCGACCTGCTCGTGGTCGGCTCGCGCGGCCGGGGAGCGCTGGGGTCGGTGATGCTCGGCTCGGTCAGCCGGGGCGTCCTGAACCACGCCGGCTGTCCCGTCGCCGTCGTTCGGCCGGCCTGCTGAGCCGTCTCCCTTCCGTTCCGGACGCGCGGGTGACGGTCCGGGCGTGTGACGGAAAGGCCCGGCATGTGACGGCCTGGCAGGTGGCCCTGACGGCCTGGGCAGGTGGCCAGGCCGGTCGGCCCGCCCGGTCGGGCGGGCCGTGGTGCGAGCCGTGGTGGGCCCTGGCCGGCTCTGGCGGGCCCTGGCGGGCTCTGGGGGCGGCGCCGGTACTCCCGGGCGCGTCAGTCCTGCTGCCGCTGTCCCTCCGGCCGCTCGATCGGGATGCGCCTGCGCTCCTCCCGCTCCTCGGCGAGCCGTACGCTCACCTCCAGGATGCCCTGGTCATAGGTGGCCTTCACGTCGTTCTCGTCCACGTTCGGGGGCAGCACGACGGACCGGGTGAAGGTCCCGTACCGGAACTCGGTGCGGTGCCCCTGCCGCTCCTCGTGGCGCCGTTCGGCGTGGATGGTCAGGACCCCGTTCGACACACTGATCTCGACGTCCTTCTCCGGGTCGATGCCGGGCAGTTCCGCCCGCAGCACGTACCGGCCGTTCCTGACGTAGTCCTCCAGCCGCATCTGCTGGCCGGCCATCGGCCTCATCGCGGCCAGCGGCGCCTCCAGCAGGTCGAACAGGTCGGGCACGAGGCCCCGGGACTCCCGCCGCATCGGAACGCTCATGGCTGTCACCTCCGTCCGGCAGAACTCATCAGAAGAGACGTACCCGGCATAAACCGGGCAAATCGCCATAGCTGGGCCGCCGCCGCGTGATGCAGGATGCGGAGACGGGTGCGGGCGGCGCCGGAACGACCCGACCGGCCCGCGGCCGCGGTGAAGGGAGTGCGCGTTGACATTTCCCTCCCTGAAGGGACGGGATTCCGACCGTCGCCGGTCGGGTTTCCTGCTTCACCGCCGGTCGCCTCGTCCGAGAGGACTCTCGTTGAGGTCTTACACCAGCTCCACAGGCGTTTCACCTCTCCGCCAGCCCAGCGGCGAGGACATTCTTCGCGGCGTTGACGTCCCGGTCATGGACCGCGCCGCAGGCGCACTCCCAGACCCGGACATCCAGCGGCATCGACTTCTGCAGTGCCCCGCAGACCGAGCACAGCTTGGAGGAGGGGAACCACCGGTCGATCACGACCAGTTCCCGCCCGTACCACCTGGCTTTGTACTCCAGCATCGACCGCAGCTCCCGCCAGCCCGCATCGGAGATGGCGCGGGCCAGCGAGTGATTCTTGACCATGGCGCGGACGGCCAGGTCCTCGATCACGACCGTTTGGTTCTCACGGACGAGCCGAGTCGACAACTTGTGCAGGAAGTCCCGGCGCCGGTCACTGACGCGGGCATGGGCGCGGGCGACCTTGAGCCGAGCCCTGGCCCGGTTCGCGCTGCCCGCCGCCTTGCGCGCCAGCGAGCGCTGGGCCTTGGCCAGCCTGCGCCGGTCGGTGCGCTCATGCCGGGGGTTGGCGACCCTGCCGTCCTGGTCGGTGAGATTGTCGATCAGGCGGGACAGGGCCACCAGGCTGGTGATCCCCGCGTCCACCCCGACCACGTCCCCGCTGGGGTCGAGGGGGTGGATCGTCTCCTCCACCAGGAGGGACACGAACCACCGCCCGGCCGCGTCCGTGCTCACGGTCACCGTGGACGGCTCCGCCCCCTGCGGGAGCGGACGCGACCACACGATGTCCAGCGGGCCATCCATCTTTGCCAGCGTGAGCTGTCCGTCGCGGTAGCGGAACGCCGAGCGGGTGTACTCGGCCGACGCCCGCGACTTCTTGCGGGACTTGAAGGTGGGGTACCTGGCCCGTTTGGCGAAGAAGTTCGCGAAGGCGGCCTGCAGGTGCCGCAGGGCCTGCTGCAACGGCACACTGGACACCCCGTTGAGGAACGCCAGCTCCTCCTCGCGCTTCCACGCCGTCAGCAAGGCCGAGGCCTCCGCGTAGGACACGCGGCGGCCTTCCAGGGCATAGGCGCGGGTGCGTTCTTCAAGGGCCTTGTTGTAGACCAGGCGCACGCACCCGAACGTCCGGGCAAGCTCGCACGCCTGCTCGGGAGTCGGGTAGAAGCGGTACTTGTAGGCCCGCTTCACGATCTGCGCCACGCCTCACATCATGCACGCTCGGTCGAGCATCGCGCAGTTGTTCGACACGGCGGTTCGCCTGGCGGCGGACCGCCTGCCATGCCCTGCTCCGCAGGCAGTCCGATTCCTCCCCCGCCTGAAGGCGGGGGTTTCCATGGAGGATCTTGATGAGGTTCGTACGCGAGAGTGACATGAAGGCCACCCGGCCAGGGCCGGACAGGTTCACCGACGGCGTGTGGGAGGCGGAGGCGCTGGAGGGGGTGCGGCCGGACGGCCTGCGTGCCCAGCGTTTCTCCTACGAACCGCAGGCCCGCTCGGGCTGGCACACCCACGAGGGGGAGCAGGCGCTGTACGTGGTGTCGGGACGCGGGGTGGTGGTGCGCTGGGGCGAGACCGGGGGCACGCCCATCGGGCCGGGCGACTGGGTCCACGTGGAGCCGGGCGAGAAGCACTGGCACGGCGCGGCCGCCGACGACACGCTGGTGCACCTCGCCGTCACGGCGAGCGGCAAGACCCACTGGCACGGGCCGGTCAGCGACGAGGAGTACCGCGCCGGCCTGGGCTGATCGGCGGCGCCTCAGCCGGTGAGGACGACGAGGCCGGCCCGCGAACGCACGTCGTGGCGGGCGTAGTACCGCTCCTCCTGTTCGGCCCAGCGCCGCCAGTGGGGCGCGTACGTCTCGCCGTCACGGGCGAGCGCCCGCGCCCGGCGGACCTCCTCGCCGGCCTCCAGCCACACCAGCCCGCCGAGGTACGGCCCGGCCTCGCGGGCGCCGCAGCCCACGCCCTCGATCACGAGGGTGTCCGCCCCGGCGATCTCGTGCCATTCCGCGTACTCGCCACGTGCCCAGTCGTAGCGCCGCCAGCGTGCCGGGCGGCCGAGGCCGAGCGGTCTCAGCACCCACTCCATCAGGGCGTCCACCCCGGCCTGCAGGCCGTCCCAGCCGTCGTACAGGTCGTCCATGCGGACGACCGGCGCGACGAGCGCCGCGGCCACGGCGGCGGCCAGTGTCGACTTGCCCGCACCCGAGCGTCCCTCGACGGCCAGGACGCGGGTGCCGCCCGCGCGGGCGGGCCGCATGCGCAGCCAGCGCGCGACGGCGGCGGGGTCCGGTGTCACGCGCGCCGAGCCAGGCGAAGCCGCCGGAGTCCGGGCGGCACTCCCTCCGCTCACCGCCGGCTGGGGCTGACTCCCGCCACGGCCAGGCCGAGCAGCCGGTCCGCCTCGGCGGCGGCGTCCGGACGGTGCTCCGTGGCCAGGGCGATGCCGGTGATCAGGGTGAGCAGGTCGGCGATGGTCACACCCGGCGCCAGCGCGCCGTCGTCCGCGGCGCGGCGCACCAGTGGCTCGCCCGCCTCCGTGAGCTGCGCCGAGCAGCAGTACTCGTGCGCCGCGCCGGCGTCGATCGCGGGGTCGAGGGTCAGCGCGGTGGCCAGCCCCCGGATGGTCGCGGCGTCCGCGACGACGGCGCTCAGCCACTCCAGCAGCGCGGCCCGGGTGTCGGACCCGCCGGTCAGCTCGCGGGCGCGGGCGCACAGGGTCTCGACCCGTTCGCGGAAGACCGCCTCCAGCAGGGCGTGACGGCTGGGAAAGTGCCGGCGCAACGTGGCGGACCCGACCCCCGCGACGCGCGCGATCTGCTCCAGGGAGGCGTCGGGACCGTGCGCGGCGATCTCCTCCTTGGCCACGGCGAGCAGGAGGCCGTAGTTGCGCCGGGCGTCCGCACGCTGGGCGGGCATCGCGTCACCTCACGGTTGCTAACTGGCGGGGTCCGCCGTATCTTACCGAAGCATAAACGGCGGGGCCCGCCGTTTAGCGACCGCCCACCTGTAGGAGGGGTCTCATGTCCACCGATTCCGCACCCGTTCTGGTCACCGGCGCCACCGGACGGCAGGGCGGCGCCACCGCCCGCGCCCTGCTCGCGAACGGCGTCCCCGTCCGGGCGCTGGTCCGCGACCCCACGTCCGCCCGGGCGAGGGCGGTCGAGGAGCTCGGCGCCGAACTGGTCACCGGCGACCTCAATGACCGCGACTCCGTGGTCAGGGCCGCGAGGGGGGCCCGGGGCGTCTTCTCGGTGCAGATGCCCCCGATCAAGGGAGACGCCTACGACTTCGAGGGCGAGGTGGCCCAGGCCGTCAACCTGGTCGAGGGCGCCCTGGCCGCGGGCGTGCCGCAGTTCGTGCACACATCCGTCACGGGCGCGGGGCGGCACACCGAGGCCCCCGGCTGGGCCGAAGGCCGCTGGGCGTCCATAGAGCCCGCCCTCTCCGCCAAGGCCGAGGCTCAGGACCGGGTACGGAAGGCGGGCTTCACGCGCTGGACGATCATCAAGCCGGGGTTCTTCATGGAGAACTTCCTGCCGTCGACGGCCTACCTGCTTCCCCGCGGTGTCGAGGGCGGGATCGTGACCGTGCTGCGGCCCGGCACCCGGCTCTCCCTCGTCGCGGCCGGCGACATCGGCGCGGCGGCCGCCGCGGCCTTCGCCGCACCGGAGCGGTTCCACGAGGTCGAGCTGGAGCTGGCCGGCGATTACCTCTCGATGACGGAGATCGCCGGGGTTCTCTCCCGCGTCCTGGGCAGGGAGCTGGCCGCGCCCGACATGACCATGGAGGAGGCGATCGCCGCCGGAATGCCGGGCGCGGGCGTCACCTCACACGAGTACATCGACACGGTCGGCCAGCCCGCCCGCCCGGAGTACGCACGGGCATTCGGCATCCCGCTCACGACCTTCGAGGAATGGGCGCGGGCGCACTTCCGGGCCGAGGCCTGACGGGCCCTTCGCCGGACACGGCCCGGGGCAGGCGCGTGGTGAGCACGGGCGAGGCGGCCCGGAGGGGCCGTCCGGTCCCTCCGGGCCGCACGCGGAGCGCCCGCTAGACGCCCGCGCGGGTGGGGCGGCGGATGTCGCTGCTCTGCTCCTGCCACTCGGGGGTCTCGCGCCCCTTCTCCTCGGACATCTCCTCAAGCTGCAGGGCGATGCCCATCGCGAAGAAGGTCGGGGCCCACTCGCCGACGAACAGCGCCCAGCGGTCCGCGCGTTCGATGCCCGCCTGCTCGTATTTGTTCGAGATGATCCAGGAGGCGATCGACATGCCGATCGACCCGAACGCCGCGCCGTACATCATGTTGGAGCGGAGCCCTATTTTGTGAAGCGTCTTGATCATGGTGTCCCCCTTGTGGTGATTTGCCCCCATTTGTGGGCTACCCGGCCTCTTCTGACGTAACCCGCCGCGCCCGTGAAGGCGTGCGATACTCGCGACCGCGCATGAGGACAGGCCTGCGGGGTAGCCGTGAAGCCGGACCGGGAGGGAAGTCATGGAAGTTCTGGGCATCGACATCGGCGGCTCGGGGATCAAGGGCGCCACCGTGGACACGCTCACCGGGACGCTCACCCGTGAGCGCCTGCGCGTCCCGACGCCGCGTCCCTCCTCGCCGGGGGCCGTCGCCGCGGCCGTGCAGGCGATCGTGGACCACTTCTCCTGGACCGGCCCGATCGGCGTCACCTTCCCCGGAGTGGTCCTCGACGGCGTCATCCGTACAGCCGCCAACGTCGACAAGTCGTGGATCGGAGTGAAGGGCGCCGACCTGTTCGGCGACCAGTCGGTCGTCCTCAACGACGCCGACGCGGCCGGGGTCGCCGAGATGACGTTCGGCGCGGGGCGGGGCAGGCCCGGGGTGGTCCTGATGCTGACCTTCGGCACCGGCATCGGCAGCGCGCTGTTCGTGGACGGACATCTGGTGCCCAACACCGAGTTCGGCCATGTCGAGATCCGCGGCAAGGAGGCCGAGCACCGCGCCTCCGACCGGGTGCGCGAGGAGGAGGACCTGGACTGGGACGACTGGGCCGAGCGCGTCGAGGAGTACCTCGCGCACATGCGCGACCTGCTGTCTCCCACCCTGATCGTCGTCGGCGGAGGCGTGAGCAAGAAGGCGGAGAAGTTCCTGCCGCACGTCCACCTGGGGGACACCCCCGTGGTGCCGGCGGAGCTGCGGAACGAGGCCGGGATCATCGGCGCCGCGATGGCCGCGGCGGGCGCCGCGCGCCTGCCCTGAGTCCGCCTGCCCTGTACTGGCGTGCCCTCGGTACGCCAGTGCTGCGCTGGCGTGTCCTGGGTCTGCCTGCACCGAGCTGCCTGCGCGGTGCAGGCCTGTGGTGTGCTGGCCTGCCCTGGGTCCGCCTGCCTCGGGCGATAGATCTCCCTTATTCCTACCTGGACAGCGGGTAATTTCGCTGTCATGATTGACTCATGAACTCCTCGGGCGGGCTGACCCAACGCCGGCACATCGACCTGCTGCGCGTCTGCGCCGCCGCCTGTTGACCACCTGTCGACGACCCGCCGGCGACCGTGGTCACCACCATTCCGTAAGACAGGCATCCCGTACGCGACAGGCCCGTGCACGACAGGCCCTCTTGCGACAGGCGAGGAGAAGCGACATGTCCCACCAGAATGTGATCGATTCCGGCGTACGGGGGTACGAGCACGGCCACGAGCCCCCGGACCCCGGGCAGGGATCGGTGCTCGGCGTGCTTCCCGTGCCGGGCACCGGGGCCGCGCTGATGATCGTGGGCTATCTCGTGCCCGCCGACACGTCCCTGGACGTACCGGCCCGGACGCCCCGTCCGGCCGCCGGGGAGGCGAGCGACGCGGTGGGCAGGACGGCCAGGGCGGCCGTCGAGTTCGCCGGGTCCGCCATCGCGGGCGGACCGCCGTCCGCCGCCACCGCCGAGACGCCGGCCACGCGGGAGCGGGCGCCCGGACCGGCGTGGCACGAGTTCTCCGCCGTGTCCCTCCCGGAGGAGGACCTGGTTCTGGACCGGACCGCGCGGGTGGTCCGCAGCGGCGGCGAGGAGATCGAGCTCACCTACCGGGAGTTCGAGCTTCTCGACTACCTCACCTCGGCGCCGGGCCGGGTCTACAACCGCCGCCAGCTCATGGCGGCCGTCTGGGACCGGTACGACGAGGAGGGCGGGCGCACGGTCGACGTGCACGTGCTCAGGCTGCGCCGCAAGCTCGGCAGGCACGCCGGACGTATCGTCACCGTCCGGAACGTGGGATACAAGTACCAGCCCCCGCGCCGCCACTGAGTCCCCCGCATCACCGAGGCCCCCCGTCACCGGCGCCGCGACGACCGGGCGCGGGCCCTGACCGGCCCGTGAGCCCACTATGGACTCAGCGTGAGCCCGCTGTGAATCCACCGTGGCCGACCGTGGCGGGGGTGCCCGGCCGGCCCTCGGCGGCCTCCTTCGGCGGGCCGCCCGCCGCGCGGTTCGAAAACGGCTGGCAGATCGGCCGGGTGCGTTGCCTATCCTTGAGCCTGGAATGAACACGCTCGCCGATCTCCAGGGCCGTATCCCCGATCTGATGCTGCGCGACCAGCGCAGGCTGCGCCGCCGTATCGACGGCATGCGCCGGGTCCGCGACCGCGCCTCCCGCCAGTCCGTCGTCCAGGAGATCGCGGGGGACGTGGAGGCCGCCGAACGCCGCGTGGCCGAGCGCCGTGCGGCCGTGCCGGTCATCAGCTATCCCCCCGATCTCCCGGTCAGCCGGCACAAGGACGACCTGCTCGCGGCCATCAGGGACCACCAGGTCGTGATCGTGGCCGGGGAGACCGGCTCGGGCAAGACCACCCAGATCCCCAAGATCTGCCTGGAGCTGGGCCGGGGCGTCCACGGGGTCATCGGGCACACCCAGCCCCGCCGCATCGCCGCCCGCACGGTCGCCGAGCGCATCGCCGAGGAGCTGTCGATCGACCTCGGATCGGCGGTCGGCTACAAGGTCCGCTTCACCGACCACTCCAGCGACGGAACGCTCGTCAAGCTGATGACCGACGGCATCCTGCTCGCGGAGATGCAGACCGACCCGCTCCTGCTGCAGTACGACACGCTGATCATCGACGAGGCGCACGAACGCAGCCTCAACATCGACTTCATCCTCGGCTATATCCGCCAGCTCCTTCCCCGGCGGCCCGATCTCAAGGTCGTCATCACCTCCGCGACCATCGACCCCGAGCGGTTCGCCCGGCACTTCGCCGCCCCGGGCGGCGACCCGGCGCCGATCGTCGAGGTGTCCGGCCGGACCTACCCCGTCGAGGTGCGCTACCGCCCGATCGACGAGGACGACGACCAGACCCAGGCCATCGTGGACGCGGTGGACGAGCTGTGCGCCGAGGGGCCGGGCGACATCCTGGTCTTCCTCAGCGGCGAGCGGGAGATCCGCGACACCGCCGACGCGCTCAAGGGACGCCCGGAGGAGGTCCTCCCGCTGTACGCGCGGCTGACGGCCGCCGAGCAGCACCGGGTGTTCCAGTCCCATCGCGGCCGCCGGATCGTGCTGGCCACCAACGTGGCCGAGACGTCGCTGACCGTGCCGGGCATCAAGTACGTGGTGGACCCCGGCACGGCGCGGATCTCCCGGTACAGCCACCGGCTGAAGGTGCAGCGGCTGCCGATCGAGCCGGTCTCGCAGGCCTCGGCCAACCAGCGCAAGGGCCGCTGCGGCCGTACGTCCGACGGCGTCTGCATCCGCCTCTACTCGGAGGAGGACTTCCTCTCCCGCCCCGAGTTCACCGACCCGGAGATCCTCCGTACGAACCTGGCGAGCGTCATCCTGCAGATGACCTCGCTGGGCCTGGGCGACATCGCGGCGTTCCCGTTCGTGGAGCCGCCGGACAGCCGCCAGATCAGGGACGGCGTCAACCTGCTGGTCGAGCTCGGCGCCCTCGCCGACCGGAGCGCCGACCGAAGCGCGGACCGGAGCGCCGAGCAGGACGGCGACCGGAGCGCCGAGCGAAGTGGAGACCGGGGCGCCGAGAGGGCCGGAGGCCGGGGCGGACGGGGTCCGGGGCGGGAGACGCGGCAGGGGCCGCAGCTCACTCCGGTGGGACGCAGGCTCGCCCAGCTGCCGGTCGACCCCCGGCTGGCCCGGATGGTGCTGGAGGCGGAGAAGAACGGCTGCGCCCGCGAAGTGATGATCATCGCGGCCGCGCTGTCCATCCAGGACCCGCGCGAACGCCCGGCCGACAAGCAGCAGGCGGCCGACGAGAAGCACCGCCGCTTCGCGGACAAGGAATCCGACTTCCTGACCTACCTGAACCTCTGGAACTACCTGCGCGAGCGGCAGAAAGAGCTGTCGTCGGGTGCCTTCCGGCGGTTGTGCAAGGCCGAGTTCCTCAACTACCTGCGCGTACGGGAGTGGCAGGACATCGACAGCCAGCTCCGCCAGGTGGCGCGGACGCTGAACGTCGTGCCCAACAGCGCGCCCGCCGATCCCCGGCGCGTGCACGAGTCGCTGCTGGCCGGTCTGCTGTCGCACATCGGCGTCAAGGACGTCGAGGCCAAGCGCAGGCAGGACGGCCCGCGCCGTCCGCTCACCGAGTACATCGGCGCCCGCAACGCCCGTTTCGCCATCTTCCCCGGCTCGGCCCTGGCCAAGACGCAGCCGCAGTGGGTCATGTCGGCCGAGCTGGTCGAGACCTCCCGGCTGTGGGCCCGGGTCAACGCCAAGATCGAGCCTGAGTGGATCGAGCCGCTCGCCCAGCACCTCGTCAAGCGCACCTACAGCGAGCCGCACTGGGAGAAGGACCAGGCCGCCGTCGTCGCGCTGGAGAAGGTCACGCTGTACGGCGTGCCGATCGTGACCGAGCGGAAGGTCAACTACGGCCGCATCGACCCCGAGCTCAGCCGTGAGCTGTTCATCCGGCACGCGCTGGTCGAGGGCGACTGGCGGACCCACCACAGGTTCTTCCACGACAACCGCAAGCTGCTCGACGAGGTCGGGCAACTGGAGGAGAAGGCCCGCCGCCGCGACATCCTCGTCGACGACGAGACGCTGTTCGACTTCTACGACCAGCGGATCCCCGCCGAGGTGGTCTCGGGCCGGCACTTCGACAGCTGGTGGAAGAAGGCGTCCCGCGAGACGCCCGACCTGCTGACGTTCACCCAGGAGATGCTGGTCAACGACAGCGCCGGGGTCAGCGCCCGCGACTACCCCGACGCCTGGCGGCAGAACGGCCAGCGGATGCGGCTCACCTACCGGTTCGAGCCCGGCGCGCCGGAGACGGGGGAGGCGGACGGCGTGACCGTCCACATCCCGCTCGCCGTGCTCAACCAGGTGGAGCCGGAGGGCTTCGACTGGCAGATCCCGGGTCTGCGGGAGGACCTCGTCACCGCCCTCATCAGGTCGCTGCCGAAGCACCTGCGCCGCAACTTCGTGCCCGCCCCCAACTACGCCAAGGCCGTGCTGGAACGCGTACGGGCGGGCGGCGAGCCCATCCTCGGCGCGCTGGAGCGCGAGCTGCACGCGATGACCGGGGTGGCGATCCCGCGCGACGCCTGGGCGCTCGACCAGCTCCCCGCGCACCTGCGGATCACCTACCGGGTGATCGACGACCGCAGGCGCACGGTGGACGAGGACAAGGACCTGGAGGCCCTCAAGCGGCGGCTCGCCTCCAAGCTGCGCGCCACCCTGTCGAGGGCCGCCGACGACCTGGAGCGCGACGGCCTGCGGAGCTGGACGATCGGCACCCTGCCGAAGGTGTTCGAGCAGGGCAGGATGCGCGCGTACCCGGCCCTGGTGGACGAGGGCGGCAGCGTCGCGGTCCGGATGTTCGACACCGAGGCCGAGCGCGACCGGGCGATGTGGGCGGGCACCCGGCGGCTGGTGCTGCTCACCGTGGTCAGCCCGGCCAAGGCCATCCTGCGCGGGCTGACCACCGCGCAGAAGCTCGCCCTCAGCCGCAGCCCGCACGGCGGCGCCGCCGCCCTGTTCGACGACTGCACGGAGTGCGCGGCCGACCGGCTGATCGCCGAGGCGGGCGGGCCCGCGTGGGACGAGGCCGCCTTCGAGCGGCTGCGCGACCACGTGCGCGCCTCCCTGTTCGAGACGACGGAGGAGGTCGTCACCCGGGTGGAGCGTGTCCTCGCGGTGTGGCACACCGCGCAGACGCGGCTCGACGCGCTGGGCGGCGCCGTCGCCGACCTCGCCGCCGACGTCCGCGACCAGCTCGACGCGCTGGTCCACGCCGGGTTCGTCACCGAGACGGGGTACGACCGGCTGCCGGACGTGCTCCGCTACCTGCGCGCGGTCGAGCGGCGGCTGGACAAGCTCCCCGACGACCCCGGCCGCGACCGCGAGTGGATGCACCGGGTGCACGACGTCGAGGACGACTACCGCGACCTGCTCGACCGGCTGAAGCCCGCCGAGCGGGACGCCAAGGCCGTGCGGGACATCCGGTGGATGATCGAGGAACTGCGGGTGAGCTTCTTCGCCCAGCAGATCGGCACCCCGACACCGGTCTCGGAGAAGCGCATCCGCAAGGCCGTCGAGCAGGCCGAGTCCGCCGCCCGGGCCGGGTGACCCCGGATTCGGCCCCAGCGTCGGCGGCCCCGGCGGCGGATCTCGCGGCCCGGCTGCGGGGACACGGCGGCGGGGAGACGGGCCCGGCGGCGGGTTCTCCGCGGCGGGCTCTCAGCGGCCGAGCGCGGCGCCGATGAGGGCGCGGGGGTCGGCCGCCCCGGCGAGCGAGCCCGACGGGAGCAGGTCGATCAGGTGGGCGTGCCCGAAGTCCGTGCCGTACGCGGCCGTCCCGACCGGATGGCCGCGCTCGCGCAGGCCGTCCGCCCACGGCGCCCCCTCCTCGACCTCGACCCCCTGATCGGACCGCCAGGTGTCGAAGCCGGTGTCGCCGCCGCTCAGCCGCCACCGGGGGGCGCCGACGGCCTCTCCCGGCGTCTGCCCGTGCAGGAGGAGGCGGGTGACGATCTGCAGCAGGATCTGCGGCTGGGCGTCCCCGCCCATCGTGCCGAGGACCGCGCGCAGGGTCCCGTCCGGGCGGGTGACCAGCGCCGGGCACAGGGTGTGGGGCGGCCGGCGGCCCGGGCCGTACTCCGCGGGATGACCGGGCGTGAGCGAGAAGCCGATGCCGCGGTTGTGCAGGTTGATGCCGGTGCCCGGCTCGAAGAGCAGGCTGCCGAAGCCCGACGCGTTCGACTGGATCAGCGAGACGCCCATGCCGTCGCCGTCCACCGCGCACAGATACGTCGTGTCGCCGGACGCGGAGGGGGCGGCCGGCAGCGGCGAGCGGCGCGCCGGATCGACCAGGGCCCGCCGGGCGGCCGCCGTGTCCAGGGGCGCGACGGCCGTCTCGTGCAGCACGCCGAGGCGGTCGTGCCCGGCCGCCCTGGCCGACTCCACCAGCAGGTGCGCCCAGCGCGGCTCGGCCGGATCGGCGGGCGGGCCGAGCCCGGCGAGGATCTCCAGAGCGAGCAGCAGCAGGTAGCCCTGCGAGTTCGGCGGCGTCGTCCAGACGCGGTGCCCGAACACCTCGATCTCCAGCGGCTCCACCCAGTCGGCGTTCGGCCGGGCCAGGTCGTCCCCGGTGTACTCGCCGCCGCCCAGCGCCAGCAGCCCTTCGCCGAACTCGCCCTGGTAGAACGCTTCCCGGCCGCCTTCGGCGAGGGCGGCGAGCGCTCTGGCGACCCCGGGACGCCGGATCACGTCTCCGGGGCGCCGTACGGCCGCGAAGTCGCCCGCCCCGGCGAGCGTGCCGACGAAGTCGGCCGTCGGCCCCAGCAGCGGCGAGGCGGGGAAGCCGCCGGCCGCGTGGCGGATCGCCGGGGCCAGCAGGTCGGCGAGCGGCAGGCGGGCGTACCGCTCGTGCAGCGCCAGCCATCCGTCCGCGCAGCCCGGCACCGGGACCGACCGGATGTCGAACAGGTGCGGCATGCGGTCCCGGCCCTCCGCCCGCAGCCGGCCGGGGTCCGCGCCCGATCCCGCCCGTCCGGACGCGTTGAGCGCGGACACGGCGCCGTCGTGGACGAGCGCGAACAGGTCGCCGCCGAGACCGCACAGATGCGGGGCGGTGACCGCCAGCACGGCATTGGCGGCGATGGCGGCGTCCACCGCGTTGCCGCCCCGGTCGAGCATCGCGACACCGGCCGCCGAGGCCAGGTGGTCGGCCGTGCACACCATGCCGTTCAGGGCGTACCGCGTCTCACTCACGACCGGTGATCGTACGGCACGCGTAGAGTGGCTGCCGTCAATCAGGACGTAAGGGATGGGATGGTCATGGTCCGGGCGCTCGTGTTCGACGTGGGGGAGACGCTCATCGACGAGACCCGGATCTGGTCGCGGTGGGCCGACCGGCTGGGCGTGCCGCGCCTGACCTTCATGGGCGTCCTCGGCGGCATGGCGGCTCTCGACCGGAGCCACCGGGAGGCGTTCGAGCTGGTCAGGCCGGGCATCGACGTCGAGGCCGAGATCGAGGCCTGGCGGCGCGAGGACCCGGCCGGGCTGCGCGAGAACTTCGACGCCGACGACCTGTACCCCGACGTCCGGCCCGGCCTCGCGGCGCTGCGCGCGGCGGGCTACGACCTGGTCGTCGCGGGCAACCAGCCGCCCCAGGCCTACGACGCCCTGGTCGCGATGGACCTGCCGGTCGACGGCGTCCACACCTCCGCCGCCTGGAACGTGGAGAAGCCCGACCCGGCGTTCTTCGCCAAGGTCGCGGCCGTGTGCGGGCACGAGCCGGAGGAGATCCTCTACGTGGGCGACCGCCTCGACAACGACGTCCTCCCGGCCGCGGCGGCGGGGATGCGGACGGCCCTGCTGCGCCGGGGCCCCTGGGGCCACCTGCACGCCGCCCGCCCTGAGTCCGCCCGCGCCGACCTGGTCGTCGACGCCCTCACCGACCTCGTCCACCTGGTCCCCGCCCTCCGCTGAGCCGGAGCTTCCCGGCGCCTGGCCGGACGGAGGCCACGCCGGGACCGGTGGTCGTTCCGGCCTTCCCCGGCACAGCGAGCGCGGGAGGACATCGTCACTGGGGGCGTAGCCGGCGGGAGAGCAGGTCGCTCAGGGCGCCGGTCTCCCGGGCGAGCCGGTCGAGCGACGCCAGGAACTCCTCCGGGGCGTCGAGGAGGCCGAGCATTCCGGCGGCCACCTCGGCGCGGGCGGTGCGGCCCGCCTCGATCGCGGCCCGGCCGTACGGCGTGAGTTCGATCATCCGCGCCCGCTGGTCGCCGGGATCGGTCCGGCGCGCGACGTAACCGGCGCGTTCCATCTCGGCCGCCACCTTGGACGCGCCCTGGGGGGTCATGCCGAGCAGCCCGGCCAGGTCGGAGACCCGTACGGGCCCCTGGAGCAGGTGCTGGAACACGTACCCGTGCACCGTGCGCACCCGGTCGTGCCCGGCCGCGGCCATCCGGGCGCGCACCTCGGCGTCACAGGCCGCGCTGAGGGCGGCGAACAGCAGGGTCAGGTCGCTTGACACCACAGGAGGATGCTCTGATACTCAACCATGGTTTCGCAACCAAGGTTGAGTATCTGGAGGACGTATGTGGTGTGATCCCGCGTTCCGGCCCGTCGCCGAGGCGTTCCGGCAGGTGTGCGAGGGACGGCCGGGCGGCGCGGCCGTGGCCGTGTACGCGGACGGGCGGCTGGTGGTGGATCTCTGGCACGGCACGGCCGACAGGGACGGCGGCCGTGCCTGGGAGCGCGACACGGTCGTCAACGTGTTCTCCGCGTCCAAGGGGGTGCTCGCGACGCTCGCGCACCTGTACGTCCAGCGCGGGCTGCTCGACCTCGACGCCCCGGTGGCCCGTTACTGGCCCGGGTTCGCCACCGCGACCACCATCGCCGACCTGCTGGCGCACCGGTCGGGGCTGCCCGCCGTCCGCCGCACCCTGCCGCCGGGCTCGCTGTTCGACTGGGACGCCATGACCGGCGCGCTCGCCGCGGAGAGCCCGTGGTGGCCGCCCGGCGAGCGGCACGGGTACCACGCGGTGACCTTCGGCTGGCTCGTCGGAGAGGTCCTGCGCCGGATCGGAGGGCGGCCGGTGCGTGACCTGGTCCGCGACGAGTTGCGCGTACCCGGCCTGTCGATCGGCCTGCCCGCCGCCCAGGCGGGCAGAGCGGCCTACCTGGCGCCCCCGGAGGCGGCAATTCAGGAAGCCCGGGAGGAGGCCGGGCAGGACGCCGCCCCGCCGGCGTTGGCGTCGGCCATGGCGGATCCCGGCTCGATCACCATGAAGGCCTTCTGCAACCCGCCGGAGCAGCTCACGCCCGGCCTGGTCAACACCGCGCGCTGGCGCTCCGCCGAGATACCCGCGTCCAACGGGCACGCCAACGCCCGGGCCCTGGCCACCCTGTACGGCAGGCTCGTGTGCGGTGAACTGCTCCATCCCGACGTGCTCGGACGCGCCGTCGAGCCGCGCAGCGAGGGGCGCGACGAGGTGCTGCTCGCCGGGACCAGGTTCGCCCTCGGCTACATGCTGCCCGGTGAGATCCGGCCGTTCGCGCCGGACCCGCGCGCCTTCGGCCACAGCGGCACGGGCGGGGCGCTGGCCTTCGCCGACCCGGCGGCGGGCGTGGCCCTGGCCTACACCCCGAGCCGCCTCCTCGTCAGTCCCGCCGGGCCGGACCCGAGGTGGCGGCCCATGGTCGCGGCGCTGTACGGCTGCCTCTGACCGGCGGGGCACGCGTCGCCGCAGTGCGACGTCCGGCGTGCCCGCCTCGGCTGCCCGCCCGTACGATGCCCGCCGTACGGCGCCGCGGCCCCGGGTCAGCCCTGCTGTTTCTTCTGTCTGATCGCGGCGACGAGCTCGTCCTTGGTCATCCCGGACGCTCCCTCGAGCTCCAGCTCCTTGGCCTGGTGCAGCAGCTCCTCCTTGGTGCGCGAGCGCGGCTTGATCGGCTTGGCCAGCACCTCGGCCTTCCGCCTGCTGAAGGCCTTGCCCGCCCGCACCCGCTCCTCCAGCGAGACGGCCTGCTCCAGGACGGGGAGGATGTCGGTCTCCTCCTCCTCGACGTGGTGGGACACCGCCGCCACCAGCTCCCGCAGCAGGGTGTCGAACTCCGTGCTCTCCGGGTCGCTCTCCAGCAGCCGCGAGAGCATCTCCTCGGCCTCGTGGTGCTCCTCGGCGCCGTGGTGGACCTCTTCCTTCTCCTCCGGCCGCCGCCTGGCGAGCAGGGGGTAGACCACGTCCTCCTCGCCCTCGCTGTGGGCGATGAACTTCGCCGCCAGCTCCGCGAGCAGAGCCGGACGGTTCTCCGGCATCTTCTGGAGCCGCTCGAACAGCGACTCCACATCGCGGTGATCTTCCTTGATCAGGCCGATGACGTCGGTTGCCATGGATTTCCTCCTGTGCGTGGACGCCCTCGCGACTACCCCGCGTCCCGCCGCTCACACCGGTCACGGCCGGTAGGAGCCCCCGCTTGTCGTAACCCCTCGCCGGCGCTTCGCTCACGGCCGTGGGCGAATCGGCCCGAATCGGCTCACACCGGAAAGGCGGCGAGTAGTGTCGCGCCGTGGACAACACGGGCGACGGCGGCGACGCCGCGAGTTCGGCGGCCCGCAGACGCCGCGCCACCCTCTTTCTGGTCCTGTTCGGCCTGTTCATCATGGCGATGAGCGCCCGAGGGATAACCTCGGCGTACCAGGCGGCCCACGGCGGCGGGGTGGTCGGCACCCTCACCCTCGCCTCCCGCACCTGCGGCAAGGCAGGGTGCGGCTACACCGGCTCCTTCGTCTCCGACGACGGACGCACCCACGTGACGACGGTGGAGACGGACGACATCGGGAGCGATCCGCGGATTGGAGACCGCGTGAAGGCGCGCTACGCCGGCGGCAGGGCCTACGCCCCGGAGGACTCCCACGCGTGGCAGGACGCAGTCGTCTTCATCCTCGCCGGCGCGGCCGTCGTCGTGTACGCCCTGTGGAGGCATTTCGCCCACAGGCGGCGTCCCACCTGACGCCGATCAAGCACGGGGCAAGTAAACGGTAAGCGGCGTGAAAGAAGGAGCTGGTTGAGTTCGGGTCGTGAAGGCGGGCGCGCCCATCGTGCCCGTTCGGCTGGGAGGCCCATCTGAGGGTCCGGCCGGGCACCGGAAACGGTGTGACCGCACGACGACAGACTCGATCGGAAGAAAACCATGCCATTCGCTGAGAAATCATTTGGCGCCGCCAGGAGAGCCCTTGTCGCGGCGGCCGCGACCCTGGCCGCGGTCACCGCCGTCGTGGCCTCGCCCGGCACGGCGCAGGCGTCCAGTCCCTGGGCCTGCACGTATCACTACATCGGCCATGACTTGTACGCGAACGTCTGCGCCGAGGGGCACACCGAAGGCGCCAGCGGCGCCATCTACATCTACAACTACAGCCCGACGAACGCGAGATACGTCAAGAAACTCAGGGTCGAATTCCAGAACGGCCTCTACGGCGTGTGGGAATGCTCCCTGATGCAATGGGTGGAGAAGGGGGGAAGTCGATACTGCCACGCCGTCTCCACGTACATAAATCTGCCGCCCAACACGGCCCAGCCGCAGACGCTGACGGGCAAAGTGGAGTATTACACGGGAAGTATCTACACCACCGTCGCCAAGACGACCTTTTATCAGGTGGACGGATACTAGTGATTCCTGGTGAGGTCGCCGGTGTAGGTGAACAGCTTGGCGTCGTCGCTGTGGCGGTAGGCGAGGGCGTCACCCTTCCGGGTGAGCACCACGTCGCCCGGAACGCATCCGTCCACGTCCTCCAGGCGGAAGGTGAGCGCGGGGCCGGAGCCCCCCGTAAGCCCTCCCGTCAGTCGCAGTGTGCCCTCGCAGGAGTTCGCCGGCTCCTTCCACCTGCCCGTCTTCTCGCCCCGCCGCAGTTCGATCTCGATGTCGTACTCGCCCATCAGCGGGGTGTCGGGCGCGATGTGACCCTGCCACTTGCCCGCGAACGCGGCCGGAATCGCGGCCACCGTCGTGGTCGTCGCAAGGGAGGAGGACGGCGTGGAGCCGCCTCCGGGCGAGGCGGCCGCCTCCGCGCCGGTGCCGTACGTCCCGGTGGCCGACGTGTCCGGGGCGGACGTGGCGGTCGTGCCGCTCGTCGGCGGCGGGTCCGCGGACGCGGAGGGGGAGGTGCCGTCAGGCGCGGCGTTGAGGCGCGGCACCAGCACCGCCGCGGTGATCCCGAGCGCCGCCACGACCGTGGCCGCCCCCGCCAGGACGCGGGCGCGCGAGCCTCCGCGGGCCGCGCCGCCGGGCGAGGTGACCGCCGCCCCGGACCCCGCCGCCCCGGGTTCCGGCGCGCCGTACGGCGGGCGCGGGAGCGTTCCGTACGAGTCGCCGCCGGCGGCGGCCGGGGCGGCTCCGGCGGCGGCACCCGCGCGCAGCGGGTCGGGCGCGCTCCCGACCAGAGTGAGCAGCAGATCGCGGGCGGTCGGCCGGGCCGCCGGATCCTTCGCCAGGCACCGCTCGACCAGGGCCCGCAGCGACGGCGGCAACGCCGTCAGGTCGGGGAAGGCCGTCAGGATCCGGTGCAGCACGGCGGCGACGTTGTCGGCGCCGAAGGCCGCGCGGCCGGTGGCGGCGAAGACGATCGTGGCTCCCCACGCGAACACGTCGGACGCGGGCGTGGCCGGCTGCCCGGCGATCTGCTCGGGCGCCAGGTAGGCCGGGGTGCCCACCGGCCCCGCCGTGATCGTCTGGCTCTCGCCCTGGCGGGCGATGCCGAAGTCGACCACCCGCGGGCCGTCCGGCCCCAGCAGCACGTTGCCGGGCTTGAAGTCGCGGTGCACGATCCCCGCGGCGTGGATCGCCGCGAGGGCGGTCGCCGTGCCCACCGCGAGCCGGTCGAGGTCGCCGCCGCGCAGCGGGCCCGAGGCGGCCACCCGCTGCTGGAGCGAGGGGCCGTCGACGAACTCGCTCACGACGTACGGACGGCTCCCCTCGACGACCGCCGCGATCACTCTCGCCGTGCAGAAGGGGGCGACACCGCGCATGGCGTCGAGTTCGCGGGCCAGCCGTTCGCGCACGACGGGGTCGAGCCCGGTCTTGAGCACCTTGACCGCGACCGGGTCGCCGTCCGGCCCGTGGCCCAGGTAGACGACGCCCTGGCCGCCCTCGCCGAGCCGGCCGCCGAGGCGGTAACCGCCGAGCGTGCGCGGGTCATCTGCCTCAAGGGGGGCAATCATGGTCAAACCGTAGCGACCCTGGGGCCGCTCCGGGTCAAAGGGCGCCGAGGCTCACCGTGTAGGCGAGCTTGCGCCGGCCGGCGTCGCTCAGGTGCAGATGGTCGCCCGAGTCGTACGGCACGGCGAGTTGCTCGGGGAACTCGGGGTCGCGCACGGCCTTGTCGAAGTCGAGGACGCCGTCGAACGCCTTGCTCGTGCGGATCCACTGGTTGAGCCGCAGCCTGAGGTCCTCGCGTTCCGGCGTCCAGGTGCCGAATCCGTAGAACGGGGTGAGGGTGGCGCCCAGCACCTTGATCTTGCGGGCGTGCGCCAGGCGGATCAGCCGCTTGTACCCGTACGCGAGGGGTTTGATCGAGGTGTACTCGCCCCGGGAGATGTCGTTGATGCCCATGAACACCACGACGGTCCGTACGCCGGGCTGGGTGAGCGCGTCGCGGTAGAACCGGCTGAGACCGCTCGGGCCGACCCCGGAGTGCAGCAGCCGGTTCCCGGCGATGCCCGCGTTGAGCACCGCCATCCTGCGCGACGGCGAGAGCCGGGCCATGCGCTGCCGCAGGTAGTCGGTCCAGCGGCGGTTGGCGTCGGTGTTCTGGCCCGCGCCGTCGGTGATCGAGTCGCCGAAGGCGACGACCGAGCCCGCCTTCGACGTGGTCTCGACCGCGATGCGGTCCAGGAAGTACCACTGCGTGCTGGTGTAGGTGAAGCCGTCGGCGGTCTCCTCCGCCGCGTGGTCGCCGGGGTCGGACAGGAACGTCGTGGCGTAGGCGCGCTCGTGCCCGGTGATGCCGCTGACCGTGCCCGGCAGATAGAGGCTGACGACCAGGGCGGAGCCGGTGACGATCCGGCCCGGGATCGGATCGCTCCAGACCGCCCGCCCGGCCGGCACCCGCACCGACTTCCGGCCGCCGAAGGTGACCTGACGGTTGGTGCCGGTGAGGATCTCCGCGCCGTACGCCTGGACGCCCACATGGACGTGGGCGAAGGTCACCGGCGCCGTCCCGAACACGTTGGAAAGGCGGAGGCGCGTTCCGCCGCCGCCGGCGCTCACCCGCACGACCATCCGCACGGTCTGCCCGCCGAGAGCCGCCACCACGCGGTCGGTCGAGGTGGTCCAGGCGCCCACCAGGTGCGGCCGGGCGGGCGTGTCTCCCTTCCGTCGAGCGGCCGGTGAGGCAGCCGCGCGAGCCGCGGCTGTGACGTTCGCCGTGGCGTTCGCGGTCGCCGGGGACGCCGCGTGGACCGGTGCCGTGGGGAGCGCGACGGTCGCGCCGGTTGCGGCGAGGGCAAGAGCGGCCATGGTCAACCGGTGAGCCGGCCGTGCCATCCGGGTCCTCCAAGTGGGTCGGGCTGCCTGGGCGGGTCGACGGCGGCGGCGCGATCGGGCCGCCGGAACCGTTGATCGTAGAGCATGCGCGACGCCCTACATTACGGCTGTTTGCCGAACACTGGGTGAGAACTTGACGGGTGCGTGTGATCGCCGGTGCCGTCCCGGATGCCGAAGGGGTTTCGGACCTTCACTCTGCCCACATTCTTCCGTCGCAGAGGGGCGGATAGGCTCGGAATGATGAATGCACACAAGCGTTGGATCGTTCTCGAAGGCGCGGCGAACGTGCGCGACCTCGGCGGGCTCCCCACCGAGGACGGGGGGACCACGGCGTCCGGCCGGATCCTGCGGGCCGACAACCTGCAGGGCCTCACCACCCGTGATATCGGGCTGCTCGTCGGCGACCTCAAGCTGCGGCACGTCGTCGACCTGCGGTCGGGGACCGAGGTGCGCCTGGAGGGGCCCGGCCCCCTGACCCGCCTGCCGGAGGTAGCCGTACACCATCACAGCCTGTTCGCGGAGGGCGGGCGCTTCACCGACGTCGAGGCCGACACCATCGACGACAGGGCGCTGCCGTGGCAGGACGAGCGGAGCGAGGAGGACCTCGCCGAACTGCGGGTGACCGGCTACTACTACGGCTACCTGCGCGACCGGCCCGACTCGGTGGTGGCCGCGCTGCGGGTGCTCGCCCGCGACGACGGCGCGGCCGTGGTGCACTGCGCGGCGGGCAAGGACCGCACCGGGGTGGTCTGCGCGCTGGCCCTCGCCGTCGCCGGGGCCACCCGGGAGGCGATCATCGGCGACTACGTCGCGACCGGGGAGCGGCTGGCGGGCATCCTCGCCCGACTGCGGGCCAGCCCCACCTACCGCGCCGACCTCGACGGCAAGCCGGTCGACAGCCACCTGCCGCGGCCCGAGTACATGGCCCAGTTCCTGGCCACCCTGGACGACCGGTTCGGCGGCCCCCTCGGCTGGCTGCACGCCCACGGCTGGACCGGCGCCGACACCGAGGCGTTGTACGGCCGCCTCCGCGGCTGACCCGGCCGGGACCGGAGTCGTGGGCGGGCTTGCTCACTCCCCGTGCGCGGGGAGGGGCACCACCTGGCCGAGGGACGCGGAGAGCCGGGCCGCCTCCAGGACGGCGATCGCCGCGACGGCCTCCTCCGCCGGCACCGGCGGCGGCGCGCCGTCGCGCAGGCAGGCCACCACGCCCTCGTAGAACCGCTGGTAGGCGCCCGGCTCCGTCCTGACCGGGCGGACGTCGCCCTCGGCCCCGAGGGTGCCCCAGCGCTCTGGCGGCTCCGTGCCCCAGCTGTCGCGCTGCTCCGTGCCCCAGCCGTCGCGCCGCTCGGTGTCCCGGGGGTCAAGTGGCTCAACGTCCCAGCCGTCACGCGGGTCCTCGCCGTGGCCGAAGTCGGCGGGCCCCGGGCGCTCGCCCGCGCGCAGGCGTTCCTCCTGCGGGTCGAGGCCCCACTTGACGTAGGCGGCGCGGGAGCCGAGCACCCGCAGCCTCGGGCCCGGCAGCCCGGCCACCGCGCTCATCCACAGGTGCGACCGGGTCCCGCTCCGATGGGTCAGCGCGACGAACGCGTCGTCGTCGTTGCGGATGCCGGCCCGCCTGACGTCGGCCTCCGCGTACACGTGGGTGACCGGGCCGAACAACGTCAGGGCCTGGTCGACCAGATGGCTGCCGAGGTCGAAGAGCGTGCCGCCCACGTCCTCGGGACCGCCCGCCTCGCGCCAGCCGCCCTTGGGCACCGGCCGCCACCGCTCGAACCGCGACTCGAAGCGGCGGACCTCGCCCAGTTCGGGCAGCAGGCGGCGCAGCGTGAGGAAGTCGCCGTCCCAGCGTCTGTTCTGGAAGACGGTCAGCATGAGGCCGCGGTCCCGGGCCAGCCGTACGAGGTCGCGGGCCTCGTCCGCGGCACCGGCGAGCGGCTTGTCGACGACCACGGGAAGACCGGCCTTGAGCGCCTCGGCCGCCAGCGGCACATGGGTGCGGTTCGGCGTCGCGATCACCACGAGGTCGCAGGCGTCCCAGAGGTCCTCCGCCGCCGCGACGACCTCGGCACCGGGGTGGTCCGCGCGTACCCGCCCGGCTCTGCCGGGGTCGCGGGTGACGACGGCGGACAGGCGCAACCCGGGGGTGGCGGCGATCAGCGGCGCGTGGAAGAAGGACCCGGCCGGGCCGAAGCCCGCGAGCCCGACCCGGATGTCGGAGGTGTCGCCGGAAGACGGCGTGAGCGGGGAAGGCATCAGTGGTGCGTTCTAGCCGTCGTGGTCGTCGCGTTCGGCGAGGAACGCCTCGAACTGGGCGGCGAGCTCCTCACCCGTGGGCATCGGCGTGTCCTCCGCCAGGAGGCTCTCCCGCGTGGCGCCCGACTGGAACGCGTCGTACTGCTGCTCCAGGCCGTGGATGGCGCCGGCGAGCTCGTCGGAGGCCGCGATCTGCTCCTCGATCTCGGCGGTGGTCTTCTCGGCGGCGTCCCGCAGGGCCTCGGTGGGGAACACCAGCCCGGTGCCGCGGGTGATCGCCTCCAGGGCCGCGACGGCGGCCTGCGGATACTCCGCCTGGGCGAGGTAGTGCGGCACATGGATCGCGTAACCGAGCGCGTCGTGTCCCTTGGCCCCGAGACGCAGCTCGATCAGCCCGGCGAGGCTGCCCGGCACCCGGACCTTCCCGAACGGGCTGTTCTGCCCGTGGACGAGGTCGGGGCGGCTGGCGTGGGCCGTCAGGCCGAGCGGCCGGGTGTGCGGGACGCCCATCGGGATGCCGTGCACGGTCACCAGCGTGCGGATGCCGAGCCGGGTCACCAGCATGCCGACGGCCTCGGTGACCAGCTCCCACTCCCGGTCCGGCTCCGGCCCGCTCATGATGAGGAACGGGGTGCCGGTGACGTCACGGGTCAGGTAGACGGCCAGCTCCGGGGTCTCGTAGTCGGTCCAGCGGTCGGTGTCGAACGTCATCACCGGCCGGCGGGACCGGTAGTCGAGCAGCCGGTCGACGTCGAACGTCGCGATTACCCGGTGCTCCAGCTCGGCGAGGAGGTGCCCCAGGGCGAGCCGCCCCGCTGCGCCGGCGTCGACGAACCCCTCGAAGTGGTAGAGCAGCACCGGATCGGTCAGCTCGGGAAGGTCCCCGTCGAGCCGATAGAGATCCGTGGGGTCGGACACGTGTCCCAGCCTTTCTCAGGAAGCCTTTACCTACTGAACCTACGGGGTGCCCGGTCGATTCCGCGGTGGTTGCGGCGACCTTATCGGTGGACGGTGTCCAACGGGCACCCGGACCCGGAGCCGGACCGGCCGGGCGCCGGGCACCCGGGCCGGTCCGAACCGGCTGCGCTGAATCGCTGACCGATGTGTCCGTAATCAGGGCAAGGGTGGCCCCTGTCTCCCCAGCGGGATCATTCTTGTCGGATGGCTACTGCGAAAGCGGATTCCCTCAGTGGACACCCCCTCCGCATCCCCCCGCTCGCCTGCCCTTTCCCCCGTGCGGTCAACCCCCACGTGGACGAGGTGGACCGGGACACGCTGGCCTGGCTGGCCGCCTCCGGCATGATCGCCGGCGACCAGTTCGAGCGTTTCCGGATCGCCCGGTACGGATGGCTCGGCGCCCGCACCTACCCGTACGCCTCACGGGAGCTGTGCCAGCTCGTCACCGACTGGTGTGTATGGCTGTTCGCGTTCGACGACGCCTACTGCGAGTCGGACCGGAGGGCGGCCGAGATCGCCCGGGCGCTGCCCCAGCTCTACACCGTCGTGGAGGACGCCGGGGGAGGTGATGCGGTCGAAGACGTCTTCGCCCGGGCGCTGCTCGGCATCAAGACCCGCATCGCCGCCCACGCCACCCCCGACCAGCTCGACCGCTGGCGCACGACGACCAAGGACTACCTGTTCGCCCAGGTGTGGGAGGCCGCCAACCGGGAGGACGACGTGCTCCCCACCATCGACGACTACGTCTTCATGCGCCGCAGGACCGGCGCGATGCTCACCGTCTTCGCGCTGATCGACGTGGCCGCCGGGGTACGCCTCACGGTGGACGAGTGGCTCAACCCGGCCGTCCACGAGATGACCGGGCACGCCAACGACGTGGTCGTCTGGGACAACGACCTGATCTCCTACGCCAAGGAGCGGGGGCAGGCGAACATCCGCAACAACCTCGTCAGCGTGCTCGCCGGGCACACCGGCTGCGGCGTCCAGGAGGCGATGAACCGCATCGGCGTCATGCGCGACGAGGCGGTCGCCGCCATGGTGGAGCTCACCCCCGCCACCGAGGCGCTCGGCTCGCCCGCGGTCGACGCGTACGTGCGGGGCCTGAAGTTCTGGGTCAGCGGCAGCGTGGACTACTCGCTGACCAGCTCCCGCTACGCCAGCGCCTGGCAGTGACCCGACCGGCCCGGAACAGCCCCGAGAAGCCCGGCCGGTCCGGTCAGTCCTCGGGGAGGTCGTCGAGACCGTCGAGGTCGTCCAGCGCGTACTCGACGAGATCGCCCAGGCTGAACCGGGCCCCGGCGGCGTACGCCTCGTCGTAGGCGGCGTCGCCGACCAGCTTCTTGCACTCCTTGACGCACTGCTCGTGCTCGGTCGTGAAGAACGGCGACCCGAACTGGGGCAGCCCGAACGTCCGCCAGTTGGCCTGGGCCGCCCCGAGGAGGGTCGCCGTCCGTTCCGGCTCACCGGCCTCCAGGCCCAGCCTGGCGAGGTTGTCCACGCACAGGACGATGCCGAGCACGTCGTGGAAGCGCCGCTTGATGCGCAGCGCCTCCTTGCACGCCACCAGGGCCTCGTCCCGCCGCCCGGTCTCCCGGTGGACGAGGGAGGTGACGTACCAGGCGTAGGAGCGCAGCCACAGCTCGCCGCGTTCCCGGCAGACCTGCAGGCAGTCGGCCAGCAGCGTCTCCGCCTCCTCGAACTCGCCCTGCGCGAGCAGCACCATGGACAGCTCGACGATCGCCGGGAGCAGGCCCGGGTTCAGCTCCCGGCCGCCCCGGTGGAACTCGATCGCGACGCCGAGCAGCGCCGTCGCCTTCTTCGCGTCGCCCTGCAGCATGGCGGCGGTGCCCTGCATCTTCGTCGCGAGCAGCACGGCGCCCGAGTCGCCCACCCGCACCGCGTCGGTGCTGCACTGCTCGGCCGCGGCCAGCGCGCCTGCCATGTCTCCCTGGGCGCTGCGGATGTAGGCCAGCACCCACAGCGCCTTGCAGCGTTCCCTGCTCGGCGCCGGGCTCGCCTTGAGGGCGCGCTCCAGGTAGACCACCCCCTCGCGGGCGAAGCCGCAGGCCACCCAGAGGAACCACAGGGCCGACAGCAGTTCCAGGCCGACGCGTTCCTCTCCCGGCGCCGACAGGCAGTAGTCGAGGGCGACCCGGATGTTGTCGTGCTCCTGGCGCATCCGGTTGAACCAGTGCACCTGGCGGGGCCCCGACCAGGAGTGCTCGCTGAGCTCGGCGAGCCGGAGGTAGTGATCGCGGTGGCGCCGCCGCAGGTCCTGCGTCTCGCGGAGCTTGTCCAGCCACTCGCCGCCGTACTGCCGCAGCGTGTCGATCAGCCGGTACCGCTGCCCGGCCGGGGTGGCGAAGCTCAGCAGGACCGACTTGTCGACCAGACCGGTGATCACGTCGAGGATCCGGTCGGCGGGCAGGGCGTCGCCCGCGCAGACCTGCCGGGCCGCGTCGAGGTCGAAGTCGCCGGCGAACACCGACAGCCGGGCCCACAGCAGCCGCTCGGCGGGCTCGCACAGCTCGTGGCTCCACCCGATCGCCGCGCGCAGCGTCTGGTGCCGCGGCAGAGCCGTGCGACTGGCCCCCGCCAGCAGGCTGAACCGGTCGGCGAGCAGGGCGAGGATCTGCTCGACCGACAGCGTGCGCAGGCGTACGGCCGCCAGTTCGATCGCCAGCGGGATGCCGTCGAGGCGGCGGCACAGCTCGGCGACGGCCGCGATGTTGTCCTCGTCCACCGTGAAGTCGGGCACCACGGCGGAGGCCCGCGTGCCGAACAGTTCGACCGCCTCGTTGGTGAAGGGATCGTCCGACAGGTCCTCGCCGGGCACCGTGAGCGGCGGCACGGCCACCGTGTGCTCTCCCGCCGCGTTCAGCGAGCGCCGGCTGGTCGCGAGGATCCGCAGGTGCGGCGAGGTGCCGAGGAGGTCCTCCGTGAGCCGGGCGCACGCGTCGACCAGATGCTCGCAGGTGTCCAGGATGAGCAGGATCTCCCGCTCGGCCAGCCATTCGGCGAGCGTGTCCGACCCCTCGCGCGGGGACTGGTCCGCGATGCCGAGCGCGGCCGTGATCGTGTGGTACACCATCGCCGGGTCCTGCAGGCGGGCCAGGTCGACGTACCAGACGCCGTCCCTGAACCGCCGCCGCACCTGGTGCGCCAGGCGCAGCGCCATGCGGGACTTGCCGACGCCGCCGATGCCGGTGACCGTGATGAGCCGGGACTCCTGCAACCTCTGCCTGAGCGACGCGAGTAACCGTGTCCGCCCGACGAAGCCGGTGAGCTCCACGGGCAGGTTGCCCTCTTGCCGCCATCCTGCTGGCGCTGCCATGCCGCCTCACGGGGGGATTTGTCCGGCGTGCTCCCTGCTCCCGCATCGTACCCGCGCCGCCGCCGGCTGTCCGGTCGTACGGGCGTGAGGCCGGTACGCCGGCGAGGCTGTTGTTTCTCCCCTCACCGGAAGGAGTCCCAGGGGGCGACAGGCGTCTCCACGGGCCCCTGCAGGAGCCGATACCATTGGGATCGTGAGTATGCGGCATCCGGATGACATGCGTCCGGTGGACCTCTTCGACGAGGGGCTGCCGGTGCTGCCAGACCAGACGAGCGACGACACCGACCTCGGGTGGGGCGAGTGGCGCTCCGACTCCGACGTCTCCCACCTGCTGGAGGAGCGCCCGCCCCACTGGGACTAGGCGTTCATGGGGAGCTCGAACCAGACGGCCTTGCCCCTGCGGGTGGGGAGCACGCCCCAGGCGCGGGACAGCGTGTCGACGATCAGCAGTCCCCGCCCGCCCTCCTCCTCGCGCTGGGCGGCGTCGTCGCGCGGTGCCGTGCCGCGTGCCCGGACCGGGACGCGGGCCTCGTCCTCGACCTCGCACCGGAGGGTGTCGTCCCGCAGCAGCAGGAGGGTGAGGAGGGGTGATCCCCGCCCGTGCCGCATGGCGTTGGCGACGAGCTCGCTGACGAGGAGTTCGGCCACCTCCGCCGCCTCCCGGTCTCCGTCGCCGCACCAGTCGCGCAGTGCGGCGCGGACGAACCGGCGTGCCAGGCACGTGGACGACGCGTCGAGGGGCAGGGTCCAGCAGGAGCGATGGACGGCCGGCACGTCGTCTTCCGGCCGCCGGCTCAACGGGACGAGCGAGCACATCATGTCCATATCCCTCATCACGCGGCCCGCGCGCAGCGGGCCCGGTGCGTGGGAAGGCTCCGGCCGTCGGGCAGCAGTTCGCCGGTGTCCTCGAACACCACGACGCCGTTGCAGAGCAGGCCCCACCCCTGCTCGGGATGGAACGCCACCAGTCGGGCCGCCTCGTGGTCGTGCGCGTACGCGGGCGGACACGGCGGAGTGTGCGGGCAGGTGGGGCACATGCGTGTCACCTCGATCCTTCAGATGAGGAGGACGGTTCGCGGGGCGCCGGCCCGGGCCGGGCAGCCCGGCTCGGGGAGCGCAGGAGTGCGGTGCCGACGCCGGAAGGCCGCATCGGGCCACGGCCGTCGATCCCGTCGGCCCACGCGTCGTGACGGTCGGTCAGCATCGCCGCCCTCTTCCTGTCCCGTGACCTCGCCGGCTTCGCGGTCGCTCGCTCACCCCCCTACGATCGCTCGTGGAGAGCGCGGCGTCTGCGCGGGCAGCCCCCATCTCGCACGGGTGTCCACCGGCATGCCAAGATGCCAGCTACCTGCAATGACGCGGACGCGAGCCGGTGTAAGCCTGGTGTTGTGCCTCTGCGGTGTCTCATCGTCGACGACAGCGATCACTTCAAGGACGCCGCCCGCCCGTTGCTGGAGGCGGACGGCATCTCCGTCGTGGGCGCGGCGTCCACCACGGCCGAGGCTCTCCGGAACTGTCAGGAGCTCCAGCCGGATGTCGTGCTGGTCGACATCGACCTGGGCGAGGAGAGCGGCTTCGACCTGGTGCCGCGGCTCTGCGCGGAGACGGGGGAGCGCCCGCCCCGGGTCATCCTGATCTCGACGTACGACGAGCAGGACTTCGCCGAGATGATCGCGTCCAGCCCGGCGCTCGCCTTCCTGTCCAAGCCGAGACTGTCGGGCCGGGCCATCGACGAGATCCTGCGGAGAGCGGACGCCTGAAGCGGCCGCTTCGGTCCCGGCCGAGGCGCCGCCGATGTTCCCGTGCTGGGTCCGGGCGCCGCCGTACGGCGTCAGCGGGCGTCGAGGAAGGCGAGCACGGCGAGCACGCGGCGGTGGTCGTCCTCGGTCTCCGGCAGCCGCATCCTCGACATGATGCTGCGGACGTGCTTCTCGACGGTGCCCTCGGTGATCCACAGTTTGTGCGCGATCCCCGCGTTCGAGCGGCCCTCCGCCATCAGGGCGAGCACCTCGCGCTCACGCTGGGTGAGCTCCTCCAGCGGATCGTGCCGGCGGCGGGCGTTGATCAGCTCGGCGACGAGGCTGGGATCGACGACCGAGCCGCCGTGGACGATGCGTTCGAGCGTCTCGACGAAGTCGGACACCGCGGTCACCCGGCTCTTGAGCAGGTAGCCGACCCGCTGGCCCGCCGCGAGCAGCTCCATCGCCTGGTCGACCTCGATGTGCGCGGACAGCAGCAGGATGCCCACGTCGGGAAGTTCCGCGCGGATGACCTTGGCCGCCTCGACGCCCTCCGTGGTGTGTCCCGGGGGCATCCGGATGTCGATGACGGCGAGGTCGGGGTGGTGCTCCCGGACCAGGGCGAGCAACTCGGACGCGTCCCCCGCCTGCCCCGCCACTTCGAATCCCGCGCGCTCCAGCAGGCTCGCGAGCCCCTCCCGCAGCAGGACGTCGTCGTCCGCCAGGATCACCCGGCTCGGGGTCTCGTCCACCGCTCCGCCGCCTTCCGCGTGCGCAGGTCACGCCGGATCGAGGGTCGTGCCTCGATCGCGCCGGCGATCGGGGCGGCCGTGCCAGCCGTGGTCGTCCGATCTGCGTCGACGTGGTGCGAACAGCCGCGTAACGTGGGCTTATGCGCGCGCGAATGCTGTTGTCGCTGCTCCGCGTGACGCGCCCGCCCCTCTTGGTGGGCGTCATCGTCGGCGTCGCATGCGTGACGGCGGAGACTTTTCTGACCTTCCTGCTGGAGCGGGTGGCCCCCTCGAACGCCCTGAACGTAGTCTATCTGGTCGGCGTTCTCGTGGTCTCCTACCTGTGGGGCCTGCCGCTCGGCATGCTCACCGCCGTGGCGAGCGGCTTCGTCTACGACTACTTCCTGGTCGTTCCCCGCCACGCGGTCACCGTCTTCAGCGGCTGGTCGTGGATGCCGCTGCTGATCTTCCTGGTCGTCGGGCTACTGGTCAGCGCCGCCGCCGCGCTGATGCGGACGCTGCTGATGGAGGCGGAGGAACGCCGCGGCGAGGCCGATCTGGAGGCCGCCACGGCCCGCCTCCTCCTGCGCGCCGAGCACCTGCGCGCCGCGCTGCCGGTCGTGGCCCGTCGTCTGGCGCAGGGCCTCGGCCTGCCGTTCCTGGCCGTGGAGCTCGGAGCGGCCGGCGCGGGGGACCCGGACAAGATCGCACTGCCGCTGAGCGACGACGACGTACGGCTCGGCACGCTCGTCGCGCCCGCGGATCTGCCGGCGCCGGTGCTGCGCCGCCTCCGGGAGCGCGTGGTGCCCTCACTGGAGGCGGTGCTGGCGGCGGCGTGTGATCGTGAGGCCATCGGGAACGCACTGGCCGCGAGCCGGGACGAGCTCGAGAGGGTCGCCGACGAGCAGGCCGCCCTGCGCCGGGTCGCGACGCTGGTCGCGCGTGGCGTCCGCCCGGCGGAGATCTTCGGCGCGGTCGCCCGCGAGATGGGTCTGATCGTGAACGCGGACCACACGGCGGTCGAGCGATACGAGCCCGACCGGACGGTCGCCCTGATGAGCTTCTGGAGCGCCTCGGACGGCGGCCCGGGGCCGCCGATCGGCTCACACCGGCCGCTCCGGGGGGACAGCCTGTCCGCCCTGATCCTGCGTACGGGACAGCCGGCCAGGATGGCCGCGGCCGAAGGGACGGCCGAGGGCGCGGCGGGAGAGCTGGACACCTGGGTCAGGGACGACAAGGTCGTCTCCGCGATCGCCAGCCCGATCGTCGTCGAGGCTCGCCTGTGGGGCGTGATGATCGCCTTCTTCCGCGGCCTTGATCCGCAGCCCGAGGGCATCGAGGAACGCATCCGGGACTTCACCGAACTCGTCGCCACCGCGGTCTCCAACGCCCAGGCCCGCGACGAGCTCGCCGCCTCACGCGCCCGCGTGGTCGCGGCCTCGGACGAGACCCGGCACCGCATCGAACGCGACCTGCACGACGGTGCCCAGCAGCGCCTCGTCTCCCTGGGACTGCAACTGCGGATGGCGGAGTCCGCCGTGCCTCCCGAACTGCCGAAGCTCAGGGAACAGCTCTCCCGCACGGCCGAGGGCCTGACGCAGGTCCTGGAGGACCTGCGGGAGCTGTCCCGCGGCATCCACCCGGCGATCCTGTCCAAGGGCGGCCTCGCGCCGGCCCTGAAGATGCTCGCCCGCCGATCGTCGGTTCCCGTCGATCTGCGGGTGCGGCTCGACGGGCGCCTTCCCGAGCGGGTCGAGGTGGCGGTCTACTACATCGTCTCCGAGTCGCTGACGAACGTCGCCAAGCACGCGCACGCCTCGCTGGTGTGCGTCGAGGTCGACGCGGTGGGCGAAGCCGCCCGGGTCGCGATCCGCGACGACGGGAAGGGCGGCGCGGACCCGCGCGGGGGTTCCGGTCTCATCGGCCTCCTCGACCGCGTCCAGGCACTCGGCGGCACGATCGAGGTCACCAGCCCGGCCGGCCAGGGCACCACGCTGACGGCCGTCATCCCGGTCGGCGGCGGCTGACACCCGGTGCGGGGGAAGCGCATTCGGCGCGGCCCTCGCGCCCCGGTCCCGCCGCGCCCGGTCAGGGATCGGCCCGGTCAGGCCGCCCCGGTCAGCGGACCGCCTCGTTCAAAAGACCGGCCCGGTCAGGGAACCCGGCCCGGTCAAGGAACCCGGCCTGGTCAGGAGACGACGTCCCGGCGCCGGAAGCGGCGGAAGGCGAAGGCGACGATGATCGCCGAATAGGTCACCGAGATCGCCACGCCCTTCACCATGCCGCCGTACTCGGGCTCCGGCGCGAGGGCGTCGAGCCACGCGGCGTTCCAGAACGTGGGCAGGAACTCGCGCAGCGAGCCCAACGCCTCGACCGCCTGGAGGATGCTGCTGACGATCACCAGGCCGACCGCGCCGCCGACCGCGCCGAGCGGGGAGTCGGTGGTCACCGACAGCAGGAAGGCCACCGAGGCGACGACCAGCTGACTGACCATGGCGTACCCGATCACGACGGCGAACTTCGGCAGCACGTCGGCGGCGGGGATCACCTCGCCCGTCCCCGGCACGGTGATGTCGTTCCACCCGAAGGCGAGCGTGCCGGCGAGCAGGGCCATCAGCGGGAGCACGGTCACCGCGGCGGCCGAGTACGCCAGCGCCACCACAAGCTTCTGGCGCAGCAGCCGGTCGCGGGGGACCGGGGCGGCCAGCAGGTAGCGCAGCGACGACCAGCTCGCCTCGCTCGCCACCGTGTCGCCGCAGAAGAGCGCCACGGCGACGACCAGCAGGAAGCTGGCCGACACCGACAGGGCGAACGCCGCGAAGTTGAGCCCGCCCGCCGTGGCGAGGTCCGACAGCCGCAGGCTGCCCTGGCCCCGCCCGGCCGGGCCGAACTGGAACGCCACCACGAGCACCCAGGGCAGGGCGAGCAGCACGCCGAACATCGCCATCGTCCGGCGGCGGCGCAACTGCCGGACGAACTCCACCCGCAGCGGCAGCGTGCGTCCCGGCGCGTATCCGGGCGCGTGCGCGGCCGCCGCCTGTCCGGGCGTGCGGCCGTCCGCGTCGCTCCCGTGTGCGTCCGGCCCGTCGTGCCGGACGGCCCGCCCGGCGGCGGGGGCTTCTCCGGCCACGTCCGGGGCCGGTCGATCCATCGGGCTCAACGGCGCTCTCCGATCAGGTCGAGGAACACGTCCTCCAGGCGCGGGCCGGCGCCGTTGGCGGTGGTGGCGGTGCCGAGCAGGTCGCCGACCGGCCCGGCCGACACCAGCCGTCCGCGATGCATGACGACCACGTGGGTGCAGGTCTGCTCGACCTCCGCGAGCAGGTGGCTGGAGACGATGACCGTGCGTCCCCGTTCGGCGTACGCCTTGAGCACCCGGCGCATCTCGGCGATCTGCGGCGGATCGAGGCCGTTCGTCGGCTCGTCGAGCACGAGCAGGTCGGGGAGGCCGAGCATGGCCTGCGCGATGGCCAGGCGCTGCCGCATGCCCTGGGAGTAGGTGCGCACCGCGCGGTCCAGGGCCGCGCCGAGCCCGGCGATCTCCAGCGCCTCCTCCAGGTGGGCGTCCTGAGGCGGACGGCCGGTGGCCCGCCAGTACAGCTCCAGGTTGGCCCGCCCGGACAGGTGCGGCAGGAACCCCGGCCCCTCGACGAACGACCCCAGCCGGGACAGCACGGGCGCCCCCGGCGCCACGCGGGTGCCGAAGATCCGAATCTCGCCCTCGTCGGGATGGATGAGACCCATCAGCATGCGCATGGTGGTCGTCTTGCCCGCGCCGTTCGGCCCGAGCAGGCCGAGCACCTGCCCCTTCTCGACCCGGAACGACAGGCCGTCGACGGCCTTCTCGCCGTTGCGGTAACGCTTGACCAGCCCGCTGATCACCAGGGGCACCTCGGCCGGCCCGGCGTCTGCCGCCCGGTCGCCGGTAGGGGCCGGGTCGCGCCTCGCGGCCCGGCCGGTCAGCAGGAGGACGGCCGCGATCAGGATCGCCGCGAGCGGCATGGCCCACGTCCACCAGGCGGGGCCGGTGGCGGGCGTCCGCAGCGCCGCGAACCCCGGGACCTCCAGCGCCGGGGACTCCAGCCCGATCCGGTAGACGGCGGGGGCGGCGGGCGTCGCGTAGCCGAGGTCGGTGGTCGACACCACCACCCGCATCCGGTGCCCGGCGTCGAAGCGCCTGTCGACGGCCGGGAGTGTCACCGTGACCGGTGTGCCCGCCTCGCTCGCGGTCACCCGCAGCGGCGCGACGAGGCCGGACGGCAGCACCGGGAGCGACCCCCCGGAGACGTCGTAGAGCTTGGCGAACAGCGTGGCCTCGCCCGTGCCGTAGACCCTGATCCGGACGGCCGGGCTGCCGGTGACCTGGGTGGGCCGGGCCAGCGGGGCGGACTCGAAGACGGCCGCCTGGCCCGGCATGTCCAGCGCGACCGACACGCCGCCTCCGCCGCCTCCGCCGGCGCCGCCGAGCAGGCCGCCGAGGCCGGGCACCGCCGAGATCGACGCCGGTGACCCGCCCGCGGGGTTGGCGACCGGCTGGGCGGAACCGTGAAGGGCGATCGTGGTTCGTTCCCCGCCCGCCAGGCCGGGATATCGGCCCGCGGTCGCGTGCAGGAGCACGGGGCGGCGGGTGCCCGGGTCGCGTCCGCCGTCCCGGGTCACGGTGAACGCGGCCGAGGCGGCGTCGGCGGGGGAGCCGGACCGCTTGAGATAGCGGTCGAACCAGCCTGCCGTCTTGTCGGACAGCCAGTCCGCCTCGCCGTCGCCGCCGTCGTGGCCGCCGTTGAACCAGGCCACCTCCACGGGAGCGGCGGTCGCGGCGATGGCCCGGGCGTTGGCGTCGGCGTGGGAGAGGGGGAACAGCGAGTCGCGCTGGCCCTGCACGAGAAGCGTCGGCACTTTGATCCGGCCGGGCACGGAGATCGGGCTCGACCGCCGGAGGAGGTCGACCGCCTCCTTGGTGGCCCTGCCGGTCTCGGCCACCTTCTGGTACATCGCGCAGATCTCCGGCCGGAACCGCCCGCACTGGACCTGCTCCGCCTCCCCGCTTCCTGGGGACGTGCCGCCCGGCCCGGTCTGCTGCCCGGACCCCTGGCCGCTCCGCGGGGCGGCCGGGTCCCCGGGCCTCGCGGTGGCCGCACCGGCCCCCGGCGAGGGCGCGCCGGGCCCCTGCTCGCCGGTGCCCGGTGCCCGGCCGCCGCTGCCTGAGGCGGCGCCCGCGAGGCCGGCGAGACCCCCGGCTCCGAGACCCCCGGCGCCGAGGCCGCCGTCCGGGGCCAGCCGGTCGGCGGCGGCGCTGAAGAAGATGCCGGCCCACATCTTCTTGAACACGCCGTTGGCCGGTCCGGCGCCCGAGGCGTCGGGGAAGAGCGCGTCGGCGAGGTCGTACCAGGTGATCTGGGGCACGATCGCGTCGACCCGGCTGTCGTAGGCCGCCGCCATCAGCGCGATCGCCCCGCCGTACGAGCCGCCGGCGATGCCGACGCGCGGGTCGCCGGGGGCGTCGAGACGCACCTCGGGCCGCGCGGCGAGCCAGTCCACCAGCCCCCGCACGTCCTTGACCTCGTAATCCGGGGAGTTGAGCGCGATCTGGCCCGTCGAGCGGCCGAACCCGCGGGCCGACCAGGTCAGCACGGCGTAACCGCGCCCGGCGAGCCGCTCCGCCTGCTCGCGCATGCTGTCCTTGCTGCCGCCGAAGCCGTGGGCGAGCAGCACGGCGGGGGCCCTGCCGCCGGAGGCGGGGGGATAGAAGGTGGCGTCGAGATCGACGCGCTGGTCGCCCGATGGCCCGTCGACGACGGGGATGACGAGATCGCGCCCCTGCGCCGCCGGGCCGGAGGGCCACAGGGCCCACGCCACCCCTCCGGCCACCAGGATGACCAGCGTGACCACGATCGCGAGGGCACGCCGCCCACCCGGAAACGTCATATCGCGATGCTACTTGTCGCACCTGAGAGCAGGCTGAGGAGCCCGCCGCGCCTGTGGACAACCGGCCCGAGACACCGGGCGCGGCCTCCCTCGGCATACGAATCGTGATGATGCATCGGGGTAATCCCTGATTGCGCCTGACCTTGGGGGACGGCATCATTTCGCGCGTGAACGGAACGCCGCTGAAGCAAGTCCCCACGCGCGTGGTCGAGTGGGCCCTTCCCTATTGGACCCGGGGGGAGGCGGGCAGGCAGACCCCGTCCGACCTGTTCCGGGTGCTCTACGCTGGCTGGCTCGCGGCGTTCGTCCTCAAGGTGCTCGGGTCGAGCTGGGACGTGTCGTGGCACTTCAGGTGGCTGCGCGACGACCTGGCCCCGCCGCATCTGCTCAACACCGTCGGCACGGCGATCGCCGTCGCGCTGACCATCGTGCACTGGTACACCGGTTACGGAGTTGACCGCGCGGCCTCCCGCCTGATCGTGTGGGGCACCGGCGTCTTCCTCATCGCCATCCCGCTCGACCTGATCAACCACCGGGTCAACGGCATCGACATCACCGCCTGGAGCCCTTCTCACGCGTTGCTATTCGTCGGCACCGCGCTGATGCTCGCGGGCGTGATCCGCGGCTGGTACCTCGGTTCGGGCCGCTACGCCGAGATCTCCGGCGGGCGGCGCGCCCTGGTGCTCGGCGGCCTGTTCGCGTTCTTCCTGGAGAACGCGCACTTCCCGGAGCAGCACCAGGAGTACGGCGTGCTGGAGCTGGCCTCGTGGGACCGCGGCCAGCCGTACGCCGAGCCGACGCTGCTGAACTTCGCGGCCGACCAGATGGGCCGCGCCGTGGACCGCGCGATGGTGCTCAAGTTCTCGCTGCCCGTGCCCGACGCCGTCTACTCCGTCTACGCCGGCGTGTTCGGCGTCGCGATCCTGGTCTTCGCCCGGGTCATGACCGGCCGCCGCCTCACCGCCACCACGATCACCGCGGGGTACCTCGCCTACCGCTGCCTGATCTGGCCGCTGCTCGTCGGCGGCGGGTTCCCGCCGTCGGCGATCCCGTTCTTCTTCCTGCTCGCCGGGATCGGCGTCGACCTGGCCTTCCTGGTGCCGATCCGGCTCCTGCGCCCGCTCGCGGGCGGGGCGCTCGCCACCGCCGGCGTGTACGGAGGCCTGATGGCGCAGGACCGCCTGCTGGAGGCCCCGCCGTACGCGCCGGAGGCCTGGCCGTACGCGCTCGCCGGGCTGGTGGTCGTGTGGTACGCCGTCGAGTGGTTCGCCGGGCGCAAGGGACTGACGGCCGCCGACGCGGAGGCCAGAGACGCCCGGGAGAGGGAGGCGGCGGACTCCGGGTCGCCCGCCTCCGCCTCGCCGGTCTGAGAACGCTCAGGCGACGGGCGTCCGGGTCAGCGCGACCGCGACGCCGAACGCGAGACCCATCACCGTGACTTCGAGGGCCGCCCAGGCGGCGAACGCCGTGGGCTCGCGCCGGGCGATCGCCGGCAGCAGCCGCCAGCGGATGTTCGCCCCCAGCAGCGCGATCACGCCGGTGAGCACCGCCTTGGCGATGACCAGCCAGCCGTACCGGGTGGTCACGAGCGACCCGGGCAGGGTCTCGCCGGGCGAGAGCGCGAGCTCGACCAGGCCGTTGAAGAGCCCGGAGAGCCCCACCACGAGCAGGGCGTAGGTCGCCAGCCGGGAGAACCTGGGCAGCGTGGGGGCGAGCAGGTCGCGGTCGCGCGGGAGCAGCACGCCGAGCGCGACCAGGCCGCCCACCCAGGCGCACGCGCCGATGACGTGCAGCTCCATCGACACCATGCTGAGGTCGTGCCAGTACCAGTTCGAGGCGTGCCCGGTCACCGGCAGCGGCAGCAGCCCGAACCCGGCGACGAGCACCCGCAGCTCGGCCGGCACCTTCTCGCCGAAGCGCACCGCGAGCATCCCCACGGCGGCGCTGGCCAGGGCGCACGACGCGCTCACGATCATGCCCTGCCCCGAGCCGATGCCGTTCACGTACGCCGCGACGTCCGGCGCCCCTCCCGGCATGATCTCGGCGGCGCCGAGCACGGCCGACAGCAGGGCCGCCGCGCACCAGACGAGGGAGAAGGCCACGGCCCAGTGCCGCGCCCTGGCGGCGACGGGCTCCGTCCGGTCCGGATCGTCGAAGCCGAGCAGCTTGGGAAGCAGGCTCAGGCCGAGGGCGGCGGTGGCGGCCAGGTCGAGGACGACCCGGACGACCGGCAGGCCGTACTCCACGACCGCGCCCGGCATCGGAATGCCCGGCGCCGCCCCCGGACGGGTGAGCCACGTCGCGGTCACGACGGCGAGGACGGCCGCCACGGTCAGCCCCGCGGCCGGGATCCGGGTCCTGGCGGGCGCGGCCCGGTGGTCCGCCGTGGCGGGCCGCTCCGTGGTCGCGGTCATCCGGCCTCCCCGGCGGCGGAGTGGCCCGGCGCGGCGTTCGCCACGCGGCGGTCGTGCCGGAAGAGGACGAGGGCGGACAGCGCCAGCAGCGCCGCGGTGAAGATCAGCAGCCCCCAGACCCAGCCTCCGCCGCCCTGGCCGCCCGCCGCCGCGGAAAGCCCGGTGCCGGGCTTCGGGTCCACCGTCTCCACGGCGACCACTTCGGTGTTCACGTAGCCGGTCGGCAGGGTGAACCGGAGGGTGCCGGTGACCGGATGGCCGTCGTTCGACACGATGCGGTAGCCGACGGCGTACGACCCGGCGGGGACGGTGAAGGCCTTTCCCGGGGCGGCCGGTGGTCGCACCGCGATCGAGATGTTCCCGCCTTCGACGGTGACCTCGCCGTGCTCGTAGTGCGCGCCGTCCGGCCCGGTGACGGCGATCCGGGCGAAGTCCGCGCGCACCGCCTGGTCGAACGTGAGTGTGACGGTGCGGGGCAGGTCGTCGAGTACGGCGCCGTCCTTGGGGTCGCTGGACACCAGGACGTTGTGCGCGCTCGCGGGCGTCGCGACCAGCGTGACGGCGAGCAGGGCGAGCACGGGCCACACGAGCAGGGCGAGCGCAGGCGACGCCAGGCGGGCGAGCACCCGTGACATGGGCCGAGCGGGCACCCGTGACACGCGGCGACCGGGCGGGGGCGGCACGAGCCGCGCGGGCATCCGCGACACAAGCCGTGCGGGCGGGGACGCGGGCGGGGCGGTTCGTCCAGCCGTACGCCGGCCACCGCGCGGGGCCGGGGCGTCGTGGCACGTCCGGGTGCGTGCGACCTGGTCCACCTGCCTTGCCTTCCTTTTGCCGGGCACCGACCCTGACATGGTCCCACTGATCGCGTGCCCGGAACGCCCCGGGCGGGGCGCGTACGGCCGGGCCGTTGTTGAGCGCGCGCCGGGCGGAGGCCAGCATGGGGGGCACGGTCACCGGCCCCATCGTCACGACCGCGAGAAGGAGAAGCCTCTTGACCCCCCAGCCCTCGTCATGCGAGTCCCAGCGCGACCCGGCCCGGAGCGAAGCGTCGACGCCGCGCTCGTCATGGGTGACGATCATCGTCATCTATCTGGCCGGGGTCGCCGCGGCGACGAGCCTCGGCAAGTTCTCCTCGGTGGGGCCGCAGATGACGGCGCAGCTCGGGCTGTCGCTGTCCCAACTGGGCTGGGTGATCTCGGCGGTGGTCGCGCTCGGAGCCGTCGCCGGGCTGCCGGCCGGTTACCTGGTCCGCCGGTTCGGCGCGGCGAGGTCCCTGGTCGTCGCTCTCGTGCTGATGGTGGCGGCGAGCGCGCTCAGCGCGGCCGCCGGAAACCTCGCCTGGCTGCTGACGTCCCGCGTCGCCGAGAGCGCGGGCTACCTGCTGGTCTCCATCACCTGCCCGGCGTTGATCCTCCGTCTCGCGCACGAGCGGGATCGAGGGGTCGCCCTGTCCATCTGGGCGACGTTCGTCCCGGTGGGCATCGGACTGAGCACACTCGCGGGAGGCGCCGCCGGCGCCGCCCTCGGCTGGCGCGGCTGGGTCCTGCTGCTCGCCGGGTTGACGCTGGTCATGACGCTGATCGTCCGGGCGCGGCTGCCGTGGACGTCCGCTCCCGAGACGGCGGCCGGGTCCGTGCCCGGCGCGCGGGCGCTGGCGTGGCCCGCTCTGCTCACCGTGGCCTTCTGCCTGATGGTCCTGGTGACCATCCCGGTGATCGTGCTGCTGCCGACGCTGCTGATCGAGCAGCACGGGCGGTCGGCCGCCGTCGCCGGAGCCCTGACCTCGGCGATCTCGCTGGTCGGGGTGCCGGGAGGGCTGGCCGTGGGACTCCTGCTCCGCCGGAGGGTCCCGCTCGGGGTGCTGGCGGCGTCCGGACTGCTGGTCGTGCCGGCCGCCTGGCTCACCTACGACAGCGAAGGGTCGCTGGCCGCCGCGGTGACGGGCGCGGGAGTGATCTCGCTGGAGAACGGGCTGCTCGGCGCCCTCGTCTTCGCCGCCCTCCCGCAGGTGCTGGAGCGGCTCGACCACGCCGACGTGGGCAACGGCCTGGTGACCCAGATGGGCAGCCTCGGATCGCTGCTCGGTCCTCCGCTGTTCGGCCTCGTCGCCGGCGCCTCCGGGTACGGCGCCGCCGTGCCGGTCATCGTGGCGGGCATGGTGGCCTCGGTCGGGATCATGCTGCTGGTGACCCGGCACGTGAGCGGGCGGGCGCGGCGGGCCGCGCCGGAGATCGGCTGAGCCGCGGGCCCGTCAGGCCAGCAGCCAGCCGTACAGCCAGGCGAGGAACGCCATGCCGGTCAGAGCGGGCACGATCTTCGCGGCGCCGGCGGTGAGCCGGAACGCCTCGATCACCGACAGCACGGTGCAGACGATCGCCAGCAGACCGAACCAGGCCAGCGCCGGAGGCACCCCGATCGCCAGCACGACGGGATCGGTGATCGCCGAGAGACTGAGCGCCGACAGCGCGCCGAGCACGACACCCGCGAGGCCCGCGAGCACGCTCAGCCCGCCGCCGCGGCGGCGCAGGAGGGAGACCAGCCCCACGAGCAGCTGTACGGCGGCCACGAGGAGGAACGCCGCGGGTATCGCGAGCGGAGCGGGCGACCGCAGCATCCGGTACACCGAGGAGGTGAGGAGGAGATCGCCCGGTCGGACTATCGCGTACGGCGCGACGCCGGGGTCGCAGGGCCGGGCGGCCGAGGCCGGGTCGGCCAGGAACGCGGCGATCGTCCGGCGGCCGCACTCGCTCGACAGGAAGACCGCGTGCCCGACGCCGTCGAACTCGGCGAACCGGGCGCCCGGCACCGCCGACACCGCCTCACGGGCGGCCTCCGGCGGCGTGGTCGGGTCGTAACGCCCCCCAAGAGCCAGGATCGGCACCCCGCCTCCGGCCGCCGTCTCCCCGGCCGTTCCGCGCCTGGCGGCCGTGCTCCCGGCCGCCGCGCGTCCTGCGAACGCGTTCCTGGTCGCGTTGCCCCGGGCTCTCGCGGTTCCGGCCGTCGTGCGCCCGGCCGTCCTGCCCTCGGCTGTCGTGCCCCTGGATGCCGCGGCTGTCGCGCTCCTGGCCGCCGTGTGCCCGGTCGTCGTGCCCCGGGTGTCCGCGGTCGCGGAGCTCCCGGCGATGGTGGCGTCCGCGCCGACGGCGGTGACCGCCGGGTCGGGGGTCAGGGCGTCGGGTTCGGTGCGGGAGGCCGGGAGCCCCCACGCGCCGCACACCGCGGCGTCGACGACCCCGGTGAACAGCCTCGGGTGCGCGGAGCCGGGGAAGGAGTTGCCTGGCGTCTCGTCCTGGCACTGGACCGCGTAGTACAGGCCCCACTCGTGCGAGGTGAGCCCGTCGCCGGCCTGGTCCACCAGGGGTTGCAGCAGCTCGGTGCGCCCCGCGGCCAGCCCGTCGACGAGAGCCGGCATGACCGGGATCACGTCCGTCTCGTGCAGGGCCTCACCCAGGATCGTGGCCACATCGTCCCCGTTGAGCCACACGGTCAGCCGCTTGCGGGTCAGCGGGTCCCGGGTCTCGTACGCGGCCGGATGGGCGTTGAGCGCGGCCACCATGGTGTCGAACCGGCTGGTGAGCCCCAGCTTCGCCATGGTGGCCATGAGCGAGCCGGGGGACTCGTCGTACCACCGGGCGCGCGGGGGGAGGAGGGAGTCCAGCACGATCCCTCGGCTGCCCTGGGGATCGAGCGCCGCCGCCCGCAGCATCGGGCGGGTCGAGTAGCTGACGCCGAACAGGTACCACCGCCGGTAGCCGAGCGCGGACCGCAGGTTGACGATGTCGGCCGCGATTTCGGCGGTCCGGTAGCCGCGCAGGTCGACGTGCTCGCTCTCCAGACGGGACTGGCACGCCGCCGCCCGCCGTACGACCGCCGCCGTCTCGTCCGCGGCCGGGCCGGGGGTGCGCAGGGTGTCCACGATCCCCTCGACGATCTCCGGGCAGCTCAGGCGTGGCTCGGAGTAGCGCCCCCCGCGCTGCTCCAGCACGATCACGTCGCGGCCGGGAAGCATCTGCGTCAGCAGCCCGGTGAGCTGGAGCGAGGCGGAGCCGGGGCCACCGCTCATGTAGACGACCGGGTCGGCGTCCTGCGCGCCCGCCTGCCCTGTGACCTGCCCTGTCGCCTGCCCTGGCGCCTCTCCTCCGGCGCGGTGCACGGCGTAACCGACCTTGATCGTCCTGCTGTTGGGGACGTCACGCCGCTCGGGCACCAGGAGGTAACCACACGTCGTGCCGGCGGGAACGGTGACCGGGCAGGGCCGCTCCTCGACGGGCGCCGTGGCGGACGCCCCGGCGGCCGTCGCACCGGCCGCCGTCGCGGCCCCGGGCCGGCCGGACACCGGCGCCGCCAGGGCCGCCGACCCCGGACCTTCCATCAGCATGAGGGCCGCGACGAATGCCGCGACGGCCGCTCCGCGCAAACTACGCAACCGTCAGCCCCGTCCCGCGAACCCGGCGATATCGGCAGAAACCTTAGCGTGTCCGTTGGTCATCTCGCCCACATTCGCCACATGCGCCGCCGGTCGGACGATCACCGGGTCGCCCGCCGGCTCCCTGTCCGGGAAAGCGGATGACCGGGAGGCGGCCGGAGCGCGAGAATGCGCCCCATGTCCCAGGCGACACTGCGTACGGGCCGGATCGAGCTCGTCCCGCTGTCCGACGAGCACCTCGAAGACGAGATCGAGCTGGACGCCGACCCCGAGGTCATGCGTTACATCACGGGCCGTGCCCGCGACCGTGCGGAGGTCGAGGCGCTCCACCGCCGGAGACTCGCCGCCGCGGAGCGCGTCGCCGGGCTCGGCTTCTGGGCCGGTCTCGTCGACGGGCGGTTCGTCGGCTGGTGGATCCTGGAGCCGCCCACCCGCGCCGACCAGGGTCCGGTCGAAGGGCAGGCCGAACTCGGCTACCGGCTCCTGCGCCACCGCTGGCGTCAGGGGCTGGCCGGCGAGGGGGCCCGCGAACTGGTGCGGCATGCCTTCGAAGACCTTCGGCTGTCCCGCGTCTTCGCCGAGACGATGGCGGTCAACACCGCCTCCCGCGCGACGATGACCGCGATCGGCATGCGGTACGTCCGTACGTTCCACCCGGACTGGGAGGAACCGCTCCCCGGGAGTCATCTCGGCGAAGTCGAGTACGAGATCACCCGGGAGCAGTGGCTCGCCTCCCGGGCGGCCGGAGCGTAACGGCCCGGCCGAGTCGGCTCCGGTTCTCATCGCGGCCTGGCGGTGCTCTCCCTGATCACCAGATCGGTGGACAGCTCGACCCTGCGGGCCTCGGTGTTCTCGCCGCGGCCCATGGCCAGCACCATCCGCGCGGCGAGGGCCGCCATCTCCTCCAGAGGCTGGCGTACGGTGGTCAGCGGCGGCCACGCGGAACTGGACAGCGGCAGGTCGTCGAAGCCGACCACGCTGAGGTCCTCCGGCACCCGCAGGCCGCGCTGGCGCGCGGCCTCGAACACGCCGAACGCCTGCATGTCGCTGCCCGCGAAGATGGCGGTCGGGGGAGTCTCCAGCGAGAGCAGCGAGTGGCCGTGGTCGTGGCCCGAGTTGACCAGGAAGTCGCCGTACCGGATGAGCTCGGGGTCGATGGACACCCCCGCGGTCTCCAGCGCGGCCCGGTAGCCGTCGATCCTGGCCCGGCTGCAGAGCATGTCGGGCGGGCCGCCGATCATGCCGATCCGGGTGTGGCCGAGGTCGAGGAGGTGACGCGTGGCCGCCAGGCCGCCGTGCCAGTTGGTCGCGCCGACCGACGCCACCCCCGGCGGCGGCTCGCCCTCGGGATCGACGACGACGAACGGGATCGAACGCGCGCTGAGCTGGCCCTGCTGACGCACGGAGAGGCGTGAGCTGACGATGATGACGCCGTCGGTCCGCCGTGCCGCGATGCGTTCCAGCCAGTCGCGGCCGGGTCCCGCATGGGTGTGCAGCACCGAGATCACCACGCTCGCCGCGGCCTCGTGCGCGGCCTGCTCGGCCCCGCGCACCAGCTCCATGGCCCACGGGCTCTCGATCTCGGCGAACACCAGGTCAAGTAAACCGACCGGGCCGTCGCCCTGCCCGGTCCTGCGCTGGTAGCCGTGCTTCTGCAGGAGGCGCTCCACCCGCTGGCGGGTCTCCGGCGCCACCTCGGGACGGCCGTTGATCACCTTGGACACGGTCGGAACGGAGACCCCGGCCTCCTCCGCTATCTGGGCGATGGTCACCCGCCTTTTCACTGGCATGGTGCAGATCGTAGCCGAAAGTTTCGGGGGAGCCGTACCGGATACCTCCTGATGGCGCGGATGTCGCAGGTGATCAAGGCCGCGATGCTCTTGACGCTTAACGACCGTATTACATATTCTCCGGTCCGCGAAAACATTCGGATATCAGCCGAAACTTTTCAAAAGCGGACAGAGGAGAGGCAGGTTCGTCGCCCCTCCGGCCACGCCACTGGTTTCGAGGTTTAGGAGAATCGATGACGCTGCTGCGCGTGTCCGGATCCCGGCTGGTGAACGAGACGGGTGACACGGTCCGGCTCCGGGGGGTCGGCCTGGGCGGCTGGCTCAACATGGAGAACTTCATCACCGGCTACTCGGCCAACGAGTCCTCGATGCGCGCGGCGGTCCGCGGGGTGCTCGGCGAGGAACGCTACGAGCTGTTCTTCGACCGTTTCCTGACCTCGTTCTTCACCGAGGCCGACGCCGACCTCCTGCGCGACATGGGCGTCAACTGCGTACGCATCCCGGTGAACTACCGCCACTTCGAGTCGGACGACCGGCCGATGGAGATCATCGAGCGGGGGTTCCACCACCTCGACCGGGTCGTCACGATGCTCGGCGAGCGCGGCGTCTACAGCGTCATCGACCTCCACGCGCTCCCCGGGGCGCAGAACCAGCACTGGCACTCCGACAATCCCACCCACGTCGCCTCATTCTGGCAGCAGCGGCACTTCCAGGATCGGGCGGTCCACCTCTGGGAGGCGGTGGCCGACCACTACAAGGACAATCCGTGGGTGGCCGGCTACAACCCGGTCAACGAGCCGGGCGATCCGAGCGGCCAGGTGATCGGCCCCTTCTACGACCGGCTGGTCAAGGCGCTGCGCGCCGTCGACCCCGCCCACGTGCTCTTCCTGGACGGCAACACCTACTCGACGGACTTCTCGGTGTTCCGGGAGGTGTACGAGAACACGGTGTTCGTCTGCCACGACTACGCCCTGGCCGGCTTCGCCCACGGCGGGCCGTACCCCGGCTACACCCGGGGCGAGTGGTGCGACCGCGAGGAGCTGGAGCGCACCTTCGCCCGCCGCACCGCGTTCCAGCGCGAGACGGGCACCCCGATCTGGGTCGGCGAGTTCGGGCCCGTCTACACCGGCGACCCCGCGGTGGACGAGCAGCGCTACCGGATCCTCAGCGACCAGCTGGAGATCTTCGACGCCCACGGGGCCGGCTGGTCCATCTGGACCTACAAGGACGTCGGCCTGCAGGGCCTCGTCTGCGCCGGCGGGACGTACATGGAGCGGTTCGGGCCGTTCATCGCGAAGAAGAAGCGTCTCGGCGCCGACCGGTGGGGCTCCACGATGGAGGAGACGGCCAACGAGCTCGCGCCGCTGCACCGCCTGATCGACACCGAGTTCCCCTCCTGGACCCCCTACCCCTGGGGCGCCCGCTACCAGACCGACGACCTCATCCGGCACATCCTGATCGCGCAGGCGCTGCTGCCCGAGTACGCCGAGCTGTTCGGCGGGCTGGACGACGACGAACTGGTCGCGCTCGCGGACTCCTTCGCCCTGTCCGCCTGCACCAGGCGGGAGCCGCTCATCCAGCTCCTCGGTGACAACCTGTCCGCGGGCTAGCCGACGAACTCGGGAAGGGGCACGTTCCCGAATTCCCGCCTCGGCGCAGGCCGGCGGGATACAGTGCGGCAAGGCCACGCGTCTGTGACCTTCTTGAACGGCCCTTACTCGCCTACTGTCGAAGCGAGGGGATGGCGAACTGGGAGCCCGCGTGCCTGGAACCTGCGACGTCGTGATCATCGGTGGTGGCGTGATCGGCTGTGCGATCGCGCACCGGCTCGCCGCGCGGGGCACGAAGGTCGCGGTGGTCGACTCGGGCCAGCGGCTCGGGCTCGGCGCCTCCGACGCCGCCATGGGCGGCATCCTCACCCAGACGGAGCCGTCCTGTCTCGGCCCGCTCAGCGTCGTCATCAAGCGCAGCCGGGACATCTACCCCCGGTGGCTGGAGGAGGTCGCGGCCGCCTCGGGCCTCACGGTCCCGGTGCTGGAGGGCGGCGACATACAGGTCGCCCTCGACGAGGCCGAGATGGAGCGCCTGGAGTCCGAGGTCCTGCCCGAGTGGAAGAACTCGCCGTTCCAGGTGGTGCGCCTGACCGCCGCCGACGCCAGAGACCTGGAGCCCCTGCTGAGCGATCGGGTGGTCGGGGGCTTCCTGCTGCCGCAGGAGCTCGCGCTCGACCCCCGCGTGCTGATGGCCTCGCTGGGCCGCGCGGTGCTGGAGCACCCGGGGATCCGCGTGCACAACCAGGCGCACGCCACCGCCCTGCGCTCCTCGCCGGGCGGCGTCGAGGTGGACCTGCACGACGGCCGCCGGCTGCGCGCGGAGACGGCCGTGGTCGCCGCCGGGCACCTGAGCGGGGTGTTCCTGCCCCGCCTCCGCGAGCACCTGTTCCCGATCAAGGGCGTGGCGTTCGACCTGCGGCCTCCCGGCGCCACCACCTACCCCCTGCGCCACCACGTCTTCGCGGAGTTCACCGACGGTGAGCGGGAGTACTTCCCCTACCTCGTGCCGCGGCACGACGGCCGGGTGGCCGCGGGCGTCACCTACGAGGAGAACGTCGGTGACGTGACGGTGACCGCCGAGGCGATCGAGGAGATCCGGCAGGGCGTCGCCACCCTCATGCCGGAGGCGGCGACCTGGCCGATCGGCAGGCGCTGGGCCGGCCTGCGGCCCGGCAGCGCCGACCACCGGCCCATCCTCGGCCAGGTGGACGACCACGGCAGGATCGTCGCCGCCACCGGCCACAGCGGCCTCGGCGTCACCCTCGCCCCCGTCACGGCCGAGCTGGTGACGGCACTGGTCATCGGGGAGGTGGGCGCGCCGGAGCGGAGGCTGCTCGACGTGTGCAGGCCCGACCGCCCCTTCCCGCCCGCGCCGCCGGTGCCTGCTCCTCCGGTGCCTACGCCGCCGGCGTCGCCGCCTGCCACAGTTCGCTGAACCGCTCCACGCGCTCCCGCACCCTCTCCTGGTCCCGTACGAGGATCGTGCTGTGGATCACCGGCGCGATGTCGTCGCCGAGCTGGGGGGCCGGGTTCGACTCGTAATAGACGACCCCGTCGAACAGGATGAAGTCCGACAGCGAGCCGCGCAGCAGGGGCGGCGCGTCGGTCAACAGGAGCGTGCGTACCTCGATCCCGACCCCGGCCTGCCACTTCCACACCCTGCGGAACGCGTCGGAGTCGAGCCGTTCGGAACGATCCATGACGAACACGCGGCGCACCCGCACCCCGCGCTGGACGAGATCGCGCTGGAGCTTGACGTAGCGCTGCCCGAGATCGGTGTGCCAGAAGCCGCCGGCGAACTCGGTGTCGCGGGCGTCCACGCTGGTCAGACTGATCGCGTCCAGGCTGACCTGGGTGTTCTTGGCGAGCGCGAGCAGCCAGTCGCGGTCCTCGCCCTCGTAGAGGGCGTACCTGCCGTCGGTCAGCTCGCCGAGGAACTTCGCCATCCGGCTGATCTCGTGGTGCACCAGGCTCTTGACGAGGTCGGGCATGTCGTCGCGGATCTTGGTGGCGTTCCGCACCAGCTCGGCCACGCCCCTGGTGTGCAGCGACGACATCTCCATCAGGCCGAAGAGCTTGCTCGCCTCGTTGATCCTGGTGAAGCTGTCGGCCACGAGGGTGTGGGTCTTCGAGTGCTGCCTGCTCTGCTCCTTCCGTACGGTCTGCAGCTGGTCGTCCACGTCGACCAGGAACTGCACGACGAAGGCGACGCCGCTGATGAACGTCGCGAGCAGCAGGCTCCACGGGTTCTCGTTCGGGCCGTGGATGAGCGCGTTGCTCACCAGATAGCTGACGCCGCCCACGAGCACGGTCACGAGCGCCTTGCGCACGATCCTCGGCACGAGCGTGGGGGGTGGCTCCGGTTCCACTCCGGTCACGGTCACCTCCCTCCGGTTTCGGCGTTCGCGCTGAGCAGGGCGAGGGTGTGCACCGCCAACTGGTCGCGGACGCGGTCGACCAGCGACCGCCACTGGCGGCTGAAGCCCGGCCGCCGCTCCAGGCTCTCCCAGAACGGCGTCAGCCGCTCCTCGACCCGGGCGGCAGGCATCCACAGGTGCAGCAGATGGTCGACGGCGGGCGACAGCCGCGCCGCCACCTCGGCCGCCGGGGTCGCGCCGACGCGCGCCCGCTCGACGACGACCAGCAGCGAGGTGAGCAGCCAGTCGTGCACCGCGAGGTCCTCGCAGAGGTCCACCACCGCGGGCGTGAACGGGCCGGGATGCGTCAGGCGCAGGGTGCGCTCCTGCTCGGTGTGCAGGGTGAAGGCGATCGACGGCTCGCCGGCCTCCGCCACCCATCGCAGGATCGTCCGCGGCATCCTGAAGGGCGCCCGGCGGTTCAGCAGCGGGGACGTCTGGACGAGGTCGAGGAAGCGGCCGGTGACCGCCGTCAGGTCGAGGCAGCCGTGGAGCCGCGGGGCGCCCTCGCCGACGAACCCCTCGGCGATGTCGGCCGCCCTGGCCTTGCCCAGGACCTCGATGACGCCCGGCCGTGCCAGGTAGTGCGACCAGGGCAGCCGCCGGTCGGTCTCCGAGCGCGCCAGCCGGACGTACGACGAGCCCTGGGCCACCCGGCCCCCGGTCACCGCGCAGCGGGACACGACGGTGCCGACGCCCCTGATCCGCGAGCCGGAGGCGGCGGGCAGCACGCAGTCCACTCCGGTCAGCCGGTCGGGCGACAGCGCGTGGACGATGGGGCGGCGGGACACCCGCACGGTCTCCCCGGTCATGAGCCCGAGCACCTGACGGCACGCCGGTTCGGAGATCTCCCCGGAGTTCTGCAGCAGCCCGGTGTGGACCTCCCCCATCACCAGCATCGGGCCCCTCAGGTGAAGACGTAGGAGACGCGGTCGACGAGCTCCTCTTCGAGCCGGACCCGTTCGCTCTCGCTCCGGGCCGCGACCTGCCGCAGGACTTCGTCGTCCACCGCGACCTGACCGAGGATCGTCCGTACGGCCAGCTCGACGGGCAGGAACCGGGGGGAGAGGACGGAAAGCGTGGTGTACGCACTGAACGGCGCGGCCTGGGGGTTGATCCGGACGACGGCGGGCAGCCGGTCCCAGTCGCCGGGCCAGTCACCCTCCAGGGGCACCGGAGGCAGCGGCACCCGGCCCTCGGCGCGCAGCAGGCCGAGCCGCAGGAGCTGCCAGACGGCGGCGAGGAAGGGACACGACCAGGTGCGCCGCGCTCCCCTCTCGTCCCACAGCTCCACGTCCACGAAGATCGAGTGGCCGCGCTTGGCGTTCTGGGTGGGCGGCTCCCAGGGCCGGGCCTTTCCCATCGCCTGCAGCGGGGTGGTGAGGGGTGAGCGGGAGCCGTTGCACAGCCAGCCCGTCTCCTTCACCGGCGGGCGGGACCCGTCGGTCTCCGGCGGCGGGTCGTCGACGAGTCGGTCCTCCACCAGCCGGGCCAGCTCCACGGCTCCGGACCGGCCGTCCTCGAACTGCGCGCACGCCGACTCGCGGGCCAGGTAGTCGATGGTCAGATCGTGCTCGGCCGCCGCCTCCAGGATCATCGGGACCAGCTCGGCCGGGGTGCTGAACCGGCTGAAGTAGTCGTCCACGAGGAAGCAGGTGCTCACCCGGGCCCGGCCCCCGGGCACCCGCTCCCGCCACACGGAGCGGATGGTGGCGAGCCACGGCGCGACCCGGCGGAACTGCTCGCGTAACCGGGCCGGGCCCGCCTCGAAGTCCTCCATGTAGAGGTGCCCGAGCTCGACGGACACGTGCGAGAGGGGGACGGAGGCGATCCTGCGCTCGGCCGCCACCTCGCCGAACGTCGCGTGCACCGGCGTCACAGACCCTCCCACGCGTTGTCGTCGACGATCTTCTTGGCGAGGTCGTCGAACGCGGCGGCGGTCTCGACGTTGGCGATCTTGCTGGCGAGCACGTCCTCGTCGGTGATGAGCTGCTCGCGCCACTGGAGCACCGGGTCCAGCGGCACCTTGCCCAGCATCGTCGTACGGCCGACGCCGTGACGGCCCGCGAGCTCGCGCAGCTCGCTGTCGCACGCGCTCAGCCAGGCCCGCTGCTCGTCGCGCAGGCCGACCAGCTCCGCCGCGTCCGGCTCCAGCACGGCCGTGCGCACGAAGCGGATGCGGTCGCGCAGGACCTCCGGGTCGTGCCCGAACCGGGTGCCGACGTCGAACAGCCCGTCCGTGCCGGTGACGAGCCCGTCGGCCGCGATGATGTGCTGGCGCGTCCAGCGGTGGAAGACCAGCCAGCGGAACGGGACCGCGGGCATCCGCACGGTCGCCGCCAGGACCAGCTCGGCGGTGAACGACCGGCCAGCGCTGACGTCGACCATGCAGAGGTCGAACTCCTCCTCCAGCCGCCCGAACAGCTGGACGCACCGCCCGACGACCTCCTCGGAGAGCGCGGACAGCTCGCCGCCGCCCTCGCTGCCCGGCAGCAGCACGAGCCGTCCCGCGCCGGGCGGACGGGTGCGCAGCCCCTCGCGGTCGGACTCGGCCCACACGTCCACCCGCCGCGGCTGCGGGCAGTCGCCCCGCAGGTACTCGTGCAGGCCGCTCTCCCGCGTGCCGCGCGCCACCGAGCCGACGCTGAAGATGGCTCCGGCCGTGGGCGAGCCGAAGTCGAAGTCGAGGTAGCAGACGTCGTTGCCCTGCAAGGCGTGCCGGTAGGCGATGTTGGTGCCGGTGACCGAGCGCCCGGTCCCGCCCTTGTCCGAGATCGCGAAGACCAGCACTCAGATCGCCTCCGACGCGCTGTCGCGGGCGGCGGCCAGCCGTTCGAGGTCGAGCAGTGCGTCGTTGATCAGCGCCTGGGCCGTCGCGGGCCGGTCGCTGATGATCGTCCTGGCCCGCTGGAGCGCGGACTGGATCGTGCGCAGCTTGGGCTGGATCGTCTGCCCGGCGACCAGCGGCCGGGTCACCATCTCCTGGTCGAGCAGGTGCTCGGCCTCCCCGAGCATCTGGTAGGCCAGCTCGACGAGCTGCGGGCTGCGCAGCGGCGGCTCCCCGCTGGCCGTCGCCGCGGCGACGAGGAACTCGGCGACCCGTTCGGAGAAGTACCAGGACGGCTCCTCGTCCCGCACCGGGATGTCGGTGAAGACGTTGCCCGGCTGGTCCCACAGGCCGGCGGCCGGGCCGGCGGTGTGGCGGCGCTGCAGGATGTGCCGCCAGATCTGGTCGGCGAGCGTGAGCAGGCGCTCCCGCATGCGGGTGTTCTGGGCGATGCTGGCGGCCCAGATCGTCCGCTTCAGCAGCGTGATGGCGAAGTCGGACACCATCCAGAGGAGGTGCGGGCCGAGCATGTCGCTGCCGTGCAGGTTGACGGGCACGCCGGGGGAGTGCATGAGCACCGGCGGGTCGCCCGGCACCGCCCTGCGGATGATCCTGGCGCGGATGGCCAGCTCCTCCAGCACCGCGCCGACCCGGTCGAGGTCGACGTCGGCCGACCGGTTGTTCACCAGGCTCTGCACCACCATGGCGGTGACGCCGAGGCTGTAGTAGTCCGACTCCTTCTCGTCGACCGTCCGCCAGGGGATGTCCTCCAGCGGCCAGGTGCCCCGCCCGTACGTCGCGATGGTGCGCCAGTAGAGCTGCGTGAGGTCCCAGCGGCGCTGGATGGCCTCGGCGAGCGTGATCTGGTCGTCGTTGAGCAGGCTCAGCACTCTGGTGCGCGGCGAGAACAGGTCGGCGATGCCGACGAGGGCGTTCACCGTGAAGTACAGGAACGGCGTGTCGGCGGCCACGCCCTCCGGCTGGGGGCCGATGTCGAGCGGCGTGACGACGGCCGGCGCGTCCTTCACGATGCCCCACGTCCACCCGCACTCGAACAGCAGGTTCTCGTTGTCCAGGTCGGCCTGGCTGCCCGAGCCGATCGTCAGGTCGCGCAGGCCGGCCCGCACCGGCCGCAGCTCGCGCCGCAGATCGTCGAGCACCCGGCGGGTGGGCGCGCCGGTCTGGTTCACCGTGCGCAGCAGCGCGCGGCCCGCCGGGGAGGCGGGGTCGAACGCGTTCACCGTGAAGCTGCGCAGCAGGCCGGCCATCGCGGCCGAGAGGCGTTTGCCGGCCAGGTCCTCCAGCTCCCGGATCTCGGTGCGGATGGACTGGCGCCGCACGCTCTGGCGGAAGACCTTCAGGAAGCCGAGTGTGCCGAGCGCGAGCGTGACCGACATCGAGAACGAGTCGACCACGTCGAGCTGGAGCTGTTCCGGGGTGACCTTGGCGTCGTCCTCCTGGGTGCGGAAGTAGCTGCCGCCGGAGAAGATCGGGCGCCCGTCCTCGGCGGTGTAGGTGCGCAGGTACTGGCCGATGACCTTGAGCAGCAGCTTGGGGATCTCCACGGAGTCGCCGAGCACGGTGAGCGCGGCCAGCACGTCGTCGCCGGTCTCGTTCGGCGTGTCCAGCCGGAAGCCCGGCAGCTCGGAGGCGGGGTACATGAAGCACAGGAGCTGCTCGGCGTCGGAGATGGAGTTCGACCCGTCCCGGCCGCCCCACGTCCATACGCCGTCCCGGTAGGAGGTGCGGGCGGCCGCCTCCCACAGCTCCAGAAGCTGCTGTCGCGGCTGGAGTCTCATACGGGCCCTCTCTGCACTGCCTTCGCTTGCCTCGGGTTCGCCTATAAGGGGCGGATACCTGATGGCGGGCCGAAGACCGGTGTTCCCGCGGCCCACCTGGGGAGTTCCTTGCGAGGAGTTGTCCGTACCTGGCACGTCGCTATCAATATTCTGTATATCATTGAACTCGCACTTCGTCGCTACAATCGTCCGCGATATTTGGCATTCCAGCTGGGCTGCAGTGATTCCGGAGCCTACGGAAACCAGTGAGAAGCGGGTCCTGAATCGAGAGATAACGCAATGGTCCACCCACTGGCCGTCGGGGCTGAAACATTCGGCGATGCCGCGACGTCACGGGTGGGCGGTGCGAAGAGGCCGGCGAGGGGCGGGGTGGTCCTCGTCACCGGCGCTGGCATCGACACGAAGCTGCTGGCACCGCTGAAGGAGCGGCACGGTCTGAAGGTGCTGTACCTGCCCGGCCCGCTGGACGAGACCGAGCTCGGTCATCGCCTGGGGCAGCACGTGCGCGCCTACCTTCACGGAGGCGAGGAGCGGGCGACCGGCGGCGTGCTGCGCAAGGCGACGTCCCTGCAGGTGGTCGCCTTCGTGGGGGTGGGCTACGAGAACTTCGTCGACGTGCCGACGGCCGACGAGCTCAACATCGCCGTCACGAACACCCCGGGGGCGGCGACGGACGCGGTCGCGGCGTTCACGGTGGGCCAGATCATCAATGCCAACTGGCGCATACCCCACCGTCTCGGCCGGCGCGTCCCGGGCTGGGGGGACCCCGGTGACATGCCGCACGAGCTGGGCGCCTGCCGCGTCGGCATCCTCGGCATGGGGGCGAACGGGCAGCGGATCGCCGAGATCCTCCGCGACGGATTCGACGCGACCGTCGCCTACCACAGCCGCACCCGGAAGGAGGACGTCGAGCGCAGGCTCGGCCTCTCCTATCGGGGATCGGTGTCCGAGCTGGCCGAGGGCAGCGACATCCTCGTCGTCATGGTGCCGGAGACCGACGAGACCAGATCGATGATCGACCACTCGGTGATCAAGCTGATGCCCTGGGGGTCGGTCATCGTCAACACCGCGCGCCCGGCGATCGTCGATCCCCACGCCCTGTACGAAGGGCTGAGCGACGGCAGAGTGCGCATGGCGGTCTTCGACGGCTTCTACGACCTCGACTCAGATGCCGGGCTGAAATTGACCCGGGATTTCGCCGACCGCCTTCTCGTTACCGGGCATATCGCCTCCCACACCCAGGAGACGATGAACCGCATGATCACTCAGGCCGTCGCTTCCATTGACAATTATCTGACAAATGGGACGGACGAGCACGAGGTAGGCAAACGTCGCGACACGTTTGGGACGGTACTCCGGGTGACATGCGGTCGGTCATCATAATTCGGGTGCCGGAAGAGCGTACGCGGCGCACGACGGGGGAAACGTAGGGAGTAAACCTCCGTAAACCCCTTCTCTCCCCGGGAAGTGACGTGGCCACCGAGGACCCGATTCATTCCAAGGGGACGCCCGCCGGGATCACCGGTGCCCGTGCCCTGGTCGAGACGCTGACGGCGCACGGCATCAACACGATTTTCGGTATACCGGGCACCCACAATCTCGCGATCTACCAGGAACTCGACGGCGCGGGCGTGCGATGCGTGACGCCGCGGCACGAGCAGGGCGCGGGATACGCCGCCGACGGGTACGCCAGGGTGACCGGCAGACCCGGCGTCGTCGTCACCACCACCGGCCCCGGCGTGGTCAACGCGGCCACGGCGATCGGGCAGGCGTACTCCGACTCGTCCCCGATCCTGCTCGTCTCCCCGGGCGTCCCGACCGGCCATCCCCGCGACGGCCGCGGCTACCTGCACGAGAGCAGGGACCAGTCGCGGGCGATCGGCGCCCTGTGCGACTGGAGCCACCGTGTGACGAGCGTGCGCGAGATCCCCGCCGCCGTCGCCCGCGCCTTCGGGCACTTCGCCGAGGGACGCCCCCGGCCGGTCCACATCGAGATCCCCGCCGACCTGCTCGACCTGGAGGGCCACGTCAAGATCGTGCCGCCGTACCGGGTCATGCCTCGCGAACCGGATCCGCGGGCCCTGGACGAGGCGGCTGAACTGCTGCGTGCGGCGCGGCGCCCGGGTTTCGTGCTGGGCGGCGGCGCCCAGCGGCCGGGCTCCGGCGAGCCGCCGGTGGGCCGCCTGGCGATGCGCCTGGCGGAACGGCTCGGCGCGCGGGTCGTGACCACGGTCAACGGCAAGGGCGCGGTGCCGGAGAGCCATCCGCTGGCGCTCGGCGCCACCCTGCACCTCGCGGCCGTGCGTCGCTGGCTCGCCGCGTGCGACGTCGTGCTGGCCGTCGGCACCGAGCTGGGACCGGCCGACCTGTGGGAGGACCCCTTCGCCCTCACCGGCCGCCTCGTACGGATCGACATCGACCCCGGGCAGATGCACGGCGACCACGTGGCCGACGTGGCGATCGTCGCGGACGCCGAGCGCGCCATGCGCGGCCTGACCGAGCGGCTCGGCGGGCGGCTCGATGACCGGCTCGATGACCGGCTCGATGGGCGGCTCGACGGGCGGCTCAATGGCCGGGCCGGCGGGCAGGGGGACGCGCCGGGCCCGGAGCGGGAGCCGGGCGTCGGCCACGAGGCGGAGCTCCAGGACCTGGTTCGCAGGTGGTCCGGCCAGCTCGCTGCGCTGCGCCGCGCCATGCCGCCGGAGACCGTCGTGGTGGGGGACAACTCCATGTTCGTCTACCACGGCGCGCTCGTCGGCATGCCGATGGACCCGCCCGGGCGGTTCCTGTTCCCCACCGGGTTCGGGACCCTCGGCTTCGCGCTGCCGGCCGCCATCGGCGCGAAGCTGGGTCAGCCCGACCGGCCGGTGGTGGCGCTGGCGGGCGACGGGGCGTTCCAGTTCACCCTGCAGGAGCTGGCCACGGCCGTGGAGCTGCGGCTGAGCCTGCCGATTGTGGTGTCCCTCAACGGCGGTTTCGGGGAGATCCGGGAGGAGATGGTCGCCCGCGGCATGACGCCGGTCGCCGTGGACCTGCACGCGCCGGACTTCCCCGCACTCGCCGCCGCGTTCGGCGCGCGGGGCCTCGCCGTCAAGACGCCGGGGGAGCTGGAGGAGGCGGTCGCCGAGGCCCTGCGCGCCCCGCTGCCCACGTTGATCGCCGTACCCGAGGGGGAGTGACGCCGCCGCCGGATCGCCGCCGCACGACGACGTAGCAGCCGTCGGCGAAGCCCGTCACCCGGCCGCCCTCCGCCATCAGGCCGCCGAGCACCTCGCGTACGGCGTGCCGCCACGCCGCGGCCGTCGCGGGGTCGCGGCGGCGCAGCGTCTCCATGTCCGCGGGCACGGCGACGAGCACCGCCGGGGCGTCCGTCCGCAGGATCAGGGGCCGCCCGTCCCGTTCGATCAGCGCGCGGCCCGCGCCGTCCGCGCTCGCCGGCCGGTACGGCACGCCGGCGCAGGCCCGCGACACGGCGGGAGAACCGATCCGCCAGACCGCCAGGAGCCGGTCGGACTCGTCCCCGGCGTTCAGCGCGTCGCCCATCGGGCCGTAGAAGTCGGGAAGGTACTCCTCCGGCCGCGCGGCGAGCTTGACCAGGTTGAAATGGGCGTTGCGCCGGACCAGCGGATCGAACGTCCAGGTGATCCGGCTCAGCCCGCGCCACAGGGCCCAGGCGCGCTGGTGCAGCTTGAGCGCGAAGCCGGCCCCCGGCCGTACGGCGCCGGTGACGTGCGAGTGCAGCACCTGTCCCGCGGGCGCGGCGAGGAAGCCGACGCACGCCCCGACGAGATCGGGTCCGTCGAACGCCCCCGCGACGTATCCGCCCGCGTGCGACAGGGCCCGCATCAGCTCCGCCGTGACCGGCGGATTCCACGGCTCGGGATGCCAGATGTCGTCGAACAGCTCGACCACCCGGCCGAACTCGTCGTTCGTGTCCAGCTCGGCTATTCGCAGGCCGCCGCGCGCCGCCGCGGCCCGCGCCCGGCGGCCTGCGTCGGCGAGCCCGTCATCACGGGGGCCGTGGCTGGCGGGGAGGTCAAGGGGATTCCATCGCACGCCGGTCGCACCGAGCCGCAGGTAGGTGCCGCCGACGGCGTGGGCGAGCCGGGCGTAGTCGTCCTCGGGGTCCACGACGGCGACCTCGACCCCTTGAT
>NZ_VANP01000018.1:0-135272 GCF_005864065.1 Microbispora triticiradicis | reverse complement strand
GGATGTGCTCGGTGCCGATGTAGTTGTGCCCAAGCTGCAACGCCTCACGAAGCGACAGCTCGAGCACCTTCTTGGCACGCGGAGTGAAGGGAATGTGCCCCGACGGCGCCGACTGCCCCTGGCCGATCGTCTCCTCGACCTGCCGGCGTACGGCCTCGAGGCTGATCCCCAGGCTCTCCAGAGCCTTGGCCGCCACACCTTCGCCCTCATGGATCAAGCCAAGAAGAATGTGCTCGGTACCGATGTAATTATGGTTGAGCATCCGGGCCTCTTCCTGGGCCAGGACCACAACCCGCCGCGCACGGTCGGTGAACCTCTCGAACATGTCGGCTCCCCTCCGAAGCTGAGCCTGAATCGGAGTCTTCACTCTAGTTGCCGGGCCCCGGGTAAGGCCCCTCCGTAATCCCGGCACGGAGCTGGTGGACCGGCCCGGCCGGCGAGCGGGCGTGACCCAACGCGCCGGGGGCCACCCGCCGTGGGCTGCGCGTCTTCGCCGTGAACGGCCCGGAAACGCACCGGGGACGCCCGGGGAGGGTGCCCCCGCCCTGCGGTTCTTTCGCGCGAAGCGTAACCACCGAACCGGGCGCCGGCCCGGACATCACCCGAGCGGCACGGCGTCCCCCTCCCTCGCTCACCGCATCCCATCTCTAACCGGTTCGATGGAAGTTTCATGCGATGAGACCGGTCCAGGTCCGCGGGATCGCACGCCGCGGCGCTGGCCGGGAAACAGTCCGTACACATACAGGACACCCACCATTGACATCAACTCAGGGGCAAGCCTAGGCTTCGCGACGAATCGATTCGACTGATCCGGCGGGAGCCTCCGCCGCGCCTGCGGCGCGGCCACCGGTGAGGCCCGCCGGGAACCGCTCCGCGACGGCGTCCGGGAAGCCCCGGGAGAGGTTCGGCATTTCGCTCGGCCCCCCGTACAGCCCCCCAAAGAACAACTCCCAGCACAACTCCCAGAACACCCCTCTGTCCAAGGAGTCGCCAGTGGACACCACCCCCCGTACGCGACGCCGGCGTCGCCAGGGCCTCGCCGCGCTGCTGTCGGCCACGGCCATGGTCGCCGCGTCCGTCCTCGCGACCGCCGGGCCGGCCCAGGCCGCCGACGAGTCCATCACCGTGAACTTCTCCGTCACGAACGGTTCCCCGACCTACCGGGCGTCGGGGTGGATCTACGGCATGACCGAGAACGGCGCCAATCCGCCGGACCATTTCTTCACCGACGTGAAGTACCGGTACATGCGGGCCGGTGGCGCGCAGCTCGACAGCCCGGGCGGGTGGGTGTCGGGCAAGTACGACCGGCGGTGGAACGCCACCCGGGCGCAGTTGCTGCGCACCCGCTCGCTGGGCGGGGAGTTCGTCCTGCTGGTGCACGACCTGTGGGGCGCCGACGGTTACGCGATCTCGCGCTTCCCGGGCGACAACGGCAACTGGACCGACTACGACAACTTCCTCACCCGCGTGATCAACGACGTGCGGGCGACGGGTGCCCCGGTGCAGTGGGACATCTGGAACGAGCCCAACATCACGATTTTCTGGAACCGTCCCCAGTCGCAGTACTTCGAGATGTGGAAGCGGGCCTACCAGCGCATCCGGGCCGCGTTCCCGTCCCAGCTGATCGTGGGCCCGAGCCTGGCGGGCGTGCCGTCCACGAGCGGCTGGTGGACGCAGTACCTGGACTACGTCAAGGCCAACAACGCCGTGCCCGACATCGTCAGCTGGCACTCGCTGCCCGGCGACCCGGTGTCCAACGTGGCCACCGCGAACACCAGCCTCGACTCGCGGGGCATCGCCCACCCCCGCCCGTACCAGATCAACGAGTACGGCGCGTCCAACGAGCAGAACCCGGCCGACGGCGCCTGGTACATCGCCCGGCTTGAACGGGCCGGTGCCGACGGCCTGCGCGCGAACTGGGCCAGTGGCGGCAACCTGCACAACGACCTGGGCAACCTCCTGACCCACAACTCCGCCGGCCAGTACTCGCCCAAGGGCGAGTGGTGGGTCTACCGCTTCTACGGCTCCCAGACCGGGCAGATCGCTTCGGTCACCCCCAGCTCGAACTACGACGCCTTCGCCACCAAGGACACCGCGAACGCCAAGATCCTCCTCGGCGGCGGCCGCACCACCGGCAACGTCGCGGTCAACCTGCAACGCCTCGACACCACCAGCGGCATCGTGCAGAACAACCAGGTACGCGTCGTCGTCGAGCGCATCCCCTACAGCGGCGGCGGCGCCGTCACCGGCCCGGTCACCGTCCAGAACACCGTGGTGAACGTGTCGAACAACGGCGCCACCGTCAACGTCCCGCACACGAGCATCGACGACACCTACACCGTCACCCTCCTGCCCCCCGACACCTCGGGTCCGTCGCCGTCGGCTTCTCCGAGTTCTCCGAGCGGCGGCGCGACGGCGGTGCGCAACGTCAACGCGAGTCGCTGCCTGGACGTGCCGGGCGCGAGCACGGCCAACGGCTCCCAGCTCCAGCTCTGGGACTGCAACGGCCAGGCCAACCAGCAGTGGACGTACACCTCGTCCAAGCAGCTGCAGGTGTACGGCAACAAGTGCCTGGACGCCGAGGCCGCCGGCACCGCGAACGGCACCCGGGCGATCATCTGGGACTGCAACGGCCAGGCCAACCAGCAGTGGAACGTCAACTCCGACGGCACCATCACCGGCGTGCAGTCGGGCAAGTGCCTGGAGGCGAGCAACTTCGGCACCGCGAACGGAACGAAGGTGCAGCTGTGGTCCTGCACCGGAACGACCAGCCAGAAGTGGACCCGGAGCTGACCACTCCCCCCGGCCCCGTCTCCGTTCCGGTGACCGGAGGGCCGCCGGAACGGAGAAGGCCGTGAGACGGCCCGGCGGCGAGGACGCCTCGCCGCCGGGCTGCCGCGTCATCGGGTGACGGTGACGGTGTCGAGGTCGTACAGGTAGCCGGTGCCGCTACCGGTGAAGACGAGGTACAGCGGACCGGACGCCGAGCCGGTCAGAGTGGTCGAGACCGTCGTGAAGGTGTCCCAGCTTCCGGTGGACGAGACCGCGACCTGGCCGAGCACCGTCCCGTTCTGCGACCCGGACCGGATCTGGATCGTCCCGCCCGAGCCGCCGGAGGACACCCGCGCCGAGAACGTCTTCGCGCCCTGCGTGTTCACCTGCGAGTACGCCGCCCAGTCGCCGTTGTTGATGTATCCGGCGGTCCGGCCGCCGCTGGCGGTGGAGTGGTTCGCCTGCTGCAGGCCCGACTGCGCGGTGTACGCCTCACCCTCGACCGTCTGGCTGCTGGGGGTGGGGCTGGCGCTGGGGCTCGGACTCGGGCTGGGGCTCGGACTGGGACTCGGGCTCGGACTGGGACTCGGACTGGGACTCGGGCTCGGACTGGGACTCGGGCTCGGGCTCGGGCTCGGGCTCGGGCTCGAGCCGGACTTGGTGAGGGAGAACGAGTCCACGTTGAACAGGTAGCCGGATCCTCCCGTGAAGACCAGGAAGAGCGGCCCGGACGCCGATCCGTTCAGGGTCGCGGACACGGTCGTGAAGGTGTCCCAGCTTCCGGTGGACGAGACCGCGACCTGGCCGAGTACGGTGCCGGTCTGCGAGCCGGAGCGGATCTGGATGGTGCCGCCCGAGCCGGCCGAGGAGACGCGCGCGGTGAACCGGGTCGCGCCCGCCGTGCTCACCGAGGAGTAACCCGTCCAGTCGCCGTTCTCGATGAAGCCGACCGCCTTGCCGCCGCCGGCCGTGCTCTGGGTGGTCTGCTGGACTCCCGACTGCGAGGTGTAGGACTCGGCCTCGATCGTCGTGCCGTTGTTGTTACCGGGCGGAGCGCAGTCGGCCTGCACCATGCCGGCGGCGTACCTGATGCCGCCGAGCAGCAGGTTGCGGATGCCCTGCTCGGAGTAGGACTGGATCGAGTGACCCATGCCCGTGTAGAACGACCGCCCGGACGCCTGCGGGTGGCACCAGGTGATCGGGTGGTCGCCCATGTTCCCGCCGCTGTAGCTGCTCTCGTCGAGGGTCTGCAGCACGTGGGTCGTGGACCGCGGGTTGGTGCGGTAGTTGTACCACTCGTCGGTCCGCGACCACGCCGCCGCGAGGCCCGCGGTCGCCGGATGCGTGCTGTCCTCGGTCCTGACGGTCGCCTGCTGGATCGCCGGGTGGTTGTTGAACCAGGCGCCCACCAGCTGCCCGTAGTAGGGCCAGTCGTACTCGGTGTCGGCCGCGGAGTGGACGCCGACGTATCCGCCGCCGCCGTCGACGTACGACTGGAAGGCGGTCTGCTGGGTGGCGTTGAGGACGTCCCCGGTGGTGCTGAGGAAGACCACGGCCTTGTACTGCGCGAGGTTGCCCGAGGTGAACGCGTTCGCGTCCTCCGTGGCGTCGACGGTGAAGTTGTTCGCGGCGCCCAGGTCGCGGATGGCCTGGATGCCCGTCGGGATGGAGTCGTGCCGGAACGCGGCCGTCTTGGAGAACACGAGCACCTTGTAAGCCGGGTCGGCGGCGTGGACGGCGGTCGGGAGCGACACGCTCGCTACAAGCGCGGCGGCCGCCGCCGACGCGCTCAGTAAGACCTTTGCGGCTTTCGGCATGGGTGTCCTTTCGTCGCGGCGCCCGGCACGGCCCCCCTTCTCCTGGTGTCGTGGGGGCCGTGCCCGGGCGCCGCATCAGGTGTGGTCAGGTCACGCCCTGTGAGGGGGATCCCGCCGTCGAGACGAGGGCCGTACGACGGCGCACGGCTTGTGCGGATCTTCGGAGTGAGCCGGCCCGGGAAGGAGAGCCCGGAGGGTCAGCTACTAGTTAGTTTGCGCGTGACGAGACCGTCAAGACCGTAAGCCCGCTTATACCGGTCTCCGCACACCCGCACCCGGTCACCGTCGGCACCCGCTCTGGTCAGCGCGGCGACGCGCCGGCCGAGGGCCGGCAGCCCCTATGAAGCGTTCATATGTGTCGCACTCTTCGCCCGGGCACGAGTCCCCCGCCGCTCCGCGGTTCGTGGACCGCGTGATCGGGCCGGGCGCCCGCGATCCCGGCGTCCGGCCCGCGGGCCGTGTCTCCGACGTCTCTAACGTTCCAGGCGTACGGGATTGGCGGGACCGCTGCGGCGGACGAGCCACGCGTCGGTGATGTGTTTGAACATCGCCTCGGCCGCGCCGTCGGGGTCGTGGGCGGCGATGCGCTCGTAGATACGGCGATGACCGAGGTTGGACGCCACGCACAGGGCCCGCTCGGACCGGCCCATGTAGCGCGCGGTGTTGACGACCTGGCTCTCCAGCGAGCGGACCACGCCCCGGGCGATGCGGTTCCCGGACGCCCGCATGACCGTGTCGTGGAAGGCGCGGTCGTGCTCCTCGTACGTCAGGTGGTCGTCCACGAGCTCGTCCATCCGGTCGACCAGCGCGCGCAGCCGGTCGACGGTGTCCTGGTCCGCGCAGCGGGCGGCGACGTTGGCCATGTCGGCCTCCAGCACGCGCCGGGTGACGACGACGTCGTCGAGGATCGCCAGGCTCTCGTCCTCGGCGATGGTCGCCGAGAGGACGAGCTCGTCGAGCATGTCCCACGACGTCGGCGGGGTGACCATGGTGCCGGCGCCCTGGCGGACCTGCACCAGGCCCTTCTCCTGCAGGATCTTCACCGCTTCACGGACCACGGTCCGGCTCACCGAGAAGGCCTCGCACAGCGCGGGCTCGGGCGGCAGAGGCGTCCCCGACGGGTGCACGCCGCGCACGATGCGCACCACCAGCTCCGCCGTCACCGCCTTGGCGAGGCTCGCCGGTCGGCGCACCCAGGCAGGCGACGGAACGTCGCGGGCCGATTCCTGCGATGCCGTCATCTCATCCTCCGATGGCCTGCCGGGACGGCACGCCCACCGGCGAGTATATGTCAGCAGTATTGACGTCAGACGTCATACGAGTTACGTTTTCGCCGCAGACGGCCGGGTCAACCGGCCACGCTCTGGAGAGTGACAGCCATGAAGCAGCGAACACTGTGGTCGGCCGTCCTGGTCGCGGGGCTGACCGTGGCGGGATGTGGAAGCGCCACCCGAACTGCCCCCTCACCTGCCGCTTCCGGAACCTCCGGCACCGGCAAGCTGGTGGTCTGGGACTGGAAGTCGGGCGACGCGACCGCGGCCTCCTATATCGAGAAGGCGAAGGCTGACTTCGCCAAGAAGCACCCGGGCGTCACGGTCGAGTTCGTGGCCCAGCCCTTCGACAACTACTACACCCTGCTCGGCACGGCCATCCAGTCCAGCACGGGACCGGACGTCATGCTCTTCAACGGAGGCGGGCAGCTGCGTGACCGCGTGGACGCGCTCCTCCCGCTCGACGAGTATGTGGCCGAGGACCGCCAGCGGCTCGCGGGCTGGGACGCGTTCAGCAAGGACGGCAAGGTCTACGCCGCACCGGTGACGCTGCAGGGACACCCGATCTACTACAACAAGGACATCTACCAGAAGGCGGGGCTCGACCCGGCCAAGCCGCCCGCGACGTGGGACGAGCTCATGACCGCCTGCGCGGCCGTCAAGAAGGCGGGGAAGAGCTGCTTCGCGCTGGGCAACAAGGAGGGCTTCGGCATCCAGTTCTTCCTCTCGGGCCTGGGCTCGGGCGTGCTCACTCCCCAGGAGTACGACGACTGGATCGCCGGCAAGCGCGACTGGACCTCCCCTCACGTGAAGCAGATCTTCACGCTGTGGAAGGACGTCAACGACAAGGGCTTCAACAACGCCGGGGCCAACTCGACCGCGATGTTCAACGACTCGTGGGCGATCTTCCAGTCCGGCAAGGCCGCCAACGTCATCGGGCTGATGTCGGACATCGGGCACTGGAAGGACTTCGGCGAGTTCCTGCCGCCCGACCAGATCGGCGTGATGCCGGCCCCGGTCGTGACCGACGGAGCCACTCCGAGCCTCGCCTACGACGGCGGCATCGGCTACGGGGTCGCGAAGTGGACGAAGGACCCGAAGCTGGCGGCCGACCTGGTGCGGTCCCTGACGTCGACCGACGCCCTGACCGCGTTCTACGCCAAGGCCGGCGCGATCGCCTCCGACACCACGATCGACGCTTCGCAGTCCGGCCCGGCCGCCGGCGCCATCGTGGCGGCGATCAAGAGCGGTAAGCCCGCCCTGCACGTCGCGTTGTCCTCGAAGACGCTGGACCTGATGGGACGGCTGTCGCAGAAGCTGCTGAGCGGGTCGGTGACCGTCGACAAGGCGATGGACCAGATGGCCGCGGCCGACAAGGCGAGCTGACAATGCCGATCGGAGGCTCCTCTCCGCTGGTCCGCCCGGGCGCGCCCGGGCGGACCAGTGGGGAGGACACCACACGACAGGCGAGCCACCGTGCCACCGGAGCGGGCTCCCGGCGGGCGGCGCGCTCGGAGCGTCTCGCACCGTACGTCCTGGTGGCCCCGGCCGTACTGATCATCCTGGGGCTGCGGCTGTACCCGCTGATCCTCGGCGTCAACTTCTCCTTCACCGGCGACGGCGACCGCAACGGGACGACGGTCGGGTTCGACAACTACCTGGAACTGTTCGACGACCCGCTGTTCCGCACCGCGCTGGGCAACGTGGGGCTGCTCGTGCTGCTGCTGCCCGTGGCGGTGGCGATCCCGGGCCTGCTCGCGACGTTCATCTACCTGCGGGTCCCCGGGCACCGGGTGTTCCGCAGCGTCTACTTCTTCCCCGCCGTGCTCTCACCGGTGATCGTCGGTTCGATCTTCAACCTGATGCTCGCCTTCGACGGCCCGCTGAACACCGTGCTCGGCACGATCGGCATCGGCCCGGTCGACTGGCTCGGCGACCCGGACGTGACCATGTTCACCGTGGTCGGCGTGCACGTGTGGGCGACGTTCGGGATGGCGCTGGTGGTCTTCCTCGCCGGGTTCTCGACCCTCGACTCCTCGCTGCTGGACGCCGCGCAGATGGACGGCGCGTCACTGGCCCGGACCATCTGGCACGTGGTCATCCCGAGCCTGTCCCGCACCATCGCGTTCGTGCTCGTGACGACCATGATCGGCATGCTGACGTCCATGTTCGGCCTGCTGTACGTCATGACCAGCGGCGGCCCGGAGGGGTCGACGTACCTGCCGGAGTACTACATCTGGATCCAGCAGGGACAGATGAACCGCCCGGCGCTGGCCTCCGCCGCGTCGACGGTTCTCTTCCTCATCATGCTCGTGGTGGGGCTGGCGCAGGTCGGCCTGCTCCGCCGCGCGGGAAGGCAGGACTGATGCGCGGCAGGCGCCTGAGCGGATGGGTGGCCGCCGTTCCGATGGCGGCCCTCGCGCTCGCCACCGTCTACCCCCTGGTGTTCACCGCCAACGTCGCCCTGAAGACCCGGCGCGAGTACGTCCTCGACCGCTTCGCTCCCCTGAACTCCCCGCACTGGGAGAACATCGGCACGGCGTGGTCCGAGGCCGGCATGGCGCGGTACTTCGCCAACTCGCTCCTCGTGGTGACGGTCTCGGTGGCCCTGCTGCTGCTGCTCGGGTCGATGGCGGGTTTCGCGCTGAGCCGGCTGCGGTTCCGCGGCTCCAGGGTGATCTTCCTGGGCTGTCTCGCGGCGCTGTTCGTGCCGTTCCAGGTGATCATGGTGCCGCTCGCCCGGGTCATGGCGGACACCGGCCTCATCGACACCTATCCGGGCCTGATCCTCGCCTACGTCGCGCAGTGGCTCCCGTTCACCGTCTTCCTGATGACGAGCCACTACACGACGATCCCGATGGAGATCGTCGACGCGGCGCGGATCGACGGCAACACCGTCTACGGCGTCTACCGGCGGATCATGATCCCGCTCGGCACGCCGGCGCTGTTGTCGGTCGGCATCCTCGACACCCTGTTCTGCTGGAACGACGTGCTGATCGCCCTGCTGACGATGAACTCGGCCGACCACCGCACCCTCATGGTCGGGGTCACCTCGCTGCGCGGACAGTACTCCGACGACATCCCCACCTTCGCCTCCGGAGTCCTGATCGCCGCCGTCCCGGTCCTGATGATCTATCTGTTCCTCCAGCGCCAGATCGCCGACGGCGTGACCGCTGGTTCCACGAAGGGCTGACATGCGGATTTCGGGGTATCGCACGCTCAAGACGGTCCAGGACTGGGGCCGCCCGGTCGGCGACGCCAACGGCGTCTACGCCGACGGGGTCGTACCGGTCCAGATCGTCATGGTGGACACCGACGAGGGGATCACCGGGGTCGGCATCGGGCCGCACGTGGAGATCGACACGGTGTTCGCCGCCGTCGAGGGCGAGGATCCGCGCGCCGTCACGGCGCTCTACGACCGCATGCTGCGGCACACCTTCAAGGCGGGTCACGCGGGCGTCGTGTTCGGGACCATCGGCGCGATCGACACCGCGTTGTGGGACATCAAGGCGCAGGCGGCCGGCGAACCGCTCTGGCGCCTGCTGGGGGGACGCGACCGGCGGGTCCCCGCGTACGCCTCGGGCCTGGACATCGGCCTGACCGACGACGAGCTCGTCGCGGCCTACAAGGAGTACGCCGGGTACGGCCTGCGCGCCGCCAAGATCAAGGGCGGCCTCGACGTCGAGCGGGACCTGCGCCGGCTGAGGCTGGTGCGCGACGTCCTGACCGAGGCCGGGCAGGGAGCGCGGCCGGGCCTGATGCTCGACGTGAACGAGGCCTGGACGCGCAAGCAGGCCGTCCGGCACGTCGGCGAGATCGAAGACGTCCTGGACCTCACCTGGATCGAGGAGCCCGTACGGCGCTGGGACGCCGAGGGCATGGCCGCCGTCGGCCGCGGGATCCGGGCCTCGGTCGCCGCCGGGGAGAACCTCAGCGGCCTCGAACAGTTCCGTCCGCTGCTCGCGGCGGGGGCCGTCGACATCGTCCAGACGGCCGCCGTGTGGGGCGTCACCCACTTCCTCCGGGTGTCGGCCCTCGCGCACGCCCACGACCTGCCGGTCAGCCCGATCGGCAACACGCCGGTCGGGCTGCTGCACGCCGCCACCTCGGTGCCGAACCACCTGGTCAGCGAGCTGCAGGACCTGCGGCCGCCGCTCGGCGTGTCCGCCGACATGCACATCGAGGACGGCGCGTTCGTCCTTGGAGACGCGCCGGGCCACGGCCTCACGGTCGACGAGAGCGCGATCGGCGCGTTCACCCGGCGGGCGAGCGCGGCCACGGCCGACAGCCCCAACGTCCGGCCGGAGCACGCCGGGCGGCGTCTGCTCCCCGTGCCCGACCACGGCCACCGGCCGCACCAGCTCACCTCTTCAAGCGACCGGGCGGCGAGGTAACCCGTCCCCGAGGTAATCCGCACCGCCCGGCGCTCGCCGTCCCTGCGCACTCCGTGCCGGAAGAAAGGAAGAAACATGCGTCCGTCACCCGAGTCGCGAAGACGACCACAGGGAAGAACATCGGCCGCGGCATCCGCCGCCTTACTCGTGACCGCCGGACTGCTCGCCGCGCCCGGCCCCGCCCAGGCGGAGGCCCAGGCCACCGAGACGATCGTGGTGGCGCCCACCGGAGCCGCGAACGCCGACGACAACAACAAGGGCAGCAAGGTGCGGCCGCTGGCCACCCTGGGAGAGGCACAACGGCGGGCCCGGGCCGCCGCGGCCGAGGGAACGCGCGACGTCACGGTCGAACTCCTCGACGGGACCTACCGGCTGACCTCGCCGCTGCGTTTCGACGCCGCCGACTCCGGCCGGAACGGGCACACCGTCACCTGGAAGGCCGCGCGCGGGGCCACGCCCGTGCTGAGCGGCGCCACGCCCGTCACCGGCTGGGAGGTCGACGACGAGGCCACCGGCGTCTACCGGGCCCAAGTCGGCGCCGGGTTCGACACCAGGCAGCTCTACGTGGACGGGAAGCCCGCGCAGCGCGCACGGATCAGCGTGGCACGGTCCGACATCACCCTGACCCCCACCGGCTTCACCATCAAGAACCCCGATCTCGCCTACCTCGCCACGCTTCCCGACCAGAAGCGCATCGACTTCCAGGCGATGCTGTCGTTCACCAACCGGTTCGCGCCGGTGGAGAGCATCTCCGGCTCCACGGTCGTGATGCAGCAGCCGGCCTGGGACAACAACACGTACGGGTACGACGCCATTCAGGCCCCGTTCCGGACACCGAAGTTCTTCCTGCTCAATTCGCGGAAGTTCCTGGACGAGCCCGGCGAGTGGTATCTGGACTCGACGGCTGGAACGCTCTACTACAAACCCCTCCCCGGCCAGGACATCTCCAGCGCGCGGGTCGAGCTTCCCCGCCTGGAGTCGCTGGTCCAGGTCGGCGGCACCTACGACGCGCCGGCCCACGACCTCCGGTTCGAGGGCCTGACCTTCACCGGCACCACGTGGCTGCACCCCAGCACCTCCGACGGCTACGCGAACCAGCAGACCGGCGCCTTCATCAGCGGCGTCCAGCCCCACAGGCCGGCGGACGCGTTCACCTCGTGCGCCTCGGGCTGCAAGGGCTTCGAGGGCTCCCGCAACGGCTGGGCGCAGGCGGCCGCGGCGGTGCAGGTGTCGGCCGCGGAGGACGTCGCCTTCGTGGACAGCTCCTTCGTGAACCTCGGTTCCGTCGGGCTCGGCATCGGCAACGACGCCGACGCCCACGCCACCGGCGTGGGGCTCGGCGCGCACCGGGTGTCGGTCGTGGGGAGCACGTTCACCGCGAGCGCCGGCGGCGGCATCGTGGTCGGCGGCATCCGACCGGACGCGCACCACCCGTCCGATCCCCGCATGGTCAACAGCGACATCCTGCTGCGTGACAACCGCGTCTACGCGACCGCGCTCGAATACCTGGACCAGGACGCGATCTTCGCCAGCTACGTCACGCGGCTGGCGATCGAGCACAACTACGTCTCCGACATGCCGTACACCGGCATCGGCGTCGGCTACGGCTGGGGCGCCAACGACCCGGGAGGCAGCCCCGAGTACATCAACCGCGGGCTGTACGACTTCCAGCCGCTCTACGACACGCCGACGACCCTGAGCGACGTCCGCGTGGTGGGCAACCACGTCCGCAAGGTCGTGCAGACCATGTTCGACGCCGGCTGCATCTACACGCTCTCGGCGATGCCGCGCAGCGTCATCGACGAGAACTACTGCGAGAGCAGCGGGCAGCTCGGCCTGTACTTCGACGAGGGCTCCCGCTACGTGAGCGCGAACCGCAACGTCTTCGTCGGCACCGCCGCGCAGTGGGCGCACGCCAACAACCAGAACGGCAACCACACCGGCGATCTCACCCTCACCGGCAACTACTCCACCAACCCCGCGATCACCGGCATCGTCAACGGCCAGCGCGGCAACGTCACCAGGGACAACGTGACCATCACCGCCGGCGGCATCCCCGTCGAGGCCGCCCGGATCATCTACCAGGCGGGTCCCACCGGGGACTACCGCGGCGCGCCCGACCCGCAGCGGCCTCCGGTCGGCGTCTCCCTCACGGCGGACCCCGCCAGCGTGAGCGCCGGGGGGTCCTCGACCGTCACCGTCACGGCCGGGAACGTGAGCGACATCCGGGTCACCGACCTGACCGTCTCGATCACCGTCCCCGAGGGCTGGCGGGCCGAACGCATCGGCAGGCCGGTGAAGCGCGCGTTCCCCGCCGACGCCTCGGCCACCGAGACATGGAAGATCACCGCACCCGAGTCGTTCACGACACCGGTCAGCCGCGCGGCCGTCAAGGCGGCGGTGAGCTTCACCGCCGCCAAGACCGGGATCGGCTACACGCTGGACAGGTCGCTGACCCTGACCGCGCTCAACCCGCTCACCTCCCTGAAGTCGCACGGCTCGGTGCCGAGCCGGTTCGCGGAGGCCGGGCCGGAGTACGCCATCCTCACCACCGGGACCGACATCTGGCAGGACGCCGCCGGATCGTTCGACGAGTACGGCGCGCTCTACCGGGACGACGCGGCCGGGAGCGCGTCCACCGTGACCGCGCGGGTCACCCAGATGGACAACACCAACGCCTGGGCCAAGGCGGGGGTCGTCCTCCGCAACGACGTCACCGGCACGGGCTCGTCTCCCGGATACGCCGTCATGGTGGTCACCCCCGGGAACGGGGTCGCCTTCCAGTGGGACTCCAACGGCAACGGCTACCTCGACTCGTTCAGCGGGGCCTCGGGGATCAAGGCGCCCGCGTGGGTCCGCCTCGTCCGCTCCGGCGACCAGGTCAGCGGTTACTACTCCACGAACGGCACCACCTGGACCAAGGTCGGCCCGACCGTGACCCTGCCCGGCATCGCCGACCGGCAGGACGCGGGACTGATCGCCACGTCCCACGCGGCGGGCGTGACGGGGCAGTTCGGCTTCGCCGACTTCGGCGTGAGCTGATCCGGGCGCCGTACGGGCCCACCTGAGCCCGGACGGCGACGGAACACGGAACGGAACACGACACCGGAACACGGCGTCGGGGGCCGGCCGCGATCGCGGCCGGCCCTTGACCGTTCGCCATGCGAGCGCTAACAATCGCCGGGCGACACACTCCTGCGATCAAGGAGAAGCCCGTGCTCAAGGCACAGCTGACCATCGATCCCGCCCAACGGGTGGCTCCGGTGCGGCGCCGTACGTTCGGCACGTTCGTCGAGCACCTCGGCCGCTGCGTCTACACCGGGATCTACGAGCCCGGCCACCCCACCGCCGACGCGGACGGATTCCGCGGCGACGTACTCGCGCTCACCCGTGAGCTGGGCGTGACCACCGTCCGCTATCCCGGCGGCAACTTCGTCTCCGGCTACCGCTGGGAGGACGGCGTGGGCCCGCGTGAGCGGCGCCCCCGGCGGCTCGACCTGGCCTGGCACAGCACGGAGACCAACGAGATCGGGGTCGACGAGTTCGTCCGGTGGTCCCGCCTGGCCGGCCTGGAGCCGATGATGGCGGTGAACCTCGGCACGCGCGGCGTCCTGGAAGCCGTCGACCTGCTCGAATACTGCAACATCCCGTCCGGGACCACGCTCTCGGACCTGCGGGTGGCGGGCGGCGCCAAGGAGCCGCACGACATCCGCATCTGGTGCCTGGGCAACGAGATGGACGGCCCCTGGCAGATAGGGCACAAGACCGCCCGCGAGTACGGCAGGCTCGCCGCGGAGACGGCCCGGGCCATGCGCATGGTCGACCCCGGACTCGAACTGGTGGCGTGCGGCAGTTCCGGCTCCTCGATGCCGACGTTCGGGTCCTGGGAGACGACCGTCCTCGAGGAGACCTACGACCTGGTCGACCACATCTCCTGCCACGCCTACTACGAGGAGAAGGACGGCGACCTCGGCGGCTTCCTGGCCTGCGCGACCGACATGGAGCACTTCATCTCGACGGTCGTCTCGATCGCCGACCAGGTGGGGGCGCGGCTCGGCTCCGGCAAGAAGATCTCCGTGTCGTTCGACGAGTGGAACATCTGGTACCTCAGCAGGCACCAGTCGGCTCCTCCCCCGCCGGACTGGCCGGTCGCGCCGCCGCTGCTGGAGGACCACTACCACCTCGCCGACGCCGTGGCGTTCGGCGGCCTGCTCGTCACGCTGCTGCGGCACAGCGACCGGGTCGCGGCGGCCTGCCTGGCCCAGCTCGTCAACGTGATCGCGCCGATCATGACCGAGCCGGGCGGCCGGGCCTGGCGGCAGACGACCTTCCACCCGTTCGCCCAGGCCGCGCGGTACGCCTCGGGCGACGTCCTGCTCACCGAGCCGGTCGGGCCGTCGTACGAGACCGGCGAGTTCGGGCAGGTCCCGGTGCTCCACGCGGTGGCCACCCACGACGACCGGTTCACCACGGTGTTCGCGGTGAACCGGTCGGTGACCGAGCCCCTGGAACTGGAGCTCGACACGCGGGCGCTCGGCGCCGTACGGATCGCCGAGGCCACGACGCTCGCCCACGAGGACGTGTACGCCCGCAACACGGCCGACGACCCCGAGCGGGTGGCGCCCCGCCCCAACACCTCCCACCGGAGCGATCCCCAGCGGATCGTGCTGCCGCCGGTCTCCTGGAACGTGATCAGGCTGACGAGGGCCTGACCGGCGGCGCGGTGCTGTCGCGGACCACCAGTTCGTTCGCGAGGTCGATGCGGCTCGTGGCCACCTCACCGCCACGGGCCAGGTCGAGCAGCATCTGGGTCGCGACCACCGCCATGTCGGACAGCGGCTGGTTCACCGTGGTCAGGGCGGGCTCGACCCAGGCGGCGGCCGGCACGTCGTCGTACCCGACCACGGACAGCTCGCCGGGGACGTCGAGGCCGAGCCGCCGCGCGGCCCGGAGCACGCCGAGCGCCTGGAGGTCCGACCCGGCGAAGATCGCGGTCGGGCGGGCGGCGCCCGACAGGAGGTCCATGCCGTGCTCGAAACCGGCATCGACGTAGAAGTTGCCGTAGCGCACCAGGGCGGGGTCGACGGCCAGCCCGGCCTCGTCGTGGGCGACCCGGAAGCCGGCGACCCGCGCCCTGCTGCACAGCACGTCCTTCGGCCCCGAGACGACCGCGATCCGGCGGTGGCCGAGCTCCAGGAGATGGCGGGTGGCGAGCAGGCCGCCGTTCCAGTTGTTGGAGCCCACCGTGGGCACGGACGCGGGGGTCACGCTGTCGGTGTCGACGACGACGAACGGGATCCGCTGCCGCCGCAGCCTCCGCTGCTGCGACTGCGACGGGCCGCACAGGACGAACAGCACCCCGAGCGGACGGCGGTCGAGCAGCCCGTCGAGCCACTCCTCCGGCAGCCGGTGCGCTCCCCCCAGCTGCGAGAGGGCGACCTCGATCCTCGCGGGGGCGGCGACGGAGTCCACGCCCCGGATGATCTCCATCGACCAGACGGAGTTCAACTGGTGGAAGACGAGGTCGATCTGGCCCTTGAGCGGCCGCCGTCTGACGCGGGGGCGGTACTCGTGCCGCGCCAGGCACGCCTCGACGCGTTCCCGGGTGGCCGGCGCGACGTCGGGGCGGCCGTTGAGGACCTTGGACACCGTGGTCACCGAGACACCGGTCTCCTCGGCGATGGACGCGATCGTCGCGCGGCGGGGGCCCTGGGCGGAGGTAGGGCTGGTCATCGGTCCACTCGTCGTTTCCGTGGGCTGGTAGTTTCCGAAAATTTCGTGAAACTCTACCAGCGCGAGGGCCTTCGATAAGCCGAGACCAGCGTGATCGCGGAGCGAGCGGACGGCCCTTGACTTCCCTCTTGACGCCCCTTGTCCAGGGGTTTATATTTCCGCAATATTAATCCACATTATCGAAACTTTCGGTCATATCGCCCGGCGTCTTCCGTTCGCGGCGTGCTGACGCGGCGGCGTGGTGGCGGCGCGGCGGCGCCGCCACCGGAGATGGCACCGGAGGCACGAGGATGAGCACCACCAAGGCGATCGACGGGTCACCGGACACCGGTGACCCCCGGCGGGCGGGCCCCGGCCCGGCCCGTACGGAACGCCCTCCGGGCCGCACCTGGCGTCAGGCGCTGCGCCGGGACTGGCAGCTGTACTCGCTGGCGATCCTCCCGCTGCTGTTCTTCCTGGTGTTCCGGTACCTGCCGATGATCGGCAACGTGATCGCCTTCCGGAAGTTCCGGCCCGGCGGCGGCATACTGGGTGAGGAGTGGGTGGGCCTGCGCTACGTGCGCATGTTCCTGGACGACCCCTCGTTCTGGCACGTGTTCACCAATACGGTGATCCTCGGCGCGCTGACCCTGCTGTTCTGCTTCCCGATGCCGATCGTGCTGGCCCTGCTGCTCAACGAACTGCGCGGCCGGCGGATCAAGCGGTTCGTCCAGTCGGTGTCCTACCTGCCGCACTTCGTGTCGATGGTGGTGGTGGCCGGTCTCGTCATGGAACTGCTGTCGGTGGACGGGCCGGTGAACCAGGTGCTGCGGGCGCTGGGCGACGACCCGATCGCGTTCATGCAGGAGGCGGGCTGGTTCCGGACGATCTACGTCTCCTCGGAGATGTGGCAGACGGTCGGCTGGGGGACGATCATCTATCTCGCCGCGCTCACGACGATCGACGACCAGCTGTACGAGGCGGCCCGGATCGACGGCGCGAGCCGGTGGCGGCAGATCTGGCACGTGGCCCTTCCCGGCATCCGGCCGACCGCGGTCACCCTGCTGATCCTGAACATCGGCACGTTCATGGCGGTCGGCTTCGAGAAGGTCCTGCTGCTCTACAACCCGCTGACGTATCCGACCGCCGACGTGATCTCCACGTACCTGTACCGCATGGGCATCATCTCCAACAGCTTCAGCTACGCCGCGGCGATCGGCCTGTTCGAGGCCCTCATCGGGCTCGCCCTGGTGCTGTCGGCCAACCTGATCTCGCGCCGGACCGTGGGGACGAGCCTGTGGTGACCGTGGACCGGACCCCGGGCCGTCGGCTGTTCCGGGTGGTCAACGCCGTCGTCCTCGCCGGCGTCGTGCTGGTGACCCTGTATCCCTTCGTCAACATCGTCGCGCGGTCGCTGAGCGACGAGTTCGCGATCCGGGCCGGCAAGGTGAACCTCCTCCCCGTCGGGTTCACCTTCCATACGTACGGGTTCGTGGCGTCCGACCCGACGTTCTGGACGAACTACCGCAACACGGTGGTCTACACGGTCGTCGCCACGGCCATCGCGATGATCATGACGACCTGCTACGCGTACGTGCTGTCGAAGAGGCACCTGAAGGGCCGCACGTTCCTGATCGGGGTCGCGGTCTTCACCATGTTCTTCTCCGGCGGGCTCATCCCCAACTACGTGCTGATCTCCGGCCTCGGGATGAAGGACACCATCTGGGCCATCGTGCTGCCGAACGCGATCAGCGTCTTCAACCTGCTGGTGATGAAGACGTTCTTCGAGGGCATCCCGGCGGAGCTGGAGGAGGCCGCCGCGATCGACGGCATGAGCACGTACGGCATCCTGCTGCGGATCGTGCTGCCGCTGTCGAAGGCGGTCATCGCCACGATGGTGCTGTTCTACGCCGTCTCGTTCTGGAACTCGTGGTTTCCCGCATTCCTCTACATGACGCAGAGCGACCTGTTCCCGGTGACCGTCTACCTGCGCAACCTCACCGCGGGGGCCACCACGGGGACGTCCGTCGGCGCCGACGCCACCGACATGACCGTGGCCACCAACATCAAGGCGGTGACGATGGTCCTCACCGTCCTCCCGATCCTGACGATCTATCCCTTCGTCCAGCGGTACTTCGTCAAGGGAGTCATGCTCGGCGCGGTGAAGGGATAGCCGCGCCGATCCTCGCACTCAGGCAGCCCCGCTCCCCCAGGGAAAGGACCCCCCTCTCATGCACAAGATCAACCGGCGTCAGGCGATGGTCGCCATGGGTGCGTTCGCCGCGCTCGCCGGCTGCGGAAGCGGTGACGAGACCGGCGGCAAGAAGAGCGGTGAGGCCCTCTCGGCGAACCGGGACGGCGCGATGGCCGACTACGCCGCCGGCAAGCAGTTCAAGGCCGCCGCGCCGCTGACGTTCACCATCCTCTACAACAACCACCCGTTCTATCCGCTGCAGAAGGACTGGTTGTTCTGGTCCGAGCTCACCAAGCGGACGAACGTGACGCTCCAGCCGAACGTGGTGCCGCTCAGCGACTACGAGAACAAGCGCAGCCTGATCATCGGGGCGGGCGACGCACCCATGATCATCCCCAAGACCTACCCGGGCCAGGAGGTTCCCTTCGTCGCCTCCGGCGCGGTCCTGCCGGTCAGCGACTACATCGACCTGATGCCGAACTTCAAGGACAAGATCGCCAAGTGGAACCTGCAGCCCGACCTGGACACCCTCCGGCAGTCGGACGGCCGCTTCTACCTGCTTCCCGGCCTCCACGAGGACTACTGGGTGGAGTACACGCTGGAGGTCCGCGCCGACGTCCTCGAGAAGCTCGGGCTTGAGACTCCGCAGACCTGGGACGACGTGCACGCCATGCTGAAGGCGATGAAGGAGGAGTACCCCGACTCCTATCCCTACTCCGACCGGTGGTCCGTGCCCATCCCGGGCGGCGCCATGCTGAACCAGGTCTTCGGCCTGGGCTGCGGGGCACGCGGCGGCTGGGGCTTCAACACCGGCCTCACCTGGGATCCGGCCGCCGGGAAGTGGGCCTACACGGGCGCGATGCCGCAGTACAAGCAGATGCTGCAGTTCATCCACACCCTGGTGCAGGAGAAGCTGCTCGACCCGGAGAGCTTCACGCAGACCGACGACCAGGCGATCCAGAAGCTGGCGTCCGGCAAGTCCTTCGTGATCAGCGGCAACGCCCAGACCCTCGTCAACGAGTATCGCCCGCCGCTGAAGAAGGCGAATCCGAAGGCCAGGCTGGTCAAGATCCCGGTGCCCGTCGGGCCGCTCGGGCCCATCAAGGCCGACTCCAACGACACCCGGCTGGAGAACGGCATCATGATCTCCGCGAAGGCCAAGGACAGCAAGAACTTCGTGGCGATGATGCAGTTCATCGACTGGCTCTGGTACTCCGACGAGGGCCAGGTGTTCGCCAAGTGGGGCGTCGAGGGGGTCACCCACACCAGGGACGCCTCCGGCTTCCACCTCGCGAAGGACGTCGACTTCGTCGGGCTCAACCCCGGGGCGCCCAAGCACCTGCAGAAGGACTTCGGCTTCTCCAACGGCGTGTTCGCGTACGGCGGGAGCACCGAACTGCTCCAGTCGGTCTTCTCGGAGGAGGAGATCGAGTGGCAGAAGGCCATGAACGCCCGGAAGGCGCTGCCGCCGAAGCCGCCGGCCCCCCTCAACGACGAGGAGCGTGAGCAGGCCGCGCTGTGGCAGACCCCGCTGAAGGACCACGCCACGCAGAACTCGCTCGAGTTCATCCTCGGCAAGCGTGACTTCTCCGAGTGGGACGCGTACGTGCAGGAGCTGGAGGCCAAGAACATGTCCGCCTACGTGAACCTGGCGAACAGCGCCTACGAGCGGTACAAGAAGGAGCACGGCTGACCGTCGTGCCGGTAGGCGCGTTCGACTTCGCGGCGGCCCGATCGACCAGGAGACTCCCCCATGACCGACACGACGACGACGTCAGGGGCGGCGACGTCCGCGGCGACGACGGAGGCGGCACGGCGGTTCGGCACCGGCCCGCTCTCGCGGGCCGCCGCGCTGGTCTACACCCTGCTCGTGGTCGAACTGCTGCTGCTGACCGCCTGCCTGCCCGGCCTGGCGGGGCTCGTCCTGCTCGGCCTGTTCGGGCGTGACGCGACCAACCTGCCGCTGGCCGCGGCCTGCCTGCTCCCGGCCGGCCCGGCGCTGTCGGCCGCGCTGTACGCGCTGCACCGCCGCCGCACGGATCTGGCGGACCTGCGTCCGGCGGCGGCGTTCCTGCGCGGCTACGCGATGAACGTCCGCGGCGCGCTCAAGGTGTGGGTCCCGGCGCTGGCGTTGCTGACCGTCGTCGCGGTCGTCCTCGCGAACTTCCCCGCCGCCGGAGTGCCGGACTGGTGGACGGTGCCACTCGTCGTCATCGGGGTGGTGACGGTGGTGTGGACCGCGAACGCGCTGGTGATCACCTCTCTCTTCGCGTTCCGGGGGCGGGACGTCGCCCGCCTCGCCGCCTACTTCCTGTTCCGGACGCCCCGGGTGGCGCTGGGCGACGCGGGACTCCTCGTCGCGGCGGCCGGTCTCACGCTGGTCGCCACCGAGGCGGCGACGGCGGCGCTGGCCTCGGTGTTCGCGGCGCTGCTGCTGCTGAACAGCCGGCCGATGATCGCCGAGGTGCGGGACAGGTTCACTGCGTGACCCTCCCGCGACGACCGGTACGCCCGTCCGAAGGGAAGTCCCTTGACCTCTTCCGGCCCGCCCGGCACCCCCGGTTCGCGCGGCGTCCACCCGGCGTGGCTGCCGGACGAGGCGTTCCGGCCGATCGGCTCGCGCCGTACGCTCCTGTGCGGCGGCGGACCGCTCGCCGGAACCGTGCACGAGGAGGTGGCGTCGGCCTGCGCCCGGTACGGCGGCAGCGTCCGGCGGCGGGCGGCCGGCCCGGACGAGGCCCCGGAGGCCGGCGCGGACGACGGCGCGGGCGACGGCGCGGACGAGGGCGGGCCGTACGACCTCGTGCTCGCGCTCACCACGGCCGGGCCCCTGCCCGCCGTCACCGAGACGGCCCTGGCCGGGTTCCGGCGAGGGCCCGCGCCGGGTGACGGCCCGGCGGTCGGCCCGGACATCGGCCCGGTGATCGGCACGGCCGGCGGGGACGAGCGCATCGGGGACGAGGGCTACGTCGTCGCCCGGCACGAAGGCGTCACGGTGGTGCTCGCCGATTCGGCGACCGGCCTGCTCTACGGCCTGTTCCATCTGGTGCGGCTCGGCGAGGAGGCGTTCGGCGCCGCGCGGCCGGCCGAGCACCACCGGCCCGCGGCCCGGCTGCGCATGCTCGACCACTGGGACAACGTGGACGTGCACCCGGTGATGGGCCAGGTCGAGCGCGGCTACGCGGGCGGGTCGATCTTCTGGCGCGACGGCGCGTTGCGCGACGACCTGACGCGGGTCCGCGCCTACGGGCGGCTGCTGGCCGCCTGCGGGGTGAACGCGGTCACGGTGAACAACGTGAACGTGCACGCCACGGAGACCCTCCTGCTCACCGATCGTCTCCGCGACGTCGCCGCGATCGCGGACCGGCTGCGCCCCTACGGCGTACGGGTACACCTGTCGGTGAACTTCGCCGCGCCGGTCGCCCTCGGCGGGACGGCGACCGCCGACCCGCTCGACGAGGACGTGCGGGCGTGGTGGGCCGCCGTCACCGCGCGGGTGTACGAGGCGATCCCCGACTTCGGCGGCTACGTGGTCAAGGCCGACTCCGAGGGGCAGCCGGGGCCCCACGCGTACGGACGTGACCATGCCGACGGCGCGAACCTGCTCGCCGAGGCGCTGGCGCCGTTCGGCGGGGTCGTCCACTGGCGCGCCTTCGTCTACAACCACCGGCAGGACTGGCGCGACAGGTCGACCGACCGGGCCCGGGCGGCGTACGACCACTTCACCCCGCTCGACGGGCGCTTCCGCGACAACGTGATCCTCCAGGTGAAGCACGGCCCGATCGACTTCCAGGTGCGCGAGCCGGTCTCGCCGGTGATCGCGGCGATGCCCCGCACCCGGGTCGCGGTGGAGCTTCAGGTGACGCAGGAGTACACCGGCCAGCAGCGGCACGTCTGCTACCTCGCGCCGATGTGGAGCGAGGTGCTCGGCTTCCGCCCGTGGGGACCCGCCGGGCCCGGAGTGGCCCACGTGGTGGCCGGTGACGTCGCCGACGGGGCGGCCGGTGGAGGGCTGGTCGGGGTCTCCAACGTCGGCGACGACCCCTACTGGACCGGCCACCCGCTCGCCCAGGCCAACCTGTACGCCTTCGGCCGGCTCGCCTGGGCGCCGTCCTCCGACCCGGCCGCGATCCTCGACGAGTGGATCGGCCTCACGTTCCCGGCGGCGGCGGGCGGGAACGACGCGACCGGCGGGGACGACGGGCGGCTGCGGGAGGCCCTGCACGAGATCATGGACGACTCGTGCGGCACGTACGAGCGGTACACCGTGCCGCTAGGCGTGGGGTTCATGGTCCGCCCCGGCCACCACTACGGCCCGGACGTGGACGGGTACGAGTACACGCCGTGGGGCACCTACCACTTCGCCGACCGCGACGGCGTGGGCGTCGACCGCACCCGCGCCACCGGCACGGGGTTCACGGGCCAGTATCCGCCGCCGTGGTCGGAGGTCTACGAGTCGCTCGCGCGGTGCCCCGACGAACTGCTGCTGTTCTTCCACCACGTCCCGTACGGGCACGTGCTGCACGACGGGACCACCGTCATCCAGCACATCTACGACACGCATTTCGCCGGCGTCGAGGAGGTGGAGCGGGCGCGGCTGCGCTGGGCGGAGCTCGCCGGGCTGGTGCCCGACGCCCCGCACGCCCGCGTACGCGAGTTGTTCGCGGAGCAGCTCCGCTGCGCCGAGGAGTGGCGCGACCAGGTCAACGCCTACTTCCTCCGCAAGTCGGGCGTGCCCGACGCCCGAGGCCGCCGCATCCCCTGAGCATCCCTGAGCCCCTCCCCGAACGCCGGACCTTCCGGACGCCGGGGCTCGTGATCGCGACAGGCGCTGCAATCACCGTGCGTGATGCCACAGTCACGACGACGCGGACGCCGGGGCGTCCGTCCAGTCCACCCGCAAGATCGGCCCAAGTCAACGCGTTCCGGACAGGATTAAGGCCAAAGGTCAGATGTTCTCGAGTGCCAAGGGGGCAAGATGGCGGGTTTTCGGGCGTTTTGATAACAACCATTGACCCATACATCAAATCTTTGTAGCTTTGCGCTCACCCCCTACACCGCCTCGTCACAGTGCCGGTCCCGCCGAGCCCGTCTGCCCCCGCCACCGCCGGGATCAGGCGTATCGGCGTGCGCCGGGCCGTCGGCAAGGCCGGAGCGCGTTTGGAGAACCGATGCCAGACCTGACGCGAAGGCAATTGATGAAGATCGGCACGGTCGGAGCAGGAGCTCTGATGTTGCCGATGCAGTGGACAGCGGTCGCCCGCGCCGGATCGTTGGCACCCCCGGAGGTACGCGCCGCCAACGACATGGCCCTGTGGTACGACCGGGGCGCCGGCACGGACTGGCTCCGCGCCCTTCCGATCGGCAACGGGCGCCTCGGCGCCATGGTGTTCGGCAACGTCGACGTCGAGCGGCTCCAGCTCAACGAGGACACCGTCTGGGGCGGCGGACCGTACGACCAGAGCAACCCCAAGGGCGCGGCGGCGCTGCCGGAGATCCAGCGCCTGGTCTTCGCGGACCAGTGGAGCCAGGCCCAGACCCTGATCGACCAGAACATGCTGGGCAAGCCCGCGGGCCAGCTCGCCTACCAGACGGTCGGCAACATCAGGCTGACCTTCCCCAGCACCAGCGGGTTCACCGAGTACAACCGCCAGCTCGACCTCACCACCGCCGTCACGTCCGTCAACTACCTGCTGAACGGCGTGCGGTACAAGCGCGAGGTCTTCGCCAGCGCGCCCGACCAGGTCATCGTCATCCGCCTGACCGCGGACAAGCCGGGCTCGATCACGTTCAGCGCGACCTTCGACACCCCCCAGCGCACGACGACCCGCACCAGCCCGGACAGCACCACGGTGGCGCTCGACGGTGTCTCGGGCACCTTCGAGGGCATCCCCGGCCAGGTCAAGTTCCTGGCCCTGGCCAAGGTCGTCGCCGAGGGCGGCGCGGTCACCAGCACCGGCGGAACGCTCCAAGTCGCCGCCGCGGACAGCGTGACGCTGCTGATCTCCATCGGCACCAGCTACGTGAGCTACAAGGACGTCAGCGGCGACTACCAGGGCATCGCTCGGCAGCACCTCGAGGCCGCCCAGCAGACACCGTACGACCAGCTGCGCAGCCGGCACGTCGCCGACTACCAGGGCCTGTTCAAGCGGACGACGCTCGAACTGGACCGCACCGACGCGGCCGACCAGCCGACCGACGTCCGGATCGCCCAGCACGGGGCCGTCGACGACCCGCAGTTCTCCGCGCTGCTGTTCCAGTTCGGCCGCTACCTGCTGATCAGCTGCTCGCGGCCCGGAACGCAACCGGCAAACCTGCAGGGCATCTGGAACGACTCCCTGAGCCCGCAGTGGGACTCGAAGTACACCATCAACGCCAACCTGCCGATGAACTACTGGCCCGCCGACACGACGAACCTGTCGGAGTGCTACGAGCCGGTGTTCTCCATGATCAAGGACCTCACCGAGACCGGCGCCCGCACCGCCGAGGTGCAGTACGGAGCCGGCGGCTGGGTCACCCACCACAACACCGACGCGTGGCGGGCGACCTCGGTCGTCGACGGCGCGCTCTGGGGCATGTGGCAGACCGGCGGCGCGTGGCTGTCCACCATGATCTGGGACCACTACCTGTTCACCGGCGACGTCGAGTTCCTGCGGAAGAACTATCCGGCGATGAAGGGCTCGGCGCAGTTCTTCCTTGACACCCTCGTGGAGGAGCCGAAGCTCGGGTATCTGGTCACGAACCCGTCGAACTCGCCCGAACTGCCGCACCACCCGAACGTCAGCGTCGCCGCGGGCCCGACGATGGACAACCAGATCCTGCGTGACCTGTTCACCGGCTGCGCCGAGGCCAGCGAGGTACTCGGCGTGGACGCGAGCTTCCGGGAGCAGGTCCTGGCCGCCAAGGACCGGCTCCCTCCGATGAAGATCGGCTCGCGCGGCAACATCCAGGAGTGGCTGTACGACTGGATCGAGACCGAGCGGAACCACCGGCACGTCTCGCACCTGTACGGCCTGCACCCCAGCCACCAGATCACCAAGCGCGGCACTCCGGAGCTCTACACCGCGGCGCGGCGGACGCTCGAACTGCGCGGCGACGACGGCACCGGCTGGTCCCTGGCGTGGAAGATCAACTACTGGGCGCGGCTGGAGGAGGGCAAGCGGGCGCACGACCTGGTCCGCCTCCTCGTGACGCCGGCCCGGCTCGCGCCGAACATGTTCGACCTGCACCCGCCGTTCCAGATCGACGGCAACTTCGGCGCCACGTCCGGCATCGCCGAGATGCTGCTGCAGAGCCACGCCGGCGAGCTGCACCTGCTGCCCGCGCTGCCGCCCGCCTGGACGAACGGACGGGTCAAGGGTCTGCGGGGCCGCGGCGGCCACACCGTCAGCGTGGAGTGGAGCGAGGGCCAGGCCGACGACTACCGCGTCAGGCCGGACCGCGAGGGCGTCGTCAAGCTGCGCGGCGACATCTTCGCGGGCCGCTTCAAGCTCCTCGACACCACCGGCGGCGGCACGGCCCAGTACAAGAGGGTCGAGCCCGACGCCATCGAGATCAACGCGCAGGCCCGCCACACGTACCAGGCGGTCGCCCTGCAGAAGATCACGATGACCGCGCCCGTCGAGGTGAGCCCGGGACAGGGAGGGAAGGTCAAGGTCACCGTCAAGGCGGTCGACATGCCGATCGCGCCCAATGCGACCGTGACGCTCCAGGCGCCGGAGGGGTGGACCGTCACCCCCGCACAGGCCGAGGTGGGGCCCCTGGCGCCGTACGCGAAGGCCACCGTGCAGTTCACCGTCACCCCCGCCGCCGGCGCGGCGAGCGGCACCGCGGTCCTCACCGCGGTGGTGAGCGGCACCCAGGCGGGCGAGGACTGGACCGCGTCCACGCAGGCCACGGTGCGGGTGTGGAGCGGCGGCGAGAAGCCGCTGGAGGAGCTGTTCAGCAACGTCGGCATCACCGACGACAACAACACCGCTCCCGGGGGCTTCGACGGCACCGGAGGAGCCAGCATCTCCGCCCAGGCGCTGGCGTCGGTCGGGGTCACCCCCGGGGCCACCGTCACCAAGAACGGGGTGAACTTCAAGTGGCCCAACGTCCCGGTGGGCACCCCTGACAACGCCATCGCCTCGGGACAGTCCCTCAAGATCACCGGCACCGGCAAGACGCTCGGCTTCCTGCTGACCGGGACCTACGGCGCGGTGTCCGGACCGGCCACCATCGTCTACAAGGACGGCACGAGGCAGACCTTCACCCTCAGCTCGCCCGACTGGTACGGCGCGCCGAGGCCCGAGGGCGACGCGGCCGTCGTGGCCCCCTACCAGAACCGGCCGAACAACCAGCGGCAGAACACCGCCGCGACCATCTACTACGTCGGCGTGCCGCTGCAGAACAAGGAGATCTCCCGCGTCGACCTGCCCAACATCAGCGCACGGGCGGCGACCAACGTCGCGACCATGCACATCTTCGCCGTGGCCATCGGCGGCTGATCCCGCCCCGGCCACCGGTCACCGTCACCACCCGGAGGCCGCGGCACGGCTCACCAGCCGTGCCGCGGCCTCCGGCCGTTTTCCGTACTATTTCCGCCCGCCCGGCAGGCTTGTCAGCGCCTCCAGCAGCCGGTCCACGTCCGAGCGGTCGTTGTAGTGGACGAGGCCGGCGCGTACGGCGGAGCCCCGGTCGCGGATGCCGAGGGCCAGGGCCGGCTCCCAGGCGTAGCAGTGCCCGTCCCACACGTTGACGCGGTGGGCGGCCAGATGCTCGGCGACCTCACGGGGCGTGTGTCCGTCCACCGTGAAGTAGACCGTGGCGGTGCGGCGCCGGGGTGACCCGATCAGCGTCACCCCGGGCAGGGACGACAACCCCTCCAGCAGATGGGCCAGCCCGGCCTGCTCATGGGCCTCGACCGCCGCCATGGAGACGCGCAGCCGCTGCCGGCGGGTGCCGGTGGCCTCCGGGTCCAGGCCGGCGAGGTGGTCGACCGCGGCGGCGACCCCGGCGAGGTCGGCGAAGGGCGCCGTCCCCGTCTCGAACCGGTCGGGCACGTCGTCCGGAGCGGAGGCGAGCTTGTCGGGCCGCAGGCGCTCCAGCAGGTCCGGACGCGCCACGACGGCCCCGACGTGCGGGCCCGACCACTTGTACGCGCTGGTCGCGTAGAAGTCGGCGCCCAGCGCGACCATGTCGACCGGCGTGTGCGGGGTGGCGTGCACGCCGTCCACGTACGTCAGGGCCCCGGCGGCGTGCGCCAGGTCGGCGATCCTCCGCACTTCGGGGATGGTCCCCAGGATGTTGCTCGCCGCGGTCACCGCCACCAGCCTCGTCCGTTCGCCGACGAGCTCGCCGTACTGGTCCGCGGGCAGTTCACCGCTCGGCACCTCGATCGACGCCCAGCGGACCCGGGCGCCGGCACGCTCGGCCGCCTGCGCCCAGGGCCGGACGTTCGCGTCGTGGTCCAGCCGGGACAGCACGATCTCGTCCCCCGGGCCCCACTCCTTGGACAGGGCGTACGCGAACCGGTAGGTGAGGGTGGTCATGTTCGGGCCGAGGACGACGCCGCCGGGATCGCCGCCGACGAGATCGGCGACGGCCCGCCGGGCCTCGGCGACGATGGCGTCGGATCGCGAGCTGGCCGCGAACGCCCCGTGCGTGTTGCCGATGCCGGCCGAGTAGGCCGCCACGATGGCGTCGATCACAGGCTGGGGCACCTGGGTGCCCGCCGCCGCGTCGAGCCAGGCGGAGCCGTCGGACAGGGCGGGATAGAGGGCACGGACGCGTCCGATGTCGAAGCTCATGACTCCTCAGTCTCGCGGCACCACCAGCCGGAGAAAAGAGCTGATTTCGGTCATACAACCTGAAACCGCCTCCGACGCTCCACCCTCAAGATGAGTGCGCGGGACCGTTGTGGTGGAATGCCCGGCAAGACCCAATAGAAGCCCAGACGGGCGAAAGGGGATTCTCGTTGTGAGTGATGCCGAGACAGGTGGAATGTCGTTCCGGGCGAGGGTTCGCGGCTGCCTGCTCGGCGGGGCGATCGGCGACGCCCTCGGCGCGCCCGTCGAGTTCGACCCTCTGGCGGTCATCCAGCGCGACCACGGCAGCGCGGGCCTGGTCGACTTCACCCCCGACTGGCGAGGCAAGGTCGGGCTGATCACCGACGACACCCAGATGACGTTGTTCACCGCCGAAGGGCTGATCCGCGCCGACGTCCGCGTACGCGAGAGAGGCATCGGCAGCGAGACCGACGTCGTCCGCAACGCCTACCTGCGCTGGCTCGACACCCAGGAGCACCGCTCCCCGCCGCCGGCGGACGGTCTCGTCCGCACCGGCCGGCTTCGCGAGCAGGCCTGGCTGTACTCCCGTCGCGCGCCCGGAAACGCCTGTCTGTCCGGACTGCGCGTCGCGCCCGGTCCGGCCGCCGCTCCCGGCGAACCCGGGCCGGTCAATCCCCGGTCGAAGGGCTGTGGCACGGTGATGCGCTCGGCGCCGTTCGGGCTGGCCGCCCGCGACCCGTACGCGGCCTTCGATCTCGCGGCCAGATGCGCCCAGATCACGCACGGGCACCCGACCGGCTACCTGGCGGCGGGGGCCTTCGCGGCGATCGTCTTCTTCCTGGTCGAGGGCAGGCCGCCGATGGAGGCCGTACACCACACCCTCGAAATCCTGCGGGACAAGCCCGCGCACGAGGAGACCACCACCGCCCTCCAGGCCGCGGTCGCCCTGGCGGGCGCGGCGAAGCCGTCACCCGAGACGGTGGAGTCGCTCGGCGGCGCCTGGGTGGCCGAGGAGGCGCTCGCCATCGGCGTCTACTGCGCTCTGGTGAGCGACGACGACGTGGAGCGAGGGCTGCTGCTCGCGGTCAACCACTCCGGCGACAGCGACTCCACCGGCTCCGTCTGCGGCAACCTGCTCGGCGCCCGGCACGGCGAGGCGGCCCTTCCCGAGCGGTGGCTGTCCCGGCTCGAAGGCCGGGAGGTCATCACCGAGCTCGCCGACGACTTCGCGGACCAGTTCAGCGGCCAGTCCAGTGGAGGCCGCGCGGCGTCCGGCAAGTACCCCGGCTGCTGACCGGCTCTCGGCCGGTGGCCGCTGAAGCGATCGTCGCCGACGCACGTGTGCCGGCGGCTGTCACTCCAATTCGATGCTTGTTTCCCTGGCGACGTTGCTGAGACGGAGATAAGTTCGTGAGGGATGAACTTATCTTCTCCACTCCGGCGAACATATCGGGCGATCCGAAATGAATCGCCGGTTGGATGTCCGGAGAGTGCGGTTGCCGAGGCTATAGGACGATGTCTACCTTTGACATCGAATGCGAAGCGGGGGCGAGGGGCAGGCGGAACGGGGGACGGCGTGGCGGAAGAGATGGTGCCCAACCCTCGCCACGCGCAATTGGTGGAGCTCCTCAGGGAAGTGCAGAGCCGCGCCCACGAGGTCGGGCAGGCATATCACGGCATTTATGCCGCGATGCAGTCAGCCAACGTCTGGACAGGACCGACCGCCGCGAAATGGACGAACGAGGTGGCGGATCGGCATCACCGCCTGGCTCAGCTCGTACGGCAGATGACCCACGCGATCGAGGACGAACTGCACCGGCATCCGGCGATGGTGACCCGCTCCCAGGCCGAGCTCATCCGGCACCGGCTGACCGGGCGCCCCTGAACGCTGTGACCGCCCCGCCAGGAAGGACGCGATGACATCTCCCAGCGGCGACTTCTGCGGCATCGATCCGGCGGCGATGAACGCGATGGCGGCCGACCTGCGCCGGGCCGCCGACCGGCTCACCGCCTTCTCCGCCGACTTCGAGGGGCTGTTCCGGGCGAACGGGGTGAGCACCACTCCCCTCACGCAGGTCACCGCCATCGCCGACTGGGGCAGAGGCCAGGTGCCCAAGCTCTCGGAGCGGGCCGAACTGATCAAGGCGCTGAACGGAACGGGCGACCACACCTTCGCCCGCCTGCCGGACGCACTGGACAGCTTCGCGACCGGCCACGGCCTGGGCCTCATGTACGGCATCGGCCTCCTTGCGAACCCCGACTTCACCGTCGAGACGAAGGGTGACCTCGTCCATCAGCACATCAAGGAGATCACCGCACTGGCCAAGGACCCCGCCGCGGCGGCGGCGTTCTTCGCCACGTTGCCCGCTGAAGTGCGCGACGCGCTGCCCGACCTCCTGATGAACACCGGCAGCCCGACCGCGAAGGAGGATCTCGCCGCCTTTAGCGCCGCCCTGGGCGCCGCCCTGCGCGCCCCCGGCCGCATCCCGGCGTTCGAAAAGGTGAAGGCAGAACTGCTGAGCAAGCCCGCGAACCGGGTGGTCGCCTGGAACCGGCTCACGCTGCTCGCCGGGGCTGAAGCGCCGACGGACGTGCGGGTCGCCGCGGCACGCTCCCTCGCGCTCGACGACTTCACGAAAAACCCCCGCCAGGACTGGCGCGGCGCCGGCGTGAGCGAGACCGACGCCTACGGCTACTCCCCCGACACTGTCGCCCTCGCGCTGGGGCTTCTCGCCGGTGACGGCAAGGCCGCACGGGCCGCCTTCGCCCAGATGGGTGGCGATGGAGTCAAGCTCACCCAGGTCGAGAAGATGAAGCAGATCCTGACCTATGCCAAGTCGACCGGCAATGGCGACGACGTCGCGGACGCCTTCGGCCGGGCCATGGAGGCGGGTAGCGAGGCCGCGACAGAGAAGCCGGGCAAGCACTCGGCGGAGGCCGCCGCCTTCACCCTGGACGCGATGCTCGCTGCCGGTTCCTTCGGCAAGGACCTCCCGAACCCCACTCGGGACTCTATGACCTCTATCGCCAAGTCGTACATCCACGAACTCGCCTCCGGCGCCCGCTTCGACAAAGCCGCTTATCGGGCGTCTGGCATGACTCAACCCGACAAGTGGCTTCACATCGCCGGGGTCACGCCCGCGTTCTATCTCAGCCCTTGGGACACCTACCGCTTCCTCCAAACATTCACTGGCGAGGAGCGACTCACCGACGACTTCGACGATACCGCGGCCGCTTATCGCTACGACACCCTCACAAACGCAGCTCGGCTCGAAGCCAACGGAACGGGCGGTCATCTTGAGCGCGCATCGCAGATGTTCGGGGACCTCGGCGGCCTCGAGTTCAAGGCGGCGCTCGAGGTGCGTGGCGAGAAGGACGCGACTGACGGTCTGATCCGGGATGTGGTGAAGAACACCATGGCATTGGGTATCGACGAAATTCCTGTCCCATTCGGGAAGACTGCATGGACCTTGGCCAAGACCTACGCTGTAAGCAGATGGCTGGACAGCTGGGCTGCCAGTTTCGAAACACGCGTTCAGGCTCTGAACGAAGCCCGGGCGAACTTCACCCTACGTCAGAAATATGATATGGCTTACCTACTGCATGCGGCTGGCTTCCCCGCGAGCAAGCCGCCGGCCGAGCTGGTCACTGCAAAAACCGGCCACCTGAAAACATTTGATGAGGTAATGGCCGAGGCCAGGACAGAAGCAACTCGCGCAGGCAAGAACTGGGAGGATGTCCTCCGGGCCAAGCTGACCCCCTACGAACGCTGGATGGACAGCAACGAAGCCCTCGACAAGCAAGTCGAGCGGTCCTCACGTGCGCAGACGAGCGAGCTTGCCAAAGAACTGATCACCACTTGGAAGTGACGGCTAGGACCTCGGCAAGCAATCAGTCCTTGCGACCAAACGCCAGGTTGGCGACTCCGGCACCACTATCACCTTGACAGTGATGCCAGGAACTTCCTTCCTACCGTCTATGAGTCGGGCATCTTTCCAGTCCAATTGTGATAAATCATAAGTCAGCGTGTAATGGAGATAAGTAGATAGAGTGGTTTCCATCACCCGTTCCGCCTGGTCCAGGTGACTGTCCGCATCCGAATCTTCGCGTTCATATTCGGCAGTCGCTCGAAGAACCCGCTGGAACTTATCCTTATCGCAGGGTAGATCCTTGTCGGGGCGCTCCACGATCCGTAGTTTACTGTACGGCTTCTTCAGAAGGCTGTCAGTCTCCAGGCGTTGCATGTCTTTCTGGAGCTCTGTGCTGGCCTCCTGCAGGGTCGGACCGGTGCTGCAGCCCGAAACTACTCCGGTGACCAGGAAAGCCGCCACCGCTATCCGTGAAACGCGCACGCCCCTACCTCCACTGGCCGACATACGGACAAAGCAATCTTGACCTAAAACCTCGCCTCTCGTCATCCCATCGATTAAGTCGGTCGCTTATCCAGATTGCGTGGTGGCTTCCGCGACCCCTGGGTGTGCGCCCGGCCCTCAGGGCCGACGCGCGTAGCCCTCCTGCGGTGACAGGGGCTTCCAGCAGGCGCGCGGCTCAGGTGACCGGATAACGGTGGTCGACGTCCCGCCGGGCGGTAGTCCCTGGCCACTGGCTCGGATCGAATGACATGCTCGCGGAGTGGCGATTCAAGTAGCGGTGTGCGGGCCCCGCGACTGTACGGTCAAGGACGCGCGCAACGCACAGGAGATTGGCCGGCTTCTGGCCGAGCGCGATGCGGTGGTGATCTGCGGCGGCTACACGGGAGTGATGGCCGCGGTGGCGGCGGGAGCGCGCTCCGCCGGCGGGACCGTCGTCGGCATCCTGTCCCGTCCTGACCGCGAGCACGCCAACCCCGACCTGAGCATCGTGATCCCCACCGGGGCCGGCGAGGCACGCAACAACATCATTGTCAACTCGGGGGATGCTGTGATCGTGATCGGCGGTTCCTGGGGCACCCTCTCGGAGCTCGCCCTCGCAATGCGGCACGGCCGGGCCCCCGTTGTCCAGCTCGGAGGGTGGCGACTCCTGGACCAGCACGGCGATCCCGTCCCAGGCGTACGGCATGCCACCTCGCCCGAGCATGCGCTGGAACTGACGGGCCTTTGGCTATGACGGTCATGCCGAGCCGGACGCAGCCGTCTCCGCACTGCGGCTGCTCGAAGTGGCCGAGGGACCGATCCCGGCAGCGACCGCACATCACGAAAACGAGCCGGCCCCGATGACTCGCCCGCTCGATGTGGCCGGGTAAAGCAGGAACCGCACCCAGCGAAGGCCGCCAACTACCCGGCCTTCTGCAGGATGCGCAGGACAAGATCAGGCGCCCCAGACGATGGAGCGGGCGACCTAAGGCAGTTCGTACGGCGACGGCTCGGTGAAGCGCTCCTGTCCCAGTACGGCGAGCAGCCGCAGCTTCTCGTAGCCCTCGGTGCGGGGAGGGGCGGTGAGCACGAGCAGCGCCTGGGACTGGTCCTCGGTGAACAGCACCTGGCAGTCCAGCTCTATCGGGCCGAGCTCGGGATGGATGAGCGTTTTGTGGTCCTCGAAGCGCTTGGCGACCTCGTGCCGGTCCCACAGCTCGGCGAACTCGGCGCTCGCCTTGCGCAGGGCCCGTACCAGCTCACCTGCCCGGGACTGCTCCCCCATCGTCCCGTACGCGACGCGCAGGTTCGCCACCTGGGCCCGGCTGTGCCGGTCACGGTCGTCCTCGGGATAACGCAGCCGCTCCGAGGGATCGGTGAACCACCGGTAGACCTCGCTGCGGGCGAGGCCCGTGTAGCCGGACCTGTCGCCGAACAGCGCGTCGGCCATCCGGTTCTGCACCAGCGTCTCGCCCAGGTTGGACAGGATGAGCGCCGGCGTGTCGCTGAGGCGGTCGAGCACCCGCAGCAGCGCGGGGACGACGTGCGTCGCGGCAGAGGCCCTCGCCGGGGCATTGTGCCCCGCGATCCGGAAGAGGTAGTCGCGCTCGTCGCCCGTCAGCCGCAGCGCCCGGGCGAGCGAGGCGAGCATCTGCTCGCTGGGCTGCGGTCCGCGCTGCTGCTCAAGCCGTGTGTAGTAGTCGTTGGACATCGCGGCGAGCGCCGCGACCTCCTCACGCCGCAGCCCGGGCGTACGGCGGCGGGCGCCGGCGGCGAGCCCCACGTCCTCCGGACGCAGGGCCTCACGGCGGCGGCGGAGGAAGTCGGCGAGTCCGGCGCGGTCCATGCGCCCAGTATCCGCCCGGCGTCCGCGAGCCGGTGACCGCCTGCCAGGGATCGCCGATCCCCCGATAAGCGCTCTCTGCACCCGCCACGGCCCGGCGTCGAGAATGTGAGCATGAACATCTCGGGAAACACCATATTCATCCCCGGCTCCACCAGCGGGATCGGACTCGCACTCGCCGTCGCGCTGCACGACAGGGGGAACACGGTCATCGTCGGCGGACGGCGGGCCGACCTGCTGGAGCGCATCGCCGCCGAGCATCCCGGCATCGGCACCGTACAGATCGACACCGCCGACGCCGGGAGCATCGAGGCCGCCGCGAAGGACGTGCTGGCGAGGTATCCGGATCTCAACGTGCTCGTCACGATGGCCGGGATCATGCGCGTCGAGGACTGGCACCGGCCCGAGTCGTTCCTCGCCTCCGCCGAGTCGGTCATCACGACCAACCTGCTCGGCACGATCCGCCTGATCGCCGCGTTCGTCGAGCACCTGCGGGCGCAGCCGGAGGCCACCATCGTGACCGTCTCCTCGGGCCTGGCGTTCGCGCCGCTCAAGGTCACCCCGAGTTACAACGCGTCGAAGGCCGCCGTCCACATGCTCAGCGAGTCGATCCGGCTGCAGCTCGCCGACACGAGCGTGAAGGTCGTCGAACTCGAACCGCCGTCCGTCCGTACCTCGCTGCTGCCGGGCCAGGAGGACAGCGAGGCGGCGATGCCGCTCGACGAGTTCGTGGCGGAGGTCATCGAGCTGTTCGAGACGCAGCCCGACGCGAAGGAGATCCAGGTCGAGCGGGTGAAGTTCCTGCGGTACGGCGAGGCGCGCGGCGACTACGACCAGGTCGTGGCGAGGCTCAACGCGTCCGACCCGCACGGCAAGTAGCGGCCTGGTCCGCCGCCGGCTCGGATGAAGCGGAATCCGACCGAAGAGCGGCGGGCCGGATGCCTTGAACGCCGCACCGGCCGCGGTGGGCCCGCTCACCCTCGTCGCAACCCTCACGAAGCGACCGGACCGCGTCCAGGCGATGGCCGTCCGACGACCACGACATGTACCCGGGTGCCGGACCTCGCGTTCGCGTCCGTCCTCGCCGGGTTGCGTGCCGGTGGATCGTTGTAATCTTCTGGACGTCCTGGTGATGCGGCCCGACGGGCTTCCGTTACTCACGTGAGAGCGGACACGCCCCCATACCGCACGAATTCTTCGTGCTGCCTGGGGGTACGTCCGTGGCGGTTGTCCGGCATTCCGCGGAAGGCCTGCTCCAACTCGCGTCGGTACCGGAAAGGGTGCTCAGCGAGGTGATCGCCGAACAGCTTCACCACACCCAAGGCATCAGCCCCGGCAGGAGCGAGCGGAGGTCCTGGGATCGAAGCCTGCCCGTCCTCGCCCGCGATCTGGTCGAGGCCGGGCTCGGCGGCGTCGAGATGCTCCTGGAGTACCGATTACCGCTGACCAGCAAGCGGGCCGACGTGATCCTGGCCGGCGTGGACCGGCACAGCGGCGACGACGCGTACGTCATCGTGGAGCTCAAGCAGTGGAGCCAGGCCGAACTGTACGAGGACGACGCCGACCTCGTCATCGTCCCCGGAATGGGCGACCAGCTCAAGCTTCATCCGGTCCTGCAGGTGCGCGGCTACTGCGACTACCTCGCCGACTTCGTCGGCGCCCTGGAACACCGCCGTCACGCGGTGCGCGGTGTCGCCTACCTGCACAACGCAAACGACCTGGACATCCACGACCTCTACGATCGGGTGGAGGACGAGTGGACCCGGCTGTTCAGCCAGAGCCGCCGAGGCCGGTTCATCGACTACCTCCGCGCCCAGTTCGCACCCGAGCCGGGCGCCCCCGCCGCGGACAGGCTGCTGTCGTCCGCGGTCCGGCCGTCCAAGCAGTTGCTGAAGGTGGCCGCGGCCGAGATCAAGGATCGCGACCAGTTCGTCCTGCTGGACCGGCAGCGCCTGGCGTACGGGCTCGTGCTGCACGCGGTGGAGAAGGCGAGGGCGGCCGACTCCAAGCAGGTCGTGATCGTCACCGGCGGCCCCGGCTCCGGCAAGAGCGTCATCGCCCTGTCACTGCTCAGCGAGCTGGCCGAGCGCGGCTACCCGGCACAGCACGCCACCGGGTCGCGGTCCTTCACCGAGACCATGCGCCGCCACGTGGCCAGGGGCTCCACACGGACGAAGGCGATGTTCAAATACTTCAACAACTTCACGGCCGCCAGGCCGAACGACCTCGACGTGCTGATCTGCGACGAAGCCCACCGGGTCCGCGAAACCTCCGCCAACCGCTTCACCAGGGCCACCGAGCGGACGGGGCGGCCCCAGCTCGACGAACTCATGGCCGCGGCCCGCGTTCCCGTCTTCCTCCTGGACGAACATCAGGTGGTACGGCCGGGCGAGACCGGAACCGTCGCCGACATCAGGGCGCATGCGCGGTCCCTCGGCCTGGCCGTCCACCAGGTGGATCTGGACGCCCAGTTCCGCTGTGGCGGCAGCCGCGCGTACGAGGAGTGGGTGCTGCGGCTGCTCGGCCTCAACGGCGAGGATCCCGGCGCGTGGACCGGCGACGCCGACTTCGAGGTCACCCTCGCCGAGTCGCCGTACGAGCTGGAGGGACTGCTGCGCGGCAGGCTGAACGCCGGCTACTCCGCGCGGATCACGGCCGGTTACTGCTGGCGGTGGAGCGATCCGGACGGCGACCGCCTGGTCTCCGACGTGCAGGTCGACGACTGGGCCAAACCCTGGAACGTCAAGGGCGACCGCGCCGTCGGGGACGCTCCTCCCAGCGCGCTGTGGGCCACCCTGCCCGGCGGTTTCGAGCAGGTCGGCTGCGTGTACACCGCCCAGGGCTTCGAGTACGACTGGAACGGGGTCGTCTTCGGGCCCGACCTCGTCTACCGTGACGGGCGCCTGGTCACCGTACGCGCGGCCAGCAGGGACCCGGCGTTGCTGAAGAAGACCGTCACCGACCAACAGGCCGACCGGCTGATCCGCAACACCTACAAGGTGCTGCTCACCCGCGGCATGGTCGGCACCGCCGTCTACTCGGTGGACCCCAAGACGCAGGACTTCCTCGCCTCGCTGCTGCCGGACGGATGACGCGTCGTCGCGCGCACCGGTGCCCGCACACGCGTACGTCTCTCCGAGAGAGTCGTCCCCACCGCCTTGTGCGAGGCTCCCGGCGAGAAGCGGGCACCGCCCGCTGCAGGCAGCCCGTCACCTCGACTCCCGGCCTGATGCTCGCGCGCACGGGAGACTCGGCGGGCCCGTGGGGCGGGCGGCGCCGGGCGCACCCATCCCGGCGCAGACCCGCGCCGGGAGGTGCTCGCCTACGTCGTCTCCGTCAGTCCTTGTTCGACTGCCGCCAGTCGCGCACCGCGTCGCGGATCTTGTCGAACACCGCCACCGGCGGGCCGGCCAGCATGTTCACGGTCGCGGACTCCCCGGCGCCCGGGTGCGGCCGGGTGGGCGCGATCGCCTCGGCCGCCCGTACGGCGCCGGCCATCCGGCGCAGCCGCTCCGCGGAGAGCTCCTGGCGCAGGCGGGGGAACTCTTCCTGCTCCTCGTGGGTGGCGTGCTCGACGACCGCCTTCTCCAGCATGGCGAGCCTGGCGTCGAACTCGGGATGCTCCACGCCGAGGTCGTACAGGTCGGAGAGGGCGTGCTTGGCCTCGCTCTCCTCGTGCAGACGGGCCTCGACGACCTCGTCGCCCGCCGACGAGCGCGCGGCGGGGTGCACGACCTGCTCCTCCGCGCTCTCGTGTACGGCCAGCAGCCGCACGAGGTCGTTGAACAGGTCGCTCTTGCGATCTCCGTCCGCCACGACGATCCCGGCGAACAGGCCCTTGATCTGCTCGTGCTGCGCCAGCAGCAGGTCGATGACATCGCGGTCTTCGGTAGTGGTCAACGCCGTCACCTTTCGCTTCGGGAAGCTGTGACTCGCTTCGGGGGTTCGTTCCGGGGCCTCACTTCGGCAACCTGGGCCCACCTGCCCCTTTCCCGCTCCCCTATGCCTCCCCGCCCGCCGGGAGCCGCCGCACCCCTATACCCCGCTTTCCAGGTTGACTTAGTAGGTATTTCTCCCGCATCCTTGGCCCATGCACCTGGAGCCTCTCCACTGGTCGAACCTGCCCGTAGATCTCCGCAGGCAGGCGAGTGCTCTCTGTACGGCGTCCGCACCCGCGTGAGCAGAGGTATCGGAACCGCACGACCAGGAGCATGGAATGACCGCGAACGCACCCACCCTCACCCGCACCCGGCTGGCCGACATCGCCCACGCGCTGGCCACCTCCCCCGACGAATGGATCCAGCGCGTGCGGCTCAGCACCGACGGCCGCTGGTACGAGCGGCTGCACAGCGACGACGACCACGAGATCTGGCTGATCAGCTGGCTGCCCGGTCAGTCGACCGGGTTCCACGACCACGGCGGCTCGCGGGGGGCCTTCGCCGTCGCCCTCGGCACCCTGCGCGAACACGACGTGACCGTCGAACGGGATCTCCACGCCGGTGACGCGCGCGAGTTCGGACCCGACTACGTGCACGAGGTGCGCAACGTCTCGACCGCTCCTGCGGTCAGCGTGCACGTCTACTCGCCTCCGCTGTCCACCATGAGCCGCTACGACCTCACCGACGGCCGGCTGACCAAGGTCGCCGAGGAAGGTGCGGAGCAGTGGTGACGGGCGCGGCGACGCCGGTCCGCCCGCCGGGCGCCCGGAGCATCGACGAGGTCCTCGCCGACAGCCGGCGCCGCCTGCGGAGGCTCACCCCCCAGGAGGCGTACGGCAGGGTCCGCGAGGGCGCCCTGCTCGTCGACATCCGGCCCGCGGCCCAGCGGGCGGCGGAGGGCGAGGTGCCCGGCGCGCTGATCGTCGAACGCAACGTCCTGGAGTGGCGCTTCGACCCCGCCCAGGACGCCCGGCTGCCGGAGGCGACCGGATACGACGTGGAGGTCATCGTGATCTGTTCCGAGGGCTACACGTCGAGCCTGGCCGCCGCGTCGCTCCACGACCTCGGGCTGACCCGCTCCACCGACGTCGTCGGCGGATTCGTGGCCTGGCGGGCGGCGGGACTGCCCGCCACCGGCGGGGGTCACGCGCCCTCCTGACAGCGAGCCGCCGCGCTCCCGAACCGCCCTCCCGGAACCGCCAGGCTCCTGAAGCGCGCTCCCGAACCGCCGCCGGGAGCCGACGCCTCCGGGCCGGGTCCGGCCTCGCCCCCCGGCGGCGGTGGATCAGACTCCCGCCGGGACCCCGGCCGCGCCGGCCGGGGCGGCGGTCTCCAGCGCCCTGCGGGCGTACGCGCGGACGTCGGCGTCGGAGTCGCCGAGCGCGCCGTGCAGGGCGGCGGCCACGTCCCGCCGCGCCGCCCAGGCGGACAGCGAGAGGACCGCGGCCTTGCGCACGTCGAGGTGCGGGTCGGCGAGCGCCGCCACCAACGGTCCCGCGGCCATGCCGGGATCGGCGGCCGCCAGCCCGCGGGCCGCGCCCACTCTCACCTCCCAGGCCGGATCCGCCAGAGCCCGTACGGCCGTCTCGCCGAAGCCGGAGACGGTATCGGAGCCGGTGTCGAAGCCGGCTCCGGGCTCGCGGTAGAGAGCCGGGCCGAGCCCGGCGGACGCCTCCAGCGCGGCCGCCCGGACGAGCGGATCGGGGTCGGCGGCGAGCCGTACGACGGCCGGGGCGCCGCCGGGCAGGCCGATGGTCCCGAGCCCTCTGGCCGCCCAGACGCGCACCTCGCGGTCCTCGTCCCCGGCGGCGAGCGCCACCCGCCCGGCGTCGTCGAGCGAGACCAGGCCCCTGACCGCCTCGATCCGCACCCGGGAGTCGGAGTCGGTGAGCGCCGCACCGAACACGCCGGCGTCGCCGAGGCGCAACGCCCGCAGGACGTCCAGGACGGCCGCGCGGACGATCGGGTCCCCGGCCGCCGCGCCGGCCCCGCCCGCCGTCTCCCCCACCCCGCTGTGACTCACTCCCGCCTGGCCCGCGTCACCGGGACTCGCCCCGTAACCGGCCACCGCGCGGAGGGAGGCGCCGAAGGCGGGGGTCGCGGGCAGCACCTCGACGAGTTCCCGCAGGCCGGTGGCGGCGGCCCGCCGTACGGTGCCGTGCTGGTCGGCGAGGGCCTGGGCCAGCGCGGTCTCCACGCCCGGGGGCGTGGTCTCGGTCAGCGTGGCGACGGCCGCCCTGCGGACCTTCGGGTCGGCCTCCGCCAGGTAGGGGGTGATCTGGTCGAGTGTGGGCTCGCCGTCGGCGAGCCGCAGCAGTTCGAGGATGCGCGGCGAGCGCCCGATCGCCTCCACCGCGAGCCGGCCGCCCCCGCCGCGCCGCACCGAACGGGGCGCGCCGTACGCGCCGACGACGACCGGCTCGGCCGGGCGGGGCGTGAAGCCCTCGACGGGCACGAGGTACGGCTCGACCGGGCGCTTGACGAACTCCATCGCCCCGGCGGCGTTCCTGCGCAGGTTGAGGTGAAAGAGCCACTCGTCGTCGTTCCGCTCGGGCAGGTCGGCGCGGTCGTGGTAGAGACCCCACCTGCTCTCGGTGCGGACCAGCGAGGACCGGGCGGCCATCTCGGCGCAGTCCCTGATGAACGTCACCTCCGCGCACCGCATCAGCTCGTGCGGGGTCCGCGCGCCCATGGCCGCGATCTCGTCGCGCATCCGCTCGAACGTCTCCAGCGCGAGGCCGAGCTTCCTGCCGGTCTTCGGCGGGGCGACGTAGTCGTTGACGAACCTCCGCAGTTTGTACTCGACCTGCGGCTGCGGCGGGCCGTCGGGATTGCGCAGCGGGCGGTAGATCAGTTCGTGCGCGGCGGTGATCTGGTCCTCCGGCAGACCGCCGGCCGTACGGTGGTGCTCGGCGGCGTGGGCCCCGGCGAGGTCCCCGAAGACGAACGCGCCGATCATGTAGTTGTGCGGCACGCAGGCCAGGTCGCCCGCGGCGTACAGGCCGGGGACGGTGGTCGCGCCGTTCTCGTCCACCCACACGCCCGAGGCCGAGTGCCCGCCGCACAGGCCGATCTCGGAGATGTGCATCTCCACGTCGTGGGTGCGGTAGTCGTGCCCGCGCCCGGCGTGGAAGGTGCCCCTGGTGGGCCGCTCTGTGGTGTGCAGGATGTTCTCCAGCGCGGTGAGCGTCTCGTCCGGCAGGTGGGTGGTCTTGAGGTAGATCGGGCCGCGCGCCGAGGCGATCTCCCCGGCCACCTCGGCCATCATCTGGCCCGACCAGTAGTCGCAGTCGACGAACCGCTCCCCCTCGGCGTTGACCTGGTAGCCCCCGAACGGATTGGCCACGTAGGCGCAGGCCGGGCCGTTGTAGTCCTTGATCAGCGGGTTGATCTGGAAGCACTCGATGCCGCTGAGCTCGGCGCCCGCGTGGTAGGCCATCGCGTACCCGTCCCCGGCGTTGGTCGGGTTCTCGTACGTGCCGTACAGGTAGCCGCTGGCGGGCAGGCCGAGCCGCCCGCACGCGCCGGTCGCGAGGATCACGGCTCCGGCGGAGACCGTGACGAACCGGCCGGAGCGGGTGTCGAACCCGGCCACGCCGACGGCCCGGCCCTCGCTCGTGAGCACGCGGACCGGCATCACCCGGTTCTCGATGCGCACCTTCTCGCGGATGTCGCGACGGCGCAGCACCCGGTAGAGGACCTTCTTGACGTCCTTGCCCTCCGGCATGGGCAGGACGTAGCTGCCCGACCGGTGGACCCGGCGCACCGCGTAGTCGCCGTGCTCGTTCTTCTCGAACTTCACGCCGTAGCGCTCCAGCCGCCGCACCATGTCGTAGCCGCGCGTCGCCGTCTGGTGGACGGTGCGCTGGTTGACCACCCCGTCGTTGGCCCTGGTGATCTCTGCGACGTAGTCCTCGGGGGTGGCCTTGCCGGGGATGACCGCGTTGTTCACGCCGTCCATGCCCATCGCCAGCGCGCCGCTGTGCCGTACGTGCGCCTTTTCCAGCAGGATCACGTCGGCGCCGCGCTCGGCGGCGGTGATCGCGGCCATGGTCCCCGCGGTGCCGCCGCCCACCACCAGAACCTGGCATTCCAGATGCAGGCGGTCTGCCGGGGAAGGGATGTCCATCACAGCTCCTCGATGATCCGGGCGCGCAGCCCGGCACGGTCGGTCTCAGGGGTGCGCGGGCCGGGCACGGGCAGGACGCGTCCGATGCCGCCGCGCCCGAGCACGACGACCCGGTCGGCGAGCAGCAGGGCCTCGTCCACGTCGTGGGTGACGAAGACGACCGTGGCGGCCGTGTCGCGGAGCACGTCCAGCAGCAGGCGCTGCATCTCGCCCCGGGTCTGCGCGTCCAGCGCGCCGAAGGGCTCGTCCATGAGCACGGCGCGCGGCGCGGCGGCCAGGGACCTGGCGAGCTGCACGCGCTGCCGCATGCCGCCGGACAGCTCCCGGGGCAGCCGGTCCTCCCAGCCGGCGAGGCCGACCCGGGCGATCCAGCTCTCGGCGGCCGGTCCGCGGTCCCGTCTCGGCACGCCGCGGATGCGCAGCGGCAGTTCCACGTTGCGCCGGACCGTGCGCCAGGGCAGCAGCGCGTCGTCCTGGAAGACCATCGCGCGGTCGGGCGACGGCCCGGTGACCGGCACGCCCTGGGCCAGGACCCGGCCGGCGCGCGGGGTCAGCAGCCCGGCGACGGCCCGCAGGATCGTGGACTTGCCCGAACCGGACGGTCCGACGATCACCAGGACCTCGCCGGGGGCCACGTCGAGGTGAAGATCCTCCAGTACGGCGTGCCGCCCGTAGCCGAGGGACACGCCCTCCAGCCGGATGGCGAGCCCCGTCTCCAGGGCGGGCGCGACCGTGGCACTCATCGGGCGGCCTCCTCGACGCCCTGGCCGGCTTCCCGCCCGCCGGCCGCCTGCTCGAAGGCCGCCTGCTCGAAGGTCGCCCGCTCATGGGTTTCCCGGTCGCCGGCCCGCACGCCGGTCCTCTCCTCCGCCTTCTCTCCGGCCCTCTCTCCGGCCCTCTGTTCGGCCCTCTGTTCGGCCCTCTGTTCGGCCCTCTCTTCGGCACGGGGCAGCCATCGGGTGAGGCGCCGGCCGAGCAGTTCGATCGAGGCGGAGGTGAGCCACCCGAGCACCCCGATCGACGCCATGCCGACGAGCACCGCCGGGTAGTCGACCACCGTGTACGCGTGCCACGTCCGGTAGCCGACGCCGAACTCGCCGGAGATCATCTCGGCGGAGATCACGCAGATCCAGGCGACGCCCATGCCGACCGACAACCCGCCGAAGACGCCCGGCAGCGTGCCGGGGAGCACGACGTGCCACAGCACGTGCGCGCGTCCGCCGCCCATGGTGCGGACCGCGTCCTCCCACAGCGTGGGCAGCGCCCGTACGGCGTGCCGGGTACTCACCATGATCGGGAAGAACGCCGCGGCGAACGTGATGAACACGATGCCCTGCTCGTCGGTGGGGAACACCAGGATCGCGATCGGGACGAGGGCGATCGCCGGGATCGGCCGGACGACCTCGACGGGCGGCAGCAGCACGTCGGCCGCCCACCGGGACCGCGCGACCAGCACGCCCAGGGCGATGCCGGCCACCGACGCCAGCGCGAACCCGGTGAGGATGCGGATCATGCTCTGGGCCAGGTCGAGATAGTAGAGCCCACCGGCGAGTTGCCGGCTGAACTCCGTCGCGACCTCGACGGGCGAGGGCAGGCGGTCGAACCGCAGCCCGGCGCGGACGTCGGCGGTCGTCAGCCACTGCCACAGCGCGACGACGACCACCAGGGATCCCAGCCGCACCGCCCATCTGCGCAGCCCGGCCGCCGTCGCCCGGCCGCGTACGCGCCGTCCCGGCCGCACCGCCGAGACGGCACCGGAAGCCGGGGGCTCCGAGCCAGGGGGCTGCGAGGCCGGGGACCCCGAGGCCGAGGGCTCCGAGTCAGAGGACTGTGAGCCAGAGGACTTCGAGGCCGGGGACTCCGAGGCCGGGGACGTGTCCAGCGCCGGGGTGCTCACCGCGACGCACCTCCCGCCGCGGCCTTCAGCGCCTCGTCGTAGCCGACGACCGCCGCCCGGGGGTGCTCCTTCACGAACGCCTCCGCGCCGTCGCGGGTGGTGAAGGGCTTGAACCTCTCGTTCTCGTCCGCGGCGGGATCGCGCACCCAGACGGACCGGTCCGCGAACCAGTGCGTGCCCGTGGCCGCGTCGGGCACGTACGCGGCCCGTACGGACCCACCGCCCGACGTGGCGGCGGCGATCTGCCGCAGCAGGCAGGTCGGCGTGGCCGCGGGACGGAGCGTGTCCTCCCCGGCCAGCCACAGCTCGCCCGCCTTCGCGGGGTCGCCGGCCGGGGTGCCGCAGGCGGCGTCGGTCCCGGTGATGCGCGCCGCGTTGACGGTGCCCGCGGCGTCGGCGTCGTAGGAGGCGCCGTACGCCTTCCTGACATAGGAGTCGTCGGCGAACCTCGCCACGTCGACGCCCTTGAAGTCGGTGCCGATGGACTTCAGGTACTTCTGGTCGTGGTCCAGCGCGGCGAGGAGCCGGGACTTCAGCGTGACGTCGAAGGTGGCGATGCCGTCGCGCCCGTTGTAGAGGTAGACGACCTCGGCCGGGAGCCCGGTCGCCTTCGCGACCGCCTCGGCGGCCTCGACGGGGTGCTCGTGAAGGTACTTCGTGGCGTCGATCTGCGCCCGCAGGAACGCCTGGAGCACGTCGGGCCGCTCCTTCGCGTACGCCTCCCGCACCACGACGCCGTGGAACGTCGGCACGTCGAGTGCCGACCCGTCGTACACGAGCCGGGCCTGGTTCTTGAAGACGAGCAGTCCCGGCCACGCCACGAACTGGGCGTATCCCTGCACGTTGCCCGACTGCAGCGCGGAGGCGCCCACCGGCGGCTGCTGGTTCACGACCTCCACGTCGGTGGCGGGGTCGAGCCCGGCCCGCTCCAGCGCCTGGACGAGCGTGCCGTGGCCCGCCGACCCGGAGCTGGCCGACACCTTCCCACCTTTCAGGTCGGCCAGCGTGCGCGCCTTCGACGACGGGGCGACCACCACCGAGTTGAGCCCGCCGCGCAGGTTGTAGCCGGTCGCCGACACGAGCCGGGTCCGGGCGGCGGACACGCCCTGGGTGCGCGAGGCGTTGATGAGGAGCGGGTAGTCGCCCATCGACCCGATGTCGATCTTCCCGGCCACCATCTTGGCGGTGATCGGGGCGCCGGTGTCGTAGTCCTGCCACTCGACCCGGTACCTGCCGCCGAGGCGCTTCTCGAAGTAGCCGAGGCCGCGCAGCAGCGTCCCGGCCGTCACCGTGTTGATGGTCTTCGACTGATATCCGACGACCACGGTCTCCTTGCCGTCGTCGGCGCCCGCGGAGACGGAGCACCCGGAGAGGGCGCCGGCGGCCGCGGCCAGCAGCGCCACGGTGGCGAAGATTGTGCGCATGGGGGGATGTCCTTCTATCGGAGCAGGTAGGGGATGTTCACCGTGACGGCGTCAGCGGGGCACCGGTCGGCGCAGGGGCCGCAGTACCAGCACTCGTCCACGTGCATGTACGCCTTGCCGCTGACCTCGTGGATGGCCAGTGAGTCGAGCGGGCAGACGTCCACGCACAGCGTGCAGCCCTCGATGCACAGCGACTCGTCGATCGTCACGGGCACGTCGACGCGGCTATTGACCAGGGTCATCGGTGTTCCTCCAGAGATGGCCACGCATGGTGAGACGGTCGCCGCGGAACCGGACGAACTCCAGGTCCACGGGGCGGCCGTCGGAGAGGTGGGTGAGGCGCTCGACCATCAGCAGCGCCGCTCCGCGCGGCGCGTCGAGGACGGCGGCGGTGTGGGCGTCGGCGTTGACGGCCTCGATCGTGAGCTCCGCCGCGCCGAGCGGCCGCCCGGCGATCCGCTCCAGGAGCACGAACACGTCGTTGTGCACGAGGTCGGCGTCGAAGAGCGGCTCGCCGAGCTCTCGTACGAGATAGGTCAGGTCGAGCGAGAGCGGCAGCCCGTCGAGTCTGCGCAGCCGCTCGATGTAGACGACGGGCTCGCCCTCGAGCAGGTCGAGCCGTTGCCGGACCGCGGCGGGAGGCGGGATGAGGCCCATGGCGCGGACCTCGTTCGTCACCTCGCCGTGCTCCCGGAGCGTCTCGGCCAGGCCGAGCAGCCGGTACAGGCCGTGCGGGTACTTCTCCGCCGCGACCGTGGTGCCCACTCCCGGGCACCGCGCGATGAGGCCCTCGTCCCTGAGCAGGTCAAGGGCGTCCCTGACGGTGTTGCGCGAGGCCCCGAACTCCCGGGCGAGAGCGGCCTCCAGGGGCAGGTGGCCGCCGTCGAAACCACCGCGCACGATCTCGCACCGCAGCAGGTCGGCCACCTGGCGGGCCCGGTCCGCCCGCCGCCGCCTCGCATCCGCCAGCTCCATGGGAAAGAAGCCTAGCTTCCCGGTAGGAATATATGGATAACGGCCGGATTACGCCACCCCAGGCGGCCTCCATGCACCGCTGACCTGGCGGTACGCAGGAAGACAGCCGAGAACCGCCACCCCTCCGGCACCTCCCCGCCGCCTCGGCAGGCGACGGCGGGCTCGGGCGCGAGCCGGAGATCGAGCCGGGGAAGGTCCGGGTCCGGCTCGCGGAAGGACGCGGGAAGGCGGGCCTCCTACTGTCCTCCCGTCGCCGGTCACCGGTAGACGTCGCCCGGCGGCCCGCAGGGCGGCCGGGACCGTGCGGCGGAGGAGGAAACCGTGAGCACCACACAGACCCGTGCGCCGCGCAACGGCGTCGACACCCCCACGCTCTTCGCGACGCTGAACGCCGTGAAGGGAGATCCGGAACTGGCGAAGTTCCGGTTCCGGGCCACCAACACCTGGATCAGCGGCACCCACAACCGCAGTGTCATCCGCGGCTTCTACGGCGCCGGCCAGGAGGACACCACCCGGACCGACGACTTCACCTACGACGCCGACCACCCGGCGGTCCTGGTCGGCGGGGGCAACGCCCCGACCCCGGTGGAGTTCCTGCTGCACGCCATCGCCTCGTGCATCACCGCGGGCGTGGCGAACATCGCCGCCGCCCGCGGCGTGACGCTGCACGAGGTGAGCTCGACCGTCGAGGGCGACATCGACCTCCTGGGCGTACTCGGCCTGTCGGAGCGGGTGCGCAACGGCTACCAGGGCATCCGGGTCACCTTCCGGATCTCCGGTGACGCGCCGGCCGACGTGCTGCGCGGGCTGGTCGAGCAGTCCCGGGCCAGGTCGGCGGTCTACGACGTGCTGACGAACGGCACGCGGGTGGACATCGACGTGGTCGCGGCCTGAGATCGGGTCCGCGGTGAGACCGGCCGGGTCACGCACCGACGCGCGCCCGCGAGGGGAGAGGGAAGACGACGTGGAGAGTTTCGATGTGGCCGTCGTCGGCGCTCGCGCGGGCGGGGCCGCGGCCGCGATGCTGCTGGCCCGGCAGGGGCTGCGGGTGCTGCTGGCCGACCGCGACCGGTACGGCGCGGACACGCTGTCCACCCACGCCCTGATGCGGGGTGGCGTGCTGCTGCTGTCCCGGTGGGGGCTGCTCGACCGGATCGTCGCCGCCGGCACTCCGCCGGTGCGGCAGACCCGTTTCCACTACGGCGACGAGACCGCCACCGTCAGCATCAGGCCCCGCCTGGGGGTGGAGGCGCTCTACGCGCCCCGGCGGAGCCTGCTCGACGCGCTGCTGGTGGACGCGGCCGCGGCCGCCGGGGCCGAGGTGCGGTTCGGGGTCACCGTCACCGGCCTGCTCCGGGAGGACTCGGGGCGGGTCGCCGGGGTGACCGGCCACGACCGCCGGGGCACCCGTGTGTCCGTCCGGGCCCGGCTCACGGTCGGCGCGGACGGCCGGCGGTCCACCGTCGCCCGTGCCGCCGGTGCCCGCACGCTGCGTACGGGCACCGGGGCCGGGGCCGTCGTGTACGGCTACTGGACCGGCCTGGAAACGAGCGGCTACGAGTGGTTCTACCGGCCCGGTCACACAGCGGGCATGATCCCGACCAACGACGGCCAGGTGTGCGTCTTCGCCGGGATGCCCGCCGCCCTCTTCCGGGCCACCGCCGGGGAACAGGGCGCCGCCGGGACCTCCGGCGGCGGAACAAGTGGCGCCAGGACGGGAGGCGGGTTGGGTGGGCGCTACCACCGGATGCTCGCCGCCGCCACGAAGGGCGCCGGCGGCAGGCTGGCCGCCGCCGGGCCTCCTCTTCGGTTGCGTACCTGGGTGGGGCGGCCGAGTTTCGTCCGCGAGGCCCAGGGACCCGGGTGGGCGCTGGTCGGCGACGCCGGCTCCTTCCTGGACCCGCTGAGCTCCCACGGCATCACCGACGCGCTGCGCGACGCGGAGAGGCTGGCGCGGGAGGTCGCGGCGGCGGGCGGACCGGGATCACTGTCCGGCACGTACGCCGCCGACCGGGACCGCGTCATCGGTCCGATCTACGACGCGGTGGACCGGATCGCGGCCTATGGCTGGGACCTCAACCAGGTGCGCCGCCACCTGCTGGAGCTCAACTCGGCGATGAGCGCGGAGGTGGAGATGATCAGTGCCGTCGGCGCCGGCTGACGAGTACCTTCATGTCCGGAGGTGCCAGGACATGCAGGTGCACATCACCATGCTGGGACGGTTCGCCGTCCACGTGGACGGCAGCGTGCTCCCGCCCGGGGCGTGGCATCGCCGCCAGGCGGCGGAGCTGGTCAAGCTGCTCGCCCTGGCACCGCGCCGCCGCCTGCACCGCGAAGAGGTGATCGACGCGCTCTGGCCGGGCGTCTCCCCCGGCCAGGCCGCGCCCCGGCTGCACAAGGCCGCCCACTACGCCCGCCGGGCCCTCGGTGCCACGGACGGTGTCGTGCTGCGCGGCGAGAGCGTCGGACTGCTTCCCGACGTGCCCGTGGTCGTCGACGCGGTCCGCTTCGCCGAGCTGGCCGCCGCCGCCCTCGCCGACGGCGGAGCCGCAGCGGCCGTCGCGGCGCTGGAGGCCTACGCCGGTCCCCTGCTGCCCGACGATCCGTACGAGCGATGGGCGCAGGCCCACCGCGACCGGTTGCGTCTGCTGTACGCGCGCCTGCTCCGGCAGGCGGAGCGCTGGGACGAGCTCGTCGAGCTCGACCCGGCCAACGAGGAGGCGCATCTCGCCCTGATCCGGCGGCACGCGGAGCGCGGCGACCGCCGGGCCGCCCTGCGGCAGTACGAGCGGCTCGACCGGGCCCTCGGCCGGGAGCTCGGCGTCGCGCCGGGCGCGGAGGCGGTCGCCCTGCGCGAGGCGCTGACCGCCGATCCCGCCGGACGGGCGGGGCCGGCCGCTCCCGCCGTCCTGGTGGGCCGCGAGGCGCAGACCCGCCGGTTCGAGGAGACGATCGCCGAGGTCGGGCGGGGCCGGGGCCGCACGGTGTTCCTGGCCGGCGCACCGGGTATCGGCAAGTCGTTCCTCGCCCGGTGGGCGCTCGACCGGGTCGCGGGCATGGGCTGGCGCACCGGCGCCGGCGCGGCGTCGCGGGTGGAGGGCGCCTGGCCGTACGCCCCGGTGCTCGAAGCGGTCGCGGACCTCTGCCGGCGCCACCCCACCCTGCTGGACGGCCTGGACGACCGCTGCCGGGAGAGCATCGAGCTGGCGCTTTCCGGCCGCGACCTCGACTGGAGCGGCGACGGCGGCCACCAGCGTCTCTACGTCGCGGTCATGGAGCTGATGCGGCTCGCGTCCGCGGGCAGCGGCGCCCTGCTCGTCGTCGACGACGCGCACGAGGCGGACGAGGCGGGCCTGCGCCTGCTGCACTACCTCGCGCGAAGCTGCGCGAGCGAACGCGTGCTCCTGTTGCTCTGCCACCGCAGGCAGCCGCTCACGGACACGTTCGAGCAGGTGCGGTCGAGCCTGCTGACGCGGGGCGCGGCGGTGGAGCTTCCCCTGACTCCCCTCGGCCGGGAGGAGACCGAGGCGCTGGCACGGGCGTCCCGGCCGGGGCTGGGCCCGGAGACGGGCGAGCGGATCTGGCATCTCTCCGGGGGGCTGCCCTTCGCCGTCGTCGAGGCCGCGCGGGTGGCCGGCGAGGGTGACGCGCCCGGCGCCGTCCCGGGCGAGGTCGTGCTGGGCCTGCTCGACCCGCGGGCGCGGGCCGTGCTCGAACGGGTGGCGATCGCGGGCTCCGCGTTCGACACCGACGAGTTCATCGCGTTGTCCGGCGCGACCGAGGACGAGGCGTTCGACTGCCTGGACGCGGCGCTGGCGGCACTGGTCGCCGAGCGCACCGCGAGCGGCTACCGGTTCCGGCACCCCCTGATCCGCGAGGCGCTGCTCGCCGGCATCCCGCCCCACCGGCAGCGCCGGCTGCACCGGGTCTGCGCCGAGCGGCTGGCCGCCCTGAACGCCTCGCCGGCGCGGGTCGGTCACCACCTGCTCGCAGCGGGGGACGCCGCGGCGGCCGTGCCGTACGTGCTCCGTGCCGCGCAGACCGAGGCGGCGGTGGGGGCGTTCCGCGAGGCGCTGGCCCTGGTCGACTCGATCCGGCACGTGTGCGGCGAGGCCGACCGCCCGCGTGCGCTCGCGCTGCGCGCCGACCTGCTCGCCGCCGTCGGCGACGCCGCGGCGGCGGCGGCCTACCGGGAGGCGATCGAGGCCGCCCCGCCGCCCCGGCGCAGGCCGCTCCGGGCCCGGCTGGCCCAGATGCTGGTGCTGGCCGGCGATCTGGAGACGGCCGGGACGATGCTGGACGAGCTGGACCTCGGCGGCGGACCGCCCGACCCGACGATCCTGCTCGCCCGGGGTCAGCTCGCCTACTTCCGGGGCGACCTGGAGCTGGCGCGTACGGTGTCGGAGCAGGCGCGCGGCCTGGTGACGGCGGGCGAGATGGACCGGCAGGTCCTCGACCTGGTCACACTGCGGGGGCTGGTCGCGCACAACCGGGGAGAGTGGTACCAGCAGCTCCGCGTGGAGCTACGCCGGACCCGTGACGAGCCGTCCCTGGCCACCGCGATCTTCGACTCCCACCTCTGTGTGGCGGAGTACCTGCTCTACGGCCCGACGCCGTACCGGGAGGTGATCGAGCTGGCGGCGGCGCTGCGGGAGACCGCGACGCGGGCGGGCGCGATGCGGGCCGTGGCGTTCGCGACCGCGCTGATCGGGGAGGCCGCCCTGCTGAGCGACGACCTCGACCTGGCCGAGCGGGAGCTGCGCGAGTCGGTCGACCTGCATCGGGAGATCGGCGCGTTCGCCGGCGAGTCGCACTCCCTGCAACGCCTGGCCGAACTGTGCCTGGCCCGCGGCGACAAGGCGGCCGCGGGCCGCCTGCTCAACCGCGCCCTGCCGCTGGCGCGCTGGTCGAACCTCGCGATGCACCTCATGCAGCGCATCTTCGGCACCATGATCGTCGCGGCGGACGGCCCCCGGGAGGCGCGGGCCGTCGTCGACCGCGCCTGGGCCACCCTCGGCGCCGGCGACGTCTGCTTCTTCTGCCATGTGATGCTCGCCGTGCCATCGGCGATCGCCTGCGCCCTCGGCGACGCGCGGCTCCATCTGGCCACCGCCGAGCGCTCCGCCGAGCTGTGGCAGGGCACTTCCTGGCAGGCGGCGATCCTGGAGGCCCGGGCCCATATCGCCCGGGCCGAGGGAGACCACCCGGCGGAGGCCCGCCTGCTGGCACAGGCGGCCGACCTCTTCGACGACGCCGGGCATCCGCGGGACGCGGCCCGCTGCCGCCGGAGCGGCGCCACGTGGGAGGCGGCGCGGAAGGAGTCGCCGGCCGGAGAGAAGGATGCGGGAAGGGCCTCCTCCTAGCGTGTGCGGAGTCGCCGGGCAGAGCGCCCGGCGTGCGCCATCCGGAGGAGACCCATGCGCATCCCCTCGAACAAGCCCGTGAAGACCCCTGTGAAAACCCCTGTGAGGACCCCCGCGCAGACGCACCGCGTTCGCCGCTCGGCGCTCGCCGCCGCGCTGCTCGCCGGCGCGCTGTTCGCCGGCGGAGTGCTCGGCCCGGCCGGCACACCGGCACAGGCGGCGACCACGATCACGGCGTCGCTGAGCATCACCAGAGCGGCGCCTCCCGGGCCCGGCCTGATGAACGTGCGCGTCCTGGTCAAGGTCCCCATGAACCTGTACGACGCCAACGGGTACCTCAACAACGGAGCGCGGATAGAGCTGCGCTTCTACGGCGAGGACCCGGTCTCCGACAACCTCGTCCTCGGCCCGATCACCTACGTGAGGTCGGCGGTGGGGCTGTCGGCCACGGAGGAGGGCATCCGCCTGCTGACGCAGTGGCAGGAGGAGCCCGGGAGCTGGCTGAACGAGGACGACGGCCTTCTCGACGGCGTCACCGACGAGGTCTACGTACGGGCCAGGTTCGTCGACGGCGACGGCGTCGCCATCCAGGCCAGGTCGAACGTCGTCACGGGCATCTTCTGACGGAGGCGGGCACGGCCCGCGCCGGGGTCACTGCTCGCGCATGCCCCAGGGGGTGCCGTACTCGGTGAGCAGGTCGAGGAAGGGCCGCGGCGGGAAGGCCTCGGGACCCAGGACTCCGGCGCCGGACCAGGCGCCGGAGGCCATCAGTTCGAGGGCCACGACCGGGTTGACGGCGGTCTGCCACACCACCGCCTGGGAGCCGTACTCACGCATGGACCACTGGTTGTCGACCACGTGGTAGAGGTAGACCTCACGCGGGCCGCCGTCCTTGGTTCCCTTGACCCAGGTGCCCGCGCACGTCTTGCCCCGCATGCGCTCCCCGAGCGTGGCCGGGTCGGGCAGGCACGCCGCGACCACGTCGCGCGGGGACACCTTGACGGCGGTGCCGCCCCCGGCGGCGACCTGGACGGGCTCGGTGCGGTCCAGCCCCAGCAGGTGCAGGGTCCGCAGCGTGTCGATGAACTCCGCGCCCAGCCCGTACTTGAAGGTCACCCGCTCGGCGTCGATCCAGCGGGGCATGAGCAGGACCTCCTCGTGCTCGACGTTGACGCACTCGACCGGGCCGATCCCCTCGGGGAAGTCGAACACCTCGGGCTCGCTGAAGGGCGGGGTGGTGAACCATCCCCGGCCGGTCTCGTAGACGACCGGGGGGTTCAGGCACTCCTCGATCGTGGTCCAGATGTTGAACGACGGCGCGAAGCCGTATCCGTCGACGGTGAGGTCGGCGCCGTCCCGCACGCCGATCTCCTCGATGTGGTCGAAGAGTTCGTCGGCGGCGTACCGGGCGAACACGTCCGACAGCCCCGGCTCCACGCCCATGCCGACCAGCGCGAGCCGGCCCGCCCGCTCCCACTCCGCGGCCGTCTCGAACTGGGCGTCGCCCAGCTTGACCCCGCACTCCTCGTGCGGGCGGTCCGGATGGGGCCGCGACAGCGACATCGCCATGTCCAGGTAGTGCGCGCCGGCCGCCAGCGCCGCCCGGAACAACGGCATGACGAACCGCGGGTCCGTGGCGTTGAGGAGGACGTCGCAGCGGTGCTCGGCCAGCAGCGCCGCGACCGCGACCTCGTCACCCGCGTCGGCCCGGCAGGCGCTGAAGCGATCCCCCGTCTCCCCGAGCGCGGCGACGGCCGCCTTGGCACGGGACAGGTCGTAGTCGGCGACGACCATGTGCTCGAGGAAGGATCTGCGGGCCGCGATCCGGGTGATCGCCGTACCCACTCCACCGGCTCCGACAAGCAGCACGCGCATGGTACAAACATCCCTTTCTTGGACAAACGCCCCTGATGTGCCGATCCAACGCCACCCCCACCCCGAACGTCAATGGCGTTGGCATAAGGTAGGCGGTGAGGAGAGAGGGGGACGCCGTGCCCAAGCCGGTGGTGGGCGAGTCGGCGCGCCGGCGGCGCCGCCCGACGAAGAACGGGGTGGTCCTCTCGGAGGGCCTGATCGTGCGGACCGCGCTGCGCATGCTGCGCGAGCACGGCCCCGCCGGCCTCACCGTACGGCGACTCGGCATCGCCCTGGGAGCCGACCCCAGCACGCTCTACCGCTACTTCAGAGGCGTGGACGACCTGACCCTGGCCATCGGCGACATGCTCGTCGGACAGGCGATGGCCGGCTGGAGCGGAGGCGGCGACTGGCGCGCCGGCCTTCGCGACCTGGGCCTGCGCATCCACGCCGCCTACCTCGAACACCCGCAGGCCGCGGTGCTGACCGCCAGCCGCATCAGCGGCAAGTCGCACGAGATCGCGGCCGACGAGGCGATCCTCGGGCTGCTGCGTGGCGCGGGGTTCCCCGACCGTGAGGCGGTCGGCGTCTACCACACCTTCATCGACATGACGCTGGCCTTCGCGGCGCTGGACGCGGCCACCCTGGCGCTGCCCGCCGAGGCGCGCGAAGCCGACGAGGAGATCTGGCGGGCGACCTACGCCCGGCTGCCCCGGGCCACCCACCCCAACATCGCGGCGGTCGCCCCTCTGCTGGTCGCCCGCATGAACGACAGCGCCTACCCCGCCGCCCTGGAGATGCTCCTCGACAGCGCCGCGTCGCGGCTCACGCGCCCCCGCCCCGCACCCCGGACGGCACGAGGCGGGGGCCGGGACCGCCCGGACAAGGGTGTCTAGGGGTTTTCCACGCCTATCACTCCTTTTAGTGTGATTGGTGTTTCAGCAGAAAGGCGAGTCGCCTCATTCGAGTTCGCTCAGGTCGAGCGGGCTCGAATCGTGGCCGCTCGAATCGAGACCGTCGCGGCGGTAGTCCCTTCCCTCACATCTCGAGAGCGCCGGCGATTCCGCGAGGACGCCCCGGTCCGGCTCTCGCCGCACGAATATCCCGAAGACCCGGCTTATCCCCGAAAACCCGCTTATTCCAAAAAACCAGGTTCCGCGCCCCGAGGAAGGAGCAGCCATGGAGGAGACGACCGTTCCGGCCGAGGCGACGGAGGAGCTCACGGCGGAGACGCTGATCGAAGAGGTGTCGATCGACGGCATGTGCGGCGTCTACTGATGAACGATCCCCTGGACGAGGCCTGGGAGCTGTCTCCCCGGGTGGCCCTGCGGCCGGAGCCGTTCGGGGCCCTGGCCTACCACTTCGGCAACCGGCGGCTGACCTTCCTCAAGCGCCCCGAGCTCGTCTCGGTGCTCCGCGACCTCTCCACCGAGCCCGACGCCCGTGCCGCGCTGACCCGTGCCGGCGTTCCCGCCGGCCGGTGGCCCGCGTACGCGGAGGCCCTGCGGGGCCTCGCCGGCGCGGACATGATCAGGCCGCGCGGGCGGGTGGAGAGCCGGAGCACGGCAGCGCGAAACTCGACGGCGCAGAATTCGACGGCGCAGAACTCGACGGCGCAGAACTCGGCAGTACAGGACAGCCCGGCACGGTCGGGGACGGCGAGCGGGTCGCTGGCCAAGCGGTTCGAGTACGGCCTGGCCGCTCCCATCTGCCTGACCTGGGAACTCACCTACGCCTGCAACCTGTCGTGCGTGCACTGCCTGTCGTCGTCGGGGCGGCGTGACCCGCGTGAGCTCGCCACCGCCCAGTGCGAGGCGGTGATCGACGAGCTGCAGGCCATGCAGGTCTTCTACGTCAACATCGGCGGCGGGGAGCCGACCGTGCGGCCCGACTTCTGGCATCTGGTGCAGTACGCCGTGAACCACCAGGTCGGGGTGAAGTTCTCCACGAACGGGACGCGACTCACCCCCGAGCGGGCGCGGTTCCTGGCCGCCACGGACTACGTGGACGTGCAGGTGTCGCTCGACGGCGCCACCCCCGAGGTCAACGACCGGGTCCGCGGCCCGGGGTCGTACGAGACGGCGCTGCGGGCGCTCGACAACCTCGCCGCGGCCGGGTTCGCCGACGCGAAGCTGTCGGTGGTCGTGACCCGGGAGAACGCGGGCCAGCTCGACGAGTTCAAGGCCATCGCCGACGAGCGCGGGGCGACGCTCCGGCTCACCCGCCTGCGCCCGTCCGGACGGGGCGCCGACGTGTGGGACGAACTGCACCCGACGGCGGCCCAGCAGCGTGAGCTGTACGAGTGGCTGCTGCGCGCGGGCGAGGACGTGCTCACCGGCGACTCGTTCTTCCACCTCGCGGGGTACGGCGAGTCGCTGCCGGGGCTGAACCTGTGCGGCGCGGGCCGGGTGGTCTGCCTGATCGACCCTCTGGGCGACGTGTACGCCTGCCCGTTCGCGATCCACGACCGCTTCCGCGCCGGCAACGTGCTCTCCGACGGCGGGTTCGCCGCCGTGTGGCGGGAGTCGGAGCTGTTCGAGGACCTGCGGTCGCCGCAGACCTCGGGCGCGTGCACCGGATGCGGGTTCTTCGACTCCTGCCGGGGCGGGTGCATGGCCGCCAAGTTCTTCACCGGCCTGCCGCTCGACGGGCCCGACCCCGAATGCGTGCAGGGGCACGCCGCCGACGCGCTCGCCGCGGCGGGCCGTACGGTGCCCCGGCCCAGCCAGGACCACTCCCGCCGCCCCGGCGCCCGCCGGGCCGGAGCCGGGCCGGTTCCGGTGCGCATCGGACGCCGCCCCTCCGCCGCCCCACCCGTACACCCACCCGTGCACGCGTGCGCGGAGAGCCCGCTCGCCGGGTTCAGCCCCTCATCCGACGTGTAGCAGAAGGACGATAGCTCGTGGCCGCGAACGCCTGGTTCGAGACGGTTGCGGAGGCGCAGCGCAGAGCGCGACGCCACCTGCCGAAGTCGGTGTACTCCGCGCTGCTCGCCGGTTCGGAGAGAGGCCGGACGTACCGCGACAACACGGCGGCGTTCGCCGAACTCGGCTTCGCGCCGCACGTGGCGGACCTGCCGGCCAAGCGCGACCTGTCCACCACCGTGATGGGGCAGCAGATCTCCCTGCCGGTGCTCATCTCCCCCACCGGGGTGCAGGCCGTGCATCCCGACGGGGAGGTTGCGGTGGCACGCGCCGCCGCGGCGCGCGGCACGATCATGGGGCTGAGCAACTTCGCGAGCAAGCCCGTCGAGGAGGTCGTGGCCGCCAACCCGCAGACCTTCTTCCAGATGTACTGGATGGGCACCCGCGAGTCCATGGCCGCGCACATGGAGCGGGCCCGCGCCGCCGGGGTCAAGGGGCTGATCGTGACCCTGGACTGGACGTTCTCCCACGGCAGGGACTGGGGCAGCCCGTGGATCCCCGAACGCCTGGACCTGAAGGCGCTCGCCCGCTTCGCGCCGCAGGGCCTGACCCGGCCGCGGTGGCTGCTGGGCTTCGCCAGGACCGGCCGGCTGCCCGACCTCACCGTTCCCAACGTGGCGGAGCCCGGCCGTCCCGCTCCGACGTTCTTCGGCGCGTACGGCGAGTGGATGCGGACCCCGCCACCCGGCTGGGATGACGTCCGGTGGATGCGCGAGCAGTGGGACGGCCCGTTCATGCTCAAGGGCATCTCCCGGCTCGACGACGCCCGCCGCGCGGTGGACGCCGGGGTCACCGCGATCTCGGTGTCGAACCACGGCGGCAACAACCTGGACGGCACGCCCGCGACCATCCGGCTGCTCCCGGGCATCGCGCGGGTGGTCGACGGCCAGGCCGAGGTGCTGCTCGACGGCGGCGTACGGCGCGGGGGCGACGTGGTCAAGGCGCTCGCGCTCGGCGCGCGGGCCGTGATGATCGGACGCGCCTCGCTGTGGGGCCTGGCGGCGAACGGCCAGGCGGGCGTGGAGAACGTGCTCGACATCCTGCGCGGCGGCATCGACTCGGCGCTGCTCGGCCTGGGCCGCGCGTCGATCCACGATCTGGAGCCCGGCGACGTGCTGGTCCCGCCCGGCTTCACCAGGGAGATCGGGTTCACCGGGGAGATCGGCTCCACCAGGGAGATCGGGTCTCCGGGCGATGCGTGAGAGGGGCGAAGGCGGCCTGGCGGACCTGTCGTGGCCCGCGCTGCCGTCCTCGCCGACCGTGCTGGTGCCGCTCGGCTCCACTGAGCAGCACGGCCCGCACCTGCCCCTGCACACGGACACGGCGGTCGCGGCGGCGGTGGCGAGGGCCGCCGCCGCCCGCCTTCTCGCGGTGGCTCCGGCCGACCCCGTCCTCGTGGCGCCGCCCGTCGCGTACGGCGCGAGCGGCGAGCACCAGGACTTCCCGGGCACCATGTCCATCGGGACCGCCGCCCTCCGGTTCCTGCTCGTCGAACTCGTCCGCTCCCTGTCCCGCTGGGCCGGGCGCGTCGTGATCGTGAACGGTCACGGCGGGAACCTGGACGCCCTCGCCGCCGCGACGCCGCTGCTGCGCGAGGAAGGCCACGACGTGTGCTGGGCGCCCTGCGCGGCCGGGCCGGCCGACGCCCACGCCGGCCACGCCGAGACGTCACTCATGCTGCATCTGGCCCCGCGTCTGGTGGACATGGCCCGGGCGGAGCCGGGCAACCTCGCCCCGCTCGCGGAGATCATGCCCGAGCTCGCGGCCAGGGGCGTCGCCGCCGTGTCACCCTCCGGCGTGCTCGGTGATCCGACCACGGCCACCGCCGGGGAGGGACGCCGCCTGCTCGACCGGATGGCCGACGACGTGGCGGCCCGCGTCCGGCACGGACGGGCCGACCACACCGGCCGCCTCCTGCCCGCCCCCACCCCCGCACCCACACCCGGACCCGCGGCCGCGGCCGCGACGGCCTCTCCGGCATGAGCCAGGTGAGCGGCGAGGACGGCGGCTTCCGGGTCGCCCTGGTGACCGGGGCGGCCCGCGGGATCGGCGCCGCCGTCGTGCGGGCGCTGTGCGCCAGGGGCTACCGGGTGGTCGCGGTCGACTCGTGCGCGGCGGACGGCCCGGCCCGGCCCGCCGGGGTGACCTACCCGCTCGCTGCCGACGCCGACCTGAAGTCACTGGCCGACGACCACCCCGGCGTGGTGGTGCCGTACATCGCGGACGTGCGCGACCGCGACGCGCTCGCCCGCGCCGCCGCCGTGGCTGCTGACCGCTTCGGCCGGCTGGACGCGGCCGTGGCCGCCGCGGCGGTCATGGCCGGCGGCCTGCCGCTGTGGGAGACCCCGGACGCGCACGTGCGCGCCCTGTGGGAGACCGACGTGCTCGGGGTGTGGAACACCGCCGCGGCGTGCGTCCCGCACATGCTGGCGGGGCCCGAGCCGGGGGCGTGCCGGTTCGTCGCGGTGGCCTCTGCGGCCGGCTCGCACGGGCTGTTCCGCCTGTCGGCGTACACGATGGCCAAGCACGCGGTGGTCGGGCTGGTGCGCGGCCTCGCCGCCGACCTGGTGGGCACGGGGGTGACCGCGGCGGCCGTCTCCCCCGGTTCGACCCGCACGCCGATGCTCACCGCCACCGCCGATGTGTACGGCCTGGACGGCGTCGAGGACTTCGCCTCGTCCCAGCTGCTGCGCCGCCTGATCGAGCCCGCCGAGATCGCCGAGACCATCGCGTTCTGCTGCTCTCGCGAGGGAGGCGTCGTCAACGGATCGGTGATATCGGCGGACGGAGGCTTCACTCCATGACCCACGATCAGATCACCCGCGACTCGGACCCCCGGGCGCCCGGCCGGCTTCCGGACGGTTTCACCGTCCGGCTGAACCGGCGTGTCCGGGTCCGCGACGGCGGGCGCACCCTGGTGGGTGGCGCGCCGACGCGGGTCATGTACCTCACCCCGGCCGCCGCGGACCTGTTCGACGGCCGCAGGCTGCGGGTCCGCGACCGCGTCTCTGCGCTGCTCGCCGACCGGCTGCTGGAGGCGGGCCTCGCCGACCCGGTCGTGGGGGACCTGCCCGGTCTCGACCCCTCGCAGGTGACGGTGGTCGTGCCGGTGCGCGACCGGCCCGCCGCGCTCGACCGGCTGCTGTCGGGCATCGGCGACCGGCACCGCGTGATCGTGGTGGACGACGCGTCGGCCGCCCCGGAGGCCGTCGCCGAGGTCGCGGCGGCGCACGGCGCGGTGCTCGTCGCGCTGGCGGAGAACGTCGGCCCCGCCGCCGCCCGCAACGCGGGCCTGCGCCGGGTCACCACGCCCTACGTCGCCTTCGCGGACTCCGACGTGGTCCTCGAACCCGGCACGCTGCCGACCCTGCTCCGGCACTTCGCCGATCCCCGGGTGGCCGTGGCCGCGCCGCGCGTGCTGGGGCTCCGCCTGCCCGGCCGGGCCCGCTGGATCCTCCGCTACGAGGACGCGCGGTCCTCCCTCGACCTGGGCCTCGATCCGGGCATCGTACGCCCGAGGGCGCCGGTCTCCTGGGTCCCGAGCGCGTTCCTGCTGGCGCGGGCGGACGCCCTCGGCCACGGCTTCAGCGCCGAGATGCGCGTCGGCGAGGACGTCGACCTGGTGTGGCGGCTGGCGCGGGCGGGCTGGCGGGTGCGCTACGAGCCGGCCGCGACGGTGCGGCACGAGCACCGCACGGTGGTCCACGACTGGCTGCGGCGCAAGGCCTTCTACGGCACCGGAGCCGACCTGCTCGCCCGGCGGCACGGCCGCGACGTGGCCCCCGCGGTGCTGGCGCCCTGGAGCGCGGCCTTCGTGCTGGCGCTGCTGGCGCAGCGGCGGTGGTCGCTGCCGGCCGCGGCGCTGATCTTCGCGGGCACGGCCGCGACGATGTCGGCCAAGGTCAGGCGGAGCGAGCACCCGGTGCGCCTCGCCCTGACGCTGACGGCCGACGGTGCCGTCGCGGCCGTCTGGCAGGCGGCGGCGCTGCTGCTCCGCCACTGGTGGCCGCTCGCCGCCGTCGGCTGCCTGCTGTCCAGGAGGCTCCGCCGGGCCGTGGCCGCCGTGGCCGTGATGGACGCCCTCACCGATCTGCGGCGCACCGGCGCGCACCTCGACCCGGTCCGCTACGCCGTGGCCCGGCGCCTGGACGACGCGGCGTACGGGTCCGGCCTGTGGCTCGGCGCGATCCGCGGGCGCTCGGTGCGCGCCCTGCTGCCCGACATCCGGTGGAAGACACGCTCGTCGAGGCCGTCCGCCTAGAAGCCGTTCGCCGGGAGACCGGCCGCTTGGAGAACGTGGTGAGCCGCCGCCCCGGGAGCACCCGGGGCGGCGGCTGCGGCGTCACCGGACACCGGTGAGCGCGTCGGTTCGGTGGCACGCCACCCAGGACCGGGGCGACCCGTAGTCCGGCAGGCGCAGCCGGGGCCGGTGTCTCTTCGGCCCGGCGACCGGCCCGGGTTCTGCGCCGTCCGCACGGTCCGCCGCGACCGCGTACAGGGCGCACACCAGCGCGCAGATCTCCTCCTCGGTGGGATTTCCCGCGACCACCCGCAGTTCGGCGCCCATCACATCGGGGGGTTTCCGTGCTTGCGCCGCGGCCCCGACGCCTGCTTGGCCCGCAGCAGGCCGAGCGCCCTGGTCAGGGTGGCCCTGGTCTCGCTCGGGTCGATGACGTCGTCGACCAGCCCGCGCTCGGCGGCGTAGTAGGGGTGCATGAGCTGCCTGCGGTATTCCTCCACCCGCTGGGCGTGCGCCTCGACCGGGTCCGGCGCGGCGGCGATCTCCCGGCGGAAGATGACGTTGGCCGCGCCCTCCGCGCCCATGACCGCGATCTCGTTGGTCGGCCAGGCGAAGGACAGGTCCGCGCCGATCGACCTGGAGTCCATCACGATGTACGCGCCGCCGTACGCCTTGCGCAGCACCATCGAGATGCGCGGCACGGTCGCGGCGCAGTACGCGTAGAGGAGCTTGGCGCCGTGCCTGATGATGCCGCCGTGCTCCTGGTCGGTCCCGGGCAGGAAGCCCGGCACGTCGACCAGGCTGACCAGCGGGATGTTGAAGGCGTCGCACATCTGGATGAAGCGCGCGCCCTTCTCCGAGGCCTTGATGTCCAGCACCCCGGCCAGGTGGGCGGGCTGGTTGGCGATGATGCCGGTGACGTGGCCGTCGAACCTGGCCAGCCCGCAGATGAGGTTCTGCGCCCAGCCCGCGTGGAACTCGAAGAACTCCCCGTCGTCGACGATCTCCTCGATCACCGCCGACATGTCGTAGGAGATCGCCGGATCAGCCGGCACCAGGTCGAGCAGGGCGTCGTTGCGCCGGTTCGCCGGGTCGGTGCAGGTGATGGACGGCGGCAGTTCCTGGTTGTTGGCGGGCAGCAGGGACAGCAGATAGCGGACTTCCTCAAGACAGGACACCTCGTCCGGGCAGACGAACCCCGCCACGCCGGAGAGTGTGCCGTGCACCCGCGCACCACCGAGGTCGTCGGCGCTGATCTCCTCACCGGTCACCGCCTTCACGACGTCCGGGCCCGTGATGAACATCTGGGCCGTGTTCTGCACCATGAACACGAAATCGGAGAGAGCCGGCGAGTACGCCGCTCCCCCCGCGCACGGGCCGAGCATGACGTTGATCTGCGGAATCACCCCCGACATCCGCACATTGCGCCGGAAAATACCGCCATAACCGGCAAGCGCGGTCACACCTTCCTGGATCCGGGCCCCGGCGCCGTCGTTCAAACCGATCAGCGGCACCCCGGCGGCCTCGGCCAGGTCCATCACCTTGTGGATCTTCTCGGCGTGCGCCTCACCGAGCGCGCCGCCGAACATCCGGAAATCGTGGGCGAAGACCATGACCTCGCGGCCGTAGACCTTGCCCCACCCCGCCACCACGCCGTCGGTGTACGGCCTGCGGTGCTCCAGCCCGAAACCGGTGGCCCGGTGCTGCCGGAACGCCTCCACCTCCACGAAGGACCCGCTGTCGAGGAGCACGTCCAGGCGCTCCCGCACGGTGAGCTTGCCCTTGGCGTGCTGGCGCGCGGTCGCCTCCTCACTCGGGCCTGAATGGATGCTCTCCTTGAGCACCTGCAAATCCGCCAGCCGTTCCCGCATAGATTCCTTCGGCAGGTCGCTGACCCGCGTCACCACGGTCCCCATATGTATTCCTCCTGACGGCACAACCGGGTGCCCTCAGGGTAAGGGGGCCGATCAACGCCACGACACCCCTAAAAAGGACGGCGACCGCGCCGATAAAACGCGTCCCGAATAGAACCGGAAAACGGTCCGGATATCAGTGTTCCGGTCCGGCGGTGGCCGGCCCCCTACGGGCCGGCCACCGGGGGACCACGATCGACTCAGCCGACGGCGGCCCCGCCGAACTCGAGGACCGCGGGCAGGTCGGCCCGGCTGCTGATGTCGAGCTTGCGGTAGATCCGGGTGAGGTGCTGCTCCACCGTGCTCACCGTGAGGTAGAGCTCACCGGCGATCTCCCGGTTGGTGTGCCCGGCGGCGGCCAGCACCGCGACCCGGCGCTCGGCCTCGCTCAGCAGCGCCGCGCTGCCCCCGCTCAGAGCCGGGGAGGCCTGCTTGCCGGTCTCGGCCGCCGCCTGCGCGCCGCCGATCTCGGCTCCGCACTCCTTCATCAGGGCCCGCGCCCGAATCATGATCATGCCGACTCTCCGGTGCTCGCCCAGGCCGCGATAGGCCTCCGCCAGGTCGAAGAGCGAGCGGGCCTGCTCGTAGCGGTCACCGCCGTTCTGCAGCATGTCGGCGGACTTGCGCAGGAGCATCGGCCGGTGCCGCAGCTCGCTGGTGGCCGCCAGCAGGCGGATCGTCATGCCGAGCTCCCGCGGCGTGCGGGAGTTGCAGCGGGACAACTGGTCCTCGATCAGCCGGGAGGCCTGCTCGGACCGGCCCATCTGCAGGCAGGCCTCAGCGGCGCCGGCCCGCCACGGCAGCAGGCCCGGCACGTCCAGGCCCCACCTGCCGGTCAGCTCGCCGCAGAGCTGGAAGTCCCGCAGGGCCAGCGCCGCCTGCCCGACCGCCAGGCTGTAGCGGCCCCTGGCGTACAGGTAGTGCAGGCCGTACCGGCTCTCGAACATAGCGTCCAGCACGGGCCGGTCGAGGATGTCGTGCACGTCGTCGAACCGGCCCATCGCGGTCAGCGCGATCACCAGGCTGCCGAGCGGGCTGCCCACCGTGACACCCCAGCTCGTGATGGGCATGATCTCCAACGCGGCCCGCGCGTACTGCTCGGCGCTGACCATGTCGCCCTGCCGTACGGCCATCTCGGCGCGGATGGCCGAGAGCCTGGCCTGGCGGCTCGGGGCGCGCCGGGAGGACGCCTCGACGCTGAACAGGTCGCACAGCGGCGCGGCCTTCTCCGCCTGCCCGCCGTAGGTGAGCGCGAGCAGCGCGCACTCCACGGTGTCCATCGACATCTCGTCCAGGCGCGCGAGCCGCAGGATGCGCTCGACGGCGATCAGGGCGCCCTCGTGCGGGCCGTTGACGAGCACCTGCGCGAGCGCGGTCGCCGTCTCCAGACGGCGCCCCGCGGCCACCGACACCAGGGCGGTTCCGGTGTCCGCGCGCGGCTCGCCGAGCTTGGACGCGAAGGCGGGATGGGTGGCGCGCAGCCACGGGCGCGCGATGTTGAGCTCCATCACCGTCTCGGGGTCGCTCTCGTAGCCGGCCGTGGTCAGATGCTCGATCACGTCCTGCGCGTCGTCGTACCGGCCGTGCCAAAGCAGCGCGCGGGCCAGGACCACGCCGTCGCTGCCGCGCAGGTGACCGCGCTGCATCGCCTCGGTGAGGTCGGCCAGGTGCCGGTCGGGCGCCTCGGGGTTGATGCGCCACTCGGCACGCACCAGCATCGTGGCGATCTTGAGGCGGCGCCGCTCGTCGGTGCACGCCTGCCACGCGAGGCGCAGGTAGTCCACGCCACGCTCGGTGCGGCCCTCGCGCAGCGCGTCCCTGGCCGCGTCCTCCAGCACCGGCACCACCCAGGGCGCGTCGATCGGGCCGGCCTGGACGAGGTGATCGGCGATCACCGACGTGGCCGCGCCGTCCGCGTGCGCCAGTTCGGCCGCGCGGCGGTGCAGGTCCCGGCGCTCGTCGAGGCCCACCTCGGCCAGCACGGCCGTACGGGCCGACTCGTGCCGGAACCGGCCCACGCTGAGCACGCCGCCGGCCGTCAGGGCGTTCATGGCCCTGCTGATCTGGGTGTGCCCCAGGCCGAGCAGCCGGTCGAGCGAGTCGGTGTCGCCGAGCACCGCCAGGCACCGGGCGATCCTGAGCAGTTCGGGCTCTCCCCGGTGCAGGCAGGTCAGCACGGCCTGGCCGTACCGCTCGCCGACCACCGGCTCGTCGGTCACCGGCTCGCCGTCCCTCTCCCGCGGCCCGCCGAGGTAGTCCTCGATGAGGGCGGCGGCCAGCAGCGGGTTGCCGGCGCTGAACGCGTACCAGTCCTCCGCGAAGCGGACCGCGACGTCGTCGCCCGCCCGCTCGCGCACGAGCGTGTGCACCCCCTGCCGGGACAGCGGGTTGAGCTGCACGACCCCGCAGTACGGCTGGCGCAGCAGGTCGGTCCAGAAGAAGGTGTCGGTGCTGCGCACGTAGTCGGAGTAACTGAAGATCACCATGATCCGGGCGAAGCGTACGCGCCGGGCGAGGTACGCCAGGCACAGCAACGACGGACGGTCGGCGTAGTGCACGTCGTCGACCACGATCACCAGGGGATAACGCTCCGACAGCTCCAGCAGCACAGTGCACAGAGCGTGCGCGATCTGGGCGTCCACCTGGTCCAGGGTCTCGGAGGCGAGCCCGGAGCTCATCGCGGTCTGCTTGCCCTCCTCAAGCAGCGCGAGCGCGCGCACGCGCTCCTCCTCCACCAGCGGCGCCTCTTCGATGAGCTGGCCGAGCACGCCGAGCGGCAGGTCCTGCTCCATGCGGGACGCGGTCGCGGCGACGGGCAGGGCGCCCAGCTCCACGGCCTGCTCGGCGAACGCGTCGAGCAGTGCGCTCTTCCCGGTGGCGACGGTGCCGCTGAGCATCGCGACCTTGCCCTTGCCCGTCAGCGCGGCCGCCAGCATCTCCTGTAACGAGGTCAGTGCCTCGTCTCTCTCAATCAAGTTCATCATCAAGCGGGCCCCCTCCAGCTGAGCTTCCGTCCTTACGAATGGACGCTTGCCTGCTTGTTGGAGACGATGGTCTCGCCGGCCACTTTTGGATCGCTATCGCGCGCTTATCCCGCACTCCCGCGCCCCCGCCATGACCTCGTGAGCTGGGAATTCACGGCGATTTCACGCGCCAGGGACGGGACCCGCCGGGACGCGCGACACCCGCCGCCCCGCCCGTGACAGGGCGGAGGCGGCGGGCGCGTCAGAACTTCAGCGGGCGGCCGGAGGGAGTACGCAGGTCGGGCGCTTCGTCCTTGGCCGCAGGGCGCCCCGAGGGCCGGCTCTTCTTCAGCTGCTTTCGCGTCATCGCGTCGTGCCCTTCCGTACGGGGCCCGTGGACGAGGGCCGGAGGTCGGTCGTGCGCGGTCACGCGGTGGTGGCCAGCCGCCGCCTGCGCGGGCGCCCGTGAGCCTCGCCCAGTTCGCGGTGGTTCCTGCCGGAGGGCTCGACGAGCCGGGCGGCCCGGTGGACGACGGCCTGCACCGCGCGGAGCGCGGCGGTCTCGGCGTCCCGCTCGATCCCCACGCCCCAGTGCGTACGGTTCCCCAGGCGGCACTCGGCGTAGACCGCGACCCCCGCCGCGACGTCCTGTTCCCCCTGGCCGACACCGGTCCGGTGGACGGCGCGGACCTCGATCCCCCACTCGGCGAGGCTCACCCGGAGTGCCTGCAGCGCGTCGGCGCGCTCCGCGCCGACCTCGAACCCGCCGCCGTCCACGTGCAGTTCGACGGCGAGCGGCTCCGGTCCGAAGACGGGCGGCCCGGGCGGGCACGTGTACTCGCTCTCGAACAGCTCCCGCACCCCGCTGGGGGTGATCTCCATGCCTTCGCTGTCGGCCCGCCGCTGCACCACCCGGGCGAAGTCGATCTGCAGGTCGCGCGGCAGGTGCCTGCCGTACCAGGTGCTCATGATGTAGGCGACGCCGCCCTTGCCGGACTGGCTGTTGATCCGCACCACGGCCTCGTAGGTCCGGCCCACGTCCGCGGGATCGACGGGCAGGTACGGCATGTCCCAGGGCATCTCGTCCATCGGGGCGCCGACCGCAGCGGCCTCCCGCTCCAGCGCGTCGAAGCCCTTCTTGATGGCGTCCTGGTGGGAGCCGGAGAAGGAGGTGTAGACGAGGTCGCCCCCGTAGGGGTGGCGCGGGTGGACCGGAATGCCGTTGCACTCCTCCACGACGCGGCGGATCGCGTTGAGGTCGGAGAAGTCGATGCCCGGGTCGACGCCGTGGCTGAACAGGTTCATGCCGAGCGTGACCAGGTCCACGTTGCCCGCGCGCTCGCCGTTGCCGAACAGGCAGCCCTCGATGCGCTGCGCGCCGGCCATCATGGCCAGCTCCGCCGAGGCGACGCCGGTCCCCCGGTCGTTGTGCGGGTGGATGGACAGGCAGACGTGCTCCCGCCGGGACAGGTTGCGGTCGAGCCACTCGATCTGGTCGGCGAAGACGTTGGGCGTGCTCCGCTCGACGGTCGACGGGAAGTTCAGGATGATGTCCCGTCCGGGGCCGGGCTGCCAGACGTCCATGACCGCCTCGCAGACCTCGAGGGCGAAGTCCAGCTCGGTGTCGCTGAACAGCTCGGGAGAGTACTGGAAGCCCAGGTCACAGTCGCTCAGCGTCTTGTCCGCGTACTTCATCATCAGGCGCGTGCCCTGGACGGCCAGGTCCTTGCACTCGTCCCTGGTCATCCCGAACACCAGCCGCCGGAACAACGGCGACGTCGCGTTGTACAGGTGGATGGTGGCGCGGGGAGCGCCTTCGAGGCTCTCCACGGTCCGCCGGATCAACTCGTCACGTGCCTGCACCAGGACGGAGACGCGGACGTCGTCGGGGATCAGGTCGCGCTCGATGAGCTCGCGCAGGAAGGCGTGGTCGTCCTCGCTCGCCACGGGAAAGCCGACCTCGATCTCCTTGTAGCCCATCCGGACCAGCAGATCGAACATGGCCATCTTGCGCGCCGGGCTCATCGGACTGGCCAGCGACTGGTTGCCGTCGCGAAGGTCGGTGGAAAGCCAGCGAGGCGCCCGCGTGATGACGTTGTCAGGCCAGCGGCGGCCGGGCAGCCGGACGGGTTCGGGTGCGCGGTAGCGCCGCAGCGCCTTGGTCATCCTCGTCAACGGAAGATCCCTTCTCTCTGGCTCAGGGTTAACCGTTCGAACCGAAATACGTCGAATAGGAATAAGGCGACAGCGTCACCTGGATCTGGAAAGAGGAAACGTCGCCGATGATGCGGAACATCACGGCGATCTCCGGATAGGCGGCGGTCATTCCGAGATTGACGAAGTAGTGGTCGCTGTCGAATATCATGCGGTAGAGCCCGCGCTCCAACTGGGCGGTGTCCCATCCCTTCACGACGCCCGCCCCGTCGGTCTCGGCGGTGGTCACATGCCACCAGATGCCGTCGACCTCGCGCTCCAGGCGCAAACGAACGCCGGCCGCACCGCGGCCGAAAACGCTGTCCAACGCCTGCGCCGTAATGTTCATCTCTCCGCACACCTGTCTATCGGACCCTCGGGGACCGATCTCGAGTCTCCAGTGACGTGTTCCGGGTCGCTTCCGCACAGCCTCGCAGCGCCGGCTATCGGTTCACCTTCGCCGCTCTATCGGGGATGCGGGGCCGCGAACGGGCGCCGGACATCTGGGCCGAGGCCACCCGGACAAGGGTGCCTAGGGGTGTGAACGCGTCTGCCGATCCTCTTATAGTGATATCAGCGAAAGCGCAATTTTGAACGATTTGTGAGCCTCATGAGAGGTGACGCCACTGAGTGCGCGGTAGCCGGCAGAAGCCGTGATTCCAGCGATGAGAGACGAACGAGTCGCACGTACGAAAATGGAGCCGTCGGGAATCGACCCGACGGCTCCATTCGTTTGCCCGGATCACTTGCGGGCGGGGGTTTCCACGTTCCGCGGAGAGGGCCCGGAGGCCGGACGGCCACGGGCCGGCCGGGCGGAACGCCGGCCGGGTGCCTGTGTCTTCTCCTCATCAAGACGGCTCGCCACCACGCGGCGGGCGCCGGCCTCGTCGAAACGGCCCGACTCGCGTTCCAGCAGACCGATGCGGCGGATGGTGAGGGCCACGCCGTGGTCGTCGCCGGTCTGCCGGAACAGCTCCAGCGCCGTGTCGAGGCTGCCGCGGGCGTCGGCGTAGCGCTGCTCGGCGGCCGACAGCAGGCCCGTGGAGTAGTGCATGGCCGCCTGTCCCCTGCGGTCTCCGGCCTGGCGGGCGGCCGCCATCGCCACGTTGTTCGTGTCGCGCCAGTCGTCGAAGTAGACCCTGGACTCGAAGAAGGGCGCGGCGCAGATGGCCAGGTCCCAGGACAGCTCGGCGAGACCGGCCTGGGCCGCCTGGCGGATCCCGGACACCAGGGTCAGCCGTTCGCGCTCGTACCACGGGAGCGGCTGCTGGACGAGCCGGCGGACCAGCGTGTCGGGCAGCGGCCAGCGGGCGGCGCCGCTGTGGAGGCCCGCGTAGTCGTCGCCGTACTGCTCGCGGTGCGCGTCCCGGGCGAGGTGGAGCAGGCAGCTCAGCACCCTGGCCAGCGCGGCGCCGCGCTCGGCGGCCGGTTCCTCCGCGGCCAGGCGCTCCCTGGCGAAGACCCGGATGAGGTCGTGGAAACGGTACCGGCTGTGGGCGCCCCGCCCGGTCCCGGTGATCTCGACGAGCTGGGCGTCGGCCAGGTCGTCCATCAGGTCCTGAGTTTCGTGCAGCGGCCGGTCCAGCAACGCGGCGCTGACCCACGAGGGGAACGGCTGGAAGTCGAGGATGGCGAGCCGGCGGAACAGCCTGCGGGCCACCTCGCCGGTGCTCTCGTAGGCGATGGCGATGCTGGCCCTCATGCCCATCCCGCCGTGCCTGAGCTCGTCCAGCCGACGGGTCTCGTCCTGCAGCCGCCCCGCCAGCTGCTCGATGCTCCAGTGCGGATGGGCGGAAAGACGTGATCCGGCGATGCGCAACGCGAGCGGCAACTGGCCGCAGAGCTCGGCGAGGGCCTGTGCCGACGCCGGCTCCGACCGCACCCGGTCCTCTCCCGCGATGTGGGCCAGCAGCCGCATCGACTGGTCCGGGTCGAAGGTCTCCACCTCGACGTTACGCGCGCCGGGCAGGCCGGTCAGCCTGCTGCGGCTGGTGACGATGACCGAGCAGTCGGAGCTGCCCGGCAGCAACGGCACCACTTGGCTCTCGCCCGCCGCGTCGTCGAGCACCACCAGCGTCGTGCGGCCGGCCAGGAGGCCGCGGTACATCTCGGCCCGCTCGTCCAGCGTCTCCGGTACCGCGCCGCCCGGGACGCCGAGCGCCCGCAGGAACCGCCCCAGCACGTCGAACGGATGCACGGGGCGGGCCGTCCCGCCGTGGAGGGCGGCGAACAGCTGCCCGTCGGGGAACCGCTCCGCCACGGTGTGGGCGGTGTGGACGGCGAGGGTGCTCTTGCCGACGCCCGGCTTGCCGGTGATGACCGCGATCGGCACGGCGAACGGCGCCCGTTCCCCCGGGGACGGCGTGATGAGACGGCGTACGGCGTCGACCTCCGGGGCCCGGCCGGTGAAGTCGGCGATGCCGGCCGGCAGCATCCGCGGGGCGCCGGTACGAGGCGCCGTCACGGCGACGCCCGCCGCGGCCGCCGGGGCAGGCGCCGGCCGCCCCGTCTCGACGGAGACCCGGATCGCGTGTTCGAGCCGGCGCAGCCGCTCGTTCGGCTCGATCCCCAGCTCCTCGACGAGGATCCGCCTGCCCTCGCGGTAGACGTGCAGGGCCTCGGCCTCCCGTCCCGACTGGTAGAGAGCGGTCATCAGCTGACCGCGCAGTTGCTCGCGCAGCGGATACCGCTCCACCAGTTCCGTCAGCTCGGCTATCACCTCCCGGTGCCGCCCCAGGGAGAGCTCCAGCTCGATGCACTTCTCGTGGGCGGTGATCCGGTCCTCGGTGAGGCGGCGGGCGGCCGCCCGGATCAGCCTGCTGTCCATCCCCTCCAGCGCGTGGCCGCGCCACAGGGCGAGCGCCTCGCGGTAGTGCCCGACGGCGGCCTCGGCCGCGCCGGCCGCGCCGGACCGCCGGGCCAGCAGGATCAGGTTCTGGAAGCGGTCGCAGTCGAGTTCGTCGTCGTCCCCGACCTCGATCGCGTACCCCTGGGAGTGAGTGGAGATCAGGTTGGGCCGGCCGTACTGGGCGAAGACCCGGCGCAGGGCCGAGATGCAGATCTGCACCTGTGAGCGGCAGGTCGTGGGCGGGTTGTCGTCGTAGACCGCCTCGATGAGCCTGCCGATGGACGTGCCCCGGCTGTGGTCCAGCAGGAGCACGGCGAGAGCCGTCTGCTGTCTCGTGCTGCCCAGGTCCACGCGATGCGCGCCGTCCACGACTTCCAGAGGCCCGAGAATGCGAAACTTCACCGCGTGACTCCTTGCACTTATCGGACCCGTCCCCCGGGCCCACAAGGATGATCGGTTTCACACGTTGATGGGGATGGACGAAAAGATTACCGTTGCGGACCGATCCTATGACCCAACCGATGGGGATTCCAACAGGTTGGCAGTCCCGGCAGCGGCCGGGTTAGGACATGCCGGCCCGACGCGTGGGCGTCGCCAGCACGACCCGCAGCCGCTCGGCCACCTCCGGACCCAGCTTCGCCGCGATGGTCAGGATGCGCGCGACGGCCTCCGCGGCCGACGCGTCGTCGCCCCGCACCCGGTGCGCGTCCCGGAGCAGCTTGAGGACGTTGACCTCGTCCAGCGGCACACCCAGCGTGGCGAACAGGTCGAGTGCCTGCTCGGCGGCGGTCACCGCGCCGGCGGAGTCGCCCTCCGCCAGGGCGAGTTCGGCCAGCGCCGCCAGCACCCGGCCCCTGCTGAGCCGGTCGTCGGTGGTGGTGGCCAGCATCAGGGCGCGCCGCAGCGTGCCGCTCGCCTCGGCCCTTGCGCCGAGCCGCAGCTTCGCCAGGCCCGTGCAGATCAGGGCGTACGACTCGCCCATGGGGTCGCCGATCTTCTGGTAAACGGCGAGCGCCGCCTCCACGATCCTGAGCGCCTCCGCCGACCGGCCCAGCTCCAGGTAGGTGTAGCCCAGCCTGACCTGGATGTAGGCCTTCTGACGCCCGCTGACGCCGCCGGCCAGTTCCATCGCGTCCGACAGCAGGGCCTCGGCGCCCTCGGGGTCGGAGAACAACAGCCGGATCTGTGCGAGGTGGCAGAGCACGTTGCTCGTGTTGCTCGGCGTGCCGTGGCGCCGCGAGAGGTCGAGCGCCTGCCGGCACCGCTCCGCCGCGGCGTCCAGCTGTCCGGTGACCAGGTGGAGATAGCCGAGGTTGGCCAGCGCGGTGGCGAGGGAGCGCTGGTCGTCGAGCTCGGTGAACAGCTGGATCGCCGCCAGGTAGTCGCGGCGCGCGTCGTCGAACCTGCGCTCGTTGGAGGCCAGCGCGCCGTTGACGTACAGCATGGTGGCCTGCCCGGCCATGTCCCCCGCCTGCTGCACGGCGGCCATCGCGATCTGCTGCGCCTCGCGCCAGTCGTCGAGGTAGAACCGCGAGAGGAAGAAGGTGGCGGCGCCGAGCGCCAGCCCCCAGCAGACCTCCGTCAGCCCGGCCTGCGCCGCCTGCCTGATGCCCGAGACGAGGATGGACCGTTCTCGTTCGAACCAGGCCAGCGGGTGCTCCACCAGACGGTCGACCAGGACCTCGGGCAGGGACCACGCCGGGGGCGGGATCAGGAGGCGGTCCTCCAGCTCCTTCCGCCTGGCCGCGTCGACCAGGGTCAGCAGGCCGCCGAGCATCCGGCCCAGGGCCGCGCTGCGCTCGGCGATGGGTTCCTCGGCCGCCAGGCGCTCGCGGGCGAAGACCCTTATGAGGTCGTGGAAGCGGTAGTGGGCGTTGATGCCACGGCCGGTGCCGGTCGTCTCCAGCAACTGGGCGTCGGCGAGGTCGTCCAGCAGGTCCTGCGCCTCGGCGACGGGCCGGTCGAGCAGGGCCGCACCGAGCCAGGCGGTGATGATGTCGCAGTCCAGGATGGCCAGGCGCCGGAACAGCCGCCTCGCGTCGCCGCTCACGCTCTCGTACGTCAGGGAGATGCTCGCCCTGATCCCCATCTCGCCGTGCTTGAGCTCGTCCAGCCGCCGGGTCTCGTCCCCCAGCCGCTCCACGAGCTGCTCGATGCTCCAGTGGGGGCGGGCGGCCAGCCGGGCGCCCGCGATGCGCAGGGCCAGCGGCAGGTGGCCGCAGAGCTCGGCCAGGGCCACCGCGAAGTCGGGCTCGGACTGCACTCGCTCGGCCCCCGCGATACGGGAGAGCAGGTCCAGCGACTGCGCCGAGTCGAAGACGTCCACCTCGACGTGCACGGCGCCCGACAACCCGGCCAGGCGGCTCCTGCTGCTGAGGACGACCGCCGCGTTGGGGCTGCCGGGGAGCAGGGGCAGCACCTGGCCTTCGGTGCCGACGTCGTCCAGGACGATCAGGACCTTCTTGTCGGCGAGCAGCATGCGGTAGAGCTCGGCCCGCTCCTCCAGCCCCTCCGGGACGGCGGAGCCCGTCACGCCGAGCGCCCGCAGGAATCGTTCCAGCACCCTGATGGCGGCGACCGACCGGGAGGAGCCGCCGTGGAGCTTGGCGTAGAGCTGGCCGTCCGGATAGTGCTCGACGACCCGGTGCGCCACGTGCACCGCCATCGTGCTCTTGCCGATGCCGGGCTTGCCGGCCAGCGCGACGATGGGCACGGCGTATCTGCCGGGACCGCCGCCGGAGCCCACCAGCCGCTCCAGGATCTCGTCCACGAGCTTGGACCGGCCGCTGAAGTCGGCGATGTCGGTCGGCAGCAGCCGGGGCACGGCGACCGGCGGAGAGGGCGGCGCAGGCGTGCTCACCCGCACGGCGGTCGCCGGCAGGTTCAGCCCGGGGTCCGAGGTGAGGATCGCGTGCTGGAGTCGCTGGAGCCGCTCGTGCGGCTCGATCCCCAACTCGTCGATCATGACGCGTCGCGCCTGGTTGTAAGCCTGCAGGGCCTCGGCCTGACGGCCGGAACGGTAGAGGGCCAGCATGAGCTGCCCCCGCAGCCGTTCGCGGAGCGGATACTGTGCCACCAGCGCGGTCAGCTCGCCCACCAGCTCGTGGTGGCGGCCGAGGTCGAACTCCAGGTCGACGCAGTCCTCGTTGGCCGCGATCCGGTCCTCGTCCAGGCGCATCGCGGCCGCTTGGACCACCCGGCTCTCGATGCCCTCCAGGGCCGGGCCCCGCCACAGGGCGAGTGCGTCGCGGTACCGGGCCACCGCCTCCTCGGCGCGGTTCGCCGTCCGGGCCTGCTTGGCCTGGCGCAGGAGGTGTTCGAATCGGCCCAGGTCGAACCCCTCGTCGGTGATGCGCACCGAATAGCCGTTCGACTGCGTGACGATGATGTCGGGCCTGCCGCAGCTGCCGAACAGGCGCCGCAGGGCCGAGACGCAGATCTGGATCTGGGCTTTGGCGGTCGGCGGAGGGGCGTCGTCGTAGATGGTCTCCGTGAGGCGGGAGACGGTGACCGTCCGGCCCGCCTCCAGGAGCAACGCGGCGAGGACGGTCTGTTGTCTGGCTCCCCCGAGCTCCAGCCTTCGGTCGGTGAGAACGACCTCAAGTGGGCCCAGGATCCGGAAGTCCACCCACATCTCCTGTTGGGCTGGCGTAGCTCCCCCATGCCGAAGGACCTGACGGAGAGATTAATCCATCCCAATCGTGTGTGCTACGTCCGAACCCCGACAGCTGAGCCGTTCTCGACGACTTTCAGTCACTGTGATGCCAGGTGTCCCGTAAAGTCTCTTTCCGAATGAAAGCGGGTAATACAAACGTATAAGACATATGACGGCCTGACGGCCCCCGCACCCTCGGCGTGCGACACGAGACCATGCTGTTCGTGCCCCCCTTGCCACACGCCGAGCGCCGTCGTCGTGACACCCGGCGAGGCCGCCCCCCTCGGCTGCTTCGACCAGGCACCACCCGTCATGGGCTGATTTCTCAGAGTGCGCGTACGTTTCGCCGACGATCCGTCCAGAGCGGCACACCGCGTCGGCTTCGACTTCCCCCAGATCGGGAAAGCCCCCCTACCCCCACCGATCCCGCTCCATTGTGAGCGTGACCGGGCACAGTCAGAATCACAGGATTCGATTTCCAGCCGGCAACAAGAATTCACTCACTCTTAACGGGGCGCCCCAATCACGGAAAACCGCAGCAGAGCTTGGTGGCGGGCACCTCGTAGACCGGCTTGACGTCAACGACGGCACCGGCGGCGGCGCCTCCGCTGAGCGGGAAGGCGACGAACGCGAACGTGACGACCATGGCACCGACGATCCGGCCGAGACGCGACAGCAGGTGGTTCTTCATCTCTTACCTCACATTGTGGCTGGGAACTCTGTCCGACGCCTTAAAGGTAGGAAAGGCCGCCATCCTTCCGTTATTGAATCGGCTTTTTACAGGTCAGGGCGGGTTTAGAGCTCGCGGGAGCCGCGGCGCCGCGGCCACGAGGCGCCGTGTGCAGGGATGACGCGGCGATCCGAGCACCTCGGCGGTGGCCCCGCGCTCGACCACCCGGCCCCGGTCGAGGACCACGGTCTCCTCGCACAGCGCGGCGACGACGGCCAGGTCGTGGGAGACGAGCACCACGGTCAGCCGCCTGCTTTCCCGCAGTTCGGCGAGCAGATCGAGGAGCCGCACCCGGGTGGCGGTGTCCAGGGCGCTGACCGGCTCGTCGGCCAGCAGCACCCGGGGGGAGGCCGCTATCGCCCGCGCTATCGCTATCCGCTGCCGCTGCCCGCCGGAGAACTCGTGGGGATAGCGACGGGCGGCGTCCGCGGGCAGCCCCACCGAGCGCAGCGCCTCCTCGACCATGGCCGTCGCCGCCGCACCGCGGGCAACGCCGAGCGAGCGCAGGGGCTCTCCGACGATCCGGTCCACACGCAGCCGCGGGTCCAGCGAGGAGTACGGGTCCTGGAAGACGGGCTGCACCGCGTGCCGGAGTGCCCGCATCCGTCCGCGCAACGGCAGGCCGTCGAGGAGCACCTGCCCGGTGCGGGGCCGCAGCAGCCCCAGCATGAGGCGGACCAGCGTGGTCTTGCCTGCTCCCGACTCCCCCACCAGGGCCAGCCCGCGGCCCGCGGTGACCTCGAAGGAGACGTCGCTGAGCACGGCGGGACCGCGCCGGTAGGCGAAGCCCAGGTCGCGTACGCCGAGAACAGGAGGAGGCGACGTCACGGCAGCATCCGCTCCAGCGCTCCGTGCAGCCGCCGGGCGGCCGACACGAGGTCCCGGGTGTGCGGGTGCGACGGCGCCCGCAGCACGTCCCCGACCTCGCCCTCCTCCACCGCCCTGCCCCGCTCCAGCACCAGGATCCGGCGGCTGACCCGGGCCACCACGGCCAGGTCGTGGCCGACGAACAGCAGCCCCATGCCGCGAGCCGCCACCAGCCGCTCCAGCAGCGCGAGCATCTCCGCCTGGACCGTGCCGTCCAGAGCGGCCGTGGGCTCGTCGGCGATCAGGAACGACGGTTCGCAGGCCAGTGCCATGGCCATCGCCACCCGCTGGCGCTGGCCGCCGGAGATCTCGTGGGGATAGGACCGGGCGATGCGTTCCGGGTCGCCCAGCCGCACCTCCGTCAGCGCCTCCAGGGCCGCGCGCCGCGCGGCGGCCCCGCGCAGGCCCCGGTGGCGTCGCAGCGGCTCGGCGACCTGCGCGCCGACGCGCATCAGGGGGTCAAGGGCGGCGAGCGGGTCCTGGAAGACGATGGCGACGCGGCGGCCCCTGACCGTGTTCAGCACCCGCTCGGGCGCGCCGAGGATGGGCTCGCCGTCCAGGAGGACCCGGCCCGAGGCGGTCATGCCGGCCGGCAACAGGCCGACGATCGCCAGCACGGTCAGGGACTTGCCGGCGCCGGACTCCCCGATCAGCCCGAGCCGGTCCCCCCTGGCCAGCCGGAAGGACAGGTCGCGCAGCAGTTCGCGGCCGTCCGCCGTGCGCACCGTCAGGTTCCCGGCTTCGAGCAGGCTCACCAGCGCCCCCGCAGGAGCGGGTCGGCGACCTCGCGGACGCCGTCGGCCAGCAGGTTGACGCCGATCACCAGGAGGACGAGCAGCAGTCCCGGGGCGACGATGTCACCGGGCGCGACCAGGACCGTGGCCTGGGCCTCCCGCAGCATATGTCCCCAGGAGGCGTTCGGCGGCGGCGGGCCGAGGCCCAGATAGGACAGGCCGGCCTCGGCCAGGACGGCCCGGCCGAGCTGGAGGGCGAGGTTCACGGCGAGCGCGGGCCAGATGTTGGGCAGCACGTGCCCGGCGACGATCCCCGGCCAGGACGTGCCGGAGGTGCGGGCCGCCGTCACGTAGTCCTGCGCCAGCACCCGCTTCACCTGCTGCCTGGCCGGCCTGGCCACCACGGCGGTCATCGCCAGCCCGATGGCGGTCACGGCGGACAGCAGCGATCCCCGCCTGGCCGCGATCACCAGCATGGCCAGCAGCAGCGTCGGGAAGGCGATCAGGAGGTCCAGCACCACCGCCATCATGTCGTCCAGCCACCGCACGGCGAAGCCGGCCGCGATCCCGGCCAGCAGGCCGAGCGCCCCGCCGAGGGCCACCGCCCCGGCCCCGATCGACAGCGCCACCCGGGCGCCGATCATGAGCTGGGTCAGCAGGTCCCGCCCCAGCCGGTCGGTGCCCAGCCAGTGCTCCGGGCCCGGCGGCTCAAGCCTGCCGCCCGACGTGTCGGCCGGGTCGTACGGCGTCCACAGCGCCGAGACCATCGCGATCGCGACCACCCCGCCCAGCAGGACGCAGCCCGCGACCAGCGCCCGCGACCTCACGCGGACGTTCCCGTCGCGGTACGGCGCAGCCGCGGGTCGATGAGGCGCTGGGCCGTGTCGGCCACGAAGCCGATCGTGAGCACGGCGGCCGTGCTCAGCGTCAGGACGCCCTGGATGACGGGATAGTCGTGCTGGGCGAACGCCCGCACCAGCATGCTGCCGAGTCCCGGCAGCGCGAAGACGTTCTCCACGACGACCGCCCCCAGGAACGTACTGGCCAGTTCGATGGCGAGGATCGGCACCACGGGCGCGGCGGCGTTGCGCAGCCCGTGCCGCAGGAGCGCGGCACGGAGCGGGGCGCCGAGCGCCCTGGCGGTCCGCAGGTAGTCGCTGTCGAGCACGTCCAGCGCGGCGGAGTGGACGTAGCGTGTCAGCGAGGCCGACATGACCAGCGCGATGGTGACCACGGGCAGCAGGAGCGAGGTGAGCGCGGCGGCCGGGGCCGCCCAGTCCTCGGCCGGGAAACCGCCGGCCGGCAGCCACCGCAGCCGCAGCGCGAACACGGTGACGAGCAGCATGCCCACCCAGAAGACCGGCACGGCGAGACCCAGTTGACTCACCCCCGCCAGCAGTGTGCCGTACCAGGTGCCCCTGCGCAGCGCGACGAGGAATCCCGTGGGCACCGCGATCAGCACGGCCAGCAGGAAGGCCAGCACTGTGAGAGGCACGGTGACGTGCAGCCGCCCGGCGATCTCGGACGCCACGGGCAGGGAGCTGACCAGCGACCGGCCGAGGTCCAGCCGCGCCAGGTCCCGGAGCCACCCCCCGAACTGCTGGGCCGGCGGCAGGTCGGTGCCGAGCTCGTGCCGGGCGGCGGCGGCCTGTGCCGGGGTGGCGCCCATGTCGAGCAGCGCGTTGGCCGGGTCGCCGGGAAGCACCCGGAGCAGCACGAACAGCGCCACGCTGGAGACGGCCAGGGACAGTGCCAGCAGGATCGCCCTGCGGACGAGATACGCGGCCATCGGTCAGCGCTTGTCGATCCCGTAGACGGGGAACTGCGCCTGGACCGCGTTGGCGGCGTATCCGGTCACGCGGGCGGACGCGACGACGATCTGCGGATTGAGGTAGAGCCAGTCGCTGGCGGCGTCCTCGACGATCTCGTGGTTGGCCCGCCGGAGCAGTTCGGTCTGCTCCCGCGTGGTCTTCGCGGACTCCGACCTCCTGATCAGGTCGGAGACCTCGGGGTTGTCGTAACCCCAGTAGAAGCCGGGGTCGCCGTAGTAGCGGATGTCGCGGTCGTTGACGTGTTCCTGGAGGGTCGCGGCGAAGTCGTGGTGCTGGAAGATGCGGGAGTACCACTCGTCCGCGCTGATGATGTTGATCGTCACCGTGATGCCGACCTTGGCCAGTTCCGACTTCACGAACTCGGCGATGGTCGGGTGCGGGTCGTACTGCGGGGTGTCGAGCGTCATCGGGAAGCCGCCGGGATAGCCCGCCTCGGCGAGCATCCGCTTCGCCGCCTCCACGTCGTAGGCGTTCTTCCCGCTCAGGTCCTCGTACCAGGGATCGGCGGGCGGCACCATCGAGCCGATCACCATGCCGCGGTCGCCCCAGATCGACCGCAGCAGTTTCGCGTCGTCGATCGCGGCGCTGACGGCCCTGCGGACCAGCGGCTTGTCGAAGGGCGCGCGCCGGCAGTTGAAGGCGAGCAGGAGCTTGGTGGTGGACGTGCCCTCGGTGATCCGGAACGCCGAGGTGTCGGAGAACGGCGCCAGCGCGTCCGGGCTCTGCACGCTGGTGACGACGTCGACCGCGCCGGACAGCAGCGCGTTGTTGAGCGCCGCCGCCTCGGTGTAGTAGCGGAACGTCACCTGCCCGCATTTGGGCGACGCCCCCCAGTAGCCGCCGAATCGCTCCATGGTCAGCGTCGCGCCGCGCTTCCAGGACGCGAGGCGGTAGGGACCGGTGCCGTCCTCCGCGGTCTTCGGATCGGCCAGCGTGTGGTTGACGATCCACACCTGGCTGAGGTTGTAGATGAGCGAGATCGACCTGCTGGAGAGCCGGACCACGACGGTGTGGTCGTCCGGCGCGTCGACGCTCTTGATCATGTCGAGGGAGTTCTTGCGCGAGGACGTGGACGTCCCGGCGAGGATGCGCCGCAGGCTGTGCCGGACGTCGGCGGAGGTCATCGGGGTTCCGGAGTGGAAGCGGACGCCCTGACGCAGCGCGAAGGTGTAGGTGAGGCCGTCCGGGCTGACGGTGTATTCGGAGGCCAGCGACTTCTCGACGGCGCCCGCCTCGGTGAGGCGGAAAAGCGCCTCGTAGACGTTGCCGGCCAGCGCCTCCGCCGCGCCCTGTCCCCCGCCGCCGGCGTTGTCCAGGTTCTGCGGTTCGTAGAGGGACCCGACGGACAGGGCGCAGGAAGCGGACGCGCCGCCGCTGGGAGATGAAACGCAGGCCGCGACCGAGAGCATGACGACGGACATGGCGACGGTAAGGCGCCTTATCTGAAATTTCAACTTTCCCCCCATTGCATACCCCGGGTCATTCTTGCGCCTTGTCGCCCCGTCTGACCATAGGACAGCCTGCGAAAATCCCCGTGGAGTCAAGAGGCGCGCGTGGAGGAAAGTGTCAAGTGGTACAAGCCGCCGAACCACCCGGCGGGCCATCAGTTAGCGTTTTCCGCAATTCGGCAGGTAAAGGTGGGCATTCACCTGGCCCGCCCGGCCCCGGCCGGGCGGCGCGGTGTGGTACGGCGCGGTGTGGTACGGCGCGGTGAACGGCGCCCGGTCACCCCCGCAGCGCGATGGCCTGGCCGGGCAGAGCCGGCGTGCGACCGGCGGCGACCTCTCGGATCACTCGCATGACGTCGGCGGCGTGGTCGTTGATGAAGAAGTGCCCGCCCCGGTAGACGCCGAGGTCGAACCGGCCGGTGGTGTGCTCGCTCCAGACGCGCGCCTCCTCGACCGTGACCTGGGCGTCCTCGTCCCCGATCAGCGCCACCACCGGGCAGTCGAGCCGGGGCCCCGGCCGGTAGCGATAGGTCTCCGCCGCCCGGTAGTCGTTGCGCAGCGCCGGGAGGATCATCTCCACCACCTGCGGGTCCTGGAAGAGCCGCGGGTCGGTGCCCGAAAGCCGGTCGAGGTCGCGGATGAAGTCGTCGTCGCTCAGCAGGTGCACCCGCTCGTCGCGGAAGGTCGAAGGCGCCCGGCGCCCCGACACCACCAGTGCGCGGGGGGCCGCTCCCTCCTGCGTCAGCCGCACGCCGACCTCGAAGGCCAGCGTCGCGCCCATGCTGTGGCCGTACAGGTAGACGGGCGGGCCGTCGCACCAGGGCCTCACCACGGGAGCCAGCACGTCGGCCAGCACGTGCAGGTCGTCGATCAGCGGCTCGGTTCGCCGGTCCTGCCGGCCGGGATACTGGATGGCCAGCACCTCGATGCCCGGCGAGAGCGTCCTGGACACCGGGAAGAAGTACGTCGAGGCCCCGCCCGCGTGCGGGAAGCAGATCAGGCGGGCGGCGGCGCGCGGCGCCGGGTGGAACCTCCGGACCCAGCCGTCGCTTCCGTTCAGTTCTGACATCTCACTCAGCTCCCCTTCGTCGTCGCACGCCGGGCGGCGTCTCCCCCGCCGCCAGGAGGACGGGCCGAGGGTATGCCGCGTCATTCATTGAAACCGTGCGGGAGCGGCGGCGCCACCGGAGATTCGCCCCTAAACACCGGCGCGCGTCCCCTTATCCGGAAAACAGCATGGGTACGGCGTCGCGGGGCACCCGCGATGCCGTACCCATTGAATTAGGTCTGGCTGAATTCAGGATTATGCGCGAATGACTTCTCTCCGGCGGTCAGGTGGGCAGGGCGGCCTCCAGCGGCCGGTTCCGCAGCGTCCGCAGCACCGCGACCAGGGTGCCTCCCAGGGTCAGGACCGCCGCCGCCCCTGCTATCAGCAGGAATATCAGCGGCGACCCCGCCGGCATGAACTTGCCCGTACGCCCGAGGGCGAACGTCACGAACGCGAGCGGCGCGATGATGGCGCCGAGGCCGATGCCGATCAGCGCCGTCAGGGCGCCCTCCACCGCCGTCATCCGCAGCACCTGCCTCCGGGTGGCGCCGATGAGCCGCTGCAGGCCGAACTCGCGCCTGCGGTGGCCGGTCGCCAGGAACAGCGTGTTGATCACGGAGATCGCGATGAAGCCCATCAGCAGCGCGAGGAAGAGGTAGTTGACCAGCTCCTCCGCGCCGAGGTGGTGCTCGAACGACCCGCGCAGGGTGTACCTGTCGACGATCTGCGCCCCGGGGAAGGTGGCGACGACGCCGCTCAGCGCGGCCGACAGCTGCGCGACCGACGTCCCGGGCTGGGGCGCGGCGAGGATGTACAGCGGCAGGCCGGTGGTGGTGTGCTTGGACAGCAGGTCGATCGGCAGAATGATCGACTCGAAGCTCACCTTCTCCGACATCAGCCCCACGATCTTGACGTTCACCCTGGAGTTGTCGCCGAGGCGCAGCGTGATCGTGTCGCCGACGCCCCTCTTCAGCTCCTTCGAGTAGACGTCGTTGATGACGACGGTGTCGCCCTTCAGCTCGGTGAGCGAGCCCGCGGTCATCGTGGCCGCGCCCACCTTCTCGGCGGCGTCGGCGGTGAAGCCCTTGAACTGCCAGCCGCCGAGGTCCGCGCCGGCCCGCGGGTCCGGCGGGTCGTCGACGAACCCGGCGCTCGCGGTGAACTCCGACGCCGCCGCGACCCCGGCCACCTCGCGGATCTTGGGCAGGGCCTCCGGGCCGAACCCGCCCGGCGGCGCCTTGATGATGACGTTGCCGGCCAGGCTCTCGGTGTAGATGTTGATCGATGCCGCCTCCGTCGTGATGACATAGGTGGTGGCGGTGGCGACCGAGGTCATGAGCATGATCGGGGTGATGACCGCGGCCAGTTGCGGCACCCGCGCCCTGGCGTTCAGCGCGGCGAGGTAGCCCGACACCGACGACAGCCGCCGCAGCGGCGGGGTGAGCACCGCGACCAGGACCCGGGTGATGTCCCGGCCGAGGAGCATCACGCCGAGTGCGAACAGGATGGCCGCCCAGTTGGCCGGGCCCGCGATGAAGGGTCCGGTGACCAAGTTAAGCGCGACGAAGACCAGCCCGCCGCTGTAGGCGAAGAGCACCAGGCCGATGATCCGCCGGACCCAGCCGGTCCGCTTGACCGCCGTGTCGGTGCCGGCCATCGCGGCGGTGGGCCGGGCGCGCAGGGCCCGCTTCCCGGCGATCAGGCCGGCGCCGAGCGAGGTCGCCACGGCCAGCACGTACGCGATGACCGGGAGCACCCATCCGCGCTCGTAGGACAGTTCTTCGGGGGCCACGCCGATCCTGACCACCATCCGGTACAGGAACTCGCCGACGAACCATCCCGGCAGCACGGAGAGCGTGGTCGCCAGCAGCGACACCACCAGCGCCTCGGCGAGGATCATCCTGCGGGTCTGCCAGGGCGTGGCGCCGATCGCGCGCAGCACCGCGATCTCCCGCTCCCGGTTGCTGGCGACCAGCGAGAGCGTGGAGGCGACCGCGAGCAGCCCGGCGACCAGCGACAGCGCGACGAAGATGCCGGCGATCAGGATCAGGTCGTGGACTTCGAGGGAGGCGGGGAACTCGGCGTTGCCGCGGTCGTTCCCGGTGAGGACCGCGATGCCGGGGCCGCCCACGGCCGCCGTGGCCTTCGCGCTGAGCGCGGCGGCGTCGGTGCCGGGCTGGGCGACGAGGGAGATCGTGTCGACCCGGGCGGGGTCCCGCGCGAGCCGCTGGACGTCCGGGCCGGTGAAGAAGATTGAGCGCTCGGTCGTCGGCTGCGCCGGGGCGACGATGCCCGTGACGGTGAACTCGCCGACGGCGCCGTGGGCGCCGATCTTGATCTTGTCTCCGGCGGACGCCCCGATCCGGCGCGCGGTGTCGGTGTCGAGCGCGACCTCCCCCGCACGCTGCGGAGCGGCGCCCGCGCCGATGGAGTAGGGGCTGAGCACCGCGGATCCCCAGTCACGCCCGTGGGCCTCCGTGTCGACGGGGCTGCCGTCGCGGAGCACGAAGGTGTCGAAGGCGACGTCGGGGATGGCCGCTTTCACGCCGGGGATCGCGGCGAGCTTGGTCACCAGGTCGCGGTCGACCTGCACGCGTTCGTTGAGCGCGCCGACCGGGTTGTCGGCCAGGATGTAGCGCGGGTCGCCCGCGACCACCACGTCCGCCCCCGCGAGGCGCTGGGGCAGGACGGTCTGCCGCAGCCCGGTCTCCATCATCCCGCCCGCGGCGACCAGCATCATGCTGCAGAAGAACATTCCGATGAAGGTCGCGACATATCCCCCCCACCGATAGCGGAGGGTTCTCCGGGCAAGCTGGAACATCAGCGACCGCCCTCCGCGCGCGCGACCGACCGCTGCTTCGCCCACTCGCCCAGCCGGGTGAGCTGCTCGGCGACCGACTCGGCCGTGGGGTTGGCCATCTCGGTCACCACCGACCCGTCGACGAGGAACACCACGCGGTCGGCGTAGGACGCCGCGACGGGGTCGTGGGTGACCATCACCACGGTCTGGTCGTAGAGGCGCACCGACTCACGGAGCAGTTCGAGGATCTCGCGGGCGGTCTTGGAATCCAGCGAGCCGGTGGGCTCGTCGGCGAAGATCACGGCCGGGCTGGCCACGAGCGCCCTGGCGATGGCCACCCGCTGCTGCTGTCCGCCGGACAGCTCGCTCGGCCGGTGGCCGGCCCGGTCGCCCAGGCCCACCTGGGTCAGGACGTCCCTCGCCTTGGCCTTGTCGATCTTGCGCCCGGCCAGCCGCAGCGGCAGGACCACGTTCTGCTCGGCGGTCAGCGCGGGCATCAGGTTGAACGCCTGGAAGATGAATCCGACCTTGTCCCGCCGCAGCAGGGTCAGCGCGGTCTCGCTGAGACCGGTGATCTCCTGGCCGTCGAGCTTCACCGATCCCTCGGTGGGCTCGTCGAGCCCCGCCGCGCAGTGCAGCAGGGTCGTCTTGCCGGAACCCGACGGGCCCATCACCGCGGTGAGCGTGCGCCGTTCGAAGTTCACCGTAACGGATTCGAGCGCGACCACGCTGTTGTCGCCCGTGCCGTAGACCTTGCGAATTCCGGACAGCGACACCGCATGCGGCGTCGGGGATTGCCGACTGCTCATGTGAACTCCTCACATGCTCGTGTGTCGTGTGGGGATGCACTGGACGTCGCCGCGGGCCGAGATGGAACGCCGGGATCGAAGACGCCGAGAGAGAAGAGGGGTCCGGCTTTCCGGCGGTGCCGGTGAAAGCCGGACCCCTGTGCGCGGGCCGGACGGCGAGGGTGGGGTTCGGGTGGGGCTCGCCGGCCGCCGCGTCGTGCCGGTCAAATCGTGGTGGGGACCTCGGGAGTGACCGGCCCGGGGAGCACCTCCTCTCCTTCCTTCGTGTACGTGACGTGGCTCAGCCGGGTGACCAGCAGCACGGCCGACACGAGCGCGATCACGATGCCGAGGATCGCGGTGAGGCTGGTCGCCTTGGCGAACGCCTCACGGGCGACCGCGAGCAGCGCCCTCGCGGCGTCGGGCGCCAGCGACTGGGTCACGGCGACCGCGCCGCCCATGGTCTGCCGGGCGGCGCGCACGGCCTCGGCCGGCACGCCGTCGATCCGGGTGCCCAGGTAGTTCCGGTAGATCGCGGCGCCGATGGTGCCGAAGATCGCCAGGCCGAGCGCGCCGCCGAACTCCTGCAGCGTCTTGGTGAGCGCGGAGACCGCGCCGACCTGCCGGGGCGGAGAGATCGCGACCGCCATGTCGGTCAGCAGAGCGAACAGCAGCGCGGTGCCGACGCCGATGCCCACGATGCCGCTCACGACCAGGAAGATGCCGCTGTCGGCGGTGACCTGGGTCATGATCCCGAAGCCGATCGCGGCGAGCAGGAACCCGGACGCCATCAGGTAGGCGGGCTTGACCTTGTCGACCATGCCCATGGCGACCGGCACGAGGCTGCCCGAGATCACCGGGGACGCCATCGACCACAGCGCGGCCGGCAGCGGCCGCAGGCCGATGACCTCCATCAGGAACTGCGTGGTGAACACCGAGAACCCGATGACCAGGAAGAACCCGGTGGCGCTGACCGTCAGCACCGGCAGGAAGCCGCGGGTCCTGAACAGCTTCGGGTCGATCATGGGGTGGGTCAGGTGACGCTGCCGCACCACGAAGATCACCGCGAGCACGAGGCCGCCGACGACCGCGCCGAGCGGGATCCCCTCCACGCCGTTGATCGCGAGCTCCTTGACACCCCAGATCACGCTGAGCACCGCCACCAGCGACAGCAGGGCGCTGAGCCAGTCGAACTGGCCGACCTGCTCGCGCGGCAGCCGGAAGGCGGGGACGAGGAACGGCATCGCGATCAGCAGGATCGCGATGATCGGAGCGTTGATCAGGAAGATCGAGCCCCACCAGAAGTTGTTCAGCAGCACGCCGCTCAGCACCGGGCCGAAGCCCGCGCCGGCCGAGATGGCCAGCGAGAACACCGTGATTGCGGTGCGGCGCTGCTTGTCGTCGGTGAAGATGACCGGCAGCAACGCGAGCGAGGACGGCATCAGCGCCGCTCCGCCCAGGCCCTGCACCGCGCGGCACACGATCAGCATCTCGGGACTCGTGGCGAACGCCGAGCCGAGGGACGCGAGCCCGAAGATGGTGCAACCGATCATCAGGGTACGCCGGCGGCCGAACAGGTCGCCGAGGTTACCCATGGTCAAGAGCATGCCGGCCAGCACGAACCCGTAGATGTCGATGATCCACAGCTGCTGCGTGCTGGTGGGCTTGAGGTCTGCCGCGATGGACGGGACGGCGAAGTAGAGCACTGTGATGTCGATGGCGACCAGCAGGGGCGGCACCGCGAGTGCGACGAGCGCCAGCCATTCCTTGCGTCCGGCGAGTTGTTTAGTAGTCATGATTTAATCATACGTCCGTATTAGACCCTTGTATAGACCGAGTTGCCGAGGCGCCCGAGCGCCTGTGATGCCGAGGAGCGAGCAGGCAGGAGCGGCGGCACGACCGCGAGCCGCGTGAGGCGCACCGCCGGCGGGCGGCGACCTCGACGCCGAGCGCACCGGGTCCGGCGCCGCGATCGGCCGGTGGACCGGACACCCAGGGCTCTCGGACAGGGCGGCGGGAATCACGATCATGTCGTCGCTCCGTCTCGTCACCCGGGGGGGTGACAGGGAGGTGAACACGGGTTCCGCACCGCAAGACAACCACGCCGTCACGACGATCTGAAGGCAAAAGGCACAGGTCAGGGGTGTAGTAGGGGTCCGGCGCCCGGCGCACCCCTACCGCGCGGCGAGGCCTGGCGACGATGACAGGGGTGCTTGCGGGACGCGACGGACATGCCCGGCACGACATCCTGTTCGGGAGATTCCTTGACGCACATACCACAGGAGGGCCGTATGGGCCGCGTGGAAGGCAAGGTCGTTGCGATCACCGGTGCGGCGCGTGGGCAGGGACGCAGCCACGCCGTCCGGCTGGCGGAGGAAGGCGCCGACATCATCGCGCTGGACGCCTGCACGGACATTGAGGTCGCCCAGTATCCGATGGCCACTGTCGAAGACCTGAAGGAGACCGTCCGCCTGGTCGAGCAGACCGGCCGCCGGATCTTCAGCCGGCAGGTGGACGTCCGCGACCGCGCCGAACTGCAGAACGCGATCGACGACGGTGTGGCGGAGCTGGGCAGGCTGGACGTCGTGATCCCCAACGCCGGGATCAGCGTCCTCGGGCCGGACCGGCCGCTGACCGCGTTCACCGACACCGTCGACATCAACCTGGTCGGCGTGATCAACACGATTCACGCCACGTTGCCGCACCTGAGCGAGACCGCGTCGGTCATCGTGGTCGGCTCCATGGTGGGCCTGATCCCCGACCGCGGGGACCCGGGCCCGATGGGCCCCGGCGGCCTCGGATACAGCCTGGCCAAGTCCACGCTGATCCAGTACGTGAACACGCTGGCGCTCCAGCTCGCGCCCTCGGGCCGGCGGGTCAACGCCATCCACCCGACCAACGTCGACACCGACATGATCCAGAACGAGTCCGTGTGGCGGCTGTTCCGGCCGGACCTGGAGCACCCGACCCGAGAGGAGGGCAACGCCTCCTTCGCCATGATCCACGGCATGCCCATCCCGTGCCTGGACCCGTCCGACGTCTCGCACGCGGTCGTCTACCTCGCGTCGGACGAGTCCCGCTACGTCACCGGCAACCAGTTCAAGATCGACGCCGGTGCCCTGCTCAAGAGGGGCGTGTGGTAAGTCATGCGCTTTGGGTTGTTCTACCACCACCAGGTGCCGAAGCCGTGGACCGAGGACAGCGAGGAGCGGGTGCTCAAGGAGTCCCTTGAGCAGATCGAGCTCGCGGACCGCCTCGGCTACGACTACGTGTGGGAGACCGAGCACCACTTCATGGAGGAGTACTCCCACTCGGCCGCCCCCGAGGTCTTCCTGGCCGCCGCCGCGGCCAGGACGAAGAACATCCGGCTCGCGCACGGGATCGTCTCGATTCCCCCGAACGTGAACCACCCCGTACGCGTGGCCGAGCGCCTGGCGACCCTCGACCTCATCTCCGGCGGCCGGGTCGACTTCGGCAGCGGCCAGGGCAGCACCCAGCTCGAGGTGGGCGCCTTCGACGTCGAGCGGGACAAGAAGCGCGAGCAGTGGCGGGAGGCGATCGACGTGATCACCCGCATGCTCACCGAGGTGCCGTTCACCGGCCACCAGGGCCAGTGGATCAACGTCCCGCCGCGCAACGTGGTGCCCAAGCCCAAGCAGAAGCCCCACCCGCCGCTGTGGGTCGCGTGCAGCTCCCCCGAGACGGTGGAGTACGCGGCGCGCAACGGGATGGGCGCGCTGTCGTTCGCGTTCGTCTCCCCCGAGGAGGCGAAGGAGCGCGTCGAGACCTACTACGACCTCATCGCCTCCGAGGAGTGCGTGCCGGCCGGCTACGCCGTCAACCCCAACTTCGCGCTGGTCATGCCGTTCATGTGCCACGAGGACGAGGAGACGGCGCTGGACCGCGGCGTGCACGGCGCCCACTTCTTCGCGTACTCGTTCCTGCACTACTGGATGCACGGCGCGCACCGGCCGGGCGCCACCGACATCGCCAAGGACTTCGCGGAGAACCGGGACGCCTTCGGCTTCAGCCGGCACCTGCCCCCGGAGACCCGGGCCGAGATGGACCCCGACCTGCTCGCCCGCATCGACAACCTCCGCAAGGCCATCGGCACGCCCGACCAGCTGCGCGAGCTGGTCCGGTCGTACGAGGCGGTCGGCGTCGACCAGATCATCTTCCAGGTGCAGATCGGCGCCAACAAGCACGAGCACATCTGCGAGTCGCTGGAGCTGTTCGCCCGGGAGGTCATGCCCGAGTTCGCCGAGCGCCGCGAGGAGCTCGACGCGGCCAAGGCCGCGCGTCTCGAGGTGCCGATCAAGGACGCGCTCTCGCGTCACCAGCCGGCCACCGTCGACGTCTCCCACGTGGTGATCAGCGCGGAGCAGGCGGAGATGCTGGAGAACACCGACGACGAGGACGACTGACCACGTCGCACGGCAAAGGCCCGGAAGGCGATACCTTCCGGGCCTTTGTCGTTGCCGGCCGTCGAATGTGCTCGGGAGAACGTAGCCGGGCGCTCAGACGTGCTCGGGTTCGGGCTCCCGGGTGCCGCCGTTCCACATCAGGCCGGCGGCGATCTGACGGAGCGCCGCGGTGAGGTCGTGCCCGGACGGCGCCCGGCCGGGGTCGATCAGCCACTGGACCATGACCCCGGTGACCAGGGCCTGGTAGAACGACCCGACGGCGCGGGCGGTCTCCTGGTCGGTGTCCTCGCTCACCGTGCCGAACAGCCGGCCGAGGCCCTCCCTGCCCTGCTCCAGCCCGTCGGCGAGCACCTGGCGCACGGTCGGAACATGCTCGATCTGCGCGAACACCTCGATGTTCGCCGCGCACAGGGCCCGGTCGTTGGCGAACAACTCGACGAGGCGGCTCCAGATCGACTCGAACCGCTCCAGCGCGCCGCCGGCCTGGCTCATGGCCGCGGCGAGCGCGCCCTCCAGCTCCTTGCCCCACTCCCCCAGGGCATCGATCAGCGCCTCGTTGAGCAGGTTCTCCTTCGACCCGAAGTGGTACCCGATCGAGGCGAGGTTCGTATTGGAGACCGCCACGATGTCACGGGTCGTGGTACGGGCGTACCCCTTCTCGCGCAGGCAGCGCTTGGCGCCCTCCAGCAGGTCCTCGCGGTGTCCCATAATCGAAATCCTTACGCCGTCTAATACAGTTGTCTTAATCATACGTAAAAATCCGTGGCCGCCAAAGGGCGCCCGCTCGGTGAGCGGGCGCCCAGCAGGGCCATGACCATGGGTTACAGCGTCTCAAGCTCGTTGTCGAGGATCGCGAACAGTTCGTCGGCGGTGGCCGAGCCGAGATCGACCTCCGGCGCCGGGAGCTTGGCGGCGAAGAGGTCCACCAGGTGGCGGGCGACCGCCGCGGCCGTCGGGTAGTCGAAGATCAGCGTGGGGGGCAGCCGGTGCCCGGTCGCCGTGTTGAGCCGGTTCCGCAGCTCCAGCGCGCTCAGCGAGTCGAAGCCGAGGTCGAGGAAGCCGCGGTCCGGGCCGATCGCCGTGTTCCTGTCGTGGCCGAGCACGGCCGCGGCGTGGGTGCGCACCAGGTCGAGCACCACCCGCTCGCGGTCGGCCGGGGCCAGCTCGGCCAGGCTCGCGGCGAGGTCCGAGGCGGCCGGTCGGCCGTCCGCCTCGGCGGCCACCCGCCGGAGCCTCCGGCTGCGCAGGCCGCGCAGCAGCGCGGGCACCTCGTCGGTGCGGGCGTCAAGCGCGGTCTGGTCCACCCGCAACGGCACCAGCGCCGGGGTGCCGGCGCCCAGCGCGGCGTCGAACAGCGCCAGCCCGTCGGAGGGTGACAGCGGCGGCAGTCCCTGCCGCCGCATCCGCTGCCGGTCGGCCTCGCCGAGCCCCGTGCTCAGGCCGGTGTCGACGTCCCACAGCCCGAACGCCATGGACGTCGTGGGCAGGCCCGCCGCCGTACGGTGGACGGCCAGCGCGTCGAGGAAGACGTTCGCGGCGGCGTAGCCGGCCTGTCCGGCGGCGAGCACCTGGCCACCGGCCGAGGAGACGAGGACGAACGCCGACAGGTCCAGCCCGGCGGTCAGCTCGTGCAGGTGCCACGCCCCGTCGGCCTTGGCCCGCAGCGACAGGTCGACGTCGGCCGGGGTGATCGTGTTGATCAGGGCGTTCTCCGCGACGCCCGCCGCGTGCACGACGCCGGTCAGCGGGCGCTCGTGCGGAACCTCGGCGAGCAGCGCCGCGACGGCGTCCCGGTCCGACACGTCGCAGGCGGCCACGGACACCTCCGCGCCGAGCGCGCGCAGTTCCTCGGCCAGTTCCGCCGCGCCGGGCGCGGCGGGGCCGCGCCTGCCGGCGAGCAGCAGGCTCCGCACGCCGTGCTCGGTGACCAGGTGCCGGGCGATCACGGCGCCGAGCCCGCCCGTGCCGCCGGTGATCAGCACCGTCCCCGTGGCCGGCCACGGGGTCCTGTCCTCGGCCGCGAGAGCGGCGGCGGGCACGCGGGCGAGCCTGGGCACCAGGATCTCCCCGCCCCGCACCGCGACCTCGGGCTCGCCGGACGCCGCGGCGGCTGCGATCACCCGCTCGCCGGCCTCCGCGTCGACGTCGACCACGGCGAACCGGCCGTGGTTCTCCGCCGCCGCGGCCCGCGCCAGGCCCCACACGGGCGCCTGGCCGACGTCGATCGCCTCGTCGTGGACGCGGACGCCGTTCCGGGTCAGCAGGACCAGCCGGGAGTCGGCGTACCGCCGGTCGGCCAGCCACGCCTGGACCGCGCCGAGAGCCCGCCCGCAGGCGGCCCGTACGGCGGCGGGCACGTCCGCGGTGTCGCCGCCGTCGCCGAAGCACCGGAAGGCCACCACCTCGGGCACGCTCGCGCCCAGCTCGGACAGGTCGTCCACGACGGGGACCGCGTCCGCGCCCGGCGGCGGGACGTCCGGCCTCGTCCACTCCACCCGCAGCAGCTCCGCGCCGGTCGGCGTGCGCAGCGCGCCGGCGTCCACGGCGCGCGAGACCAGCGCGTCCACCGACAGCACCGGCCGCCCGGACCAGTCGGCCACCAGGACCCCGGTGACCTCCTCGCGGCCCTGGCGGCGGATCCGCACCCGCAGCGCGGAGGCTCCCGTCGCGTGCAGCGACACCCCCGTCCACGCGTACGGCAGGAGGGTCTGCCCCGCGCTGTCCTCGTCCAGCAGGTCGGCGTGCATCGCGGCGTCGAGCAGCGCCGGGTGGATGCCGAACCGGCCCGGTGCCACGTGCTCGGGCAGCACGACCTCGGCGAACCAGTCGTCGCCGTTTCGCCAGGCGGCCCGCAGGCCCTGGAACGCCGGGCCGTAGTCGTACCCCCGGTCGGCGAGACGCTCGTACGCGCGGTCCAGGTCCACCGGAGCCGCGCCGGGCGGCGGCCACTCGGCGAGCTCCGGCTCGGGCGCCGGCGCGACCGCCGCCGAGAGCACGCCCTGCGCGTGCCGGGTCCAGGGAGCGTCGAGCGGCCCGCCCGCGGTCCTGGAGTAGACGGTCACCGCCCGGCGGCCGGTGTCGTCCGCCGCGCCGAGACTCACCTGCACCTCGACCGGCGCATCACCGAGCACCAGCGGCGCGTGCAGGGTGAACTCGTCCAGGGTGGGGCAGCCGACGTGGTCGCCCGCGGCGATCGCGAGCTCGACGAGGCCGGTCCCGGGGAACAGCACGGTGCCGGAGATGGCGTGGTCGGGCACCCACGGCTGGGCCTGCGCGGACAGCCGCCCGGTCAGCAGCAGCCCGCCGGTGTCCGGCACGGCGACCACCGCGGTGAGCAGCGGATGGTCGACGGCCCGCTGCCCGAGGCCCGTCGCGTTCGCGGTCGTGCCGCACTCCTCGTCGGACCAGTAGCGGCGGCGGGTGAAGGCGGTGGTCGGCAGGTCCGCCACGCGCGCGCCGCGGCCCTCGAACAACGCGGGCCAGGAGACGGGCACGCCGCCGGTGTGCAGACGGCCGAGGGCGGTGAGCAGTGCCCGGGTCTCCGGCACGGTGCGGGCGAGCAGGGCGACGGTCTCGGCCCGGCCGGGTTCGAGCATCTCCCCCGCCAGGCCGGCGAGCGCGCCGTCCGGGCCGATCTCGACGAACCGGTCGGCTCCGGCGCCGGCCAGGAAGCGGACGGCGTCGGCGAAGCGGACCGCGTCCCGCGCGTGCCGCACCCAGTAGTCCGCCGACCAGGTGCCGGCGGGCGCCGGTTCGCCGGTCACCGTGGACACGACGGGGACGCGCGGCTCGGCGTACGCGATCTCGGCCGCGACCGCCGCGTACTCGGCGAGCATCGGCTCCATCAGCGGCGAGTGGAACGCGTGCGACACGCGGAGCCTGCTGGTCTTGCGGCCGAGGGCGGCGAAGTGGGCGGCGATCGCCTCCGCCTCTTCCGCGTCGCCGGAGACGACGACGGAGCCCGGGCCGTTGACGGCGGCGACGCCGACCCGGCCGGTGAGCAGGGGCAGCACCTCCTCCTCGGCCGCCGCGACGGCGATCATCGCGCCGCCCGGGGGGAGCGCCTGCATGAGCGTCCCGCGCGCCGCGACGAGCCGCGCCGCGTCGGACAGGGACAGCACACCGGCGACGTGGGCCGCGGCCAGTTCGCCGATCGAGTGGCCGGCGAGGTAGTCCGGCGTCACGCCGAACGACTCCAGCAGCCGGTAGAGCGCGACCTCCAGCGCGAACAGCGCCGGCTGGGCGGACCCGGTCCGGGCCAGCGCCTCCGCGTCGCCGCCCCAGACGACCTCCCGCAGCGGGCGGGCCAGCCAGCCCTCCAGCGCGGCGACCGCCTCGTCGAACGCCGACGCGAAGACCCCGAACGTGCCGTGGAGCTCCCGGCCCATGCCGAGCCGCTGCGTCCCCTGCCCGGCGAACAGGAAGGCGGTGCGGTGCGCGGCGGCCTCGCCGCGCCACAGGTTCGGCCGGGCGCCGCCGTCGGCGAGCGCGGACAGCCCGGCCACCGCCTCGTCCCGGTCCGCGGCGATCACGACGGCGCGGTGTTCGTGGACGGCCCGGCCGGTGGCCAGGGTGGCGGCGATGTCGAGCAGGTCCGGCGCCGACACGGCGGCCGGCCCGGCGACCAGGCGGGTCCGCAGCGAACCGGCCTGCGCGCGCAGGCTCTCCTCCGTACGGGCGGACACGAGCAGGGGGACGACCGGCAGGGGCAGGCGGGCGGGCGCGGGCGGCTCCTCCGGGGCCTCGCCGATGATGACGTGCGCGTTGGTCCCGCTCATCCCGAACGACGACACCCCCGCGTAGCGCGGCCGCTCGCCGGCCGGCCACTGCCGCACCTCCCGCAGCGGCTCCGCCCGGCCGGCCGACCAGTCCACGTGCGGGGTCGGCTCGTCGAGGTGGAGGATCTTCGGGAGCACCCCGTTGCGCAGCGCCTGCACCATCTTGATGACCCCGGCGACGCCCGCCGCGGCCTGGGTGTGACCGAGGTTCGACTTGATCGAGCCGATCAGCAGGGGTGAGCCGTCCTCGGGTCGCTGCCTGCCGTAGGTGGCGAGCAGGGCCTGCGCCTCGATCGGGTCGCCGAGGGTGGTGCCGGTGCCGTGGGCCTCGACCACGTCCACGTCGGCCGGGGAGAGCCCGGCGTTGCGCAGCGCCTGGCGGATCACCCGCTGCTGGGACGGCCCGTTCGGGGTGGTCATCCCGCTGGACGCGCCGTCGGAGTTGATCGCCGACCCGCGCAGCACGGCGAGCACCGGATGCCCGTTGCGGCGCGCGTTCGAGAGGGTCTCCAGCAGCACCACGCCGGCGCCCTCGGAGCAGCCCGTGCCGTCCGCGTCGGCGGAGAACGACTTGCACCGGCCGTCCCTGGCCAGGCCGCGCTGGGTGTTGAAGAAGACGAACATGTCCGGGTTGGCCATCACGGTCACGCCGCCGGCCAGCGCGAGCGAGCACTCCCCCGTACGCAGCGCCTGGGCGGCCAGGTGGACGGCGACCAGCGACGACGAGCAGGCCGTGTCGATCGTGACCGCCGGGCCCTGCAGGCCGAGGGTGAACGCCACCCGGCCGGTGACGTCGCTGCCGCCGCTGGTGCCGAACCCGTAGTCGTGGTACATAACGCCGCCGAACACGCCGGTGGTGCTGCCGTTCAGCGAGGCCGGGTCGATGCCGGCCCGTTCGAAGGCCTCCCAGCTCACCTCCAGCAGGAGCCGTTGCTGCGGGTCCAGCGTCAGCGCCTCGCGCGGCGAGATGCCGAAGAAGTCGGCGTCGAAGTCCGCCGCGTCGTAGAGGAACCCGCCCTCCCGGGCGATGCTGTGGCCGGGTTTGCCGGGCTCCGGGTCGTACAGGCCCTCCAGGTCCCAGCCCCGGTCGGCCGGGAAGGCGGACACCCCGTCCCTGCCGTCCACGGCGAGCTGGAACAGCTCCTCGGGCGTGGTGACCCCGCCCGGATACCGGCACGCCATACCGATGATCGCGATCGGCTCGGTCGCCGCCGCCGCGAGTTCCGCGTTGCGCTGCCGCAACGCCTCGTTGTCCAGCAGAGATTTCCGCAGCGCCGCGACAATCTCCTCAACCGGGACGTCCATGTACCCCTCCTGCTCAGTTCGACCCGGACAACGCCGCGCGCACAAGGTCGCTGACCGTCATATCGTTGATTTCCTGCATCGTCGGCAGGCTCGGCTCCGCCTGCCCCTCCTCCGGAGACGCCTCGTCGGGCAGGCCGGGCAGCAGCTCCTCCCGCAGGTAGCCGGACAGCTCCCGTGGGTTCGGATAGTCGAACATCAGCGTCGCCGGCAGCCGCAGCCCGGTGGCCGCCGACAGCCGGTTGCGCAGTTCGATCGCGGCCAGCGAGTCCAGGCCCAGCTCGGTGAAGCCCCTGGCGACGTCGATCGCGTCCGGGTCGGCGTGCCGCACGGCCGCCACCTCCGCCCGCACCAGGTCGAGCAGGATCCGGTCCCGGTCGGCCGGTCCGGCGTCCGCCAGCCGCTCGGCGAGGGTCCGCTCCGCCGGCCGCGCCGCCTCCGACCGCGCCTTCGCGGGGACGAAACCGGCCAGCATGGGCGGGACGGACTCCGCGGCGGCGAGCGCGGCCCGGTCGAGCCGGAGCGGCACCAGCACCGCGTCCGGCCGGGTCAGCGCGGCGTCGATCAGCGCCAACCCGTCCTCGGTCGACAGGGCGGGCATGCCGAGCGCGGCCATCCGGCGCTCCTCCGACTCCCCGTCGACGGCCTCGCCGCCGAGCCCGGTCCGCGTCGCCCAGAGCGGGAAGGCCAGTGACGTCGCGGGCCGTCCGGAGGCCGCCCGATGGGCGGCGAGGGCGTCGAGGAAGCGGTTGGCCGCGGCGTAGTTGCCCTGCCCGGCGCCGATCAGCAGTCCGGCGAACGAGGAGAACAGCACGAAGGCGGTCAGATCGGCATCGGCGGTGAGCTCGTGCAGGTGCCAGGCGCCGTCGACCTTGGGCCGCAGCACCGCCTCGACCTGCGCGGGCGTCAGCGACCCGATCAGCGCGTTGTCCATCACGCCGGCCGCGTGGACCACCGCGCGGAGCGGCCGGTCCGGCGGGATCGCGGCGAGCACGCCGGCCAGCGCGGCCCGGTCGGCCACGTCGCACGCCGCGATCGTCACCTCCGCGCCGAGGCCGGTCAGCTCGCGCTCCAGGCGCCGCGCCTCCTCGGTGTCCCGGCCGCGGCGGCTGGTCAGCAGCAGGTGCCGCACGCCGTGCGCGGTGACGAGGTGCCGGGCGAGGTGTGCGCCGAGGCCGCCGGCGCCGCCGGTGACGAGCACGGTGCCGTCCGGGTCCCACGGCGGCGTCTCGCGGTCCGCGGTCGCCGGGGCCAGCCGGGGAACGCGGGCGACGCCCTGCCGCAGCATGATCTCCGCCTCCCCGGACCGGATCGCGGGCAGCAGCACGGCCGTCGACGCCGGGGTGCCGTCGGTGTCGACGAGCACGAACCGGCCCGGGTTCTCCTGCTGGGCCGCGCGGACCAGGCCCCAGACCGGCGCGTGGGCCAGCCCCTCGGTCCCGTCCGCGTCGCCGACGGCGTGCCTGGTGAGGATCACCAGCCGGGAGGCGGCGAGGCGCTCGTCGGCCAGCCAGGAGCGCAGCACGTCCAGCACCTCGTGGACGGCCGCCCGCGTCCGCACGGGGACCTCGGCGGGCTCGGCGAGGCACTGGTGGATCACCAGGTCGGGCACGGGGGCTCCGGCGTCGATCGCCGACACCAGGGCGGCGAGGCCGTCGTGCGCGCCACCGGCGCGCCGCGCGAGACCGAAGTGGTCGGCCCCGGCCAGCACCGGTGCGGTCCCGGCCGTCGCCCCCTCCAGCGGCAGGTCGCGCCATTCGAGCCGCAGGACCGACCCGCCCCGGGGGTCGCCGCCGGCCGTCCCGGTCACCTCCCGCGCGGCGAGCCGCCGCACCGTGGCGACCGTACGGCCCCTGTCGTCGGCCAGTGTCATGGTGGACAGTTCGTCGCCGCGCAGCCTGCGGATGTGCACCCGCAGCGCGGTGGCGCCACCCGTGTGCAGGGTCGTGCCGGTCCAGGCGAACGGGATGACCGTGCGGCCTTCCCGCAGGCCCTGCTCGTCCAGCAGGTCGGCGTGGAAGGTCGCGTCGAGCAGCGCCGGGTGCAGGCCGAACCTCCGCGCGTCGGCCGCGGCCCGCTCGGGCAGGGCGACCTCGGCGTAGACGTCGTCGCCGTCGCGCCAGGCCGCCCGCAGCCCCTGGAACGCCGGGCCGTACTCGTAACCGCGGGCGGCCAGCAGGTCGTAGCCGCCGGTGATCGCCGTCTCGGCGGCGCCGGGCGGCGGCCACTGGGTGAGATCGGCGGCGGCCTCGGCGAGGGCGGGATCGTCCTCGGCCATGAGCGTGCCGGCCGCGTGCCGCGTCCACCCGCCGCCGTCCTCCGGCCGGGTGTGGATGTGGATCGCCCGCGCCCCGGCGGAGTCCGGCGGTTCCACGGTGACCTGCAGCGCCAGTGCGCCGCGGCCGGGCACGACGAGCGGCGCCTCCATGATCAGCTCGGCGACGGTGCCGCAGCCCACCTCCTGACCGGCGCGTAGGGCGAGCTCGACCAGGCCGCTGCCGGGCAGCAGGATCCGGCCCCGCACCCGGTGGTCGGCCAGCCAGGGCTGGGTGGCCGTGGACAGCCGCCCGGTCAGCACCACCCGGTCGTCGGGCATGGCCACGACGGCCGACAGCAGCGGATGCGTGGACGCCTGCTGGCCGAGCCCGGTCGCGTCGGCGGCGACCTGCGGCGCGTCGAGCCAGAACCGGCTGTTCTCGAAGGGATAGGTCGGCAGGTCCACCTGCCGTGCGCCGGTTCCGGCGAAGAACGCCCGCCAGTCGACGGGGACGCCGCCGGAGTGCAGGCGGGCGAGCGCGGTCAGGACGGCGGCCGGCTCGGGCCGGTCGCGCCGGGCGGTGGCCGTGAACAGCGCGGTGTCCGGCGCGCTCCGCTGGGCCAGGGCGGTGAGCACGCCGTCCGGGCCGAGTTCGGTGAAGCGGGTGACGCCCGCCGCCGCCAGGGCCGAGACGGCCGCGGCGAAGCGGACCGGGCGCCGGACCTGGTCGACCCAGTAGTCCGGGGTGCACAGCTCCGCGCCGACGACCTCGCCGGTGACCGTCGAGACGACCGGAATCGCTGGGGCCGTGTACGTGAGCGACGCGGCGACCGCGCGCAGGCCGTCCAGCATCGGCTCCATGAGCGGCGAGTGGAAGGCGTGCGAGACCCGCAGCCGGGTGGTCTTGCGTCCCGCCGCCGCCAGCTCGGCCGCGACGGCGAGCACCTCGGCCTCGTCGCCGGAGAGCACGACCGAGTCGGGCGCGTTGACCGCCGCGATGCCGGCCCGGCCGGTCAGCAGTGGTGTCACCTCGTCCTCGGTGGCCGCGACCGCGACCATCGCGCCGCCGGGCGGCAGCGCCTGCATCAGCGCGCCGCGGGCCGCCACCAGCGCGGCGGCGTCGGGTAGGGAGAGCACCCCGGCGACGTGGGCCGCGGCGAGCTCGCCGATCGAGTGCCCGGCGAGGTAGTCGGGCCGCACCCCCCAGGATTCGAGCAGCCGGTAGAGCGCCACCTCCAGCGCGAACAGGCCGCTCTGGGCGTACACCGTCTGGTTGACCAGATCGCCGTCCTCGCCCCACAGCACCTCGCGCAGCGGCCGGTCACCGTGGTGATCGGGCTGCCGGTCCAGGTGCCGGTTGAGGTGCCGGTCCAGCTCGGCGAGCACGGCGTCGAACGCCTCCGCGAAGACCGGGAACGCCTCGTACAGCTCGCGGCCCATGCCGGGACGCTGGCTGCCCTGCCCGGTGAACAGGAACGCGGTCTGCCCGCCGGTGCCGGTCACTCCGGTGACGAGATCGGCCACGCCGGGGTCGACGGTGTCGGCGGCGGCCAGCGCGGCCAGGCCGCGCTCCGCCGCGGCGCGCCCGTCGGCGAGCACCACCGCGCGGTGGGCGTGCGCGGCCCGGCCGGTGGCCAGTGAGAAGCCGACGTCGCGAAGGTCCAGCTCCGGCTGGAGCTCCAGATGATTCAGGAGCTGGCCCGCCTGGGCGCGCAGCGCCCGCGCTGTCCGGCCGGAGACCACCAGAGGCACGATCGGCAGGCCGGCGGGACCGGACGACGGCGTCTCCTCAGCCGAGGACTCCTCGGCCGGCGCCTGCTCCAGGATCAGGTGCGCGTTGGTGCCGCTGAGCCCGAACGACGACACCGCCGCCCGGCGCGGCCTGCCCTCCTCGGGCCAGGCCACCGGCTCGGTCAGCAGCCGCACCTGGCCGGAGTCCCAGTCCACCTGTGGCGACGGCTGGTCCACGTGCAGGGTGCGCGGCGCCGTCCCCGCCCGCATCGCCATCACCATCTTGATCACACCGGCCACGCCGGCCGCCGCCTGGGTGTGGCCGATGTTCGACTTCACCGACCCCAGCCACAACGGCCGCTCCCGGCCCTGCCCATACGTCGCGATGATCGCCTGCGCCTCGATCGGGTCACCCAGCGTCGTCCCCGTGCCATGGCCCTCGACCACGTCCACGTCAGCCGGACTCAGCCCGGCCGCCGCCAGCGCCTGACCGATCACCCGCTGCTGCGACGGACCGTTCGGCGCCGTCAACCCATTCGACGCACCATCCTGGTTCACCGCCGAACCACGGATCACCCCCAGCACCCGATGCCCACGCCGCCGCGCGTCCGACAACCGCTCCAGCACCAGCAGACCGGCGCCCTCGCCCCACGCGGTGCCGTCGGCCCCTCCGGCGTACGACTTGCACCGGCCGTCGGCGGCCAGCCCCCGCTGGCGGCTGAAGTCGACGAACACCTCCGGGGTCGGCATGACCGTGACACCTCCGGCCAGCGCCAGGTCGATCTCGCCGCGTTGCAGCGCCTGGTGGGCCATGTGCACCGCCACCAGCGACGACGAGCACGCCGTGTCCACGGTGATGGCCGGGCCCTCCAGGCCGAAGGCGTACGCGACGCGCCCGGAGGCGACGCTGGCGGCGCTGCCGTTGCCGAGGTATCCGGCCAGTTCCTCGGGGACCTCGCGCAGCCTGCTGGCGTACTCGTGGTACATCACACCGGCGTAGACGCCGGTGCGGCTGCCGCGCGCGGCCCTCGGGTCGATGCCCGCCCGCTCGAACGCCTCCCAGGCCGTCTGCAGCAGCAGCCGCTGCTGCGGGTCCATGGCCAGCGCCTCGCGCGGCATGATGCCGAAGAACTCGGGGTCGAACTCGGCGGCGTCGTACAGGAACCCGCCCCGGCGGGTGTAGGTCTTGCCGGGCACACCCGGTTCCGGGTCGTAGACGCCGTCGTCCCAGCCGCGGTCGGCGGGGAACTCGCCGATCGCGTCGACGCCGTCGGCGACCAGCCGCCACAGGTCCTCGGGCGACCGTACGCCGCCGGGGTAACGGCAGGCCATTCCCACGATCGCGATCGGCTCGTCCGCGACCGGCTCCGCGGCGCGGGTGGCCGGGACGTCCGCGGTGGCTCCACCGGCCCGGTCCGCCACGCTGTCGCCCATCAGGCCGGCCAGGCGGTCGGCGAGGTGTACGGCGACCGCGCGGGCGGTCGGGTGGTCGAAGACCAGCGTCGCGGGCAGCGTGAGGCCGCTCGACGCGCCCAGCCGGTTGCGGAACTCCATCGCGGCCAGCGAGTCGAAACCGAGATCGGTGAACGGGCGGTCCGGGTCGATCTCGCCGGACCCGGCGTGACCGAGCACCGCCGCCACGTCCACGCGTACGAGATCGAGCAGGATCCGGTCGCGGTCGGCTGCCGGTCGGCCGGCCAGGCGCTCGGCGAGGGCGTTGCCGGCCGCCGGCTTCGTGACCGCCTGCGCCTTTGCGCGGGCGGCGAAGGCGCGCAGCGGTGCGGGCAGTTCGTCGGTGCGGGCGCGCAGGGCGGCCCGGTCCAGCTTGATCGGCAGTTGCACCGGATCCGTGCCGCGCAGCGCGACGTCCAGCAGCGCGAGGCTCTCGTCGGCCGACAGCGGCGTGATGCCCTGCCGTTCGATGCGGGCGACGTCGCTCTCGCTGAGCCCCTCCGCCATTCCGGCGCCGGTCCACAGGTGCCACGGCAACGAGAGGGCGGGCAGTCCGTGCGCGTGCCGGTGGGCGGCCAGGCCGTCGAGGAAGGCGTTGGCCGCGGCGTAGTTGCCCTGGCCCGCACCGGCCAGCGTGCTCGCGGTGCTGGAGAACAGGACGAAGGCGCTGAGGTTCCGGTCGCGGGTCAACTCGTGCAGGTGCCAGGCCGCGTCGGCCTTGGGCGCGAAGACGGTGTCCAGCCGGTCCGGGGTCAGCGACTCGATCAGCCCGTCGTCCAGCACCCCGGCCGCGTGGACCACCGCCGTCAGATCCGGCACCTCCTCCAGCAGCCGCGCCACCGCCTCCCGATCGGCCACGTCACAGGCCACCACCCGCACCTGAGCGCCCAACTCGGTCAGCTCCGCCGCCAGCAGATCGGCTCCGGGCGTGTCCGGACCGCGACGCCCGGCCAGCACCAGCGACCGCACCCCGTGCGCCGTCACCAGATGCCGCGCCACCCGCGCCCCGACCCCACCGACACCCCCGGTCACCACCACCGCCCCAGCACCGAAACCCACCGACGCGGAGCCGGAAGCCGTCGAGCCCGAGCCGGAAGCCGCCTGGTCGGAACCGGAGGCCACCGAGGCCGAGCCGAGGCCCACTGGCACGGAGCCGGAAGCCGCCTGGTCGGCATCGGAGGTCGCCGGCGCGGAGCCTGAAAGCACCTGAGCGCTGCCCGAGGTCGCCTGCTCGGAGCCGGGAGTCACCACCGCCAGGCGCGGGACTCGCACCTGGCCCGCCCGGATCAGCAGTTCGGGCTCACCGGCGGCCACCGCCGCGGCCAGCACCGCCTCCGACTCCTCGGTCCCGTCGATGTCGGCCAGCACGAACCGGCCCGGCCACTCGGCCATCGCCGACCGCACCAGCCCCCACACCGGCGCCACCGACACATCCACATCCTCACCCGGCAGCCCCACCGCACCCCGCGTGACCACCACCAGCGGCCCACCAGGCTCCGGAACGGCTACCTGCTCCTGCACCCGCTCCAGCACCCCGGCCACCACCGACCGCATCCCCGGAAGCGTCTCCGGGGTGCCGGTGACGTCCAGGCGGGTGAACTCCTGCCTCCCGGCGGCCGACTGGGCCGGGGCAGTGACCGAAGCGGTGACCGGAGCGGGGACCCAGTCGACCCGGTAGACCCGCTCCCCCACCGACTGCGCCGACATCGCCCGGCACACATACGACTCCACCGACGCCACCGGCGCACCAAAGGCATCGGCGATCTCCAACGCCACCGCATCCCCCGCCACGTCCGCCACCGGCGTGATCCGCACCCGCACCAGCGACGCCCCCGCCGCGAACACACTCACCCCGCCGAACGCGAACGGCAACCGCACCGCCCCCGCATCCGCGTTCCCGCTCGCCGCGTCGGACGCCGGATCGGTGGCCACGTCGGTCGCCTGCAACACCGCGTCCAGCAACGCCGGATGCACCGCGAACCCACCCGCCTGCACCCCCTCAGGCAACGCGACCTCCGCGAACACCTCCCCCGAACCCCGCCACACCTTCCGCAACCCCCGGAACGCCGGCCCGTACCCATACCCCCGACCGGCCAACTCCGGATACCACGACGACACATCCACCACCTCGGCACCCCGAGGCGGCCACTCCGCCAGATCGAACCCCGCCACCCCCACGACCGGACCCACCACACCCGACGCGTGCCGCACCCACACCCCGTCCCCATCACCATCCGGACGGGAGAAGATCTGCACCGAGCGCGTCAGGCCGTCGCCGGCGGGGCCGAGGACCACCCGCAGGGCGACCCCGCCCTCGGCGGGCAGCACGAGCGGCGCTTCGAGGACGAGCTCGTCGAGGCTGGGGCAGCCCGCCCAGTCGCCCGCCTGCGTCGCCAGCTCGATGAACCCGGTGCCGGGGAACAGGACCCGGCCCGAGATCACGTGGTCGGCCAGCCACGGATGCGTCCGCGGCGAGACACGGCCGGTCAGCACCGCTTCGCCGGACTCCGGCGACTCCACGGCGGCCGACAGGATCGGGTGCGTGACGTGGTCCAGCCCGGCGGCGCCGACGTCACCCGCGCCGTACGTGTACCCGTCGAGCCAGAACCGCCTGCGCTGGAAGGCGTACGTGGGCAGGTCCAGCCCGGCCGGGGCGTCGCCGCCGAAGTACGCGGCCCAGTCGACCGCCACTCCGTGCGCGTACGCGCGGCCGAGGCCGGCGACGAGTTCGCGCACCTCGTCGCGGCCCTTGCGGGCGACGGCGACGAACGCGGCCGCGTCCTCCGCGACGCAGGCCTGCCCCATCGCGGCGAGCACCGCGTCCGGCCCGAGCTCGACGAAGGTGGTGACGTTCCGGGCGGCGAGGTCGCCCACGGCGGCGGCGAACCGGACCGGCTCCCGCACGTGCCGCACCCAGTGCTCCGGCGAGCCCAGCTCCTCGGCCGTGGCCAGTGTGCCCGTGAGCGTGGACACCACGGGGATGGCCGGGGCCGCGAACGACAGCTCCTCCGCGACCCCGCGGAAGCCGGCGAGCATCGGCTCCATCAGCGCCGAGTGGAAGGCGTGGCTCACCCGCAGGGGGGTCGTCCGGTGGCCGTCGGCCGCGAGAGCGGCGGCGGCCCGCGACACGGCCGCCTCGTCACCGGAGATGACGACCGACTCCGGCCCGTTGACCGCCGCGATGTCCACACCGTCGCCGAGCAGCGGGCGCACCCGCTCCTCGGCCGCGCGTACGGCGACCATCGCCCCTCCGGCCGGCAGGGCCTGCATCAGGCTGCCCCGCGCGGCGACCAGGCGGGCCGCGTCCGCCAGGGACAGCACCCCGGCCACGTGCGCGGCGGCCAGCTCGCCGATTGAGTGCCCGGCGACGTAGTCAGGCCGCGTCCCCCACGACTCCAGCAGCCGGTAGAGGGAGACCTCCAGCGCGAACAGCGCGGCCTGGGCGTAGCCGGTCTGGTTGACCAGATCGGCGTCCTCGCCCCACAGCACCTCGCGCAGCGGCCGGTCCAGATGGCGGTCCAGCTCGGCGAGCACGGCGTCGAACGCCTCGGCGAAGACCGGGAAGGCGCCGTACAGCTCGCGGCCCATGCCGAGGCGCTGGCTGCCCTGCCCGGTGAACAGGAACGCCACCCTGCCCTCGCGGGCAGCTCCGGCGGGCGTGGAGCCGTCCGCCAGCGCGGCGAGGCCGGCCGCGAGCTCGGCCCGGTCCGTGCCGGTCACGACGGCCCGGCATTCGAGCGCGGCGCGTGTGGTGGCGAGGGCGCGGCCGAGCTCGCCGATCTCCGCGTCCGGCAGTGTCTCCAGGTACGGCAGCAGCCGTCCGGCCTGGGCGCGCAGCGCCTGCGGGGTGCGGCCCGACACGACCAGCGGCACGGTCGCGGGGGCGGGCCGTGGTTCCCGTACGGGTTCGCCCGGCGCCGACTCGACGATCACGTGGGCGTTGGTGCCGCTGATCCCGAACGACGACACCGCAGCCCGGCGCGGCCTGCCCTCCTCGGGCCAGGCCACCGGCTCGGTCAGCAGCCGCACCTGACCGGCGTCCCAGTCCACCTGGGGTGAGGGCTCCGCGGCGTGCAGCGACCTGGGCAGCTCGCCATGGCGCATGGCCATCACCATCTTGATCACACCGGCCACGCCGGCCGCCGCCTGGGTGTGGCCGATGTTCGACTTCACCGACCCCAGCCACAACGGCCGCTCCCGGCCCTGCCCATACGTCGCGATGATCGCCTGCGCCTCGATCGGGTCACCCAGCGTCGTCCCCGTGCCATGGCCCTCGACCACGTCCACGTCAGCCGGACTCAGCCCGGCCGCCGCCAGCGCCTGCCCGATCACCCGCTGCTGCGACGGACCGTTCGGCGCCGTCAACCCATTCGACGCACCATCCTGGTTCACCGCAGAACCACGGATCACCCCCAGCACCCGATGCCCACGCCGCCGCGCGTCCGACAACCGCTCCAGCACCAGCAGACCGATGCCCTCGCTCCAGCCGACGCCGTCCGCGCCGGCGCCGAACGACTTGCACCGGCCGTCGGCGGCCAATCCGCGCTGACGGCTCATGTCCACGAAGGTGTCGGGGGTGGACATGACGGTGACGCCGCCCGCGAGGGCCAGGTCGCACTCTCCCCCGCGCAGCCCGGCGGCGGCCAGGTGGATGGTGACCAGCGACGACGAGCAGGCGGTGTCCACGGTCATCGCCGGGCCCTCCAGCCCGAAGACGTACGCGACCCGCCCGGACGCGACACCGGCCAGGCTGCCGTTGCCGTGGTAGGCGGCGATCTCCTCGGGCAGCGGGCCGAGCCGCAGGCCCCAGTCGTGGTACATGACTCCCGCGTAGACGCCGGTACGGCTGCCGCGCACGGACCTCGGGTCGATGCCCGCCCGCTCGAACGCCTCCCAGGAGACCTCCAGCAGCAGCCGCTGCTGCGGGTCCATGGCCTGTGCCTCGCGCGGGCTGATGCCGAAGAAGTCGGCGTCGAAGTCCGCCGCGTCGTACAGGAAACCGCCTTCGCGGGTGTAGCTGGTGGCGGGGCGGCTCAGCTCGGGGTCGTACACGTCGTGCGGCCAGCCCCGGTCGGTGGGGAACTCGCCGATCGCGTCGACGCCGTCGGCGACCAGCCGCCACAGGTCCTCGGGCGACCGTACACCGCCGGGGTAACGGCAGGCCATGCCGACGATCGCGATGTCCTCGGTGGGAGCGATGGCGAGGGTGGTCTCCTGACGGGCCCGCACCGGCTTCGCGTCGATCGTCTCGGCCAGGTGGGTGGCGAGCGCGAGGGGCGTGGGGTAGTCGAAGACCAGGGTCGCGCTCAGCTTCAGGCCGCTGATCGCGTTGAGCCGGTTGCGCAGTTCCACCGCCGCGAGCGAGTCGAAGCCGAGTTCGTTGAACGCGCGCGCGGGCGCGACGGCGGCGCCGCTCTCGTGCCCGAGAACGGCGGCTGCCTCGGCGCGGACCACCTCGACCAGGGCGTCGACACGCGCGGCGCCGGACAGGCCGGCCACCCGCTCGGCGAGGCCGCCGGCACCGCCGGCGGGGGCGTTGCGGGCGCCGGCGCGCTTCGTCGCCGGGCGCACCAGGCCGCGCAGCAGCGTCGGGATCCCGTCGGCGCGTTCGCGGACCACCCGGTGGTCCACCCGGACCGGGACCACAGCGGGCAGTCCGCTGCGTATTCCGGCGTCCAGCAGCGCGAGGTTCTCCTCGGACGACAGCGGCACCAGCCCCGAGCGCGCGATGCGCGCCAGTGCGGCCTCGTCCAGTCCGGCGCCCATTCCGGCGCCGGCCCACAGGCCCCAGGCCAGCGAGGTGGCGGGCAGGCCGTGAGCGTGCCGGTGGGCGGCCAGGGCGTCGAGGAAGGCGTTGGCCGCGGCGTAGTTGCCCTGACCGGGCGCGTCGAACAGGGTCGCCGTGGAGGAGAACAGGACGAAGGCGCTGAGGTTCCGGTCGCGGGTCAGTTCGTGCAGGTGCCAGGCCGCGTCGGCCTTGGGCGCGAAGACGGTGTCCAGGCGGTCCGGGGTCAGCGACTCGATCAGCCCGTCGTCCAGCACCCCGGCCGCGTGGACCACCGCCGTCAGATCCGGCACCTCCTCCAGCAGCCGCGCCACCGCCTCCCGATCGGCCACGTCACAGGCCACCACCCGCACCTGAGCGCCCAACTCGGTCAGCTCCGCCGCCAGCAGATCGGCTCCGGGCGTGTCCGGACCGCGACGCCCGGCCAGCACCAGCGACCGCACCCCATGGGCCGTCACCAGATGCCGCGCCACCCGCGCCCCGACCCCACCGACACCCCCGGTCACCACCACCGCCCCAGCACCGAAACCCACCGGCACCGAGCCAGAAGCCGCCTGCTCGGAACCGGGGGTCACTACCGCCAGGCGCGGGACTCGCACCTGGCCCGCGCGGATCAGCAGTTCGGGCTCACCGGCGGCCACCGCCGCGGCCAGCACCGCCTCCGACTCCGCGGTCCCGTCGATGTCGGCCAGCACGAACCGGCCCGGCCACTCGGCCATCGCCGACCGCACCAGCCCCCACACCGGCGCCACCGACACATCCACATCCTCACCCGGCAGCCCCACCGCACCCCGCGTGACCACCACCAACGGCCCACCAGGCTCCGGAACCGTCACCCACTCCTGCACCCGCTCCAACACCCCGGCCACCACCGACCGCATCCCCGAGAGCACACCGGCCGACGGCACACCCGAAAGGCCCTCCGCCCCCGCGTCCTCGGCGGCACCCGTGACGTCCAGGCGGGTGAACTCCTGCTTCCCCGCGGCCGACTGGGCCGGGGCAGTGACCGAAGCGGTGACCGGGGCGGGGACCCAGTCGATCCGGTAGACCCGCTCCCCGACCGACTGCGCCGACATCGCCCGGCACACATACGACTCCACCGACGCCACCGGCGCACCAGAAGCGTCGGCGATCTCCAACGCCACCGCATCCCCCGCCACGTCCGCCACCGGAGTGATCCGCACCCGCACCAGCGACGCCCCCGCCGCGAACACACTCACCCCGCCGAACGCGAACGGCAACCGCACCGCCCCCGCATCCACCCCCTCAGAACCACTCGCGGGATCGGTGGCCACGTCGGTCGCCTGCAACACCGCGTCCAGCAACGCCGGATGCACCGCGAACCCACCCGCCTGCACCCCCTCAGGCAACGCGACCTCCGCGAACACCTCCCCCGAACCCCGCCACACCTTCCGCAACCCCCGGAACGCCGGCCCGTACCCATACCCCCGACCGGCCAACTCCGGATACCACGACGACACATCCACCACCTCGGCACCCCGAGGCGGCCACTCCGCCAGATCGAACCCCGCCACCCCCACGACCGGACCCACCACACCCGACGCGTGCCGCACCCACACCCCGTCCCCATCACCATCCGGACGGGAGAAGACGTCGACCACCCGCCGACCGGCGTCGTCGGGTTCGGCCACAACGACCTGGACCGACACTCCGCCCCGGTCGGGCACGACCAGCGGGGCGTGCAGGGTCAGGTCCTCGACCTGCGGGCAGCCGGCCTGGTCACCGGCGTACACGGCCAGTTCGAGCAGGGCGGTGCCCGGGAGCAGGACCCGGCCCGAGATCACGTGGTCGGCCAGCCACGGATGCGTCCGCAGGGAGAGGCGGCCGGTCAGCACGACGCGGTCCTCTCCGGCGGCGCGCAGCACGGCGCCGAGGAGCGGGTGGTCCGCGGGCGCCTGGCCGAGGCCCAGCGCGTCGTTCGGCTCCTGCGGAGACATCCAGAAACGCCTGCCCTGAAAGGCGTACGTGGGCAGGTCGACGCGGCGGGCCCCCGGGCCGTACGCCGATCCCTCCAGCGCGGCGCCGCGCGTGTGGGCGACGGCGACCGCGGTCAGCAGCTGACGCACCTCGCCGCGGTCCCGCCGCAGCACGGGCACGAAGGCGAGGTCGCCGGAAACGTCGGCGAGGCAGTCCTGGGCCATCGCGCTGAGCACGCCGTCCGGCCCGATCTCCACGAACGTGTCCACGCCTCTGGCGTGCAGCGCGGCGACGCCGTCGCGGAACCGCACGGCCTCACGGACGTGCCGCACCCAGTAGTCCGGCGAGCACAGCTCCTCGGCGGTGGCGAGTTCGCCGGTCACCGTGGAGACGACCGGCACGCTCGGCGGCGAGTACGTCAGGATCCCGGCCACCCGCCCGAACTCGGCGAGCATCGGCTCCATCAGCGGCGAGTGGAAGGCGTGGCTCACCCGCAGCCGCCTGGTCTTGCGGCCGTCGGCCTCGAACCGGGCCGCGACGGCCAGCACCTCCGCCTCGTCGCCCGACACGACGACCGACCGGGGGCCGTTGACCGCCGCGATTCCGGCGCGGCCGGTGAGCAGCGGCGTCACCTCGTCCTCGGCGGCCTGGATGGCGACCATCGCGCCGTCGGCCGGGAGGGCCTGCATCAGACGGCCGCGCGCGGCGACCAGCGTGGCCGCGTCCTCGAGCGACAGCACCCCGGCCACGTGCGCGGCGGCCAGCTCCCCGATCGAGTGCCCGGCGACGTAGTCCGGCCGCACCCCCCACGACTCCAGCAGCCGGTAGGCGGCGACCTGCAGAGCGAACAAGGCCGGCTGCGCGTACGCCGTCTGGTGGAGGAGATCGGCCTCGGGGGTGCCGGGCTCGGCGAACAGCACGTCCAGGAGCGGGCGGTCGAGCTGGAGGTCCAGATATCCGGCGGCGTCGTCGAGGGCGGCGGCGAAGACGGGGTACGTCCCGCACAGTTCGCGGCCCATGTCCAGGCGCTGGCTGCCCTGCCCGGTGAACAGGTACGCCAGCGCGCCGCCGGTGACGCTCCCCCTGACCACGTCCGGGCCGCTCTCGCCCTGGGACAGGGCGCGCAGCCCGCGCAGGCACTCGTCCCGGCCGGTAGCCAGGACGACCGCCCGGTCCGGGAACGCCGTACGGGTGGTCACCAGGGAGTATCCGGCGTCCGCGGGCGTCACGGTGTCGTCGGCCGCGAGCAGGTCGTGCAGCCGGGCCGCCTGGGCCCGCAGCGCGTCGTCTCCCCGGGCCGACACCGGAACCAGGCACGGCGCCGCCGTCAGGTCCGGCACCGTCTCGTCGGGCGCCGTCGCTTCAGGCGCCGACGCCGTGTCCGCGGCCGGTGCCGAGGCCGCCGCGGCGGCGTCCACCGGCCGCGTGCCGGCACCGGAAGCGTCGTCCGCCGGCGGCGTGGAGGCGGCGGCGGCGTCCGACGGCGGCTCCTCGATGATCACGTGGGCGTTGGTGCCGCTGACGCCGAACGCCGATATGCCCGCCCGTCGCGGCCGTCCGTTCTCCTGCCAGGGCACGGGCTCGGTCAGCAGCGACACCCGGCCCGCCGACCAGTTCACGGCCGACGACGGCTGGTCGACGTGCAGGGTCTTCGGCAGCACCCCGTGCCGCATGGCCAGCACCATCTTGATCAGGCCGACGACGCCGGCCGCCGCCTGGGTGTGGCCGATGTTCGACTTCACCGAGCCCAGCCACAGCGGGTCGTCCGGCTCGCGGCCCTGGCCGTACGTGTCGATGATCGCCTGCGCCTCGATGGGGTCACCGAGCGTGGTGCCGGTGCCGTGCGCCTCGACCACGTCCACGTCGGACGCCGCGAGCCCCGCGTCGGCGAGCGCCTGCCGGATCACCAGGCGCTGGGCGCGGCCGCTCGGCGCGGTCAGGCCGTTGGACGCGCCGTCCTGGTTGATCGCCGACCCGCGCAGGACCGCGTGCACGGTGTGGCCGTTGCGGCGCGCGTCCGACAGCCGCTCCAGGACCAGCACCGCCGCGCCCTCGGAGAAGCCGGTGCCGTCGGCGGCCTCGGCGAACGGCTTGCAGATCCCGTCCGGCGCGAGACCGCGCAGCCTGCTGAACGCCGTGAACACCCCGGGGCTGCTCAGCACGGCCACTCCGCCCACCAGCGCGAGACCGCACTCGCCGTTGCGCAGGGCCTGCGCCGCGACGTGCACCGCGACGAGCGAGCCCGAGCAGGCGGTGTCGATCGCGAGCGCCGGTCCGAGCAGCCCGAGCGTGTACGCCACCCGGCCGGCCACCACGCTGGTCGCGTTGCCGGTGATCAGGTAGCCGTCGAGCCCGTCGGGCGCGTCGGCGATGCGGGGGCCGTACTCCTGGGGCTCGACCCCGATGTAGACGCCGGACCGGCTGCCCGCGAGCGAGGCCGGGTCGATGCCGGCGCGCTCGATCGCCTCCCAGGCGGTCTCCAGCACGAGCCGCTGCTGCGGGTCCATTGTCTGCGCCTCGCGCGGGCTGATGCCGAAGAAGTCCGCGTCGAAGAGCGTCGCCTCCGGCAGGAAGCCGCCGCGCCGCAGATAGGTGGTGCCGGGCTGGTCCGGGTCGGGGTCGAACAATCGCTCCAGGTCCCAGCCGCGGTCGTCGGGGAAGTCGGTGAGAACGTGCCGGCCGTCGTCGACCAGGCGCCACAGTCCTTCGGGCGAGTCGACCCCGCCGGGCAGGCGGCAGCCGATGCCGACGATGGCGATCGGCTCGTCGACGGCCTGCCTCTCGCCGGCGACCGGCTCCGGGCCGGTCTCAGGGCCGGTGTCCCCGAGCAGTTCCGTACGGAGGAAGGCGGCGAGGGACGCCGGTGTCGGGTGGTCGAAGGCGGCGCTCACCCCCAGCGCGAGCCCGGTCACGGCGTTGAGCAGGCTCTGCAGTTCGACCAGGGCGATCGAGTCGAGACCGAGATCCCGGAACGCCCGGCGGGGCGAGACCTCGGCCGGGTCGTCCGGCCGGAACTTCCGCAGCACGGCGGCCGTCTGCGTGCACACCAGATCGAGCAGCACGCGGTTTTGCTCGGCGAGCGGCAGACCGGTCAGGCGGGCGGCCAGCGCCGCTCCTCCGTCCGGTATGCGCGCTGCCCACGACCCGTCGAACCCAGACTCAGACATGGCGTACCTCTGCCGAAATATAGGTGCCTGAAAAGGCAGACACATCTCACCCACGATCTACGCAAACCCTAAGACAGGGAATCACCCGCCCAATAACCCCTATCGCCCCCTGACTTCGCCCGCGGCGGCGCCGCCCGCCGTTGCCGGAAGTCGCGGTGGAGTGTTATCAAAAAATAGTGATCCATGGCCATATGTCTCTGCACCGGATCCGTCTGGGTAACGATCTGCTGCACGAATTCTTATTGCAATGGGCGGAATGGACGCCGGACAGTCCAGCCGTCATACAGTCGCGCGGCGACGGCGAATTCGACGTCATCACGTACGAGGGCCTGCTGCGCCGGGTGGAGGAGTACGCCGCCGGACTCGACGCGGCCGGCCTCGACGTCGGCGACCGGGTCGTGCTGGAGTCGGACACCACCGCGGCCGGAATCGCGATGTTCCTGGCCTGTTCGGCGCGGGGCGTCACCTACATCCCGGTGAGCAGCGAGACCCCGCAGGCGCGGCGGCTGTCCATCGTCCAGTCGGCCGAGCCCGCGCTCTACCTGCGCGCCGCCGGACGGCCGGAGGTCGAGGTGCCGCCGGAGGTCGGGACCGGGGTGTTCGGCCCCGACGGGGTGTGGATCGACACCGCCCCCCGGGGCCGCCGGGCCGAGTGGCGCACGCCGATCCCGTCGGACCCGGCGTACATGATCTTCACGTCGGGCAGCACCGGCCGGCCGAAGGGGGTGGTGATGAGCCACCGGGCGGCGCTCGCCTTCTTCCGCGGCATGCTGGCCCACGAGATCGTCGGCCCCGGCGGGCGGGTGGCGTCCACGTCGCCGTTCCAGTTCGACTTCTCGCTGCTCGACATCGCGCTCGCCCTCGGCAGCGGCGCCGCCGTCGTGCCGGTGCCGCGCGACCTGCTCCGCTGGCCCAGGCGGTTCGTCGGGTTCCTGCGCGACGCGCAGGTCACGCAGGTCAACGGGGTGCCGTCGATCTGGCGGCCGGTGCTGCGGCACGAGGCCGGCGCCCTGGCGGAGCTCAACCGGATCACCGGCATCCTCTACTCCGGGGAGAACTTCCCGCTTCCCGAGCTGCGGCGGATCCAGGAGCTGCTGCCCGGCGTACGGATCGTGAACTGCTTCGGCAGCACGGAGTCGATCGCCGCCTCCCTGACCGACGTGCCCAACCCCCTCCCGCCCGACCAGAAGCGCCTCTCCATCGGCCGCGCGCACCAGGGCGCCGACCTGATGCTGATCGGCGAGTCGGGCAACCCGATCAACACGCCCGGCGTCGTCGGCGAGCTCTACCTGCGCAGCGCCGCCCTGTTCAGCGGCTACTGGGACGACCCCGAGGCGACCGCGAGGGCGCTCGTGCCCGACCCCCTCAACCCGCGCTCCGGCCAGCCGGTGTTCCGTACGGGCGACCTCGCCTATCTCGGCGAGTCCGGCGAGCTGTACTTCTGCGGCCGGGCCGACTCGCAGGTGAAGATCCGGGGCAACCGGGTCGAGCTCGGCGAGGTGGAGCGGCGGATCCTCGAGTTCCCCGGCATCGCCGGGGCCGCGGCGACGATGCTGCCGCGGCCGGAGGGAGATCCGGTGCTCGCGGCCTTCGTCGTGCTGGAGCCCGGCGCGCCCGCGCTGGAACACCGCGACCTGGAGGCGTTCTGCCTGGCCACGCTGCCCGACTACATGGCTCCGCAGCGCATCGTGCAGCTGCGCGAGCTGCCCCTCACGCCCAACGGGAAGGTGGACCGCCTGGCGCTGGCCGCCCAGCACGGGTGAGCCGCCCGGGCCACGAGCCGCGACCGGTCCTCGCGTCAGGCGCCTGACGCGAGGACCGGTCGCCTTTTCGTCGTACGGGTTCGCCGTACGGAACCTTCACGGCCGGCCAGGCGGCGCGGAGGTACGAGCACGGACACATGGGTGCGGGCATGCCACGGCCCTCCCCGGTGGCTGGGGGTGGGGGGTGGGACCACCGGGGAGGGCCGTGCCCTCGGGAGGGTGCTTCGGACGAGTGGCGCTTCAGTCGATCCCGGCGGCCTCCCGGGCGAGCCGGGCCCGGTCGACCTTCCGGTTGGAGTTCAGCGGGAAGTCCTCGACGTGCCGGTACTCCCGCGGCAGCAGACCGGACGGCAGCACCCGGCGCAGCCGGCCGGCCAGTTCGGCCTGCTGGGTGGGCACGCCGGTGTAGAAGGTCACCAGCTCGGTGGTGCCCTCGACCGTACGGGTCACCGCGACGGCGTCCTGGACGCCGGGGCAGGAGCGCAGGGCGTGCTCGATCTCGGCGAGCTCCACCCGCCAGCCCTGGACCTGCACCTGCGAGTCCAGCCGTCCCAGATAGACCAGTTCGCCGTTCGGCAGGACCCGCACGCGGTCTCCGGTGCGGTACCAGCCGCGGCCGTCGTGGTGCAGGAACCGGCCCTCGTTGTCGTCCGGGTCCAGATAACCGGAGGTCAGCTGCGGGCCGGTGATGCACAGCTCGCCCTCGGTGTCGCTGTGCTCGCCGTCCGCGGTGCGCAGCAGCCAGTCGTGGCCCTCGTGCACCGTGCCGATCGGCGCCAGGCCGTTGACGCACAGCCCCGGCGAGGTCTCCGGCGACCAGCGGTGCCCGGTGACGGTGATGGTCAGCTCGGTGGGACCGTAGATGTTCTCCAGAGTCGACCCGGGGGCGGCGGCCTGCCAGTCCGCGGCGTCGTCCCCGCGCAGCGCCTCGCCCGCGAACAGGCTCCAGCGGAGCGTCGGCATCGAGCCGGGCGTGAGGCCGCCTCGCTTGCGGACCAGGACGATGCCGCTCGGCGTGGAGAACCAGACGGTCATCCGCCGTTCCGCCAGGAAGGCCGGCAGGTCGAGGTACGCGGTGGCCGGCACCGGGTGCACGCTCGCGCCCGCGCCCCACGCGCAGAACATGTCGAACATCGCGCAGTCGAAGTTCAGGTCGAACGTCTGCGAGAACACGTCGTCCGGACCGAAGTCGTAGCGCTCGTCCATCAGCCGGAAGTAGTGGGCGGTGCTGGCGTGCGTGATCGGCACACCCTTCGGCCGGCCCGTCGATCCGGAGGTGAACAGCAGGTACGCGATGTCGGTCGGCGCCACCGGAAGGGGGGCGTCGAGCGCCGTCCCGGCGGCCGGCCGGTCGAGGCCGATCACCGGGATGTCCGTGCCCGACGCGGCGATCTCGTCGAGCATCCGCCGCCCGTGGGCGTCGCCGAGCACCACGGAGACGTCCGCGGCGGTCAGCATGCGCCGGGTCCGCTCGACCGGGAAGTCCGGGTGCAGCGGCGCGACCGCCGCACCGGAGTAGAGACCGGCGAGGATGCCGGCGTAGCTCTCCACGGACTTGCCGGCCAGCACGCCGACCGCCTTCGGCCGCGCGCCCACGACGTCGAGCAGCGCACCCGCCAGGCGGAGCGCGTGCTCGTGGAGCTCCGCGTAGGTGAGCACCCGATCGCCGTCCCTGACGGCCGGGCGATCGGGTGCCAGCGCGAGCCCGCGCAGGAACCGGGCGTACAGCGCGTGGTCGTCGGTCACGCCGGTCATGTCACGCTGCTGAGCGTCGCCCAGAGCGCGCCCGGAGTGGCGAAGTTGCCGAGGCTGAGCATGTCGTCGCGGAAGCGGACCTGGTAGGTGCTCTCCAGCGACGCGAGCAGGTCGACCATGCTCAGCGAGTCGAGGCCGAGGTCACGCAGGTCGCTGCCCTCCGTGAGCTGGGCCCCGTCCGGCAGGAACGGCAGGTGTTTGCGGAGTATGGTCTCGAATCGCTCGTCCCACATGATGACTCTCTCCACGGGGTGGTCTTCTAGGAAAGGCTCGCCCCGGCTCGGGCGAGGTTCTCTTGCGCGGCGCCGCGCTCCTGGGCGGCGCGGTGCAGCTGGGCCGTGCGGTGCTCCTGGGCGGCGCGGTCCCGCCGGCGCGGGCGCGTGGCCCAGCGCGGGTCGAGCGCGACGACCTCGAAGTTGCGGGTGGTGACGCCCACCCGGCCCCAGAGCTGGTCGGGTCCGGAGACGTACAGCTTCCTGACGCCCCGCTCCCGCAGTGTCCCGACGACGGCCGGCCAGCGGACCGGGCGGACGATCCCGTCCAGCAGGATGTCCCGGACGCCGGCCGCGGTGTCCCGCGGCGAGCCGTCCTGGTCCGCGACGACCGGAATCGCCGGGTCCGTGAACGTGAGCGTGGGGAACAGTTCGGCCTCCACCCTGTCCCGCAGGCCGCCGAAGGCGCGGCAGTGCAGGGGCGGGTCCATGACATACAGCGGGAGCCCGCCGTGCGCCCGCAGCCGGCTCCGCAGGCCGTCGAGCACGTCACGGTGCACGGACAGCATGTGGAAGTCGTCGTCGACATGGCAGGAGATCTCGTACCACTCGCCGCGTTCGTCCATCTCGGCGAGCAGTTCGGCCAGCCGCTCCCCGGGCACCCGGACGAACGACTGCGTCACCACGTCGGGGTGCTCGGCCGCGAAGTACTCGGTCTCGTACCGCACCAGTTCGGCGGTGAGCCGCACTCCGTCGGCGAAGCCGAGCGCGCCGGAGTGGACGGCGGCGGCCTTGCCGCCGAAACTCGCTCCGGCGCACAGGCCCGGCTCGACGCCGAACTCCTCCCGCGCCCACGTCGCGAGCGCCACGCAGTTGACGAAGAAGGCGACCTGCGCGTATTCGGAGTAGTCGCCGCTCGTCTCGCGGTAGCGCTCGAAGAGGTCATATCCCAGCACGTCGCCGGCGACCGCCACCAGCCGCCTCGCGACCGGGTTGACCAGCATGAACCTGGCCACGGTCGCGAAGTCGCACGGCCCCATGCCGGGAAAAACGATGGCGCTGTCCATGCTCAGAGGCGGCGGCCCGTGATCGGGAAACCGGGGAACATGCCCGGCTTGACCTGACCGTGCAGGACGCTGTCGTTGATCGTGGCGGTGAACTTCAGCTTGATCGGCATGGGCTTGGTCACCTTGAGCTTCCAGGTGACGGCGTTGCCGGTGACCTTGCCCTCCAGCAGCTCGGGGTTGGGCTCGTCGGTTCCGGTAAGCGCGCCGACCAGTTCCTCCCCGTTCGACTTCAGGTCGAAGAAAAGGGTCTGCTTGCCCATGGGGCTCTGCATTTCGACCGCCCACTTGCCGTCGACAGGCATGGCATTCCTCACAATCGATTAGCGGCTGATTCGAATTTCAACGTACACCGGCGGGGAACACGGCGGCACCCTTAGTAACCCCAGACGATACGAACACCGACAATTTCTCCTCGAGCAGGTCGAGTTCGTCGCGGATATGCGGCAGGGAAAGGGGCCGTTCGGCGTAGAGCGCGGCCTCGCGCTGTTCGGCGGTCTGGCCGTAGAGCATGCTGGTCGCCGCGCGGAAGCGCAGCGCGCCGGGGTCGTCGCCGAGGTGGTGGCCGCCGAGCACCGCCACCCCGAAGTCGTCGAGCAGCACCCGCTGGAGGGACGCCGAGTCGGTGACGCCGTGCCAGTCGAGCCTCTCTCGCAGCGGTTCGAAGTCGGGGTAGACGTAGAAACCGCCGGTCGGCGGTCGGCACAGCGCGCCCGCGCCGACCATGATCTCGTGGACGGCGTTCGCCACGATGCCGTGCAGGCGGGTGTCCGCGGCGATGCGGCGCACCACCTCGGGCGGTTCCGCGAACACGTACTCCGCCACGGCCTGCATCGGGCCGGCCAGGGTCGACCAGATCTCGCTGGCGACCGCGAGCACCTCGTCGCGGATCCGCTCGCCCCACGGGCCGGACGGGAACCGGGCGGCGCCGATCCGCCAGCCGCCGAGCGCGATGCTCTTGCTCAGGCCGGTCAGCACGATCGTCCGGTCCGGCACGACCTCCGCCGGGCTCAGCACCGGGCGCCAGGGGTCGTGCACGATGTCGCGGTAGATCTCGTCGGAGAGGATCAGCAGGTCCTCGCTCTCCGCGATCTCGCACAACTCCCGGACGAGGGCCGGCGAGGCGACCGTGCCGGTCGGGTTGTCCGGCGTGGTGAGGATCAGGATGCGGGGGTTGTGCCCCGACGCGCGCGCGGACCGGATGGTCTCGCGCAGCGCCTCCGGCTCCGGCACGCCGCCGCACTCGTCCGGGATCGGCACCCCGAACACCTGCTTGCCGGCCAGCCGCGCCTGCGGCGCGTAGGTGACCCAGGACGGCCTGGCCAGCAGGACGTCCCCGGGGAGCACCAGTTGCAGCGCCATCAGCAGTGGTTTGCTGCCCGGCGCGAGCACCGTCTGGTCGGCGTCGGTCGGCATGCGGCGGCGGGTGAAGTAGCCGGCCACCGCCGCGCGGGCGTCGGCGGAGCCGGCCACCGGTCCGTACGCGTTGCGCGACGCGCCCTCCAGCAGGCGGGAGACCAGCGGCCGGAAGACCGGCAGCCGGGACTCGCCGAAGCCCAGGTGCACGATGGCGGCGCCCTCGGCTCTGCGCCGGGCGACGAGCTGGTCGAGCGCGAGGTTCGGGGAGACGTCACGACTGGACATGGGCCGCCTCCCTCGTCCACCGCCCGATCCGGGCCGCCCCGCCGTCGATGGCGGTCATGATGTCGTCGGGGGTGTCCGGGTCGAGTTCGAGCTCGGTGAGCCAGGCGGCCGTCGGCGAGTAGTGGGCCCGGAACGGACGGCCGACCAGCGACGGCTGGCGGGCCTGCATGAACCGCAGCCGGAAGTAGCGGCCCTGCGGGGTCTCCTCGACCCCGTCCACGATCACCTTGCCGGGGGTCGCGGACATGACCGGTCCGCGCACCGTCCGCGCGAGGCCGGGCAGGGTGCGGAACGCCCCGTGGAAGATCTCCACCGAGCGGGCGAGCGGCACCCGGAAGTAGGCGTGCGGCCCGGTGTCCCGCTCGACGAACTGGTAGTACGGCACCGCCCCGGCGGCGAACTGCAGCCGCCACAGCCGGGCCCAGGTGTCCACGTCGTCGTTGACGTACTTGATGAGCGGGGCCTGGCAGTACACCACGGCGCCGGTGCTGCGAACCCTGGCCAGCGCGGCGCGCGCCTCGTCGGTCTCCAGCTCGCGGGGGTGGCTGTAGTGCGCCATCAGCGCGAGCGTCCGGCCGGAGGCCACCACCCGCTCGAACAGCCGCAGCAGGTCGTCGGCGTCGGGATCGGTGGTGTACCGGTAGGGCCAGTAGGCCGGCGACTTGCTGCCGATACGGATCGTACGCACGGTGTCCACGGCCAGCAGCGGCTCGATGTGGCCGCGCAGCCGCTCCGTCGTCATGATCATCGGATCACCGCCGGTGATCAGCACGTCCGAGACGTCGGGGTGCCGGCCGAGGTAGGTGATCAGCTGGTCGGGGTTCGGCGCGGCGAAGCGGAGATCGGCGTCGCCGACGAACTGCGCCCAGCGGAAGCAGTAGGTGCAGTACGCGTGGCAGGTCTGGCCCTGGCTTGGGAAGTAGAGGACCGTCTCGCGGTACTTGTGCTGAAGGCCGGGGACCGGCTCGTCGCCCAGGGTGGGCACGTTCAGCTCTTTCTGCCCGGACGGATGCGGGTTGAGGTCCGCGCGGATGGTCCGGACGGCCTCCTGGAGGCGGCTCCGGTCGCCGGTGGCGCTCAGCACGGACAGGATCCGCTCCTGCTCGTCCGACAGCATCCCGTGCTGCGGGAACACCAGCCGGTAGATCGGGTCGTCGGGGACGCGGGACCAGTCGATCAACTGGGACAGGACGTAGTCGTTGACCCGGAACGGCAGCACGAGCGAGATCAGCCGGATCGCCTCGCGGGCGTCCTCGGACAGCCCGTACCGGTCACCGATCTCATCAATATGACGAGGGCCGTAGGCGCGGAATCGCCCGACCTCCAAGGAACTGCCAGCAAGCAGCGTCATGCCGAAGTTCCTCCGATCTTCTGAGTCTGCTTGTTGCGAGCAATTGACGATAAATTGAATTCGGTCACCCGGTATACCCCTAAATACTCGTGCAGGCCCTTAGAAATCGCCCACCCGCACGGGCGTCGCACCGCGGTCCGGGATGTTCTCCAGGAACTCCCGGACGACCCGCAGGAAACGCTCCGGCTCCTCCAGATGCGGCAGGTGGCTGGAATCCTCGAAAATCTGCCAGCGGACGTCGGGAATGAGATCGGCGAACGGCTGGACGGCGGCCGGAGTCACCTCGTCGTGCCTGCCGGAGATGAGCAGCGTGGGCACGGCGATGTCGGGGCAGCAGTCGACCACGGAGTAGTCGCGCAGCGTGCCGTTGACGTGGAACTCACTCGGCCCGTTCATCGTGTAGTAGACGGCGGGGTCGTTGTGGATCTCCATCAGGGAGGCGATGAAGTCCCTGGGCAGCGGGTCGAGACGGCAGACGTGCCGGTCGTTGAAGACCTTGACGGCCCGCACGTACTCCGCGCTGTCGGTGGTGCCGGCCTCCTCGTGCCGGGTGAGCGTCTCCGCGACCTCCGGGGGGAGCGCGCGGCGCAGCACGGCCAGTTCGCCCAGCCACAGGGGGTACGACGCCGGGGAGTTCGCGATGATCAGGCCGCGCAGGCCGGCGGGCCGCGTCGCCGCGTGCCGCGCGGCCAGCACGCCGCCCCAGGAATGGCCGAGCAGCGTGTAGTCGCCGGCGATGCCGAGCGCGCCCAGCAGATTCTCCAGTTCGTCCAGGAACAGCTGGGGGGTCCAGAAATCGGCGCCCCGGCCGGGCAGGCGGGTCGAGCCGCCGTTTCCCAGCTGGTCGTAGTGGACGACCGGCCGGCCGTGCCCGGCGAGTTCCGCGATGTTGCGCAGGTAGTCGTGGGTGCTGCCGGGGCCGCCGTGCGCGACCACCAGCGGCGGCACGCCCGCCCGCAGATCGCCGGTCACCCGGTACCACGTCCGGTATTCACCGAAGGGCACGGTGCCCTTCGCGTTCGGCGCGAGAGCCATGGTTATTCCTCGAATCAGCCAGAGCTTGGACCAGCCGGAACCCGAAATCTGGAAATCGGCTAGAACTCGAAATCGATCAGGACTCGAATCAGCTGGAAATGGACTGCAGCCATTCGTCGACGACCCGCGCCGTGACGTGCGCGCGCTCGTCGATCATGGTGAAGTGGTTCGCCTGCACCTGCCGCACGGTGTGCGCCGCGTCCCACGACGTGGCCTGCCACCCGTCCGCGGGCTCGGTGCCGAGGAACGACTCGGTGCACTGCGCGAACAGCACCGGCGCGGACACCGTGCCGATGTCGAGGTCGGGCAGCATGTCGAACCAGCAGCCCATGCCGGAGAGCCGGGCGCTGTCGAAGCCGCCGAACATCTCCTCGACTTCGAACAGGCCGGCCGCGAGCTGCTGCATCGGGATCGCCTGCCCGGCGCCCTCGTGCAGCTTGAAGGTGTCGAGAAGGACCAGGCCACTGGGCGAGATCCCGTACCGCTCCTCCAGGCACGCGGCGGCCGCGTGGGCGAGGGTGCCGCCGGAGGAGTAGCCGAGCAGCACGAACGGCTCGCCCTCCGCCGCCGCGATGACCGCCTCGGCCAGCGCGAGCACGCCCGCCTCCGGCGTCGCGGGCAGGCTGTCACCGGCCGCGAATCCCGGCGTCGGGATGGCCGAGACGTGCCGCGGGGTGAGGTGCCGTACGAGCCGGGCGTGCTGGTGCACGCCGCCGGTGACCATCGGCGTCGACAGGCAGATCAGCCGCGGCCGCGCCGGGCCGTCGGCGAGTTGCACCGCCGGGATCGGCCCGCCGAGGTCCGCCGGGGTGGTGAACTTCGGCCGCAGGTTTGACACCGCGCGCAGCAGGTCGAACGCCCCCGCCACCTGGTTGTCGTTGATCGCGGCGCGGAACAGGGCGCTCAGCGTGTCGGGCGCCCGCTCCCCCGCCGTCGGCGTGGCGGCCGCCCCCGCCGCGGGGGCGCCGGCCGGCGTGACCGCCATCTCGTCGTGCAGGTACGCCGCCAGCTCCCGCGGCGTCTTGCTGTCGAACACCACCATCGGCGGCAGCCGCAGGCCGGTGGCCGCGTTGAGGCCGTTGCGCAGTTCCATGGCCGACAGCGAGTCGAACCCGGACTCCAGGAAGTCCTTGTCGAGGTCGACGTCGGCCGCCCCGGCGTGACCGAGCAGCACGGCGGCGACGCCCCGCACCAGTTCCTCCAGCGCGGCCTTCCGCTCCGGCTCGCCGAGACCGGCCAGCCGGTCGCGGAACGCGCCCGGGTCGGCCTGGCCGACGCTCGCCCGGCGCCGCCCCGTACCGGCGAGGCCGCGCAGCAGCGCCGGCGGCTCGCCGGGACGGGAGCGGAGCGCGGCGCGGTCGAGGCTCAGCGGCGTGAGCGCCGGGTACGGCGACGCCAGCGCCGCGTCGAACAGCGCCAGGCCCTCCTCGGCGGTCAGCGGCGGCAGACCCTGGCGGCGCAGCCGGTGCAGGTCGGTGTCGCTGAGCCACTGGCTCAGCCCCGTGTCCACGTCCCAGAGGCCGAACGCCATCGCGGTGGCCGGCAGGCCGCTCGCGTGCCGGTGGACCGCGAGGGCGTCCAGGAACACGTTGGCCGCCGCGTAGCTGGCCTGACCGGCGGCGAGAACCTGGCCACCGGCCGAGGAGAACAGCGCGAACGCCGTCAGGTCCAGGTCGCGGGTCAGCTCGTGCAGGTGCCAGGCGGCGTCGGCCTTGGGCCGCAGCACGCCGTCCAGCCGCTCCGGCGTCATCGTGGCGACCAGGCCGTTGTCGCCGATCCCGGCCACGTGCACCACGCCGCCGAGCGGGTGCTCGGCGGGCACGGCCGCGAGCAGCCCGGCCAGCTGGTCGCGGTCGGAGACGTCGCAGGCCGCGACGGTGACCGTCGCGCCGTGCCCGGACAGCTCGGCCACCAGCTCGGGGGCGCCCGCGGCGGCCAGGCCGCTGCGGCTGGTGAGCAGCAGGTGCCGTACGCCGTGCCGGACCACGAGATGCCGCGCGACGAGGCTGCCGAGCCCGCCCGTGCCTCCCGTGACGAGCACGGTGCGGTCCGGACGCCACGGCGACTCCGGCGCTTCGGCCGCCCGCGGGACGGGCACCAGCCGGGGCACGCCGGCCACGCCGTTCCGCACGATCACCTCGGGCTCCCGCGACGCGACCGCCTGCGCCACCACCGCGGGAGTCTCACTGCCGTCCAGGTCGAGGATGGTGAACCGGCCCGGGTTCTCCGCCTGCGCGGCCCGCAGCACGCCCCAGACCGGTGCCGGTCGCGGGTCGACGGTCAGCGCGGCAGGTGAGGCGGGGGCGGCGTCGGAGGTCACCACGACCAGCCGGGAGTCGACGAGCCGCTCGTCGGCGAGCCAGTCCCGCACCACGGCCAGCACGGCGTTCGCCGCGCCGCGGACGTCGGCCAGGACGTCGCCGGTGTCCTGGGCGGGGCAGCGGAAGATCGCCACCTCCGGCGCCTCCGGCAGGCCGGCCAGCGCGGCGACGTCGTCCACGACAGGGATGCCCAGGCCGAGACCGTCGCCACCGAGCGCCACCCAGGCGTGGGTGGCCGGTTCGGCCTGCGTGCCGGGCAGCTCGGTCCATTCCGGGCGCAGCAGCGTCTCCAGTCCGCCCGGGCGGCTCGCGGCCAGTTGCTCGGGCGAGATCGCCCGCAGCGCCAGGCGCTCGACCGAGGCGACCGGCGTACCGGCCGGATCGGCGATGTCCAGCGCCAGCGTGTTCTCGCTGAGCCAGGTCAGCCGCACCCGCAGGGCCCGCGCGCCCACCGCGTGCAGCGCGACCCCGTGCCAGGCGAACGGCAGCAGCGTGCGTTCCGCGTCGTCCGCCTCGTCGGGTACGGCGAAGCTCAGCCCGTGCATGGCGGCGTCGAGCAGTGCGGGGTGGAGTCCGAAGAGTGCGGCGTCCTGGTGTTCGTGGTCGGGGAGGGCGACTTCGGCGAACAGTTCCTCGCCGCGTCGCCAGGCCGCGCGTAGTCCTTGGAAGGCCGGGCCGTAGCCGTAGCCGCGTTCGTGGAGGATCTGGTAGGCGTCGGTGAGGTCCACCGCGCCGGCCTCGGCCGGAGGCCACTGGCTCAGGTCCGCACCGGCCGGGTTCGTATCTGCCGGGTTGGTGGACAGGGTGCCTTCGGCGTGCAGTGTCCAGGGCAGGTCGGCCGGGGCTTGTGCGCCTCGTGAGTAGATCGCCACCGTACGGCGGCCGTCCTCGTCGGCGGCGCCGACCACGACCTGCACCTGCACCGCGCCCTCACCGGACCCGGCGGCTCCGCCCGGCAGCACCAGCGGCGCGGCCAGCGTCAGCTCCTCCACGTGCGTGCACCCGGTGTGCTCGGCCGCGTGCAGCGCCAGCTCCACCAGACCGGTCCCCGGCAACAGCACACTGCCGAACACCTGGTGATCGGCCAGCCAGGGATGCGTGCGAACCGACAGCCGGCCGGTGAAGACCACCGCGTCCGAGTCGGGGGCGGGGATCGCGGCGCCGAGCAGCGGGTGCTCGACCGTCGCGAGCCCCGCCGACTCCGCGTTCACGCCGTCGCGGTTCGGCGGCACCCAGTAGTGCTGACGCTGGAAGGCGTAGGTGGGCAGGTCGACGCGGGTGGCGCCGGTCTCGGCGTAGAAGGCCTGCCAGTCGACCGGGACGCCGGCGGTGTGCAGCTGACCGAGCGCGGCGACGACCGTGCCGGGCTCGGGACGCTCTGCCCGCATGGTGGCGGTGAAGACGGCGGTGTCGGCCTCGTCGAGGGTCTGCTGGGCCATCGCGGTCAGCACCGCGTCCGGGCCCAACTCCACGAACCGGGTCACCCCCTGGGCGGCCAGGGTGGTCACCGCGTCGGCGAACCGCACCGCACCCCGCACCTGGTCCACCCAGTACTGCGCGGTGCCGAACCCGTCGTCGGCGAGACCGCCGGTGACGGTGGACACGATCGGGATCGACGCCGGAGCGTAGGTCAGGGACTCGGCCACTTCGGCGAAGTCGGCGAGCATCGGCTCCATCAGGTGGGAGTGGAAGGCGTGGGAGACCCGCAACCGGCGCGTCTTCCGCCCCTGCTCGGCCAGCCGTTCGGCCAGGGCCAGAACCGGACCCTCCTGCCCGGAGATCACCACCGCGCGGGGGCCGTTGACGGCCGCGATGTCCACCCCCTCGGTCAGGAGGGGGGTCACCTCCTCCTCGGTGGCCTGGATGGCGACCATCGCCCCACCGGCCGGCAGTGCCTGCATCAACCGGCCCCGCGCCGCGACCAGGCGGCACGCGTCGGCGAGCGACAGCATCCCCGCCACATGCGCGGCGGCCAGCTCACCGACCGAGTGCCCGGCCAGGTAGTCCGGCCGCACCCCCCACGAGGAGACCAGGCGGAACAGCGCCACCTCCACCGCGAACAACCCCGCCTGCGCATACGCCGTCTGGTCCACCAGATCGGCGTCGGCGCCCCAGATCACCTCACGCAACGGCCGATCCAGATGCCCGTCCAGCTCAGCGACAACCGCGTCGAAGGCCTGCGCGAACACCGGGAACGCCGCGTGGAGTTCCCAGCCCATGCCCAGGCGCTGGGCGCCCTGACCGGTGAACAGCACACCGACCTTCCCACCGGAACGGGCGACACCCTGCACCACCTGAGGCGCGGTGCGGCCCTCCGCCAGTGCGGCCAGCCCCGCCAGCAGCCCGGCCCGATCACCACCGGTGACCACCGCCCGCCGCTCGAACGACGCCCGCGTCGTCGCCAGCGACAACCCGACATCCGCCACGCTGAGGGAGGGACGGTCCCGCACGAAGGCAAGCACCCGCGCCGCCTGACCGGCCAGCGCATCCGCCGTCTTCCCCGACACCACCCACGCCACCGGAGCCACCAGAGCACCGGCCTGGACCTCGCCCTCGCCCGGCTGCGCGTCGGCGGCAGCGCCAGTGGGTTGCCCGATCTCAGCAGGGACGCCCGAGACCGGGGCATCGGCCTCCACGGCGATCGCCGGGGAGGCGCTGCCGGCCTCGGCCTGCAGCAGGGCGGCGCCGGCGGACGGGACGAGGGAGAACTCTTCCGGTCCTGCCAGGTCGGCGGGGGCCTGCTCGATGATGACGTGGGCGTTGGTGCCGCTGATCCCGAACGACGACACCGCCGCGCGGCGGGGGCGGTCCACCTCCGGCCACGGCATGGCCTCGGTCAGCAGCCGGACCTGACCGGCCGACCACTCCACGTGCGGGGACGGCTCGTCCACGTGCAGCGTCTTGGGCAACTCCGCGTGCCGGATCGCCTGCACCATCTTGATGACCCCGCCGACACCGGCGGCGGCCTGGGCGTGGCCGATGTTGGACTTCAGCGACCCCAGCCACAGCGGCCGCTCCTCCGGCCGGTCCTGACCATAGGTCGCAAGCACCGCCTGCGCCTCGATCGGGTCACCCAGCGTCGTCCCGGTGCCGTGGCCCTCGACCACGTCCACGTCCCGCACCGACAGCCTGGCGTTGGCCAGCGCCTGGCGGATCACCCGCTGCTGGGAGGGGCCGTTCGGCGCCGTGAACCCGTTGGACGCGCCGTCCTGGTTCACCGCGGAGCCCCGGATCACGGCGAGGACCCGGTGGCCGAGCCGCCGCGCGTCCGACAGCCGCTCCATGAGCAGCAGGCCGGCGCCTTCCGCCCAGGCGGCGCCGTTGGCGCCGGCCGCGAACGACCGGCACCGCCCGTCCGGCGACAGCCCCCGCTGGCGGGAGAACTCGATGAACATGGCCGGTTCGGACATCACGGTGACCCCGCCGGCCAGCGCCAGGGAGCACTCGCCCGACTTGAGCGCCTGCCCGGCCAGGTGCAGCGCCACCAGCGACGACGAGCAGGCGGTGTCCACGGTGAGGGCCGGTCCCTCCAGGCCGAGGGTGTAGGCCACCCGGCCGGAGACGAGGCTGCCGCCGCTGCTGCTGGCGACGCCGACGCCCTGCCCGTAGTCGTGGTACATCACCCCGGCGAAGACCCCGGTCTTGCTGCCCCGCAGCGCTCCCGGGTCGATCCCGGCCCGCTCGAACGCCTCCCAGGAGGTCTCCAGCAGCAGCCGCTGCTGCGGATCCATCATCACCGCTTCGTTCGGGCTGATGCCGAAGAAGCCCGGGTCGAACTCCGCCGCGTCGTACAGGAACCCGCCGTTGCGGGCGTACGTCTTGCCGGGGACGCCCGGCTCCGGGTCGTAGATGCCCTCGACGTCCCAGCCGCGGTCGGCGGGGAACTCGCCCACCGCGTCCACGCCGTCGGTGACCAGCCGCCACAGGTCCTCGGGCGAGGCCACCCCGCCCGGGTACCGGCAGGCCATCCCGATGATCGCGATCGGCTCGTCGTCGAGCGGCGCCTGCACGGCGACGCCGGTCTCCTCCCGCGTGCCGCTGAGCGTCTCGCCGATGTGCTCGGCCACCGCGAGCGCGCTGGGGTAGTCGAAGACGAGGGTCGCGGGCAACCGCAGCCCGGTGGCCTCGCCCAGCACGTTGCGCAGTTCGACCGCGGACAGCGAGTCGAAGCCGAGCTCCTGGAACGCGCGGTCCGGCTCGATCGCGTCGGCCGACGCGTGGCCGAGCACCGCCGCGACGGTGGACCTCACCAGGTCGAGCAGCGCGGCCGAACGCTCGGCCTCGCCCAGCCCGGCCAGTCGCTGCCGCAGCGCCTCGCCGCCGCCCGAACGGGCCGCCTGCCGGATCGGCACCCGTACGAGACCGCGCAGCAGGTGCGGAAGCTGCTCCGGCTTGGCGCGCAGGGCAACCGGGTCGATGCGCAGCGGCACGCGTACGGCGCCGGGCGCGGCGAGGGCCGCGTCGAAGAGGGCCAGGCCGTCCTCCGCGGTGAGCGCGGGATAACCCATGCGCCGCATGCGGGTGAGGTCGGCGTCGCTCAGCAGCGCGCCGAGACCCGCGTCCACGCCCCACAGGCCGTACGCCATGGACGTAGCGGGCAGGCCGTGGGCGTGCCGGTGGGTGGCCAGCGCGTCGAGGAAGACGTTCGCGGCGGCGTAGTTGCCCTGACCGGCGGCCAGGACCATGCCGCCCGCGGAGGAGAGCAGCACGAACGCGGCCAGGTCCAGGTCCTTGGTCAGCTCGTGCAGGTGCCACGCGGCGTCGGCCTTCGGCGCGAGCACGGCGGCCAGCCGCTCCGGGGTGAGCGCGCCGACGAGGCCGTTGTCGGCGACGCCGGCGGCGTGCACGACGGCGGTCAGCGGACGCTCCGCCGGGATGGCCGCCAGCACCCCGGCCAGCGCGTCGCGGTCGGCGGCGTCGCACGCGGCGATGGTCACTTCGGCGCCGAGCGCGGTGAGCTCGTCACGCAGTTCCGCCGCGCCCGGCGCGTCCGGGCCTCGCCGGCTGGTGAGCACCAGCGAGCGGACGCCGTACGCGGTGACCAGGTGGCGGGCGAGCAGGCCGCCGAGCCCGCCGGTGCCGCCGGTGATGAGCGCGGTCCCGTCGGGGTCCAGCGCCGGCGCGGCCGCCTCGGCCGGCGGCGTGGGCCGCACGAACCTGGGGACGAGGACCTCACCGGCCCGGATCGCGGCCTCCGGCTCGGCCGACGCCACCACCGCGGCGACCGCGTCAGGCGAGCCGGGGTGGTCGTCGACGTCCAGCAGGGCGAAGCGGCCGGGGTTCTCCGCGATCGCGGCCCGCACCAGGCCCCACACGGGCGCCTGGGTCAGCGCCACGTCGTCGGCCTCTCCGGTCGCGACCGCGCCCCGGGTGACCACGACCAGCCTCGAATCGGCGAACCGGTCCTCGGCCAGCCACTCCTGCACGATCTCCAGCACGGCGGTGGTCACGGACCGGACGCCGGACGGAACGTCCGCGGCGGGCGCGTCCGGCGCCTGCCAGACGACGGCGCCGGGCACGACGGCCGCGTCCGCCAGCGCCCGGAGACTCTCGACGACCGGTACGCCTTCGGGGAACGGGCCGGAGCCCAGAACCACCCAGTTCGTGTCGTCCGATGCCGCCGCCAGAGGGCTCCACTCGATGCCGAACAGCGCCTCGTCGGCGACGTCCCGCGTCGCGCTGAGCTGGTCGACCGACACCGGCCGGGACACCAGCGACGCGACCGTGAGCACGGGCCTGCCGGTCGCGTCGGCGACGTTCAGCGCCAGGCCCCGGGTGGCGGACGGCGCCAGGCGCACCCGCGCCGCGGGCGCGCCGGTGGCGTGCAGCGACACGCCGCCCCAGACGAACGGGAGGACCGTCTCGCCCTCGCCCCGCCCGTCGCCGTCCACCAGGATCGCGTGCATCGACGCGTCGAGCAGCGCGGGGTGGAGCCCGAAGAGGGCGGCGTCCTGGTGCGCCTGGTCGGGCAGGGCGACTTCGGCGAACAGGTCCTCGCCGCGCCGCCAGGCCGCCCGCAGGCCCTGGAAGGTCGGGCCGTAGCCGTAGCCCGCGGCGAGAAGCTCCTCGTACGCGCCCTGCACGTCGATCGGCGTCGCGCCCGGCGGCGGCCACTGTTCGAGCGACTCCCCGCGGACGTCCGGTCCCTCGGCCAGCACGCCCTGGGCGTGTACGGTCCAGTTCTCCGCGTCGTGGTCGGGGCGGGACCGCACCAGCAGCGGCCGGCGGCCGGCGTCGTCCGCGGCCCCGACGACGACCTGCACCGCCAGGCCGTCACGGTACGCGCCCTCCGGCAGCACCAGCGGCGCCTGGAGAGTGAGCTCCTCCAGGATCGGGCACCCGGCCTTGTCCCCGGCGTGGACGGCCATCTCCACGAAGCCGGTGCCCGGCAGCAGGATGTTCCCGTACACCTGGTGGTCGGCCAGCCAGGGGTGGGTGTGGACGGACAGCCTGCCGGTGAGGACCAGGCCCCCGGAGTCGGGCAGGGGGATGACGGCGCCCAGCAGGGGGTGCTCGACGGCCTCCAGCCCGGCGGAGGACAGGTTGCCGACGTAGTCGGCCGCCCAGGACTCCGACAGGTAGTCGTAGGTGTCGAGCCAGTAGCGCTCGCGCTGGAAGGCGTAGGTGGGCAGGTCGACGCGGGTGGCGCCGGTCTCGGCGTAGAAGGCCTGCCAGTCGACCGGGACGCCGGCGGTGTGCAGCTGACCGAGCGCGGCGACGACCGTGCCGGGCTCGGGACGCTCTGCCCGCATGGTGGCGGTGAAGACGGCGGTGTCGGCCTCGTCGAGGGTCTGCTGGGCCATCGCGGTCAGCACCGCGTCCGGGCCCAGCTCGACGAACCGGGTCACGCCCTGGCCGGCCAGGGTGGTCACCGCGTCGGCGAACCGCACCGCACCCCGCACCTGGTCCACCCAGTACCGCGCGGTGCCCAGCTCCTCGGCGGCGAGACCGCCCGTGACGGTGGACACGATCGGGATCCGCGGCGCGTCGAACGACACCGTGCCGGCCACCTCGGCGAAGTCGGCCAGCATCGGGTCCATCATGTGGGAGTGGAAGGCGTGGGAGACCCGCAGCGGGCGGGTCTTGCGTCCCCGGCCGGCGAACTGGGCGGCCAGGGCCAGCACAGGGCCTTCCTGCCCGGAAATCACCAGCGCGCTCGGGCCGTTGACGGCGGCGATGTCCACCCCGTCGGTCAGGAGGGGGGTCACCTCGTCCTCGGTGGCCTGGATGGCGACCATCGCCCCACCGGCCGGAAGGGCCTGCATCAACCGGCCCCGCGCCGCGACCAGGCGGCACGCGTCGGCGAGCGACAGCATCCCGGCGACGTGCGCGGCGGCCAGCTCGCCGACGGAGTGACCGGCCAGGTAGTCCGGCCGCACCCCCCACGACTCCAGGAGGCGGAACAGCGCCACCTCGACGGCGAAGAGCCCGGCCTGCGCGTACGCGGTCTGGTCGGCGAGGCCGGGGTCCTCGCCCCAGATCACCTCACGCAGCGGCCGGTCCAGATGCGCGTCCAGCTCGTCCACCACGGCGTCGAAGGCCTGCGCGAACACCGGGAACGTCGCGTGCAGTTCGCGGCCCATGCCGAGCCGCTGGGCGCCCTGACCGGTGAACAGCATGCCGACCTTGCCACCGGAGCGGGCGATGCCCTGCACCACCCCGGGTGCGGTGCGGGTCTCGGCCACCGCGGCGAGCCTCGCCAGCAGGGTGGCGCGGTCGCCACCGGTCACCACCGCCCGCCGCTCGAAGGAGGTCCGCGTCGTCGCCAGCGAGTAGCCGATGTCGGCCACGTTCAGGCCGGGGTGCTCCTGCACGAAGGACAGCACCCGGGCCGCCTGCCCGGCCAGCGCGTCCGGCGTCTTGCCCGACAGCACCCACGCCACCGGGGCACCGGTCTGGTCCTCCCCCTCACCCGGGACCACGCCGGCGGGAGCGGGGGCCTCGGTGGGGGTGAGGTCGGCGGGGGCCTGCTCGATGATGACGTGGGCGTTGGTGCCGCTGATCCCGAACGACGACACACCCGCACGACGCGGACGGTCCACCTCCGGCCACGGCATCGCCTCGGTCAGCAGCTGGACCTGGCCGGCCGACCACTCGATGTGCGGGGACGGCTCGTCCACGTGCAGGGTCTTGGGCAGCACCCCGTGCCGGATCGCCTGCACCATCTTGATGATGCCGCCGACACCGGCCGCCGCCTGGGCGTGACCGATGTTGGACTTGAAGGATCCGAGCCACAGGGGCCGGTCCTCCGGGCGGTCCTGGCCGTAGGTGGCCAGCACCGCCTGCGCCTCGATCGGGTCGCCGAGAGTGGTACCGGTGCCGTGACCCTCGACCACGTCGACGTCCTGCACCGACAACCGCGCGTTGGCCAGCGCCTGGCGGATCACCCGCTCCTGCGACGGACCGTTCGGCGCCGTCAGACCGTTGGACGCGCCGTCCTGGTTCACCGCCGTACCCCGCACCACCGCGAGCACCCGGTGCCCGAGCCGCCGGGCGTCCGACAACCGCTCCACCAGCAGCACACCACAGCCCTCAGCCCACGCCGTACCGTTGGCACCGGCCGCGAACGACCGGCACCGCCCATCGGGCGACAGTCCGCGCTGGCGGGAGAACTCGATGATCGCCTCCGGCGTGGCCATCACCGCCACACCACCGACCAGCGCCAGCGAGCACTCACCGGACCGGAGCGCCTGCCCGGCCAGGTGCAGGGCTACCAGGGAGGAGGAGCAGGCGGTGTCGACCGTGACCGACGGGCCCTCGAACCCGAAGACGTACGACACCCGGCCCGAGGCGATCGACCCGGTGTTCGCATTGGCGGCGTAGTCGTGGTACATCATCCCGGCGAACACCCCGGTCGCCGAGCCCCGCAGCGAGCCAGGGTCGATCCCGGCCCGCTCCATCGCCTCCCAGGAGGTCTCCAGCAGCAACCGCTGCTGCGGATCCATCACCAGAGCCTCGTTCGGCGAGATCCCGAAGAACCCGGCGTCGAACTCCGCCGCCTCGTGCAGGAACCCACCCGACTTCACATAACTGGTGTTCGGCCGCTCCCCACTCGGATCGAACAACCCCTCAACATCCCAGCCACGATCAGCCGGCCAATCCGAAATCGCGTCCACACCATCGGACACCAGCCGCCACAAATCCTCCGGCGAGGACACCCCACCCGGATACCGGCACGCCATTCCGATGATGGCGATCGGCTCATGCTGGGCGGCGATGATTTTGCGGTGCTCGCCGCGGAGCCGTTCCGTCTCCTTCAGCGAGGCCCGTAGCGCCTCGACCAGCTTGACGTCGGAGTCACTCATCGCCAACCTCACAATTCCTGCGTCATATCGTCGAATTCCAGGCCCTGGAACGCCATATTGATCAGACTCTCGGCGTCCATTTCGTCAATGGACGCCGCGGGTGCCGAATCGGCGGCCGATTCGGCGGACTCGGCGCGGGCTCCGCCGAGTTCCAGCAGGGTGTCCAGCAGGCCCGCGTCGCGCAGCCTGCTCAGGGGAATCGCACTCAGGATCCGGCGGACCCGTTCCTCTGTGTCCGCCGAGCCGTTCTGACCGTCCGCATCGGTCGCCAGCTCTCGGTCGAGGTGGGCGGCGAGCACGAGCGCGTTCGGGTAGTCGAAGACCAGCGTCGCCGGCAGGCGCAGCCCGGTGACCGTGTTCAGTCCGTTGCGGAACTCGACGGCCGACAGCGAGTCGAAGCCCAGCTCGCCGAACGCGCGGTCCGGCTCGATGGCCTGCGAGCCGCTGTGCCCCAGCACCAGAGCGGCCTGGGTGCGCACGATGTCCAGCAGCGCCGCCTGGCGTTCGGTCTCGGACAGACCGGCCAGGCTGCTCCGCAGGGCGGCGGCGGCCGACGCGTTCCCCGTGCCGCGCCGGGCCGGTCGGCGTACGAGGCCGCGCAGCAGGGCCGGCGGCTCGTTGCCGGCCGCGACCGCGGCCAGGTCGAGCCGGATCGGCACCACCGTGGCCGCGTCCCCGGCGCAGGCCAGGTCGAACAGCGCGAGGCCCTGCTCCTCCGTCAGCGGTTCCACACCGGTACGGCTGAGCCGCTGCCGGTCGGCGTCGGTCAGCCCCCCGCCGATGCCGCCCTCGTCGTCCCACAGGCCCCAGGCCTGTGACTGCGCGGTCAGACCGGCGGCCCGGCGGTTGAGCGCCAGCGCGTCCAGGAAGGCGTTCGCGGCGGCGTAGCTGCCCTGACCGGGGTTGCCGAACACGCCGGCGGCCGAGGAGAACAGCACGAACGCCGACAGGTTCCGGCCCGCGGTGAGTTCGTGCAGGTTCAGCGCGGCGTCGACCTTGGCGCGCAGCACGTGGTCCACGCGCTCGGGGGTGAGCGAGGAGATCACGCCGTCGTCGAGCACACCGGCGATGTGCACGACGCCGGTGACGTCCACCGCCGACAGGAGCTCGGCGAGCGCGGCGCGGTCAGCGGTGTCGCAGGCGGCGACCGTCACGTCGGCGCCCAGCGCGGCCAGTTCGTCGCGTAGCTCGGCGGCCCCCGGGGCGGCGAGCCCTCGGCGGCTGGTCAGCAGCAGCCGCGGCACGCCGTACCGGGTGACCAGGTGCCGGGAGACGAGCCGCCCCAGTGTGCCGGTCGCGCCGGTGACCAGGACGGTGTCGTCCGGCCCGAAGGACCCGGCGGGCGTGTCGTCCTCGGCGGCGGCCGGCAACCGGGCGAGCCTCGCCGCGTGCATCGCGCCGTCGCGCACGACGACCTGCGGCTCGTCCGTCGCCAGAACCGTCGCGAGGTCCACCGAGTCGTCGGTGTCCAGCAGCAGGATCCGGCCCAGGTTCTCCGACTGCGCGGACCGCACCAGTCCCCAGACCGCGGCGCCCGCGAGATCGACGGAGTCCTCTCCCGGCAGCGGTACGGCGCCCCGCGTGGTCACGGCCAGCGTGGAACCGGCGAACCGGGAGTCGGCCGCCCAGGCCTGAAGTACGGCGAGCGCCCGGTGCGTCGCGGCCCGCACCGCCGCCGCGTCGCGGCCGTGGCCGGCGTCCAGCACGACCACCTCCGGAGGCACGGCGTCGTCGGCCAGATCGGCCCAGGCCGCCCACGACACGGGCAGCGCCGCCGGGGCGCCGGCGATCGGCGTCCAGGACAGCTGGAAGAGCGAGTCGCCCGGGCCCGGTTCCGCCGCCCGAAGCTGCTCGGTCGAGGTCGCGCGCAGGGTCAGGGACTCGACCGACGCCACGGGCACGCCGTACCGGTCGGTGATCTCCATGGACAGCGAGGTGTCGCTCAGCCAGGTCAGCCGCACGCGCAGCGCGTCGGCTCCGGCCGCGTGCAGCGCGACCCCGCGCCAGGCGAAGGGCAGCAGCGCCTGCTCCCGATCGGCCGCGCCGTCCGGAGGCACGAGACCCAGCCCGTGCAGCGCGGCGTCCAGCAGCGCCGGGTGCACGCCGAACGCGGCGGCGTCCTCCCTCGCCTGAGCCGGAAGCTCCACCTCGGTGAAGATCTCCGCGCCGCGCCGCCACGCCGTCTTCAGGCCCTGGAACGTCGGGCCGTAGCCGTAACCGCGTTCGTGCAGGATGTCGTACGCGTCGCTCACATCCACCGGGGTGGCGTCGGCCGGGGGCCACTGCAGGTGGCCCGTGGACGCGGTGGGCGCGGAAGCGGTGAGGGTGCCTTCGGCGTGCAGCGTCCAGGGCTCGTCCGCCGGGGCGTTCTCCCTGCGGGAGTAGACCGCGACCGTACGGCGGTCGGTGTCGTCGGCGGCGCCGACCACGACCTGCACCTGCATCCCGCGATCACGTGAGCCGGGATCACCCTCGGGCAGCAGCAGCGGCGCCGCGAGGGTGAGCTCCTCCAGGACGGCGCAGCCGACCTGGCCTCCCGCCGCGACCGCCAGCTCCACGAAGCCCGTGCCGGGGAAGAGCACGTTGTCCAGCACCTGGTGGTCGGCCAGCCAGGGATGCGTACGGACCGACAGCCGGCCGGTGAACGACATCCCGTCCGAGTCGGGGGCCGGGATCGCGGCGCCGAGCAGCGGGTGCTCGACGCGCTCCAGGCCCATGGCCGCCGCGTCCACGCCCTCCTGCTCGTGTTCGAGCCAGTAGAACTCGCGCTGGAAGGCGTAGGTGGGCAGGTCAACGCGGGTGGCGCCGGTCTCGGCGTAGAAGGCCTGCCAGTCGACCGGGACGCCGGCGGTGTGCAGCTGACCGAGCGCGGCGACGACCGTGCCGGGCTCGGGCCGTCCGCCCCGCATGGTGGCGGTGAAGACGGTGGTGTCGGCCTCGTCGAGGGTCTGCTGGGCCATCGCGGTCAGCACCGCGTCCGGGCCCAACTCCACGAACCGGGTCACCCCCTGGGCAGCCAGGGTGCTGACGGCGTCGGCGAACCGCACCGCGCCCCGCACCTGGTCCACCCAGTACTCGGCGGTGCCGAACTCGGTGTCGGCCGGCGAGCCGGTGACGGTGGACACGATCGGGATCGAGGGCCGCTCGTAGGTCAGGGACTCCGCCACGGTGTGGAAGTCGGCGAGCATCGGCTCCATCAGGTGGGAGTGGAAGGCGTGGGAGACCCGCAACCGGCGCGTCTTCCGCCCCTGCTCGGCCAGCCGTTCGGCCAGGGCGAGGACGGGGGCTTCCTGTCCGGAG